>CBDANG010000011.1:0-892985 GCA_965197485.1 Longimicrobiales bacterium
AACCGGAAGTCGCGGTGATCCCCCCCCCGGCAACCCTCATCCAGCTACTTCAAACAGGCGCCGGGAGATTACTGGGATCCCAAACCCCATCGCGTTTACGGCCGCATCGCTTGCACGGGGCGAGACAATGTTCAATCGCTCCTGTCAGCCATGTCACGGAAGCGGAGGCGGGGGGGACGGTCCTGTGACCCCGCTCGGGAATGCCTTCGTTCTCCCTGACGACGCCCCAGGCCATGGGGTTCGCGGACGGTTACATCTATACCCTCATCCGGATCGGTCGGGGGGCGATGCCCGCGTACGGGCATCAGATTCCGCACTACGACCGATGGCATATCGTGAACTACGTCCGACAGCTCCAAAGCCAGGCGGAATCTGCGGAAGTGGAGGAGGAGCCGGCGGGGCCAGAGGAAGAGCCCGCAGCTCAGGACGCTGAGCCGGCCGCCCAGGACAATTAAGTTGCACGATATCCCGATCCCCTCCGAGCTCACGGCCCGCTACCTGACCCGCGACAAGAGCGGGATTCTTTTCGCGGGCGGAATGTTGCTGGTGGGTGCAGCTGCGTTCTTGACGCTCCTGGGATCGGATCCCGAACGCGCGTGGCAGGCTTATGTGGCCAACTGGCTCTTCTTCACGAGCATAGCTCAGGGAGGGGTGATTCTCTGCGCGGCAACTGTCATCACCAAGGCCAAATGGAACTGGTCCGTGCGACGCATTTCTCTCGCACTTGGAGCCTTCATTCCCTTCGCGTTCGTTCTACTACTGCCTATGCTCACCCTGCGGGAGGATTACTTCCCGTGGATCGAGCTGATGGCGACGGACGAGATCGTGCAGAACAAGGCGGCGTTCCTGAACATTCCGTTCCTCACCGCTCGGAATGTCGTCGGAGCGATCCTACTCTTTTCCTTGAGCCTGCTCTTCATGTACCTGTCGCTTCGACCGGACTTGGGGCCGGAGAGGGAGGCAGACGAGGAAGGGAGTGCGTCGCGAGCCCGTTGGCGCAGACGGCTTTCCCGCAGTTGGATCGGTGGCGCAGCGGAGGAATCGCGAAGCTGGACACGACTCAAGACTCTGTCTCCGGCGCTCGTCCTTGTCTATGCCCTGGTCATGAGCATATTCGCGATCGACTGGGCCATGTCGCTCGAGCCCCACTGGTTCTCCACGGTGTTCCCCGCATGGTTCTTCATGGGCGCGTTCTGGGGGGGCGCGGGAGCCACAGCCCTCACTTCGGTTCTTCTCAGGAGAAGGAGCGCCTATCTCGATGAGCACGTCTCGGGCCTACAGCTACACGACCTGGGCAAGCTAACCTTCGCCTTCTCGGTTTTCTGGACGTACCTCTTCTTTTCTCAGTACCTGGTCATCTGGTACGGGAAGCTTCCGTGGGAGCAGGAGTGGATCGTTCATCGCTCGGGAGCCGAATGGGGACCTCTGTCCGCTCTGGTGGTGGTGCTTTGCTTCGTAGTCCCCTTTGCAGCCCTCCTTGGGCGAAAACCCAAGACCGTTCCGGCTTGGCTCGCCGGCGTGGCGTCATTAGCGCTTCTCGGACTCTGGCTGGAACGCTTTCTGCTGGTGGCCCCCTCCCTTCACGAGGCCGGCACCGCCACGATCACCTTCTGGGAGCCCCTCATTGCGTTGGGCTTCCTAGGGATCTTCGTAGGCGCCGCCCATTGGTTCTTGGCGACCTTTCCTGTGATTCAGGTGTGGCAGCCAGCCCCGGATCCGGAGATGCTGGAGGCCGAGTTCCAACACGAACCGATCTCCGGTTGAGACTCGCCCCTTGTGGCGGGGCGGGGCTAGAGGTCAGATCCGGCCTCTCAGGACGGCAAGCACTGCCTCGTGCAAATGACCATTTGTCGACACGCCGGAGCCTCCATGAATGGTCCCATTCCCGTCAAGGTCGGTAAACCGCCCCCCTGACTCCTCTAGGATCGGAAGGAGCGGTGCGGCGTCCCACGAGGAGAGGGCAGGATCGATCATTACCTCCGCTCGCCCCGTGGCCACGAGGATGTGTCCATATGCGTCCCCCCACCCGCGCACGAGCTCAGCTCTCTCGCTGAGGGTGCGCCAGCCGGCTCCAACCGCCGAAACGAGGATGCGCTCGGGATCCGTCGTTGCCGCTAGAGCTTTGTCAAAGTCGCAGATGTTCGAGACACGTGCCGGACGGGGGGGTTCACCCCCTCGAGGCCACCAGCTACAGCCCTGGCCCCGGGCCGCAGCGACCGTTTCGTCGAGCGCGGGAAAGTGCGCGATCCCTAGGAGCGGCTCATCCTCGATCTCGATCCCGATAAGGACAGCATAGAGCGGAACGCCCCGAATGAACGCACGCGTTCCATCGATAGGGTCGAGGATCCAACGGATGGGCGCTGTGCCGACCTGTTCGCCGAATTCCTCGCCCAAGATGGAGTGATCGGGGTACAGCTCGTGGATCTCGGACCTCAGCAGGGTTTCAGCCTCGCGATCCGCCTCCGTCACCGGAGTCCCGTCGGCCTTCTCGTCCGCGACCTGAAGATCCCCGAAGTGCCGTAGGGTGATCTCCCCAGCGCGAAAAGCCAAGCGTCGCGCTGTGCGCAGAAGTTCAGAGACCTTCTCCTGAACTGGCTGGCGCTCTGACTCCTCGCTCTTCACTCCGAGCTCTTGGCAGCCTTCGATCGATACATTTCTTCGTCTGCGGCCCGAATGAGTTCGTTGATCGACTCGGTTCCCTCCTCGTAAGCCGCGACTCCGGCGCTCAGACTGATTCCATGTGGGCCCAAAGCGGGGTGGCGCGCCACTCGCTCGGCAACGCGCTGGGCGTGCTGCCGAGCCCCCTCAAGCGACGTATCGGACAGTACGGCTAGGAACTCGTCCCCGCCGTATCTGGCCACAAGGTTCATCGCACGGGTCTCGTCAGAAAGTACATCTCCCATCGCACTCAATACTTCGTCACCCGCAAGGTGACCGAGCGTGTCGTTGTACTGCTTGAAATTGTCGAGATCGAACAGCACGACAGACAGTCTTCGTCCGCGCCGCGCCGCCGCCAACTCCTGCCCAAGGTGCAACTCCAGATGTCTTCGGTTCGGTAGCCCCGTCAATGGGTCTGTCAGAGACAACGCCTGCAAGCTCGCGTGCAAACGGGCGTTTTGCAGAGCCACAGACACGTGACCGGCCAACCGCTCCATGAGATGCGCTTCCTCATCTCCGAAAGCCCGGTCGTGTGCTACCCCGACGGCAAGTACACCAGTCACGCGGTCACCGAAGGTGAGTGGAGCCAGCAGCGCGCTCCGCGCACGAAAGTGGCTCCTGAGGCGATTACCGAGCGGCTGGCTCTCTTCCCCAATGTCCTCCAGGAGAAGAGGTCGCCCCTGATCGGTCAGGATGCGGACGAGCTCCCCATCTAATGGAAATTGGGAACCCACTTCGGGGGCGATCGGACCCTGACTCGCGGCCACCCGGGCCGACTCTTCTTCGAGGAGCCATACGACGGCGCCGTCGGCTTCCAAGAGATCGAGCGAAGCCTCGGCCACGCGGGCCAAGACCTCCTCCCTGTCCAGCGAGCTAACCAGCGCTCGAACGATGACCTCCATGTTCTCCGCCTCTCGGCGCCGGCGGTCCACCTCCGCCACATGGCTCACGTTCTCGCTGGCGACCGCGGCTAGATCTGCGATTCCCTGCAGTAGTTCCAAGTCGAAGTTGGTATAGGCCCGGGGCCGATAGCTCTGCGCACTGATCACGCCGAGGATCTGACCCCTGGATGACATCGGCGCCGAAATTGCGGACCGGGTGACGCGGTCGCCCATATCCCCGATCACCAGAAGTGATTGATCTCGTAGATGATCTGACACCATCGACGCTTTCCCCGTGCGGATGACGGGGTTCTGCGAACCTGAATAGCTGATCTGGGCCTGTCGTCCCTTTCCCTCGTCCGCCCAAAACACGACCGTCGCCTCGTCTGAAGCCGGGTCGTAGAGTGAGACGTAGAATCCATCAGCCTCGATCACCCGTGCCGTTTCGCGGTAGATCGCCGCGTAGAGATCCTCGTCCTTGAGGGTACCGGTGACCGCGTGTCCGATTTCGAGCAGAACCCGATAACGCTCCCCTAGGGAGGCTCTATTTGAGGTGTGTTCGGCTGTTGGCATTTGGTCAGTCCGAGTGCTGCTCGGTCTCCTTTCCTTGCCCTAGGAGCCGATCTATGTAGTTGCCGATCTCGAACCTGAGCGCTCTTACCAATCCCGCCTCCTGCCGATCGGGCTCGGCTCTCGAAAGAAGCGTCCTGAAAGTTCGCATGACGCTATCGGAGGCCCGTGCTTTGAAGAAGTCGATCTTCTCGAGGCCACTCTCCAGTGCTGCGAGCATGGCTTCCAGTTCTCCACGGGTCGCAAACCCTGTCGACCGCTTCCCTTGCGGGAGGGGCTGATTATCCCCTTCCGCAGCGAGGAAGATCTCGTACGCGACCAAACGACAAGCCTGAGCAAGATTCATGCTCGCGTAGTCGGGATCGGTGGGGATCACCACGATGTCGTCGCAGCGGTCGAGCCCATCGTTCGTCAGGCCGCGATCCTCTCTCCCGAACACGACGGCCACTGGGCCTGCCCCCGCCCTCGCCACGAGCGACTCAGCCAACGCCCGGGGCCGTCCATAGTTGCGATGTGCCGTTCTGGCTCTCGCGGTCGTCCCCAGCACGTAGACGCAGTCAGCAACCGCCTCCTCGAGCGTGTCGAAGCGCATCGCCGACTCGACGACGTCACTCGAGCGATGAGCGATTCCTTCGATGCGCCACGGATCAAATCCGTCGGGACGGACCAATCTGAGGCGAGTGAGTCCCATGTTCTTCATCGCCCTGACTGCCCCGGCGATGTTCACGAGGTTCTGGGGGTGATCAAGTACGACTACGACCTGATTCAGGATCTGGAAGCGCATGATGGGAATGTCAGTCCGGCTGCTGCAGCCGCAAGCCCCACAGCCCGGCGATCGCCCCAATGGCCGCCGCGATGAAGTAGGGCGACGAACTTCCCAGCGTGTCCCACATGACCCCCGCAACAAACGGCCCGGCGATGCGGCCGAGGGCGCCAACACTCTGCCCTATCCCAAGAGAACCGCCCTGAAGCTCCTCCGGCGCCGAGCGGGAAAGAAGGCTGACCAGCGACGGAAGTGTGCCCCCAAAGCCCACAGCCAGGAAAGCAAGCCCAACGAGGAGCATCGGTATTGACCCTGCAGAACCGATCACCACGAATCCTGTCACGAAAGGGATAGCCGAGGCTCTGATCAGGGACACCTCCCCGATTCGAGCGACGAGAAATCGCACGGCGCCGCCCTGCATGACCGCCGAGATCACGCCTATGAAGGCGAACAGCCATCCGACATCTCGCTCGTTCAGGCCGAATCGGCCCGCCGCGAACAGGGGAAAGATCGGATGCATGATCGAGAACGCCGTTGTGAAGATGAAGGACAGAATGAGGGCCCTGAGGAACATTGGATTCCTCATGATCACTTGCAGCTCTGCCCGCCTCGATCCTCCCGACCCCCCCTTTTTCCGCAGCTCGGTCCGCTCGGTTGGGACCAGGGACTCAGGAAGAAGTATGAGTGCGAGCACGGCGTTCGCAGCACACAGGCCCGCCGCCGCAAGTCCGGGCAGCTCCGGTGCAATCGGTGCGAGCACACCCCCTATCGCCGGCCCGAAGATGAAGCCGAGTCCGAAGGCGGCCCCGATCAGGCCCAGGTTGCCGGCCCTCCTTTCTCTTGGTGTGATATCCGCGATGTAGGCCTGGGCTACGGGTATGTTGGCGCCACCGACCCCCGCCATGATCCGTGAGAGAAGCAGGACCACCACCGAGGCCGCATATGCGAAGACGAGGTACGAGACCGCAGAACCGAGCAACCCGACGATCAGAATCGGTCTTCGACCGAATCGGTCCGACAGCCGCCCCCAAACTGGGGCTAGGAGAAGTTGAGCAGCCGAGTAGGAAAGGACGATGATCCCGATCTGGGTGCCCGAAGCTCCAAACCTGTCCGCATAGAGGGGAAGCAGGGGTAGGACGATACCGAACCCCACGAGGTCGACGAAGACCGTGAGGAAGAGGATGGCAAGCCGAACCCACGGTGGACTGCCGAAAACTTCAGCTCCTCCCGTCCTCTTCTCCGGACTCGGAATCGTCACCGCTACTTAGTTGGTCAGGCTCCTTTACGTCTGACTTGAAGTTCCGGATCCCCTCTCCCAACCCCTTTGCAATCTGGGGGATGCGCTTCGCACCGAAGAGTAGCAAGAGCAGGAAGAGGATGACGACGACTTCAAGCACGCCGAGACCTCCGAACATGTCTATCGCTCCGGGTCAGGGGAGAACTGGTGCGTCATCACGCCTTCACGCCCTGTTCGGGGCTACCGACGGCAGGAGACGAGGGAATCTCTTCAAGGAGTCGGCGTAAATCCAGCCGTGGGCCGGTTTGGGCGACGGGCGGGTTGACCCGATCAAAGGGAAAATATCTATTGGCAGGGCGTCCACCACCCGCCCACCCTGCTGTCCACTCCCGGAGGCGTGAATGACCGAGATCCCCGCCGGCCTGTACTACACCGAGGATCACGAATACCTGAAGCCCACCGACCAGGAAGATGTTTTTTTGGTAGGGATCACGGATTACGCGCAGGGAGAGCTGGGGGATGTCGTGTTCCTAGAGCTGCCGGAGATCGGCACCGAATTTGGAAAGATGGACGTCTTCGGAACCATCGAAGCCGTTAAGGCGGTGAGTGACCTGTATAGCCCAGTCAGCGGAGAGGTCACCGACGTGAACTCCGATCTCGATGAGGACCCGGCCCTCGTAAACACCGATCCGTATGGAGAGGGATGGATGATAAGCCTGAGGGTCGAGGACACTGCTTCCCTGGGTGGTTTGCTCGATCAGGAAGGTTACCGGGCTTTGGTGGAATAGCTGCCTGAGCCCACCCAGATGACCTCTACATTAGATCGCACCGACCACTTTTCCGATCGACATCTTGGCCCAAGCCCCGCAGCGACCCGGTCGATGCTAGCGATGCTTGGATATGAGTCGATCGACGCCCTGATCGCCGACGCCGTTCCGGCATCGATTCGAAACAACGACCTCCCAGGGATCGACAGCGCGGTGTCAGAGCACGCGCTCGTGGCACGATTGCGAGCCGTTGCCGAGAAGAATCGAACGTTTCGCTCCTATATAGGGATGGGGTACTACGGCACCGTGACGCCGGCAGTGATCGCCAGGAACATCTTCGAGAACCCCGGCTGGTACACCCAGTATACGCCGTACCAGGCGGAGATCTCACAGGGGCGTCTTGAAGCGCTCCTAAACTTCCAAACCGTCGTCATCGATCTCACCGGACTCCCTCTCGCCAATGCCTCTCTCCTGGACGAGGGCACCGCCGCGGCCGAAGCCATGGCACTCCTTCTGAATCGGTCACAAGCCGGCAGGAACGTGTTTCTGGTCGACCAGGGCTGTCACCCTCAGACCATCGCGGTGGTAGGGACACGTGCGAGGCCGCAGGAAGTGGAGGTTCGAGTCTCAGATGTAGCAGGTATGGAGGCGGGACAGATCGACGCCTCGGTCTTCGGGATCCTGCTGGCATACCCCACCACTGATGGCGAGGTGCGAGACCTGAGTCCGGTTATTCAGGGGGCACACGCTGCAGGCGCCGGTGCCGCTGTGGCTGCCGATCTCTTGGCCCTGGCCCTGTTGACCTCCCCAGGAGAGATGGGTGCAGACATCGCGGTCGGAAGCAGTCAGCGTTTCGGCGTCCCCCCGGGTTTCGGAGGTCCCCACGCGGCTTATTTTGCCGCGCGGGACGAGCTAAAAAGAGGAATCCCCGGGCGCCTCATCGGTGTGTCGCAGGATGCAGCCGGCGATCCAGCGCTTCGGATGGCCTTGCAGACACGGGAGCAGCATATCCGACGAGAGAAAGCCACATCCAACATCTGCACGGCGCAAGTCCTACTGGCCGTCATGGCGTCCATGTATGCCGTCTACCATGGACCGGAAGGACTTCGGAGAATCGCGACGCGGATCCACGACCTGACGCGTACGCTAAGCACCGGGCTACAGAGAGGGGGCAACGAGGTTTTGACTCGCCACTTCTTTGATACCCTTCGCGTGCGACCGGTGGCATCCACAGTCGAGGAGGTATTGAGCCGAGCGACCGATGCGGAGATCAACCTCAGGGACTTTGGCGACGGCACTCTGGGCATCTCTCTGGATGAGACTGTGGAGCCCGAGGATCTCGCGACTCTTCTTGCGCTATTCGACGATAGAAAGGGGAAGGAGTTCGAGTCTGTGGAGTTCCTCACCAGCCTCCTGGGTGGGCCGGACAGCCTCTTTGAAGAGGTACGGCGGAAAACACCCTTTATGACGCACTCGGTTTTTGATCGGTACCACTCTGAAACGAAGATGCTTCGCTATATCCGGCGCCTGGAAGGACGGGATCTCTCACTCTGCACGAGCATGATTCCTCTCGGATCGTGCACCATGAAGCTGAACGCGACCACGGAGATGGTCGCTCTCAGCTGGAAGGAGTTCGCTCAGATCCACCCGTTTGCACCGGGGAGCCAGACGGCAGGATACCTGGAGATCATCGAGGAGCTAGAGCAGTGGCTCGCGGCTATCAGCGGCCTTACTGGTGTCTCGCTCCAGCCTAATTCGGGTGCGCAGGGCGAGTATTCGGGCCTTCTCGTCATTCGGGCCTATCACGAGGGCAGGGGAGAGGGTCAGCGCGACGTATGCCTGATTCCGTCGTCCGCGCATGGTACGAACCCGGCATCCGCCGTGACGGCAGGAATGGAGGTCGTCGTGGTGGACTGCGATGACCAGGGCAACATTGACCTCCATGATCTCCAGGCAAAGGCGGAGCGGCACACGGACCGGGTCGCCGCGCTCATGATCACCTATCCCTCGACTCATGGGGTCTTCGAGGAGCAGGTGCGCGAGGTTTGCGACACGGTTCACCACCATGGCGGTCAGGTATACCTGGACGGTGCCAACCTGAATGCACAGGTCGGGATCTGTCGCCCCGGTGACTATGGGGCCGACGTCTGTCACATCAATCTTCACAAGACCTTTTCGATCCCACACGGCGGTGGGGGTCCAGGGATGGGGCCGATCTGCGTTGCGGAGCACCTTGCGCCATTCCTCCCCGATCATCCGGTCGTTCCTACGGGCGGCGAGGAAGCGATTGGAGCG
Source organism: Longimicrobiales bacterium (assembly GCA_965197485.1). Taxonomy (GTDB): domain Bacteria; phylum Gemmatimonadota; class Gemmatimonadetes; order Longimicrobiales; family Gaopeijiaceae; genus JAAXGI01. Next base: position 9,172 of record CBDANG010000011.1, read on the forward strand.
GTCGCGTCGGCACCGTGGGGAAGCGCCTCCATTCTCTTGATCTCTTGGGCGTACATCGCGCTCCTTGGGAGGGACGGGATCCGAAGAGCCAGCGAGGTCGCGATCCTGAACGCGAACTACATGGTTCACCGTCTACAGAGCCACTTCGAGGTGCTCTATCGTGGCCCGGCGGGGAGGGTGGCCCACGAGTTCATTCTGGACCTCCGTCCGTTTCGGAGATCGGCGGGAATCACGGACGAGGACGTCGCTAAGCGCCTCATGGACTACGGCTTCCACGCACCCACTATGTCCTTCCCGGTCCTGGGCACGATCATGATCGAGCCTACGGAGTCCGAGTCCAAGGAGGAGTTGGACCGCTTCTGTGACGCACTCATCTCCATTCGGACCGAGATCCAACAGGTGGAAAGAGGCTTGATGGACTCTGACGACAATCCGCTGAAGAACGCTCCGCACACCGCAGCTGCAGTCGTGACCGAGGAATGGACTCACCCCTATACTCGGGACCAGGCCGTCTTTCCCACCTCTTGGACCCGAGGGAACAAGTTCTGGCCAGCGGTTGGGCGAGTCGATAACGCTTTTGGCGACCGGAACCTGGTCTGCGCGTGTCCACCCGTTGAATCGTACGCCGAGACAGAGGTCTAGTGGCCCTGCCCCGCGACTGGAGACTCCTTCGGACCGCACCGGGATCTGGACCCTGGAACATGGCTCTCGATGTGGCCCTCGCCCGATGCCTGGGGCCGAACGAAGGGGTGCTGCGGATCTACCAGTGGAGTCACCCCACCCTCTCACTGGGGCGAAACCAGTCCGCGAGAGATCGCTACGGATCGCTAGCTCTCGGTTATCTTGACGGCCATGTAGTGCGGAGACCGACCGGGGGGAGGGAGGTCCTTCATGACCGCGAGCTCACCTACTGCGTCGCGGTTCCCTCCGGCGCAGTCAGCGGACCGCGGTCGGCGTATCGGACTCTCAATGCGGCGCTCCTCGAGGGAATTCGCTCGCTCGGGGTCCATGCCAACCTGTCGCGGTGGAACGGCAGCTCTCCCAGGCCGAACGACGGGGCCTGTTTCGGAATGCCGGTCGCCGGCGAGATCGAGGCGGCGGGTCGAAAGCTCGTCGGAAGCGCACAGGCCAGGATTGGTGATGTCCTTCTTCAACATGGCTCCTTGCTCCTCGAGGCTCCCTCGGTCGGACTGGCAGGCGTCAGCTCGGCAGGGATCTCGCTCTCGGCGCTCGTCCCGAGGCCCCTCGGTTTCACTGAGGTAGAGCAGGCCATCGAGGCTGCCATGACCGGGGCGCTCGGTGGCCGCTGGCGTCGTGGCCGGATTCGCATATCCGAGCGCAGGGTGGCGGAGTCACTTCTTCCTCACTATGAATCCCCCACGTGGACCTGGCGCCGGTGATCGCCTCCAGGCTCGCGCCCTGTGTGTTTAGGGGGATCCCGCCCTCTACGGAGACCAAACCAGACATAGATCCGCGCGTGTGCCCCACTCCCATGCGATTTGCCTTGTTGTCCGTGACTTTGGCCTCCGGGCTGGCCGCCTGCGAAGGCGGTGATCCCGGACGCTCACTTGCCGGACTGCCCGAGTTCTGCCAGGAGGTCCTTCCGCGGGTTGACGCCTACCTGAGCCAGTTCGATCAGCCGGTGGGAGATCGTTACGGAGGGACCGTTGTCGTGGGAACCATTGGCGAGATGCCCAACGGGATGAATGCCCTAGTGTCATCGGACTACGACAGCAGCCAGCATCAGAACTTCGTTCACCTGATGACATTGATCGATTTCGACGAGAACTTCAAGCCACGGCCCTACCTCGCCGAGTCTTGGGATTTTGACGAGAGCGAACGAACTCTCACTTTCCGCTTGAGAGACGACGTCTACTGGCACGATGGAACGCCTACGTCAGCCTATGACGTTCAGTTCACCTTCGTGAAGGTTACCGACCCAGAAACCGCCTTCCCAAATGCCGCATTCTGGACCCATTACGTCCAAGGTGCGGCGGGTGTGGAGGTCTTGGACTCGCTCACCGTACAGTTCTCGGTGGCACCGCACGCCGAGTTCCTGGATCCATGGCGCGCGACGGCGATCATGCCGGGCCACCTCTTGGAGGACGTGCCTTCCGCTGAGCTTAGACAACATCCGTTCGGAACGCGGTGCCCGGTTGGGAACGGCCCCTTCGTCTTCGAGAGTCATCAGGCGGATGCCAGCTGGAGCTTTGTGCGAAATCCCGCGTTCCCCGAGGGGCTGGGCGGCCCCGCCTTTCTCGAGCGCTATGTGTACCGCGTCATCCCTGAGATGACGACCCTACTCGCCGAGCTCCTGACCGAGAATATCGATTTCTACCCTGCGATTAGCTCGGATCAGGCACCTCAGATCGAAGAGGTGGAAGCACTGGAATTGAGGTCGTTTCCGTTCCGCCAGTACGACCTGGTCGGTTGGAACGCTCGACGCCCGCAGCTTTCCGACGCGCGAGTGCGACAGGCGATCACGCTCGGAACGGACCGCGCCGAGATCATGCAGGCGATCCGAGGAGGCTACGGCGAGGTGGCCAATGCCGGCGTTCCCCCCTTTCATTGGGCGTTCTACGATGGGATCCGGGACTCCCTACAGTACAACCCAGAGAGGGCCGAAGCTCTCCTCGAAGAGGCGGGATGGGTGGACCGCGACGGGGACGGCGTACGCGAGAGCGCCGAGGGAGACCGGCTCGAGATCTCGATCAAGTACAATTTGGGGAACCAAGACCGTGAGGACATCGCTCAGATCATGCAGGCACAGCTCCAGCCGTTAGGGATCGCGGTGACTCCTCAGGTTGTGGAGTGGGGCACCCTCCTCAATCAGATCAACACGCCGGAGATCCGGGATTTCGACGGGGTCGTCATTGGCTGGGTGACCGAGTTCAGGCTTGATGACCACGATCTCTTTCACTCCGAGGAAGTGGACCAACCCTTCGGATGGTCTGGAACACAGAATCCGGAGCTGGATCGGCTCATCGATACGCTCCAGCTCGTGCTGGAGCGGGAAGATGCCGTCCCACTGTGGCGAGAATACCAGTATCGTTTGGTTCAGGAGCAGCCCTACACCTTCCTCTACCATGTCGACCGACTTGCAGGGCTGAACCGTCGGTTGCGCGGTGTCGAGTTGGACGCTCGGGGAGAGTGGATAAGCATCAAGGACTGGTGGATTCCTGCCGACCTAAGATGAGCCGGCCTGCCCCGAGCGACGTCCCGGCGGGGCACGTAGCGTGATCGCGTTCCTGGCTCGCCGCCTCCTCAGCGCGGTGCCGCTCGTCCTTGGAATCGCGACAATCGTCTTCTTCCTCCTCAGCTTGGCACCCGGGGACGCTGCATCCTTCTTCGTATCTCCCAACATCACGACCGAGGTCCTGGAGCAGATCCGAAGGAATATGGGCCTCGACCAGCCCGTGCATATCCGGTACTTGCGATGGATGGGATCGATGCTCCAGGGAGATTTTGGCGTCTCCCTTTCGCGGAACCAGCCCGTTCGAGACATCATCGCCCAAATCCTCCCGAACACTCTGCTCCTTTCATTGTGCGCCATCGTCCTGGCCTTTGCCGGAGGAATCCTAGTAGGGGTGTTCCAGGCGGTCCGGCAAAACAAATTCACAGATAGCTCGCTCAGCGTAGTGGGGCTCTTTTTCTATTCGATGCCTTCGTTCTGGCTAGCGCTCATGCTCATCCTGATCTTCAGTTTGGGCGCCCGTAACCTCTGGGAGTGGCCGATCTGGTTTCCGGCCTCCGGTATGACGTCGGTTGATTATCCGTTCATGAGCCCGGGGGAGCAGCTCCGTGACCGGATCATGCACCTGGTCCTACCCTCCGCATCGCTCGCTCTCGCCCTTGCGGCGGGAATAGCCAGGTACATGCGGGGGAGCATGTTAGAGGTGATCCGTCAGGACTATATCAGGACGGCCCGGTCGAAGGGTCTTTCGGAGGGAACGGTCATCTTCAAGCACGCCCTCCGCAACGGATTGATCCCCATCGTAACTCTGCTCGGGCTGATGCTCCCCTACCTCTTCAGCGGTACCGTGCTTATCGAGACCGTCTTTGCCTGGCCCGGGATGGGGAGGCTCGTTGTCGACGCGATATTCCAGCGCGACTACCCGGTCGTCATGGCGGGGACCTTTATCTTCGCGACGATGGTCGTGATGGGTAATCTGGTCGCGGACCTCCTGTACGCGCTTGTCGATCCCAGAATCCGCTATGACTGAGGTCCCCGGGAACGCAGACGGGGCGAGCCTGAGCGCCACCAAGCCGGGAAACCGGCCCGCAACACTCCTCCTTTCGCTAATGCTTCCGGGACTTCGGCCAGTTCTTCGTGGCAGGGTCACCCGGGGGGCATTTGTCCTCCTCCTGTGGCTTGGGCTCGCATGGATCCCCTTCGCGCGCTGGGACCGATTCGCGGGAGCGATTACGGGGCCCTGGGACCACCGGCTCGCATTGGGAACCTGGATCTTGACCGTCGTTTCCATCTGGACCTGGTCCTTCCGGCAAGAGGGCGCGGGCGGAGAGTCCAGCGCGGTTTCCGCGCGAAGCCAGCTATCTCTTGCATGGCAGGCTTTCCGGAAGAGCAAGGTCGCGGTAGGTGCCGGCATGACCGTGGTGATCTTCTACCTGGTGGCGCTTCTCACTCCCTTCCTGGCCCCCTTCGACCCGGTGGTTCAAGGAAGCCTTTTGACGGAACGAATGCTTGCCCCCTCCACGCTTCACCCCATGGGAACCGATCAGTTCTCTCGGGACGTGCTGTCGCGGGCACTTTACGGGGCTCGGATCTCGCTTACCATTGGGTTCGTGGCGGTGAGCATCTCCATGACGATCGGAACCCTTTTGGGTGCGATCTCCGGTTTCTTCGGGGGGAGATTCGATGCGGTGGTCATGCGGTTCGTGGATATGGTGATCTCGTTTCCGAGGCTCGTTCTTCTCATTGCGATCATCGCCTTCTTCGAGCCGTCCATTTTTCTCATTGTGGCGGTTCTGGGCCTCACCCAGTGGCCCCAACCGACGAGACTCGTGCGCGGAGAGGTGCTAAGCCTCCGAGAACGGGAGTTCATCCAAGCAGGCAGGGCCTTGGGTCTCTCGCGAGCTCGGCTCGTCCTACGCCATATCGTGCCGAACACCCTGGCCCCTGTGATCGTGGCGGCGACGCTCGGAATCGGTGACACCATAGTGCTCGAGGCGGGCCTTTCGTTCCTCGGCCTTGGCGTGCAGCCCCCGACCCCATCCTGGGGAACGATGGTCGCTGCCGGTCGAGGTGATCTCCTGGGGGCATGGTGGATCTCCACCTTCCCTGGGCTGGCCATCGTGTTCGTCGTGCTGTCGTTCAACCTGGCCGGCGACGGCCTGCGCGACGCACTCGATCCCCGGCTTAGGAGCTGACGGATGCCTCTCCTCGAGGTCCAAGACCTGCGAACCTACTTCTCCACGGATGTCGGTATCGCTCGGGCCGTGGATGGGGTTCTGTTTCACATCGAACCAAGTGAGACGCTCGGCATCGTTGGAGAATCGGGGTGCGGGAAGACCGTAACCTCCCTTTCGATCATGGGTTTGGTGCCGGATCCGCCCGGGCGCATCATGCCTGGGAGCTCAATCCGTCTACGTGGCCGAGAGTTGGTCGGCATGGCCAAGGGTAAGATGCGCCGGATTCGCGGCAACGAGGTCGCTATGATCTTCCAGGAGCCCATGACCTCGTTGAACCCCGTCTTCACCGTAGGAAGCCAGATCCGCGAGGCACTCGTGCTTCACCGTCAGCTCAGCGGAGGCGAGGCTCGCAAACTCGGGATCGAGCTGCTCAGAGAAGTCGGTATTCCCGAACCAGTTCAGCGATTCGGAGAATATCCCCATCAGTTGTCGGGCGGAATGCGCCAGCGAGTCATGATCGCGATGGCACTCTCCTGTGAACCGGATATACTGATCGCCGACGAGCCGACGACCGCCCTTGATGTCACCATCCAGGCCCAGATCCTCGAGTTGTTGGCCGAACTCAGGCTGCGTCGGGGAATGGCGGTGCTCCTGATCACGCACGATCTGGGAGTGATCGCTGAGGTATGCGACCGCGTGCTCGTCATGTACGCGGGCCAGATTGTGGAATCAGGGACGGTGGAGCAGATATTCCTTCGGCCGCAACACCCCTATACCGAGGGGTTACTCGAGTCGCTCCCAAGCGTGTCAGCCGGCCGTCCCCGTCTGCGTCCGATCCAGGGCACCGTGCCCAATCCTGTGAGCTGGCCGGAGGGATGCCGGTTCGCGAGCCGCTGCCCGCACGCTTGGGATCGATGTATGGCTGAGATGCCGGTCCTCTCCACTGGGTCGGAAGATTCGCAACATTCGGCCCGATGTTGGCTTGGTGAGGAGCCTGCACGGCGCAAGGAAGGGACTGCGGCCGGAGCTCCTTTATGACCGAGGTCGCCCGAGCGCCCCTCATCGAGGTGAAAGACCTGAAGAAGTACTTTCCGGTCAAGCGAGGCTTCCTACCCCGTACGCGAGCCTTCGTGAAGGCAGTCGACGGAGTTTCGTTCGAGCTGTTCAAAGGCGAGACGCTCAGCCTCGTCGGCGAATCCGGTTGTGGAAAATCGACCACCGGAAGGGCCATCTTGCGCCTGCTGGAAGCCACCGAGGGCGAGATCTATTTCGATGGGGAGGATGTCGGAGCGATGGGCCGCTTAGAGCTCCGTCAACTAAGACGTCGCGCGCAGATCATCTTCCAAGATCCCTTTGCATCCCTGAATCCGAGGATGACGGTTGGCCAGATGCTCGAGGAAGTCCTTCGCGTCCATCGGCTGGCGGGGGACAGGGCAGCCAGGAGAGACCGAATCATCGGGCTGTTGGACACCGTGGGTCTCCTGCCCGAGCATGTGGACCGATACCCCCACGAGTTCAGCGGAGGTCAGCGGCAACGGATCGTAATCGCCCGAGCCCTCTCGGTGGAGCCTGACTTCATCGTGTGTGACGAACCTGTCTCGGCCCTCGATGTCTCGGTCCAAGCGCAGGTGATCAACCTACTCCGTGACCTGCAGGCCGAGTTCGGGCTCACCTACCTCTTCATCGCTCATGACCTGGCGCTCGTCGAACACGTGAGCGACCGAGTGGCGGTCATGTATTTGGGTCGTATCGTGGAGACCGCCCCGGTCCACTCGCTGTACGCAGATCCCCGCCATCCGTACACGAAGGCCCTGATGTCCGCCGTACCACGGCCTGAGCCGGGGCGGACCGATCGGCGACAGCGGATCATGTTGGAGGGCGACGTGCCGTCTCCCATTGACCCCCCTCCCGGGTGCCCCTTCCACCCTCGCTGTTGGCATCCGCTCAAGGATGACGCCTGCACACAGGTGATTCCGGCCCTCGAGCCCGAGGGCGGCGACCACGCAGCTGCGTGCGTCAAGCTCGTGGGCCAGGTGTCTCGCACTTGACAGTTCGGAGGGCTGATTTCATTATCGGATCTCTCAAAACTACGAGTCTGCCGTCCAGAGCCGAGCTCAAGGCAAGCACCTAGGGCAACCATCTAGTCAGGAGGTCCCCTTGGTTGGTACAACGCTACTCTACAGTGCCCTTCTTCAGATCCCAGGGATGGACCAGCCCGACATGGGCCTCAGCCAACAGATCCAGTTTGCCTGGGATGAAATGGGCTTCATGCGGTGGCCTCTCGCTATTTGTCTGGCGATCGGCATCATCGTCATCATCTGGAAGTTCTTTGGGCTCCTCGTGAAGAGCGCAGGTACGAAGAGAATCCTGACTTCGGTTAACGAGCTCCTGGCGGAGCACCAGATCGACGAGGCCATGGAAATCTGCCGTGACTCGAACTCCCCGGCCGCCAACATCCTCTTCGCCGGCCTCGAGCGCCGCAGTGAAGGAGCCGAGCGGGTCATGAAGGCGATCGAGAATCAGGGGCTTCTGGAGATGTCGAAGCTCGAGAAGGGACTGGTCGTGTTGGCGACCCTGACGAATATCGCGCCCCTCTTGGGCTTCTTGGGAACCGTGATTGGGATGATCATAGCCTTCCAGGCCATCGAGGTTGCCGGTGAAGTCGAGGCAACGCTCGTGGCAGGTGGCATCAAGGTCGCGCTGCTTACGACCGCTAGTGGCTTGGCGATCGCGATCCCCGTGAGCATAGCACACAACTACTTCGTCTCGACGATCGATGGGTTGGTCATCGATATGGACGAGTCTGCGCAGAAAATGATCGACACCCTGCACGCGATGGAGGCAAAGCAGGTCTGAAGCGAAACCCCGGCGCTTTCAGGGGGCTAGGTTCAAGGGGTCACCCCAACACAGGGTGGCCCCTCTTGTTGTATCCGGACTGCGATAAGATTTCGGATCGCAGGTGGCGTGCGTGCCGCAGGCCATCTTGTTTCTCCAGCATTCTTAAGAGCGCGCCATGGTCGAGGCTTCCCCTACGCCCCCACGGCTCTTCCTGATCGACGCCTACGCGCTCATCTATCGATCCTTCTTCGCCTTCATCAACCGACCGCTGACCAACTCCCGGGGAGAGAACACCTCCGCCCCGTGGGGCTTCATCAACTTCCTCCTGACGATCCGGGAGGAATACGATCCGGACTATCTCGCGGTGGTCTTCGATTCCGGTCTCAGCCACCGAGAGAAGGAGTACCCAGACTACAAGGCAACTAGGGAGAAGATGCCGGACGAGCTGCGGGCTTCGCTCCCGCGGATTCGGGCATTGATCGAAGCATTCAACGACGAGGTGGTCGAACTAGATGGCTACGAGGCGGACGATGTTATTGGAACCCTCGCCCTCAAGGCTAGGGCGAGCGGGATCGAGGCGGTCGTCGTTTCGGGGGACAAGGACTTCCATCAGCTCGTGGGCCCAGGGATCCACCTCTTGAACCCGGGGCGGGGGGGACCCACCGGTGTGGGCGCCGAGTGGATCGATGAAACGAATGCCATGGACCGGCTGGGCATTGCACCGAATCAGGTGGTGGACTTCCTCGCCCTCGTCGGAGACGCCTCAGACAACGTCCCGGGAGCACCCGGAGTCGGTGCGGGATGGGCGCGCCGCCTTTTGAACGAGATCGGGCCACTCGAGAAGCTGCTCGAGCATCCGGAGCAGATCCCCTGGAAGTCCAAGCGCGAGTCCCTGTCGGAGAATGGCGCGCAAATCCTTCTTTCCAAGCGGCTGGTCACGATCCAGACCGACCTTCCAGTCGAGCTCGATTTGGAGCGTCTTGAGGTCCGCGACCCGGATGTCGACCGCCTGAGAAAGATATGTGGAGAGCTCGAGTTCTACTCACTGATCGAGCGTTTCTCCAGCGAGGAATCCGGCTCGATCGAGCCAGAGGGTGGAGAGCTGGATTACCGGCTCCTCACTGAGATCGAGGAGGTCCGGGAGGCAGTTGATGTCACACGTTCGTCAGGCCGTGTGGCCATCGAGACTCTGACGACCTCGACAGATCCGATGAAGGCTGTCCTGGTTGGACTATCCCTCTCTTGGTCGGAGGGATTGGGGGTCTACCTGCCACTGCGACACGAAGCACCTCAGGCCTCTCTTTTGGAGGGCGAGTCTAGTGCGCCCGGGAACCTTCCGGCGCTCGATGACTCGTCGATGGCCCCCTTGGTTCAGCTCCTGAGCGATGCAGGCGTGGCCAAGGTGGGACACGACCTCAAGTACCATCTCATCGTTCTTCAACGGGCCGGGGTTGAGCTGGGCGCGATCGATTTCGATCCGATGGTCGCTTCGTACGTGCTAGACCCAGGCCGCCGACAGCACACACTCGAAGTGCTCTCGACGGACTTTCTCGGCCGCACTCCGAGCGCCCTGACCGATATCACGGGGAAGGGAAAGAAGCGAATCCCCATTTCGCAGGTCTCGCCCGAAACTGCCAGCGTCCATGCTTGCGAGGCGAGCGACCTGGCGCTTCGGCTGTGGGCTCGATTCGAGCCCACCCTCCTCGCACAGAAGATGGATCGAGTTTTCCGTACCCTGGAGATGCCTCTCCTACCTGTGCTAGCAGAGATGCAAAGGGTTGGTATTCGCATCGATCCCCCCTTCTTCGCCGAGATGAGCGTGAAGCTCGAGCGAGAGCTTCAACTCGTTCGGGACGAGATCTTCAAGGAGGCGGGGGGAGAGTTCAACATCAACTCGAACCCTCAGCTGCGAGAGGTCCTGTTCGAGCAGCTTAATCTCCCAGTCGTCAAGCGGACTAAGACGGGCCCGTCGACGGATGCGTCCGCGTTGGAAGAGCTCGCCGCCCGGGGGCACCTTCTCCCTCGGCACCTGCTCGAGTATCGCCAACTTGAAAAACTCAGGTCTACGTACGTGGATGCGCTGCCCAAACTGGTCAACCCCACAAGCGGGAGGATCCACGCCTCGTTCAACCAGACGGTCGCTGCAACTGGCCGACTCTCCTCGTCCGATCCGAACCTACAGAACATTCCGATTCGGTCCGAGATCGGGCGGCAGATTCGAAGGGGTTTCATCCCCGAAAAAGGACACCTTTTCCTCGCGGCCGACTATTCACAGATCGAGCTCAGAATCCTGGCTCACTTCTCGGGTGACCCTGCCTTCGTCTCAGCCTTCCGTGAGGGGATCGACATCCACCGCCAAACGGCCTCGGTCATCTTCGGGGTGCCTATCAATCAGGTAACAGACGATCAGCGCGCTCGGGCAAAGACCATCAATTTCGCAACCCTGTACGGACAGGGAGAGTTTTCCCTCGGGCGCCAGCTGGGAATCTCAAGGGAGGAGGCCCGCGAGTTCATTGTTGACTATTTCGAGCGATTCTCAGGAGTTCGAGCCTACCTCGACCGACAGATCGAAATGGCGCGTGACGAGGGGTACGTAGAGACCTTGAGCGGCCGAAGGCGTTATGTCCCCGAGTTAGAGTCTCGGAACTGGAACGTCCGACAGTTTGGAGAGCGAGTCGCCCAGAACACTCCAATCCAGGGGTCGGCAGCCGATCTCATCAAGGTCGCGATGATCCGGATCTATGAGGAGAGCCAGGAGCTCGGCCTACATGCCAGCCTCCTCCTGCAGGTTCACGATGAGCTCGTGTTCGAGGTGGCAGAAGGTGAGTTGGATTCTCTCCGGGATATGGTCGTCCAGCATATGGAACACGCCTTGGATCTGTCAGTCCCCTTGAAAGTAGATGTCGGAACTGGAGCTTCATGGTACGACTGCAAGGGGTAAGGCCCCCGTTGCCATGGGACCGCCCCCTCCTGCCTTCGATGTTCTTCCTCCAGCCAGTCGATCCGGTGCCGTCTCCCGAGATCGGCTCAATGCAACTTCTGCCAATGGAGGAGACACGTCATGAGTCGTTCGGTGAACAAGATCATTCTCTTGGGTCATGTAGGGCGGGATCCCGAGCTTCGCGAGACGCAGAGCGGGACGAAGGTGGCCAACCTGTCCCTAGCCACCAACCACGTTTTAAGCGCGAGCGGAGAAGCCGAGAGGGAACGCACAGACTGGCATCGCCTCACTCTATGGAACCGTCTCGCTCTCTTCGCCGAGGAATTCGTGACCAAGGGTGATCGGGTGTATGTCGAGGGACGGCTGGAGTACGATTCCTATGAGCGGGACGGCGTCACGATCCCTACAGCCGAAGTTAAGGTACGTGAGCTCGTGCTTCTTTCGCCCCGCCGAGAGGCGGAGGTTGAAATGGAGGAGGCAGCAGGAGTTTAGGGGAGGGTTGGGTGAGTTCAGTGTACCGAGCCGGCGTGACCACGCCGGATACATTCCCTCAGTGGGTGGCCCAGAAGCCTGAAAGTGATTCGCCGTGGGGACTCTCACGGAGCTTCTCGAAGGCTCGGTTCCGAATCTGCCGGATGCGCTCCCGTGTGACACCCAGAAGAGACCCGATCTCCTCTAGGGTCCGCTCTTCGCCGTCGTCGAGCCCATAGTACAAATAGAGGATCTTCCTCTCACGTTCCGTGAGATAGTTCTCGAACATCGTTTCGAGGAAATCCCGACGCGCGATCGCCTCGACATCCTCCTCGATGTCCTCTGACTCCACTCCGGCGAATCGCTCGCCGAAGGAGGCGCTATCTCGATCACTGCGATCGATTGGAGCATCCAGGGAAAGCTCACTGGCCGCGACCCTGCGGAGCGCTCGAATAGTCTCGACCGGCTCCTCCATCTCATCAGCCAGCTCCTGATCCGTCGGTGGCCGTCCCAACTGTTGAGTCAGAGCCGTATTCGTGCGGGCGAGTCGGGCGAGGTTCGAGTTTTGATTGAGAGGGATTCGAACTGCGCGGGTCTGTTCGGCCAGAGCCTGCAGGACCGTTTGCCGGATCCACCAGACCGCATATGAAATGAACTTCACTCCTTTGTCGGGATCGAACTTCTTCACGGCCTTGAGAAGGCCCTCGTTTCCGATACAGACCAACTCCGCGAGCCCGAGACCTCGGCCCTGGTACTTCTTCACATATGAGATGACAAAGCGGAGGTTCGCCGTGACCAGCCGTTCGGCGGCTTCCTTATCTCCCGCTCGAGCACGATGCGCCAGTGCTCGCTCTTCGTCGGGATCCTGTATTAGGGGGTATTTTTCAACATCCTGCAGATATTGGTCAAAGGAGTCTAAGCCGCGAGCGGTCGAAAACATCCGTTCCGCGCTACCTCGCTGAAAGGGCTACGGGAAGAAAAGGTGGAGACCCACGTGTTACAAGTTCATACGGCCCTGAACATTGCGCGAGCTGGGATAGACTGAAGCTCTACACCCAGTGTCGTTCGGCGAAGAACTTGAAAGCTATAAACAGACGAATCGCGAGTCAAAGGTTTTTTTCCACAGCTGTACAGAATGCGGCAGCGACCGTCTAGCCCGATGTCGTTATCCGAAGGATCGCTGCGGTTCAGGCTGGGTGCGCCGCTACCAAACGGTCCTCTCCCTAGCTACGCCGATGTAACGACCCTGAATGCCAGCGCGTCGGGCTCTCGCCAGTTGAGGGCTGCGGAAGTCATTCAGAACCCCTACCCACTCTCGTGCTGTAATGCGAAGGACTGGCCTCTGCGACGAGGCCCCAGGGCCAACCGGGAAGGCCAGGTCGGCACGGATCACGGAAGAACTTCCAGGGGGAAAGCCCAAGCGAATGCCGGCCCCGAGAGCACCCCGCCACCCGGAGTCTACTCCGAACGGCGCCCCTCCGCTCCAGGCTCGTCCGTAGTCGCCGAAGACGGTGATACCGAGGTCGAACAGCTCGGGAAGCAATGAACCCACGCGTATTCGGTCCTCCAGTGAAACTACGACCCGCCGTCCACCGGGCAGCTGGTTCTCCGTATAGCTCCTGACCCCGTCCTGGCCACCCAGCGTGAGTTGGAACGGGCCTGTCGTTCGCCACCCGGCCTGCACGGCGACGCGAAGCAGTCCAGTGTGTCGGGGGGAGCCGCGCCCTGTCAGGTACAGGAATCCATGCCCCTCGACAAAGAGGTCACGCCACATCTGTCGCGTATCGAGGATCGAGTCTTCGAGCCGGCCCTCTACAGACGCGGTCAGCACGCTAGAATGTCTGTCGCCAGTCGTGCCGCGAAGAAGATCGAGGCGAGAGAACAGATCTCCCGGGCGGTCCGGCCCCGTATCCCCAACTGTCCGGCCGAGGGAAAGGAGCACCTCGCTTCCGACCGGGAGATCCTGCACTCCGTCCACAGTGTCAAATCCTCGGCGCGCAGCGAATCTCAGCCGCCGAACGCCGAAGAGAAGGTTGAGCCGGAGGGCCTCTCGCGTACCCAACTGGGTAAGCAGGGGATCCGTATATTCAGTGCCCACTACCTCACCGCCGGAAAAATCTTCGGGCCTGATGCCCTCTACAGACTCAGCGCGACCGACCGCCACCCGCTCATAGGAGACACCGCCGCCAAGCATGTAGAAATCTCCCGGCTCTCCGAATCGCCTCGCACCCGACGCTTCAAACCCATCGATCCTGACCGGAATCACCAAGTGCGAGAACTCCGGGTCGTCTGAGAGCGCATAGGCGAAGAGATCATCGCGGTGGCTCACCCTCTGCCGAACAGCTGTAGCACGGCTCTCTCCGTGAAAGGGGTAGACCAAGGCTTCGTCGAAACCGGAGCCCCCGCGGGTCCGGCTCACGGCAAGCCGGGCATCGAGCCCGAGCCTGGTCACCTTAGGCACCTCGATCGCAATCCCGAGGTCTCGCCGCACGTCGCGGTCGACTCGGAAGAGCCCGAGGGTGATACCCTTGCCTAGAAGATTCTCCTCGAGCAGTGAAACACCCTCAAACCGGAACCTGTCCTCGAAGCGAACGTTGATCGTGAGCTTCGTCGACCATTCGTCGCGGGTGTTCACGACGACGCGCTCAGTGCCGTCGGATTGGCGTACGCTCGAGACATCGGCGCGTGCAATGAATCGATACTCGCGCAAAATCCGCTCGGTCTCTCGGAGCGCGGCCGGCTCAAAGCAGTCGCCCTCACTGAAGAGAAGCGCGTTGGCTATGAACTCCTCACGAGTTGCGATGTGGACGGAGTTGGCGAGTCGGTACGCCCAAAGGAATCGCCCGTCCTCGGGAAGCTCGGCGGGATCGAAAATGGAGCGGTTTTCTATGACGATGGCGCCGATGCCCCCGTCAGGACACGAGGACTGCCCCCACAGCTCAGTCGCCGAGTAGAGTGAGGATATGGAGACAGCGATTAGAAGGGGCTGTCGCTGGAGAAGACGCATTGAGTCCCGATGAGACGGCGACGGGAAAGGGATTTCCGTGGTTGTCTTCCAAGATACAGTGAAGTCGCGGAAGGGGATCCCTGTGGGGTTCTAACCCGCTCCGCGCTCCGTAGACGCGAGAACCCGTTCGTCGCACCTTACGGAGATCCTAGCGATGCGGATGGCAAGATTCACCTCGAGCAACCCCACCGACTCCGAGAGGGCATAGCCCATGACCACAATGCCAGCGGATTCCCCCGAAACGGGGAAGACTCCCAGTCACGATCAGGGCGGCCTCCATGGCATAAAGTCTTCGATGCCGATTCATTGGAATCTTTCTCCGGCCCAACTCTATACCCATGCCCTAAAGCGGGGAGAGGGAAATCTCACGGACTTGGGGGCCTTCGCGGCCAACACGGCTCCGCACACGGGGAGATCCCCGGGAGACAGATACATCGTAAGGGATGACTCCCTGACGCAGACCGTCGACTGGGGCCCGGTCAATGTGCCGCTCGACCCTCAGTTCTACGATCGCCTCAGGGCGGATTTGGTTGAACACCTGGCCGATCGTGAGCTCTTTGTCAGGGACGCTCGCGCTGGAGACCCAAGCGCCGGAATCGGCGTGCGGGTGGTCACCAGCTCAGCATGGCACACGCTCTTTGCCTACAACATGTTCCTCCGCCCCCCCCCAGCCGAGTTGGCTGGTCTGACGCCGGACTATGTGCTGCTCCACGCCCCGGAGATGCAGGCTGATCCTCAGCGGCACGGGACTCGATCAGGCGCCTTCATCGTGGTCAATCTCGCCGAACGCACCATCATTATCGGAGGCACTCGATATGCCGGCGAGATCAAGAAATCCATTTTTTCAGTACTGAACTACTTGCTGCCCGACCAAGGCATCCTTCCCATGCATTGTTCGGCCAACGTTGGGTCGGTCGGGGATACAGCCCTCTTTTTTGGGCTCTCTGGAACGGGGAAGACCACGCTGTCGGCGGATGCGGACCGCGGTCTGATTGGGGACGATGAGCACGGGTGGGGCTCGGACGGGATATTCAACTTTGAGGGTGGTTGCTACGCGAAGGTGATTCGACTCTCTCCCGAAGGTGAACCGGAGATTTATGAGGCCACACGCATGTTCGGAACGATCCTTGAGAACGTCATCCTGGCTGCGGGCACGGGAGAGGTCGATTTCGACGATGCCTCGATCACCGAGAACACGCGAGCCTCCTATCCCATCCACTTTATCCCGAACGCCATCGTCCCTGGGAGGGGGGGACACCCGAGGAATGTGGTTTTCCTAAGCTGTGACGCATTCGGCGTCCTCCCCCCTATCTCCCGTCTAACCCCCGAGCAAGCCATGTACCACTTCCTTTCGGGGTACACTGCGAAGGTGGCTGGAACCGAGAGGGGGATCACCGAGCCGAAGGCGGTATTCTCAGCCTCTTTCGGCGCACCATTTCTCCCCCGCCACCCGGGAGTCTATGCACGGATGCTCGGGGAGAAACTACGTACGCACGGGAGCGGCGTCTGGCTGATCAACACGGGTTGGACTGGTGGGGGGTCAGACCTGGCGGACCGAATCCCATTGGGTTTGACGCGATCTATGGTGCGCGCGGCATTGGATGGCAGCCTCGAGAGTATCGAGACGAGGCCGGACCCTCACTTTGGAGTCCACGTTCCAACGGCGGTCTCGGGCGTCCCGCCAGAGATCCTGACTCCGAGGCGGTCTTGGGAGAACCCCGAGGGCTACGACCGGGCGGCCGCTGGGTTGACCGAGATGTTCCGGGAAAATTTTCGAGCCTATGAAGACGACGTGGACCGGGAGGTCATAGAGGCCGGTCCCGGCTAAGACGTATCGTTCCTGCAGACAACTCTGCGGAGGTGATGCCCGTTTCCGCCAGTCGCCCAGGTCGTTCTTCCAGGGCAGTGGCCGGCGCAGCGGATACTCGCTCACTGTCGGAAGCCGGCCGCTCTAGCGCGATGGGGATCACTTCGTCCAATTCGCGCACAAGATGGATCACGAGGGTCTCCCGCACTGCGTCCGGTATGTCTTCCAGAGCCGCCTCGTTCTCAGCCGGCAGGACGATCTCGCGGATCCCGGCTCGCACGGATCCGAGTACCTTCTCCTTGACCCCCCCGATCGGGAGCACGCGACCCGTTAGAGTAAGCTCACCTGTCATGGCGAGGTCCCTTCGTACCTTTCTGCCCGAGAGAGCCGACACCAGCGCCGTAGCCATCGTTATCCCAGCGGACGGACCATCCTTGGGAATCGCGCCTTGGGGAACATGGATGTGCACCTCCGTTCCTGTCAGGTGCTCCTCGGAAATCCCGTACGTCTTATGGTGACCCTTAGCGAAGGTCCATGCCGCCCTGCCCGACTCCTTCATGACGTCTCCGAGCTGCCCAGTGAGAACCAGGCCGCCCTCACCCCTCATCACGCTCGCTTCTACAAACATGATGTCGCCGCCCATGGGCGTGTAGAACATCCCGGTCGCCACGCCGACGGTATCCTCAGTACG
The DNA here is from genome assembly GCA_965197485.1 of Longimicrobiales bacterium. Taxonomy (GTDB): domain Bacteria; phylum Gemmatimonadota; class Gemmatimonadetes; order Longimicrobiales; family Gaopeijiaceae; genus JAAXGI01. The sequence goes on from CBDANG010000011.1 coordinate 26,297, forward strand.
CATCTTCTCTGGGTGGACTCGCGGACGCCCGAGCAGCCCCCCTACCTCGTCCGGAGTCACAGATACCCGAGTGACCTCTCCACCGGCGATCCTTCTGGCAACCTTTCTCGCCACCTTGCCGAGCGCTCGTTCGAGCTGCCTCACACCGGCCTCTCGGGTGTACTGCGAGGTCAGGCCCAAGATCGCCTCATCAGTGACTTCGAGCTCCTCTTCTTCTAGACCCGCCTCGGTTCGCTGCCGGGGAAGAAGGTACCGCTTCGCAATCTCCAGCTTCTCCTGTTCAGTGTATCCGGAGAAATCCACGCGCTCCATGCGATCGAGAAGGGGCGCTGGAATTCTGTCGACGTAGTTCGCTGTCACGATGAACAGAACTTCCGAAAGGTCGAACGGAATCCCCAGATAGTGGTCGGTGAAACTCGAGTTCTGCGCAGGATCGAGGACCTCGAGTAGCGCCGAAGAGGGGTCTCCTTGGAAGGACACACCCAACTTGTCGACCTCATCGAGCAGGAAGACCGGGTTCTTCGACTTGACCTGTCGCATGCCCTGAAGGATTCGCCCGGGCATCGCGCCCACATAGGTGCGTCGGTGTCCACGAATGTCGGCCTCATCGCGGCCACCGCCTAGCGAGATCCTGACATATTTCCGACCGAGCGATCGAGCGATCGATTGAGCTATCGAAGTCTTGCCGACCCCAGGCGGGCCGGTAAACAGTAGGATCGGGCCCCGACCTACGAGCTCACCTGCCTTGCTCGGCATCGACGGAACGTCACCAGGATCCGCATCCTCGGAGCCCTCGCCGTCCTCGGCGCTGTCCACAACGCCATCGGCCACGCCGGTCCCTTCCTGATCCCGCTCTTCGGACTGCGGGACGGCGCCCTCGACATCGACCCCATTCCCTCTGTCTTGAGGATCGGTTCCGTCAGGCGCAGAGTCACTGGTCTCGGGAGGCTCCACATCCTGATCCACAGCCTCAATTGGTACAGGGCTACGCTCCATCTGCAGTTTCCGCACGGCCAGGAACTCCACGATCCGGTCCTTCACGTCCTCCAGGCCGTAGTGATCCTCATGGAGGATTCCCTGAGAGACCGCAAGATCGATCCTATCTTCGGTTCGCTTGTTCCACGGCAGCTCCGTAACCCACTCCAAGAAGGTTCGAATCACCTGATACTCAGCGGACTGGGGCGATGTCCGTTCCAGACGCTTGAGCTCGCGGTCCACCTCGACGCCTGCATCCTCCTCCAGCTCTAGCGCCTCGATCCGACTCCGCAGCTCGTCGATCTCCTGCTTCTCGTCTTCATCGCCGAGTTCACGTTGGATCTGCTTCATTTGCTCGCGAAGGAGCATCTCGCGCTGGCGTTCCCCGAGCTCTTCCTGGACCTTCGCTTGTATGTCCTCCTGAGCCTCGATACGGGCGAGCTCCCGCTCCACCGCAACGAGTGCCCTTCTCATGCGTTCCTCGTCATCCAGAACCTCGAGGAGCTTCTGCTTATCGGCAGTGGGCAGATCCAGATAGAACGCCACCAGATCGGCGAATGAGCCAGGCTCGTCCACACCCTGGATGAGCTGATTCAACGCCTCGGCCGGGACGCCTCGCCTGGTCCCGAGCTCAGCAGCCCTGTCCCGTAGCTCCTTGTCCAAAGCCTGAAAAGCCGGATCTTCGGGGTTGCGAGGGGGAAAACGGTTCAGCGCTATGAGCTGGGCCCGCAGCATTTGCTTGCCCCCACCTTCATAATGGATCGCCTCGGCCCGCTCGTCCCCCTGCACCAGCAGCTGAAGTCCCCCACGCACGCGGTGGGCCTGGATGACTCGTACCACTGTCCCGACGGAGTAGAGGATCTCAGGGTCTGGCTCGTCGACACTCTGGCGTTGCGCCACTGCGAAGAGCTGCTTGTCGCCGTCCAACGCGGCCTGCACCGCCTCGACCGTGCCAGCACGGCCAGCCGTGATGGGTACCGCGACCCCGGGGTATACGATGCTATCCTTCAGAGGAAGGACGGGGAGTTCGAACCGTTCACCCATGTTCTACCGCCTCACCTGGTCTAGTGGGCCCCTTGTATTCGGCTGATCACCTGCAGGATTCCTGCCATCCATCCAGCCGCGAGAAAGGTGCCGGTCCGGCGCGAATTCTGCCAATTTGGCGCTCCTTGGTGCCTTTTTCTCCGTATGCGCACGTCGGCTGGAGCCCGAGCGAGCCGCGTGGCCCATCACTGGCCGCCGTTCACCGATCGTGTGATAGTAGGTTTGATACGCTATTTCTTCCGAATAAGCTCCCCGACGGGGTTTGGAAACAAAAAAACAGGAGTTGCCTGCTTGCATGGCTTGAGCCCTGTTTCGCCCGACACGCACACCAAGCTGCGTCCCGAACGTCTCGGGTCGGCACTACTCGCCGGCGTCGTCTTTGCGTCGACCTTCCCGTGGCTTTCGCCCATTGGGTTGGTCGGACAGTCCTTCCCTGAGTCCAACCGGTTGTCCCAGCAGCTGGTGCAGCCGAGCCCAAGACCAGAAGACGAAGCAGAGGCCCTCGAGCGACTCGAGTACGCCATCTCGGAATGGGATGGAGGAAACCAGATCTACGCCGCCCATCTTGCCGACTCCGCACTAGCGATTCTCCCCGCGCTTTCCGACTGGCGACCCCTGGTTCTGGCAGAGTTGCTGGCGCCCACTGGAGACACCTCAGGGGTGCGATCCGCCCTCGGACAGCTGGACCAAAGGGGGGAATACTGGTCCCGCTGGGGTGGGACCATCCTGTCCGATGCCTATGAGCAAGCGGGGGACTTACCGGCCGCGAGAGCGGCAGCGAGAGGCCAAGCGTTGGTTGAGCGCAATCCGGATTCAGCCTCCGCGGCTTGGTTCCGAGCGGGGAGGCTCGCGCTCGAGACCGGCGACTCGGTGAGCGCCAGAGAGGACCTGCAGCAAGCGTTCGACTACGGGAGCACCTTCGAGGGAGCGCGGGAGGCGGCTGCCCTCATCGATCGGGCAGAGTGGCCGCTGGCGGGTCCGGATGAGCTACGGGTAGGGAGGGCTCTCCTTGCCTCTGGAGCTTGGGACCGAGCGCACACCCGTCTCGCACCCTACGTGGAGGGAGACCAAACCCCCGCTCCGGCGGATGCAGAGGGGCTGCGTCTCGGGTTGGGTGAGGCCCTCTTCGAGCTGCGTCGATTCTCGGAAGCCGAGGCGATGTTGCTTCCACTGACGGGCGCCGAGATCCCCTTCGAGCTTCGGGCGCCGGCTCTATATTGGACCGGTCGGGCCAGGCTGCAACGCGGGGCCCTGTCCGATGGGGAGTCGACCCTCAGGCGGCTCGCTGAGGTCTACCCGAGTTCCCCATGGGCTGAGCGGGGACTGTCCGCTCTCCTATCTCGTGAGCTGGAGACCGGTTTCGGTCCGCGAGCCCGGGGTTTCTTGGATGAGCTCTTGCAGGTGGGGGTCGGCAGCGCGTCCGTTGGCACAACCGTGGTCCAGCTCGGCTCGACGCTGTACCTCTCCCAGGACTACCTCGCTGCCGCCCGGACCTTCGAACAGTACCTTGAGGGAAGCAGGAACGGGTCAAGGCGCCAACAAGCGGGATACTGGGCAGCACTCAGTCACGGTCGGGCCGGGCGCGAACCCGATGCCCAGTCCCTGTTGAGGGAGGTCTACGAGGAAGACCCACTCACCTTCTACGGAGTGTTCGCCGGGGAGCGCATCGGGGCCGCTGTTCTTTCTGCGAATCTCCAACCGGGTCCAACGTCCGAGCCCCCTCCCGACATTGAGCTCGCCAACGCACTCCTCCGACTGCGGGTCCACCGATTCGTTCCCACCTCGGGTTCGTTCGCCTATGAGATGGATCGGCTGATCCGCTTCTTCTCTCGAAGGTCTCACGGCGGCTACGACCTTGCCGAAGCACTGATTGAAGGAGGGTTTCCTCTCGAAGCGATCGTGCTGGGTCGGCGGCTGCGGGCGGACGAGGAAAGTTGGAACCTTCGCCTGCTCCGGATTGTGCACCCGTTTCCGCACAGGGAGATCATCGTCCGAGAGGCGCGCGAGCGTGGGCTGGACCCCTTCTTCGTGGCCGGCGTGATACGGCAAGAGTCGGCGTACGACGCCCGAATTCGGAGTTCCGCTGGGGCGGTGGGGCTAATGCAATTGATGCCCCCAACCGCGAGCGAAGTGGCGGGGAACCTGGGATTGACGTATTCCCCCGACGCCCTCACCGATCCAGAAACGAACCTGCGGCTTGGCATCAGCTACTTGGCCAATATGGTTCGCAGATTCGGCGGTAGGGCCGAGGACGTCTTGTCGGCCTACAATGCCGGCCCCGGTCGGATGCGTGGGTGGCAGCAGGAGCCAGCGTATCGCGATCCAAACGTGTTCGTGGAGCACATCCCGTTTCAGGAAACTCGCAACTACGTCAAGGTCGTTCAGCAATACGCTCGCATCTACGCCGCCCTTTACGGGTGCGGTGATTTCGAGCCGTGCCTGGGCCTGCCCTACGCGACACTCGTTGACAGAAGCCCCATCGCGGGCGGCGCCCCTCGGTCGACCCAGACACGCGAGTGAACGCCACCTAGCAATGCCTTCGTCCAAGCCACGTACCCTCGGAGCACTGAAGGCCACGGGTCACTGTCCCTGCTCGGTGAAGGACGAGGTGCGATCGAATCTCGTCTCAAAGCTCCGTTCCCGGGAAGAACTCTTTCCTGGGATCCAGGGATTCGACGATACGGTGATCCCTGGCCTGGTCAACGCGGTGCTAGCCCGGCAGGACTTCATCCTTCTCGGGCTTCGCGGCCAAGCGAAGAGCCGTATCCTCCGGCAAATGGTCGAGTTCCTGGACCCGGAGATCCCCGTCCTGACCGGAAGTGAGGTAAACGACGATCCCCTTCGACCGATCTCGAAGGACGGACGGTTGCTGGTGGAGGCGGCGGGCGACGACGCCCCAATTTCTTGGCTCCCGCGTGACGGAAGGTACGTGGAGAAGCTGGCAACACCGGATGTTACGGTTGCCGACCTCATCGGCGATCTAGACCCGATCAAGGCGGCCCGGGGCGGTCACATTCTCTCGGATGAGCTCACAATCCACTACGGGCTGCTCCCCAGGGCGAATCGCGGAATCTTCGCCTTGAACGAACTACCTGATCTTTCGGGCAAGATCCAGGTGGGCCTGTTCAACATCCTCCAAGAGGGGGATATCCAGATCAAGGGATTTCCCATCCGCCTGTTGCTCGACGTCTTCCTGGTCTTCACGGCCAATCCCGAGGACTACACAGCGAGAGGTAAGATCATCACACCTCTGAAAGATCGGATCGGGGCTGAGATCCGGACGCACTATCCGATTGATGTCGAGACAGGAATTGCGATCACTCAGCAGGAGGCATGGTTCGACCGCGATGCGGTCCCTGTCACAGTACCCGATTTCGTGGCGGAGATGGTCGAGCGGCTCGCCTTCTTGGCCCGAGGTGACAAGCGGGTGGATCAGCGCTCGGGAGTGAGCCAGCGGATGCCGATCACCGTGCTCGAGGGAGTTGTGTCAAACGCCGAGCGACGCGCGCTGCGACTCGAGGAGGAGGAAGCCACTCCTCGTGTCGGCGACCTCTATGCGGCTCTTCCCATGATGACAGGCAAGATCGAACTGGAATACGACGGCGAGCTGCAGGGAGCGGAGCGGATCGCCAGCGAGCTCATTGCCCGCGCTGCGCAGGAGGTGTTCCACACGCGAGCAGGAGGCGCCGACGTGGAAGAGATCGTAGAGTATTTTGAGTCGGGTGGAGCACTTCAAGTTTCCGATGACGCGGCTGCGCGGGCCTGCGTACAAGGATTTGAACAGGTCCCCGGCCTCCTCGATCTTGTTAAGGCGGTCGGTCTTGCCTCCGAGAAGGCCTCGGCCGGCGTTCGAGCTGCTGCCTGCGAGCTGATCCTCGAAGCCTTAGTCGCCGAACGTCGCATCTCCCGATCCGACGGTGGTTACGAGAGAGCGCGGCACTCGTCGTCGACGGGTAAGGGTCCGGGACAGGGCTTCCAGGGATTCGAGCCGCTGGGAGCGTGAAGGCCCTAGAAAACGCAATTCAGGACCCGCAGCTGTCCAACCGAAATGGGCAGTCTGTCCGCCTCGGCGTGATCCACCCAACGGCGATCCTCGGTCAGCGCAGCTGCTCCACCATCGCGCGGAATGGAGAAGATGAAGGGGAGGTAGCGCAATCTGCGGTGCGTGAACACGTGATCCACTGGCGTGAGCCGGCGGATTAGTCTCTCGGCCACCGCGGGAGCATCGGTCAAAGCGACCGCGATGACAGATCTGGGAGCCGAGCTCCATGAGGGCTTGGTTGAAGTCGCCGGGGTTTGCGGGATCGACGAGGCTTGCGGCCCAACCCCGGAGAGTGGCGGGAGAAGGAGCGGGATCGTCCATCAGGCGCGAAAGCACCCTCCTCACATTCCCATCGACCGCAGGTACGGGAACTCCGAAGGCGATCGATGCCACGGCTCCGGCGGTATAGGGACCCACCCCAGGGAGCGTCTCGAGAGTCTGCGGATCGCTCGGGATCCTCCCCTCGAATCGACTCGCTATCTCGCGAACGGCGCTGTGCAGGTTCCGGGCCCGCGAGTAGTATCCGAGGCCCTGCCAGAGCCTGAGCACCTCCTCTTCCCTCGCTTTGGCGACCTCCTCAGCGTCTGGGAACCGCTCCAACCATTGATGAAAGTATGGGGCGACGGTTTCCGCGCGGGTCTGCTGCAGCATCACCTCCGAGACGAGGACTCGGTACGGATCCCGATCGTGTCTCCACGGGAGATCTCGGTGTGCCGCGGCAAAGAAGGCCAGGAGGGCAGCACGAATGCAGTCACGCTCTTCACTGGTCGGGCCGTGATGTGTCATGACGGACCAAGGTAGTCGTCCTCCCTACCCTCTCGGAACCGGCCCCTCTCAGCGCGGTATGAGAGCCGACTTCACTCCACACAGACCCCCGTCCCCAATCGGAGTCCACGCACCCGATGCGGTTTACGACCTACTCCAAGTATCGAGGAAGCTTCCTGGACGCACTGAATCTGGAAGCCCTCATGGAGAGGCTCTCCGATTTCCTCATGGATGGGGGTTTCGCCGGAGGACCGCATTTTCACCCTTATTGGGGTTGGAGCGGGGACGAAGACACGTCCTCCGTCGACTCGCTGAAGGAGGCTCTCCTGCGAGGGCTCCTGGAGAGCGGGGAACTGACGCCCGAAATGCTTCAGGAACTCCGAGGCAAGGGCGAGGGGGATGAGGAGCTTCGGGCTCGAATTGCGGAGATGCTCGACGATCTCGTTCAAAGGATGGTCGAGGAGGGATACCTATCCTTGCGCGAAGGTGGGGGGCTCCCGGGAACAACGTTGGACGTAACAGGGAAGGGCGGTGACGTGGATGAGGCACGCGAAGCCGCGCAAGGGGTGGACTTCTCCCTCACTCAGAAGGGAATGGACTTTCTCGGGTATCGCGCGCTCCGTGGTCTCCTGGGTGCAATGGGAAGATCTTCCTTTGGGTCGCACGACACTCCGCACCTGTCCACCGGTGTGGAAGCAGGGAGCGTCAGTCGGCAATACGAGTTCGGAGACACGCTCAACCTCGACATTCCGTCGACCCTATCCAGCGCTATCCAGAGAGAGGGGCTTCAGATCCCGCTCGAGCTCGACTACAAGGATTTGATGGTTTACCAGGCCGAGTATCGATCCTCGTGTGCGACCGTGCTCATGCTGGACATCTCCCACTCGATGGTTCTCTATGGAGAGGATCGCTTCTCGCCCGCGAAGCGGGTGGCCCTGGCCCTCTCGCATCTCATCCGCACACAGTTCCCTGGAGATTCGCTCCGGATCGTCACCTTCGGCGACAGGGCGCAAGAGATCCCCCTCTCCCAGCTCGCCCAAGCACAGGTTGGCCCCTTCCATACGAACACCGCGGAGGGCTTCGAGGTCGCCCGCCGCATCCTTCTCTCCCAGAATAAGGAGATGCGACAGATCATCATGGTTACCGACGGGAAACCGTCGGCGGTAACACTCGGGGACGGAAGAATCTACACGAATTCGGGTGGGCTCGACCCAGAGATTCTGAGACGGAGCTACCGGGAGGTGGTCTCCTGCCGCAACGCTGGCATTCTCATCAACACGTTCATGCTCGCGCGTGACCCCTATCTGGTTCGGTTCGTGGAAAAGGTATCGGAGATCGCCCGCGGAAAGGCCTACTTCACTTCGACGATGACGTTGGGGCAGTACGTGATGATGGACTTTTTGCGCAAGAAACGCCGGCGGGTCTGATCTAGGACAGGGCTTCCAGTGGAATCGCTTCGTCAATAAGCATTATTGGAATGTCATCTCTCACAGGGTAAAGGATTCGGCCGTCTTCCCTCACCAATCCGGCTTCGATCTCCTCCTTGACGGGCTCTCCAGCGCGCGTCGAAAGTTGCCCCTGCGCTATGGCTTGGTTCACGCGGTTGAGTAGACCGGCGTCCGCCAAGTGAACAGACTCCTTCGTCTCTGGGCAGACGAGGATCTCCAGTAGTTCCGGATCCAGCATGGGATCCACCTCAAGCAGCAGTTGCGCAATGGACTGGGGAAGTTAGCATCCTCCACCATGGCGTGCGACCTAAGAACCAGTCCCCACTCTTTCTCAGGAAAGGTCTTTTTCTCTTGAAGAAGCTCGTCCCCATCCTATCGGCGCTAGCGGGGCTTTCGGGGCTGGTTGCGTGCGAAGGCGGCGGTGGAGACTCGATGCCCGGATTCGACGACGGCGCTAGGCCTCCGCGCGGATACGCATGGGTGATCTTCCGTCCGGACACCGTACAGGCTAAAGTCGCCGATACGCAGGCAGCGCGACAGCAGGGACTCATGTTCCGAGAGAGCCTCGATCCAGGCGAGGGAATGCTCTTTGTGTTCGAGGAGGAGCTGCCGCACGCCTTCTACATGCGAAACACGCTGATCCCTTTGGACATTGCTTGGCTCGATCAGTCCCAGGTGGTTGTGGACATTCAGCAGATGGAGCCCGAGACCGAGGTGCTCCACCAGCCGGCACGCTCGGCGCTCTTTGCGCTCGAGGTTCCTCAGGGTTGGTTCGCGGCCCGAGGGATCGCGGTTGGAGAGCTGGCCCAGATCATTTTCGGGCGTCGCTGAGCGCGGATTCAGGCGATCAGGGTAGCTAGCAGGACGGCCACCAGTACGGACGTCCCAAGGGCGAAGGCGATCGAGACACCAGCCCGACGCGTTCCGTCGATGATCGACGCTCCGAGCCCGATGAGTCCAGAAACCCAAAGGTAGAACAGATCGAGGTAGCGAAGGAAGCGCGCTAGAAACCCGTCCTCGAGGATTGGCAGAAACGCCCCCATCGTCAGAGTGAGTTGCACGTCTCCGGTGAGGATCCGGAGCGGCGTCAGGGCCAGTGTACCGATCGCCGCTACGATAAGGGCGTGCGCGGTCACGGACAGGTACTGTGGATACCGCCCATCGTATCCTAGGCCGACGATGAAGACGAAGCTGTAGATGGCCGCGACTAGGATCCCCAGAATCGGCCAGAATATAACCATCCCAGTGGTGCCCACCCATTTCGCGATTTCCGCCGAGGTTTCTAGATTGGCTGGGAGCTCCCCACCCGCGGCGAGCACCTGGTTTCGGATGACCTGTTCCCATATGTCCGCAGGAATCGCCGCGTTTCCGATCCCGATTAGAGCCCCACCCAGCAAGAGTACTCCGATCGTCCTCGGATCGTGGCGGAGATCCCGCATGACGCGGGCCGGCGAAACGAGGGTCTGAAACACCCTTCCGGGAAGATGTGTTCGGTTCATCTCTGGCTCTATCATGGCAAGCGACCTCGCAGCTCCATCCTGCCGCTCCTACCGCATGAATGCAATCCAGAAACCGGCCGTGGCCCGTTCGGTGATCCAAGGTTATCGTCCAGTGAAGTTGGGTTTCCTTGAACTCGATTTATGAGAGCCCACCTATGAGCTTTCGCACAAATCCCGATCGCATACTCGACCACATCGATCGGGAGAGGAACCGCGACGACGAGGGTCGGGACGACTTTACCCGAGACGCTTCGGCCCGGGAGCTCGGCACCGAGCTGCCCGACATCGATGCCACGCCCTCCGAGCGCGTGCGAAGGGTTTTTGGCCTGGTGGAAAAGGCGTATATGACTACTGCCTCTGGCCCAGAGATCCGGCGCTTGGCGCAGCGGTTTCAGACGGTGGGCGACATCTCGACTCATCATGCCCGTGGAGACGTGAGCGTTACGGTCTCCTACCTCGACCACGAAAGGCCGGATGATGTGGGCTTGAGTCCGTTCGAGATCCTTCCCGCGCGTCTTGAGGAGACGCGCAAAGTCAGCAAGACCAACCGCCCCGATGCGAATGCGCTGCGGATCCTGAGAGGGGATCTTCGCACCGGGGTCCTGAGCGCTTACCGTAAGATGGAGCCCCGCCTCCGGGACGCCGTCCGCGAGCGAGCGGATGTGGGACACCTCGCGGTGCGGGTGACGATCGACCTCCGTCCCGCGAGCTGAGTCCTCCCTGCCCCGAGCGTCTTCGTGGCGCGCGTACTCTTTGTCTTCCTCGATGGCGTGGGAATCGGTCCGCCGGAACCCGAAGTCAATCCGTTTTTTCGTGCCGTCCTTCCCACCCTATCGAGTGCGCTCGGCGGCCAACTCCCGAGCCTCCACGATCCTCAGCCTGCGGGAAGTGGCGGGCGTGTGTTCCCGCTAGACGCTTGTCTTGGAGTCGAGGGGACGCCTCAGAGTGGGACTGGCCAGGTGGCCCTTCTCACTGGGGTCAACGCGCCAAAGGTCTTTGGGCGGCACTTTGGTCCCTGGCCGCCCGTGCGTCTGCGGCCCCATCTAGAGCGCGAAAACTTCCTCTCTCGAGCGGTAGGAGAGGGAGCCGCTGTCGTCTTTGCGAACGCTTATCCCTCGAGATATCCAGGGAATAGAGACTCGAAGCGGGTGGCAGCTCTCTCGCTCGCGGCGCTCGCGGCCGGCCTCCTGACCCGCGAGCACAAGGCTCTTTCCTCAGGTCGCGCAATCGCATCCGAGATCGTGAACGACGGATGGATCCATCACCTGGGTCACCGCGACGTCCCCGCGGTGACGGCCAGCCAGGCGGGCACAAACTTGAGCAGGATTGCAGGGGGAAGCCGACCTCACCGTGTATGCGCACTACTACACGGACGTCGCCGGTCATCGCGGGGGGATGGGGGGAGCCGTGGCGGCCCTGGAGCGTGTGGATCGCTTCCTGGGCGGCGTCCTCAGCGACCTGCCGCGTGACACACTGCTGCTGCTTGCTAGTGATCATGGCAACATTGAGGACATTAGGGCCGGGCACACACGAAACCCTGCGCTCGGCCTGGCGCTGGGGCCCCGAGCCGACACTCTCGCCCTTCCCCGCGACCTCACCGAGGTATCCGGGCTAATCTTATCAGAGGTCGCACGCTAGGCACCGATTGACGCCACTCCTGGGGCCTAGCGCCATTCCCGCGCCCGAGCCGCGAGCCGATCGTCCGTGCGTGCCTGAACGCGCCAAAGGCCCCCAGATCGAGACGATGTCTCCCAAGGTATCGGGCGCCGTCTTGGTGGAAGAAGGAGCACTGCGTCCCGCTGGGTTGGAGCGTCTACTCGCCATCCAGCGCGAGACCGGAGAGCGCCTGGGTGAGGCCGCGATCCGCGTCGGTCTCGTACCGGAGGAGACGATCGCGCGGGCCCTGTCGAAGCAGCTCGGGTTGCCGCTAGAGGCAGGGCCGCTGAATCCACATCCGGCGGCCGTCCGCCTCGTAAGGGGGGCCTTCGCCCGGCAACGGAGGGTTGTTCCCCTTCGACTTCGCGGGCGCACTCTTCGCGTTGCGATGGAGGACCCGCTCGACCTGGCGACGGTGGATGACCTGCAGTTTCAGAGCGGTCATCGGGTAGGCGTTGGTGTGACGACACCATTCGCAATCCGGGACGGGCTCCGTGTCGCCTACAGAGGAGAAGTGTCGGCTCTCGCACGCGAGCTGCCCGTGCCGATCACTCCGAGCGGCGATCAACCCGAGGCTTCGAGGTTCTCGGACGACGCGGGCCAGGCGCCGCTGGTTCGACTTGTGGATCTGCTTCTGCGAACTGCCATCGAAGGCGGAGCAAGCGACCTACACGTCGAGCAGGGCGCCGACGAGGTCGTGGTTCGCGAACGCGTCGATGGGATTCTCCGCCGAGTAACCGAGCTTCCGGCGACCGCGCGTACATCCCTCTTGGCGCGAGTCAAGGTGATGGCCGGCATGGACATCTCGGTCAAACGCCGCCCGCAGGATGGCGGGTTCCCGTTCCCTGTTCGGGACCGAACTCTAAGCATTCGGGTGTCGACCTTGCCCGTGGTTGGCGGGGAGAAGGCTGTCCTCCGGGTCCTCGACCCGCGGGCGGTGCCGGCCAACCTGGGGGCGCTGGGATTCTCGCACGAGGATCTCCTTGGCATTCGCCGACTGGTGCGAGACGGACAGGGAGTGGTTCTCGTGACAGGCCCGACCGGCAGCGGAAAGAGCTCCACTCTCTTCGGTGCCCTTGGCGAGCTTGATCGTAGTCAGCTAAACGTTGTAACGCTGGAGGATCCGATCGAGTATCGTCTGAAGGGGGTCAGCCAAGTTCAGGTGAACCCCCGGTCGGGGCTCACCTTTCCCTCGGCTCTCAGGTCGGTGCTTCGGCAGGACCCGGACGTGATCATGGTGGGGGAGATCCGCGACCGAGAGACAGCTGAGATCACAATGTCAGCCGCGATCACCGGTCATCTAGTTCTGTCTACCCTGTATACCATCGATGCTCCCTCCGGGATCGCTCGGCTCCTGCAGATGGGCGTGCAACCCCACCTGGTAGCGGGCGGGTTGAGCGGAATCGTCGCCCAGCGACTCGTCCGGCGACGGTGCCACAAGTGCGGAGGAAGCGTAGAGGGGTGTTCCTCATGCTACCGCGGTTATCGCGGTAGGACCGGGATCTTCCAGGTCCTCCCGGTAACTGACGCCGTTAGAGAGGCGATCACTCAGGGGACCGACACGATCGAAATCAGAAGGCGGGCACAGGAGGCTGGAATGGGAACAATGTCCGATGACGCCCGTCGGAAGGTGGCCGAGGGGATCACCACACCTCACGAAGTCGCGCGGGTCTTGAGTTAGGCCCCGGCAGGAGCGCGCCCCTGCACGCGGTGCGGAGCCAGCGTCTCTAGCCTCGGCATCGGGTGTTCGAACTGCGGCTGGCCTCGTCTCCAAAGATGCGTTTGCGGGCATACCCTCCTCCCCCGATGGCGCTTCTGTCCGGACTGTCTCCGCAGACGACCGCCCAGTCCCCAATAGACCCGAGACCGCAACTCGCGTCCTTCTTGCCCGGGAGTCGAGCCGGCTTCTACCTTTTCCAAGTCGCCGAGAACGCTGATCGGGCATACCACCCTGGGGCGATCGTCCCTCTCCTTCTGGACCGCATGAAGATCGCCGGCCGCATGAATTTTCGGGCCCGGATATTCGTTGTTCTCACCCTCGTCTCGGTGATCCCCGCGGTGCTTACCCTGATCGCCGGTACCATGGTGCTTAGGGAGGTCGTGGTGTCGACCGGCAGCGCAGGCGCGTGGGACGAAGTGGCTGGGTCCGGTCGCGAACTGTTCGACGAGATCGAAGTCCAGGACTCTCTCTCTCCGGAATTGATCGCCGCGACTGAGCGACATCAGGCCGCACTGGCCGAATCCGTTCGGTTTTCTCGCCTGTACGCGTTCCTGGGAGAGCGGATTCTCGTTCTGCTACCCGTCTTCGCACTGCTTCTTCTGGGCTTCGTTGGCGGCCTCGCGCTCCTTGGAGCCAATTGGTTCTCACGTGGCTTCTCCGAACCGGTGGAAGAGCTGGTCGAATGGACCCGATCCCTCGCGTTGGACGAGCGCCTTCCTTCTGGGAACCGTTCCAAGGAAGGCGGAGAGATAAAGGAATTCGCGCAACTCCGCGAGGCCCTTCGAGCCACTTCGGAGGAGCTCGGTGAAGCCCGCCGAAACGAGTTAGAGCAGGCCCGTATGCGCAGTTGGTCCCAAATGGCCCGGAAGATCGCCCACGAGCTGAAGAATCCCCTCACACCGATGGCGATCGCGGCGGACCGGGTCGCTCGAGCTGAGGACCCATCCGTGTCAGCGGCCGGAGAGGTTCTTCGGGAGGAGATTCAACGACTCGACGGGTTGGCGCGAACCTTCGCACAGTTTGGTCGCCCACCCGAGGGGCCGATGTCCTCGATCGACCTGGTGGAGATGCTCTCTTCGCTGGTGCGTCGTCTCTCCGCCGATGGAATGATCATACGTTTCGACACGCCCCCGGGTCGTGTCTTTGTCACTGGACACCTCGAAGCTCTCGAGCGAGTTGTCCGAAACCTGCTCTCAAACGCCCAGGACTCCGTCGTCGCACAGGCTTCGATCGACTCCCGACCGGGAGAAGTCCGTCGAGTTGATAGCGGGGTCGATCGAGAGCCGATTCGGCTCGATCTGATTCAGGTGGAGGAGACGGTGGAAATCCAGGTGCTGGACCGCGGCACCGGAATCCCGGAGGATATCCTGGAACGTATCTGGGAGCCCGAGTTCACGTTAAAGAGAAAGGGAACCGGCTTGGGCCTCGCCATGGTTCAGCAGGTCATGCGCTCCCATGGTGGAGAGGTCCGGGCTTCGAACCGTGAAGGAGGGGGAGCGCAGTTCCTGATCCGAATGCCTCTCTGTATAGAGGGATCCAGGGCAGACCCCACCGCCCTAGGCGAGGTTCGGGGCGACAACGATGAGGACCGCCCGGTAGAGACGCGATCCGGCGTAAAGGCTCCGGCCTGATGAAGGTTCTCATCGTTGACGACGAGGCCAACCTCCGGAGGATGCTGCGTGCGCTCCTGGAGGAAGAGGGTTACTCGGTCGTAGAAGCTGGGAGCGCGGAACAGGGTCTCGGGCTCCTTGAGGAACATCGCCCTGAAACCATTCTGCTCGATCTGGCGCTCCCGGGAGCCTCCGGACTGGAGAGCCTCCCGAGGTTCCAAGAGCAGCTCCCAGGCGCTCCCGTGATCATGATGAGCGGGGAAGCCACCCTCTCGGACGCTGCGAGGGCGACTCGCGAGGGGGCGTTTCACTTCCTCGAGAAGCCGCTGACTCCTGAGGCGGTGCTCGTAACCCTGCGCGCGGCCCTGGAGGTCAGTCGGGCCCGCGATCTCTCCAGGGTTCTACAGGAGGAAAGAGGTCCCGGGGCACTCCTGGTAGGTGCCAGCAGTCCAATGGAACGGGTTCGCGAAACCATCCGGAAGGTGGCGCCCACCGAAGCGAGAGTCCTGATCGTGGGAGAGAGCGGCACAGGAAAAGAGCTGGCGGCCGCCGCAATTCATGGTCTCTCTCCTCGGGAGGGCGGTCCCTTTGTTCGAGTCAATAGCGCCGCAATTCCTCGGGAGCTTGTCGAAAGCGAGATGTTCGGGCACGAGAAGGGTGCGTTCACTGGTGCCGATGGCCGCCGTCGCGGCCGTTTCGAGCTCGCGCACGGGGGGACCCTCTTTCTGGACGAGGTCGGGGATCTGGGTGCCGAGGCGCAGGGGAAGCTCCTACGCGCCCTCGAGAGTGGAACGGTCGAGAGAGTCGGTGGGGCGGGCCCGATCGAGGTGGATGTGCGAGTACTCGCTGCAACCAATCGGGACCTCCGCGAGGATGTTCACGGAGCCCGGTTCAGAGAAGACCTCCTCTTTCGACTGGAGGTGGTGCCCTTGCGAATGCCGCCGCTCCGAGAGCGCCTCGAAGATCTGCCACTGCTCGTTGACCACATTGGGCAGCGGCTACTTGACCAAGGCCTGGCTCCGCCCCACCTCTCCCCCGCAGGGATGGAGGCGCTCACACGCCACGCGTGGCCCGGGAACGTAAGGGAACTTCTGAACTTCATGGAGCGTCTTGCGATCCTGAATCCTGGGGTTCCTGTGGGACCCGCTGAAGTGTTTGAGTTCCTGAATCTCTCGAGCCGGCCGGGGTCTACTCCCGTCTACTCAGACGGTGACTCTCGCACCCTCTCCGAACGTCTGGATCACCTAGAAGGCGAGCTGATCAAAGGGGCTCTGCACGCTGCCGGAGGTAACATGACCGAGGCCGCGAAAAAGCTCCGGACGGATCGAGCCAACCTCTACCGCCGGGTGAAGCGGTTGGGTCTGCGCGATAGCGACTGACCCCCTCCACAGCCGATGCTGGCATCCATTCACGTGTCGGGAGTTAGTCCCGGCACAGCGCCGGAGGCCGACGTGCCTGTTCGCACGACCTGCTCCATCGTACTCCGCCTCGCAACTCTTCTCGTACTCTGCCGGCCGGTCTCTGGACAGGTGCCGGTGGTTGCGGGGCCCTTGCCCGCCGAGGTCGAGGCAGCCGCCCTCCAGCTCCTGAACTCCCCGGACGCGTTGCGGTTCGCAGGCGGTTCCAGGATCCCGGCCAACACCACGATTGAGGGAGATGTGGCGGTGCTGGGTGGGTCCCTCGAGCTGGGCGGGGCGATCACGGGCAGACTCCTAGTGGTAAACGGGGATCTGCGGCTGCTCTCAGGAAGCCAGGTCGGGGGCGAGGTCCTGGTCGTCGGGGGAGTGGTTCTGGGAGGGGCTGAGGCTCAGCTGGGAGCCGACCTCAGGGTCTACTCGGGACCCCTGCGGTATCGGGTCGAGGGTGGCAGAGTCGAGGCGCTGGCTGGCGATGGGATGGGCCCAGGACTTCTGACCTCCGATCTCGGATTCGGTCAGGCGCGCCTCTCGGTCCGAGCCGGACCGGCGTATAACCGGGTCGAGGGCCTTCCGGTTCGGTTCGGCGGGGTCGTACGCACGGCGGGATCAAACCCTCTTACCCTGGAGGCACATGGGATCTGGAGGTCCGTCTCTGGACTGAACCTCGAGACCGATCGGTTGGGACACTCATTCGGCCTCACCCAGGCGATCGGTGGCAGAGGAACAGCGGCGATCGGTGCGACGGCCTATGACGAGATCGTCGCAATCGAGGACCGTGGGGTTTCGGGTCTTGAGGCGTCCCTGGCCACCTTCTTCCTCCGCGAAGACATGCGGGACTATTTCCGACGCCGCGGATGGAGCAGTTTTGCTTCCTTCCGGCCTGGCCGCCTCCCGCTCGAGCTGCTGTTGACCTTCCGGGATGAGGACCACCAGACCGCCCCTCTGAGGAGCCCCTGGACCGTCCGCAACCCGGACGACCCATGGCGTCCCCTCCCTCTAGTTGCCGAGGGGGAGGTCCAGAGTGTCGAGGCGCGGCTCAGTTGGGACTCTCGTGACGATCCGGCCTTCCCCGCGGATGGTTGGCTTCTTGAGCTGAGCGTGCAAAAACAGGTAGGTGGTTCGATACGCCTGCCCCCTTCGTTGTCTGCCGACGGGGACCCGGAGGCAGATCCTTTCGACGAGTCGGCTGAGCTCCCCCGCTTCACCAAAGGCACGATCGACATCCGGCGCTATGCGCGCGTCGGTCCAACATCACGCCTTAGTCTGAGGGCCTTTGCGTCGGGAAGCATGAGCCGAATGCCGGTCCCGCCGCAGCTACAGACGGCGCTCGGAGGAGAGGGTAGCCTGCCCGGCCATCATCGATTCTCCCTCGACTGCAGCGCACGGGCTTCCACCCGCCTAGCTCGCACGGGTGAAGGTGACAGCAGTCGGGCCATCGAGCCGGTTTACCCAGCATACGGTTGCGACCGGACGGTCCTCTTTCAGGCAGAGCTCAGGGGGTCGCTTCCCTTCTCTCGGAATCCGCTGCCAGACCAATGGGAGGACTCAGAACTGGCGCCCCTCTTCAACATTCAGCCAGTCTGGGCCGTGTTCTTAGACGCGGGTCAGGGCTGGGATCTGGGGCAACTGGGAAACAGTATCGATCGGTCGGACAGCCCGACTCGTGCTGACGCCGGGGTGGGCCTGTTTCTGGGGCCTGTCGGGATGTATTGGTCCTACGCGCTAAACCGACAGGATCGCGGGCTCAATTTCTTCGTTCGGCTACAGCAGCGGTTCTGACGGGACGTGCCCGTGAGCCGCATTCAAATGTTGCGGAGATGGTCAGGACCTCTCCTGGCCATCACCCTCCTCGCCCCTCGGGGGATACTGGCCCAGGAGGACGAGCCGCTCCGTCTAGCAGCACCGGATTCTGTGGGAGGGATACGGATCGAGCTCGGAAACATACTGGCCACCGGTGGAATCCGGCAGTCGCTGGAGTCGGGGCTTCCTGTCCGCATCCAGGTCCTGACAGAGCTCTGGAGAGATCGCTTCTTCGACGCCCAGGAGGGCCGAGAGGAATGGCGCGCGACAGTGTGGTACGATCCCCTGAGCGGTACCTACAGAGTCGAGACCGCCGATACTCCGATCGGGTTAGCCGGGTCTCCCGAAGAAGCCACCGAGATCCTGAGATCCGAAGTGACATCCGGACTCCGACCGGAGCAGCCGGGGACTTTCTACTACTTGGGCCGTCTCGAAATCGAGACCCTCTCGCTCTCCGACCTCGAGGAGTTGCGTCGGTGGCTGCAGGGAGAACTGGCTCCGGCAGTAGGGGGGGATGAAGCGGTCGGAGGTGCCGTGGGACGGGGTATTCGGCGTCTGTTTGTCCGGGCGCTCGGACTTCCGGCAGTCCGATTCCAGACCCGAACGCCTGAGTTCGACTGGGACGGCTGAACCTTCTTCTACATCACGGGGAAGTCAAGCCGCCCGAAGGCCGTGTGCCTCACCGCGAGCCCGCGAATGCGATCTCGGTCCGGCGCCACCCCAATCCCCGGACTGGTAGAGGGTTTCATCTGGCCTTCTGCCAGCGTGAACTCTGGTGTCACGACGTCCTGGTCCCAATATCGCCTCGATTCCGAGATATCTCCTGGCAGAGAGAACCCGGGGAGGGTCGCCAGACAGAGATTGTGCGCCCTCCCAATGCCCGACTCCAGCATGCCTCCACACCATGCTGGCACTCCCCGAGCGAGGCAGAGGTCGTGAATTGCCCGGGCACTCGCCAATCCCCCACTTGGGCCGGCCTTCACGGTCACGATCTGACAGGCACCGAGTTCCAGGGCCAGCCGCGCGTCACCCTCTGAGCGAATGGACTCGTCGAGACAGATGGGGGTGTCAAGAATCTCCTGTAGCTCCACATGACCCCTTAGATCCGTTCGCTCCAGCGGCTGCTCCACCATGCTCAGATCGTGGGCATCGAGTTCCTTCAGCCGAGAGGCGTCGCCTAGCGTGTATGCGCCATTTGCGTCCACGCTCAGCTGAGCAGCGGGGAACCTGTGACGCACCGCTCGCACGGTGTCTACGTCCCGACCGGGTTCGATCTTTAGCTTGATCCTCGAGTACCCTCGCGCGAGATACTCCTCCACCTTGTGGAGAAGTGAGTCCTCTGGCTGTAGACCCACGCTTACACCTACCGGCACCGGGGCTGCGCCGCCACCCAGGAGTTCCCACAGTGGCACTCCCAGCTCCTTCGCCTGAAGGTCCCAAGCTGCCATCTCCATCGCGGCTTTAGCCATCGGATGGCCCCGAACCGCTGCAGTGGCATTTTGAAGGTCCTCAGGACCGAGAACCTCCGGCCCGAGGACAGACGGAAGGATGTATCGATTTAGGATGTGCCAGGCGGTCTCGGTCGTCTCATAAGAGTACGATGGATCCTCGCCAGCCACGCATTCCGACCACCCCTCCTGTCCCTTGCTTCCCTCGAGCCTCAGGAGGAGAATGCACCGCTCGGAGCGCGAACCGAAGCTAGAGACGAATGGCTCTCGGAGCGGAAGCCGGATCTCGATCAGCTCGAGCCCCGAGATCCTCACGATTCCGTAGAGAGCTCCTGGAAGACTTCCTCTACCTGGTCCCAACCAACCCTGAGCAGGAAAGTGTTGTTGCGGCCGTAGGACTTGTCCCCTAGTAGAAAGAAATTCGGCTCGGGGCTTTTGAGCGTTTCCACCCCGTGGCTCTCCTGCGCAAGACAGTCGACCGCACCCGATCCGAGCAGGGCAGCGGCTAGCTTCATCGGCCCACTGGTGGCATAGCACTCATGGACCTGAAGCTGACGATACAGAGTGTGATCCCCGACCCCGCCGGTGAGAGCGAGGATCCGATCAACCCGAATCTCCCGGGTCCCACCATCTGGGCGTCGGAGTCGGACCCCTATGCGGCCGTTGTCCCGGTAGAGACCGTCGACCACGAAGCCTCGAAGCGATTCCACGACCGCAGACTCTCCCCGTGCCAGCCTCGCGGCCGAGATCGTCAGCTCCTGCCTCTCGGGAAGCGGGTCGTTCTCCACCGCTCCCCAATCCGGGTAGGGGTTCCGGAAGGCCCACAACACCCGGGTGTCCTGCCTTCCCGAGGCCAGCTCAGCCAGGTCCCTCGCGGCAGTCTGCGCCGAGTGCCCTGCGCCGGCGAGCAGAATCGTGCGCCCCAGCCATTCCTTCGCGCCCTTAGCCAAGTCCGGAATCCGCCGCTCGATCTGAGCCTCGAGCTCTCGCTCCCCCGGCGCTGGAATGCCCGCATCCCCCAGCGTGTTGGGATTGCCATACTTTCCTGTGCAATCCAGAACCACGTCAGCAGCTTCCACCCACTCTCGACCCTCAGGATCTCGGAGGAGGATGCGGAAAGGTCGACGACCGCGCTCTGGCGCCCCGATTTCCTCATGCTTTAGCACGCCCTCCCTTCCCACCGCAACAACGCGCGATCCGAGATGCAGATGAGATTCGGAGAACACCCTCTTCCAGAGGGGGTCCAGCAGCGCGTCCGCAAGCTCGTGCCCCGTCGGGAAACCCCCATCGTCGACCTCGAGGGAAAGATCCATGCGGGTCGCGTAACGTCGCATACGGGGCGAGATATTGAGAGACCAGGGTGTGAAGAGCCGAATGTGCCCCCACTCTCTGACATTCGCCGAAGGGCTCTTCGCCCCCTCATAGACGTTGACCTGGTATCCGGCATCTAGGCCAGCGAGCGCTGCGTCGAGACCTACGGGGCCCGCGCCCAGAACGGCCACCTGAACAGATGGACCGCCTTTCTCATTCCCCGTCATCTAGATCCTCCATCGATCTCTCACTCCCTCGTTCACCCTTCCGAACCGTCCGTAGCCCATCAAGGTTCCACGGGAGCGGACAGTGGAGCCGGCAACAACAGGAGAGAGGCCAACAGGGCACACCGCTCTAACGAACGATCTATTGCGACGTGCTCGTGAGAGGCATGGGCTCCATCCCCGACACCTCCAAGCCCATCGAGCGTCGCAGTGGTGAGGCTCGTCGTGTTACCGTCCGATGCGCCCCCAGCCAGGCCTTCTTCCAACTCTATCCCCATCTCCGAACCCAGCCGCTGTGCCTCACTCCAAAGACGTTGATTCCCTGGCGTAGGCTGGAGCGGCGGTCGATCCATTCCACCTTTGATCTCGAGTCGGCAGCCTGGGACGCGCGCCTGCAGGCCACCGATCCGCTCTTCAATCCAGCGTCCCTGTTCCACGGACTGCACCCGGATGTCAACATCGGCTCGTGCCTCGGAAGCTACCACGTTGGTCCGGACGCCCCCTTGGACCACCCCGACGTTCACCGCGATTCCGGACTCGACGTCGGTCAACGCGTGGAGACTCTGGACCAGAAAGGCGAGCTCCTGGATAGCGCTGGCTCCTTGCTCCGGGTCCAGCCCAGCATGCGCGGCTCGCCCGGAGATCTGGATCCTGAAGCGACCCGTCCCCTTCCTCGCTGTCTTGATCCGTCCCTCCACCCCGAGAGCGGGTTCGAGAACGAAGACGCGCGACGCCCGGCGACTCACGCGCCGGATGTGCCGAGTCGATTCGCTGCTTCCGGTTTCCTCGTCGGAGTTAAACAGGACGACGGGAGTCAACTCCGGCTCCAGCCTCGAGTCTCTCAAAACGCTGAGCGCGAAAACCGCATTGGCTAGCCCCGCCTTCATGTCAAACACGCCGGGGCCACTGAGGATGGATTCCGTGACCTCCACCGGCATGGTCCGTAGCGTACCCGTCGGCCAGACGGTGTCCGTGTGTCCCAGCACCATTTGGAAACAGCCGCGGGCGCGGCGATAGGGAGTCCCCATTATCAATCCACCGCTAGAGGATCCACGGATTCGGCGCACCTTGTACTCGAGCTCGCGCAGGCTCTCAGAAAGAAACTCCTGGATGGGCCTCTGTGAGCTAGAATCCGAAGTTGGAGTCTCCATGGACGCCAGCGCCTTCAGATAGTCGACCCAGTCGTCTCGTCTGGACCGGATAGCCTCCAGAATGCGTCTCGGCTGTCCGGTCGGATGTCCCACGGCACTGGATGCCTTGGTGCTAGGCGTACAAGCCTCCCCTGCGGTAGCTTTCGTCGAGCAGCTCGATCGGATGGGCGACTTGAACCGAGGATGCCCGCATCCGAAGGCCTGCTCCGATCTGCATTGCGCACCCTGGATTCCCGGTTGCGAGAACCTCCGCATCCGTACTTAGAACCGCATCCACCTTGTCTTCTCCGATCCGGCCCCCAAGATCGGGATGGGTGACTCCATAGATCCCGGCTCCGCCGCAGCACTCCTCTCCCTTGGGGACCTGAACGCACTCGAGTCCAGAGATCGACTCAAGAAGTTCGACAGGAGGGGACGCGACGCGCTGGCCATGGAGCAGGTGGCATGGAGGATCGTACGCTACCCTCGCGGAAAGGATGCCGCCTGTTACCAGATCCTCCGATGTCAGCACTTCTGAGATGTCGCGGACGCGCTCGGAAAACCAATGAGCATCATCCATCGTTTGCGAATCTGCACCTTCCATCAAATGGTGATACTCCCTCATAGTCGCTCCACATCCAGCAGCGTTCACCGCGATCCAATCCACCTCCGCGGTTCGGAACGCCTGGATATTCCGGAGCGCCATTGCCCTGGATCTGGAAAGCTGGCCACCATGCGCGTGTAGCGCGCCGCAGCAGCCTTGCTCCGCCACACCTATGACATCCCAGCCGTTTGCATTCAGAACTCGTGCGGTGGCGGCGTTCACTCTATGGAACAGCTGGCGCTGTACGCATCCGAGAAGGATACCGACACGACCGCGGTGGTGCCGCTGGTCTTGCGAGGAGCGCTGCTCCTCAATACCGGCGCGCGAGCGATCGGAGGGCAGGCCGGAGGCGGGTCGCTTCCAAGGTTGAGATGCGTCCAGCATCGCCATTGCGATGCGGGGCATGCGGAGCCACCGCCACGGAGGTGCCCATCTCACAAAGAGCGTCGGCATTCCCGTCCACCTCAGGATCCTGCCTGATCCCATCGAAATCCAAAGCCAGAAGGGAGAAGCAATCATCGCGAGCAGAGCCCTGGCCGCGAGAGTGCCGCGGCGAGCGCCGCCGGCCACCTCGCGCGCCCGCTCCAAGAGGAAGCCGTACTCCACTCCCGAGGGACATACGGTCTCACAAGCTCGGCACCCCAGGCATCGATCGATGTGCGTCTGGAAGGCGTCCGAGCCAGCGTCTAGCCTGCCTTCGGCCACAGCTCTCATCAGATGCAATCGACCGCGAGGGGAGTCCGCCTCATCGCTCAGACGAACGTAGGTTGGGCACGCCGGAAGGCAGAAACCGCAGTGGACACAGTTGGATAGGCGGTCGTCATGGGCTGCGAGGGCGGCCGCGAACGTGCTCTCTGTCGACGCGGTCGTCATGCCCGGATCGCTGTCGACTCGAGCCAACCGTCGCGCCAGGCGCCCGGAAGGGTTCCATACGGATCGAACCCCCGCAGGATCTCACTGCGAAGCCGGGCCTTGGATGACGGAATGGGTGTGCTTCCCTCGACTCCGATCTCCGCGCCCCTGCCCCGTGTCACACTCAACGTCCCACCCAAACTTCGGGCCGACTCCGCTAGCGACGTGAGCTCTGCGGCGCCACCCCCCCCCGACATTGTCCCTCTGCAGGTGCCACCAAGAAGGTGGAGCGCCAGCCGCTCGAGCGGAATCTGGCTAAGGGAGGAGAGAAGGATCCCACCGTTCGCCGGGAGCGAATGGAGCCGAAAAGCGATGGGTCCAGCGACGTCTCCCTCCGAGATCGCCTGCGAGGCGGCCACCGAGGGTCCTCCGGTCAGCTCGCGATCCGCTTCTCCCGCTGTCTCTGTCGCCAGGTGGACCATCCCCTGAACGGCTCTTTCCGATCCGGTCAGACGCAGAAGTACCTGGACGCCTTCGCTTTCCAGAGGAGACGGCCACACTCCTGCCAGCAGCTCGGCGGCGGCCAGAGGGATCGGAAGACCCGCCAGATTCCGGCCCAGCTTCCATCCCGAGGTCAAGTCCTCCCTTTGCCAGATTAGGGTCCGGTCCTCTTCGGGCCGAGGATGGAGGCGAAAGGTGATCTCAGTGATCATTCCGAGAGCACCTTGGCTTCCCGCCGCCAAGCGCACCAGGTCGAACCCCGCCACATTCTTCACGACTCTTCCGCCCAGGCGCAGTACGCGACCCCTGCCATCCACGAGGGTTAGGCCCAATAGGTGGTCGCGGGGACGCCCATACTGTGCTCGGAGGGGTCCGGAGAGACCGGTGGACACGACTCCTCCAAGAGAGATGTCGCCTCCTCCCGGCGGGTCTAGAGCCAGCCACTGCCGCTCGCCGGCTATAGAGGACTGAAGTGCTTTCAGCCTCATTCCCGCCCGAACACACACGTTCAGGTCGGCCGGCTCGTGATCAATGAGCCCAGTCATCTCCGTCGATGAAACGATCAGATCTGGAAGCGGGATCGCACCGTCGGCCGTGTCGCTGCGTACGGCCCCGGAATACGAGAGATCTGGCCCGAGGCCGGCCCCCCGAGGCAGGACGCGCCATCCCTCTTCACTGGCCACGCGCAGAAGCTCTGCGGTCTCAGCGTTGGAGGCTGGTGCGGCGATAGTCGTTCCCTCCTCCAAAAAAACGCCTTCCGGCCCGATAACGGCAGAAACCCGGTCGCGGACTCCCGATGGGTCGCTCCCGACCAGGTGCGGTGTCACAGCTCGGCTCGAGCTGGGTGGAAGGGAGGTTCTGGGAGTACCTTCCCCGGATTGCACCGACCCCAGGGATCGAACGCCTTCTTCACACTACCCATCGCCTCGAGCACTTCAGTCGAGCAGACCAGGGGCATGAACTGCCGCTTGTCCAGACCCACGCCATGCTCACCGGTGATCGTCCCTCCGGCTTCAATACACACTGCCATGATCTCCTTAGATGCAGCATCAACCAGTCTGACCGCCTCGGGATCTCGCCTGTCGAAGAGAAGATTCGGGTGGAGGTTGCCATCCCCAGCGTGGAATACGTTGGCCACCAGAAGCCCGTATCGCTCCCCGATCTCCCCGATCCTCCCCAGCACCTCGGGCAGGCGCGTCCGCGGCACAGTAGCATCCTGAACCAAGAGATCGGGGGCCAGTCGTCCCATTGCACCGAACGCCTTCTTGCGCCCCGCCCAAAGTGCGGCTCGCTCCTCATCGTCTTCCGCAGTCCGAACCTCACGAGCGCCGGCAGCCTCGCAACACGCGACGGCCTGCTCGACCTCGGTGTCTAACCCGTCTTCGACTCCGTCGAACTCGACCACTAGCGCCGCGCCGGCATCCACGGGGTATCCTGCGGCGAAAACTGAAGCCTCCACTGCCCTGATGGTCTCGGAATCCACGATCTCGAGCGCGGCGGGGAGCATCCCGCGAGCCATGATGTCTGAGACCGCCCGGCCCGCGTCTTCGATGGAACGGAAGATTCCCAGCAAGGTGCGCACCCCCTCGGGCCGAGGGATGAGGCCGACTTCGATCTCGGTGGCGATCCCGAAGCACCCCTCCGATCCGACGAACAATCCGACGAGATCCGGGGATTCGTCCCCACTCTCGAGACCGCCCAACTCGATGACCTCACCGTCCGGAAGCACCACAGTGAGGCCCGTCACATAGCGCGTTGTCACCCCGTACTTGAGGCAGTGAGGGCCCCCCGAGTTCTCGGCGATATTCCCCCCGAGGGTACAGGCAGATTGGGAGGACGGGTCAGGTGCGTAGATCAGCCCATGGGGCAGGGTGGCCTGGGTCAGGTGTGCGTTGATGACCCCGGGCTGCACCCTGGCGCGCCGATTCGCGGGGTCCAGCTCGAGGATCCTGTTCATACGAGCCGTCCCAACGACCAGGGCGCCATCCACCGGGAGGGCCCCCCCACTCAGCCCGGTCCCGGCGCCTCGCGCCACGAAAGTCCTCCCCTCTTCGTGCAAGATCCGGAGAACGTCGCTCACCTCTTGGGTGTTCGAAGGAAGCACGACCCCTTCAGGTGCGTATCGGTATTGGGTGAGCCCGTCGGACTCATAGACGAGGAGCCGGTCCGGATCAACGATGACCCCATCCTCCCCCACCACGGCGCGGAGGCGCCGGACTAGAAGCGGGTTGACCATGGGAGGTGAAGTGACGATCGGCATTGAATCCGGGCGCTGACCAGTCTAGGGAGGCACATCAGCCCGATGATTCGGCGGGCTCTCAACCAAGGGGTTAGCGGCGTTGCGATATGATTTGCTCAGCGAGTTTGTCCGAAACCGCCTGGACAGCGGCCTCATCCTCGTCCGTGAAAGCTGATTCATCCTCGCTTTCCAGGTCGATCTCGCCGAAGACATCGTCACCTGCCCGTATCAAGACAACGAGCTTAGAGCGGATGTCAGGCCCGCATGGAGTAAAGTCGTCAAGCGCGGTAACGTCCGGAACGTTCTGGTTCACTGCCTGAGCGACCGCTGTCCCATGTACGCCGCTTGCCAGCGAGACCTCCGCGTACTGCGCCGGCTCGCCAACGTAGTTGTGAAGCCACATCTCTTCCCCACCGTCTCGTAGAAGAAAGGCCCCAACCCAGTGAAAACGCTCGTCCCAACCCTCGATTGTCTTGACTGCGTGGCGCAGCAAGGCGTCGGAGAGAAAACCGTCGTCCCGCATTTCCTGAAGATCGTTGACCAGCTCTGGCGCGTCCGACATGTAGTCCCTGATGTTGGATGAGGTATAGTGACCAGACGGGGATCCCAGCGCTCGAGATCTCGCACCGGCTTTCCGGGAGGCCGTATTCGTCGCCTCCGTCGTTAAGGAGTGGTTAGTTTAACCGTCGGCGGATAAACGAGTCAACGCGCGGCAGTGGCGTTCCAATTGCCCTTCGCTATCTACCGTTCTACGTCTGGGTGCGTAATGTGGGAGAGGCGATTTCCAGTCTTTGCGTGGGGAGTTCTGGCCTACTCCTTAGCCGTGATCGGGTGGGGTTACTTCCTGCGAATCTCGGAGTCCGGCGAAGGCTGTGGGACTGACTGGCCGCTCTGTGATGGGGCGATCGTCCCGGCTTCGGCGCAGTTCCCGACCTGGGTCGAGTACACCCACAGACTGTCATCGGGAGGCGCTCTCGCTCTGGTCTGTCTGATGGCGGTATGGGCGATGCGCGAGTACGCCAAGGGGCACGCCGTCCGAGGTGCCGCCACCGCCTCGTTCATCCTCACGCTCACGGAATCACTTTTTGGAGCCCTCCTCGTTGTCTTCGGATGGGTCGCTGGAGACATCTCGACGGCCCGTATCCTCATCCGGCCCTTCCACGTGACCAACACCTTCCTCCTGATCGCGGCTCTCGGCCTAACGGCGTGGTGGGCCGTACGGGGCGTGGATCAGATAGGTTGGCTTCGGCATCGGGCGGCTCGGACCTTTCTACCGGTCCTGGCCGCTCTGCTCGTGCTTGCAGCTACGGGATCCTGGACAGGCTTGGCCGGCACGGCCTTCCCGGCTGAGAGTTTGGGGGACGGGATCGGCCAGTACATCGACCCCGAGCACCTGCTGATCTATCTGAGAACGGTGCACCCCTTTGTGGCGGTGGTGGCTGCCGCGCTGCTAGCTCGGACGATAGCCGGCCTAATGAGGTCGGCTAAGGAGGGGGTGGAGCGTAGGCTCGGTACCGCGATGACCTTCTTCGCGGGAGCTCAGCTGGTGCTGGGACCACTAACGATACTCCTGCTACATCCGACGAGTCTGCGGCTCCTCCATCTAGTGCTCGCCGACTTTCTCTGGTTATGTGTCGTTTTCCTCTGGTCGGTCGCGATGGAGAGCTCCCCTAGTTCTGGACGAAGCTACTCTCCGCCTCAAGGCTCCGGACGAACGCAGCCAGGAGTTGCGCTGCCCTAATCAGATCCTCGATCGACACCACCTCGTTCGGCGAGTGCATGTACCGGTTCGGAATCGAGATCAGCCCGGTCGGGACGCCCGACCGGACGAGAAAGATCCCATCCGCATCGGTGCGACTCGCCCGGGGAGCGGCCTGCACGGAGTAGGGAATCTCCGCCGCCTCAGCCACCTCCGCCAAGCGCTCGAAGACCAACGGATGCATGGAGGATCCGCGGCTGAGCACAGGTCCTCCCCCGATCTCGTGTTCGCCCAACTCCTTCTTGTTGGCATCGGGAACATCGGTCGAGAAGGTGACGTCTACGACCAGCGCGACGTCAGGATCCAACGCGAATGCGGAGCTACGCGCCCCGCCGCCCGAGTAACCGATCTCTTCCTGAACCGTGGCGACCGCGACAGCTCCTGCGTGAGGAGCCGAATCCTCGGACAAGAGACGCAATGCCTCCAGAACTACGTATGCCCCGACTCGGTTGTCGATCGCTCTCGATGCGACGCGATCACCAGCGAGACGCAGAAAATCGGGTGCCAGCACAAGCGCATCCCCGACGCGGACCCCCAAATCCCCAACCTCTTCCGCCGATGAAGCCCCCAGGTCCACCCAAACGTCCCGGATCTCGGTAACCTTTTTTCGGTCCTCGGGCTTGAGCAGATGTATCGGCTTTTTTCCGACCACTCCGAGCACGTCCCCGTCCTTACCCAGCACGCGGACTCGCTGCCCGACGAGGACTTGTGGATCCCATCCACCGATTCCGTCTACGTAGAGAAACCCGTCTTCGTCTACATGAGTAACCTGGAGCCCGATCTCGTCTACATGGCCTGCCAGCATTACCCGTGGACGGTGATCGGATCCTAATGCTGCAAAGGAGTTTCCATGTACATCCGCCCACACCTGGTCGGCGAAGGCTGCCGCTTCCGAGCGCCACACTCTCGCGGGCCTGGATTCGAAGCCCGAGGGGCCGGGCTCTTCCAGAAGGCGCTCAAGAAATGCTACGGGGTCGGTCATCGCGCTCTCCGTCGATTCGAGTCCGACACCACCTCAATCCTGAATGATCTCTCCGGGTTTCGGCGGACGATTCTCGCCCTCCCCTTCATCAACATCTTGAGATTGGGTCCCGAATTCAAACGGAAAGCTCACGTCGCGTCCATGGGTGGGTCGGCCCCTAGCTTCCCCGCTCGAAGAGGTCCTCTCTGCTGGCCCAGATCCACCCACGCTCCACCAGGACATCCGCAGAGTCCCCTGGGCGAGAGAGTTCTTCATCCTCCTCTGAACCCAGCGAAACGCGAGTTCCCGGGTGGGCGAAAAAAGGAGAGAGAAGCCCGCAAGATCGGTAAGAACCCCTGGCGTCAACAGAAAGGCCCCGCCCACGAGTACAGCCGCACCCGATAGTAGGGATTGGGCGGGGATGCGGCCTTGGACAAGTTCTTTCTGAACCGCGATGAGGGCCCGGGCGCCTTCCCTATGGGCGAGAGCGGCGCCCAGAATACCGGTCCCGGCTACCAAGGAAAGAGTAGGCCAGAGACCAACCCACCTCCCCAGCCAGATTAGGAGGCCGAGCTCCACAAGCGGGACGAGTACAAACAGACAACCGAGTCGCAAGAACACGGGTGCAGCTTCTTTTCGGGGAGACGTTCGTGAACTGTCGTGGCAATCTAACGGACTTGGGCGACCGGTACCCGAAGGGGTCTTCGTCGAGAGCCGTTCCATTCCCGACCCGGTGCAACCCGAGTAGCTCCACGTCGAGGCGAGCGTAGCTCTTCGGACGAGAGGTCCTGCCAGCGCCCGCTTCATCGAGCACGTCGCGGTACATCCGCTCGATTCGGCTGACCCATCCCGAAACCGGGAAGAGGTTTCGAGCACGGTTGGAAGCGGCTTGGCCCATGACCGACAGCCGGTGGGGATCCTCCAGAAGCTCGACGACGGCTTGCGCTAACGCATCGGCATTAGATCGCGGAACGAGTCGACCGGCTGTCCCGATGATCTCGGGAACCCCCCCCACCCGAGTCCCTACCACTGGCCGCCCCGCAGCCATCGCCTTTAGGGCGGCGATGGGAAACGGATCTCTCAGGCTCGGGTGGATAAACAGATCGCTTCCTAACAAGATCCGCTGGATATCGTCCTCTGAGTTGTGCCAGGAAACGAGCTTGTTGAGGCCCCGTACACGTACGCGCCGCTGGAGCTCCTCCCTGTGCTCTCCCTCCCCGACGACTACGAATCGCGCCTGGGGGTGAGCTTTGATGATCGTCGGGAGCGCCCAAAGTAACACGTCCACCCCACTTTCCCAGTCATCCAGATCCGCTACAGTCGCCACTATCGGACCGCCAGCTGGGAAGCCCGCGTGTCCCCGTAACCAAATCTTGCAGGCCGCGGCCTCCTCCTCTCGTGGCAATTCGTCGGCGTCGACTCCTTGGTTGATGACCTCGAGGAAAGCTCGGCTGAAAGCCCCCTCTTGGATGTACCGGTCCCACTGCGCACCTGAGAGCGCAATCACTCGGGCCGCCCATCGCCGCAGGGCCCGAATGGCCCTCTGCTCTTCCTTCCGTACGTCAACATTCCGTGACCTGTCGACCCGAGTATCGTAGAGGGTGGCCACCACCGGCACACGTAGGAGTCGCCCTACAAGCGTCCCCCAAAGAGACGCCCACGAGGTATGGGCGTGAATCAGGTCATACCTTCCCTCCTTAACCGAACGGAGGACCCGGAACAGAGCCCCCAGGTCCGCTCGGCTCAGGGCGTTCGCGGCGTTTACCGATCCTCCCCGAGCCTCGAGTTCGGTTCGGAACAGGCGGTCCACCCCCGGGCTCAGGACAAGGAGGTCGAGGGAAAGCCGGGAGCGGTCGGCCGCCTTCATGAACGCGCCCATCTGCGCGTCTTCCATGGCCGTCTTCATGGAGTCAGCAACCCACAGCACTCGCAGGGGTCGCTTGCCAATCTCAACTCTGGACATGTTCTCCGTGGGCACGGTTGTGGCACGGACCGTGCAAACATCCCGCTCCGGCGGGAAATCGAAGCCGATCACGGCCGGAATGCGTTTCTAGGGCCGTAGCGGCAGCTCGAGAACTGGACTAAACTGGAGGATGCTGGAATGTCCGAGACTACAACCAAAGCACCTCGCTTCAAGATGGTACTCAGCTGGGGCGGCGTCGTCGTCGCACTATTGGGCTTGGCGCTCATCGCGACGGGAGCCTTCTCGACGGGTCTTCTTCTCACGGCAGCCGGAATGATCTCGTGGCTGTTCGCCAAGCGTCGCTCGAGGGCCGCGGAACAGTCGTAGAGCGAGAAGGTGTGGCCGGCTGAAGTCGGCGTCGGCTGCGAGAGTTGCTGACGAGCGCTGCTGCGGGGTGATGGGCGGAAGAGGGGCTAGATGACCGACAAGAACGAGCCGGATTACTACGAGATCCTGCAGGTCAACTCAAGTGCGGACGCGCACACGATTGAGCGTGTGTTCCGCCACTTAGCGAAGCGCTTCCATCCCGACAACCAAGAGACTGGGGACTCGGACCGTTTCAACCTCGTGGTCGAGGCGTTCCGTGTGCTTTCCGATCCCGAGGCGAGAGTCCACTATGATGCCCGCTACGAGAGAATCCAGGAGAAACAGTGGCAGGTCCTGGATCAAGAGTCAGCCGGCGATGACGTAGAGGCCGATCGTAGGATCCGGATTGGTATTCTATCGCTCCTCTACACTACGAGAAGGCAGGATGTAAGCGAGCCGGGTCTAGGCACCTACGAATTGGAGCGGATGCTCGGCTGCCCCGAACATCACATGCAGTTCCACATCTGGTATCTGAAGGAGAACGGTTGGATCCAGAGACTGGATAACGGTCAGTTCGCGATCACGGTCACCGGAATCGACAAGCTCGTGGAGACAGACATTCCCTGGCGTAGGCCGGGCCAGGGCCTCTTGCCGAGTGGCAGCGAGGACCTGTCGGAAGAAGAATCGCGCGAGGGCGCTACCGATGATCGGGATGCGGCGGGAGAGGAGCTGGCAGCCAAGCAAGCCTAGGGTCGGCTTGTTCCGTTCGTCGGTCTGTGGCTCAACTCAGGCGGTCGTGGGACAGGGCCGCCTAGGAATCTGGACCGGACGGTAGGTGTAGTTCTGATCCAATAGCGTAGCTCCGGTCACCACAAAATACTCCATCCAGAACTCCTTTACGATCTGTGATGCCCGGGTGTCCTCCCGCGCCCCCACGAGAACCACACAGAGTCCGGTGAGATCCGGCAGCGTCCCCCGCGAAGCCTGGGCGCGTATCCAGTTATCCGCGGGCATCCGGGTCAAGCCTTCCAGGTTCATCACCTGGTTCGCTTGGAGCATATCCGAGAACAGGACAAAGGTCGTTTGATATCCTGGACGGCCCAGTAGCTCGGCACTGACCAAATGGAGGGTGGAAAGGATGTCGGTTCCCCCGATGCTTTCTCGGTTCTCGGGTTCACTGAATGCGACAATATAGTCCCGCACGTCCTGGATGAATCGCTCCTTAGCGATCGAATCCCGCCGTAGGAGCTGATTCTGGAACTCGCGCTCCGGTACCTGGGTGGCCCAACGCGTGGGTTCTTCATCAAGGGCCTGCTGGAGAAGCTCGATCGCGACCACACGGTCACCGTAATCGAGATATCCTACCCGATCCCTGGTCAGCGCTCGAGCGTGCTCGAGCTCGTGGTCCTGAATGCTCACCGACCGATCGTAGACGAACACGAGCTGATCTCGGCTAGTCAGGTCTCCGGCGTCGCTAGCCTGACCTGGCTGTGCGAGCTCTCGGCACCCACCGCTCGCCAGGAAAACGAAGAGCGCGCCAAGGAGCCAGAGTGTCCGACTCCCCGGAGTCACCATGCAGCCGTGGCCTCCTCGTTGAACTGACTCCGCAACTCGCGGAATCTACCCGCAAGCTCAGCCCGTTCCATCTCGTAATCTTCCGGATCCCGCAGGGTAAGCGACTGCGACTCCGATTCGGACATCGTCAGGTCGCCGTCGAGGGTCGCCGGTGTGGCGAAGGCCGTAATCGCCTGAGATTCCTTGCCGCGCGCCCGGCCATTCTCCGTCCGGTAAGTGGCGAAGACCGACTCAAGCTGGTGAGCCATAGAACGCGACTCATCCGCCAATCCCTGAACAGTGAGTGTCTTCAACGAGCGGAGATCCTTCACGACGTTGGAGAGGCACTTCGACGTCTCCTGCGCGCACTCCTCTCCCCGGTCCACGAAGGCGGTACGCTCGTCCTCGAACGGGGTGTCGTTAAACTGCTCTCGTATGGCGTCCCTCTGGTGAAAGTAGGCTGCGGAGATCGCGCAGAGAACCAGCGTCAGGTTCAAGAGCATGATCGGGAAATTCATTCGTGCCATGGAGGCCGAGTATTCCCTGAGCTCGGTCGCCGCGGCTTGCATGTCATCCGCCTGGTTCGTCAGCTGGTTGGCTTGCAGGATCTCGCCATCGACCCTTAGCCAACCCGCCTGTCGACGGAGCTCCTCGACCTGAGCCATGTCGTTCACATACCGCTCTTGTCCGACCTCTCTGAGTTGCACTCGCGCCTCGTAAAGGACTCCCAACGTTAGAATGAGGCCCACGGCCGCAAGCACGATCGGCACGACGTTCTCCTTCACCGACCGGCTATGCATGGTGTGCCGCCGCTCTTTCCGCTCGCCCTGCATCACGAGATCTCGCAGCGAATGGCCGAAGAAGTGGGCCAGGACGCAAAGGAAGGTGATCACTCCCGCGGCGAGTAGAGCCGCGTCGGGACGGAAGATGATGTGGGCTGCGACCCTCTCCATTCCTGCTAACCAACCGGTCGCCGTTTCTGTTAGCAGCCGAATCTGGGTCTCCGTCAGCGGGTCCCTTGGCAGAAGGGAACCGAAAACAGGAGCGTTCGCGAAGAACTCGACCAGCCCCAGAAACACCAAGGCGCCGACGTAGATCCGGGTAGAGATCCCTCGGCCGCGCTCGTCCCCTTCAGAGGTCAGTTCGCGGTTTACGTCTCGTCGACGGATCTCGAATCGAGCCTTCAGCCGAATCAAGTCGTTGATCATTCGATGGAATCGGTCGATACCCATCTCGGCCTTCCCGAGTGTCTCTGCGATCCGCTGTTCGCGCTCTCCTATCTCACTGCTCAACTTCCGACGCTCACGAGACTGCCAGCGCTCGAACGCCGCAATGCAGCGGTTCCTCAGCTCGAGCTCCGAATCGGTCGGTCCCTTCGCCCGGAGAGCAGGCACCCCGTTCTCGGCATCGGCGCGGGCCATGCCACGGGCTTCCTCACGAAGTCGTTCGACCTCCAGTGCCGTCTCGCCGGAGACCCCGGGTACCGCCTCCTGGGGTTCGGCATACTCGAAGCGGGCCTCTCGCTCTTCCGGGCCTCCAGGTCGACCGTCTCGAGAGTATCCAGACGATCCTGCCAGATCGAGGTCGAAGCAACAGAGCTCGAGTCGGAGGGGGCGGATCGCCCATTCCCCGATTCGCTCGTGTAGCTCGTCTGCTCGGAGGCGGTCCCGGCCTCCTCCGTCTTGGCGTCATCCTTCATCGACAAGCTCCGTTACGTCGTCGTACTTGACCTCCGTGAGCTTCGGCATGTCGATGAAGTAGGAAAGACACGCGTGCATGAGGAGGTCGGTCGACAGCTTTGGCTCCTTGCCCAGATACCGGGCATGATCGCAGAGGTCTGCAATCAGGTCGCCCGGATGGCACGATCGGGGGGAGATGTCCAGCTTGCCGTAAAAGTCGTGGAAGATGAGGTCGATAGCTGCTTCGTCGAACTCGATTCCCCGCTTCGCACAGACCCGTCGGAAAATCTCCGCAAACTGCTTCCGGTCGGGATTCGGCATGTGGATCTTGTACCGGATCCTGCGGAGGAAGGCCTCCTCGACCAGATCCGATGGATTCAGGTTGGTCGCGAATAAGATCAGGCAGTCGAACGGGACCTCCAGCTTGTGACCGGTCGGAAGCCTTAGATAGTCAGTGCCTCGATCTAGTGGAATCATCCACCGGTTCAGCAGATCTCGCGGACGAACCCTCTGTCTGCCGAAGTCGTCGATGACGAATACCCCGCCGTTCGACTTCATCTGCGGGGGGGAGCTGTAGACTCCGACCTGACCGCTTCGCTGCGGGTCCAGCTCGTCGAGGGTCAGCTCACCTCCGACGATTACCGCGGGCCGACGCACATAGACAAACCGTGGATCGTGCGCAGGAACCTCACGAAGCAAGGTAGGATCAATTCCGATGTCACCGTCCTCCGGGACCGGGTCCGCAAGTATATGAACGTGCGGGTCATAGACGCGTAGGACCTGGCCCTCCATCTCGACGGAATGCGGGATAAAGACGTTGGTCCCCATGATGTCGGCAATCGAGAAGGCGATCTCGGTCTTTCCGTTTCCCGGATGGCCGTAAAGGAAGACCGACTTCCCAGAGTTGATCCCGGGGCCAAGCCGATCGATGAACTTCTCGTCCAGCACCAGGTGGGACAGTCCGGCATGGATCCGATCCCTCGGGATCGGATCCATTCGAACACTTTGATTCGCGACCCACCATCGGTAGGTCTCAGTGGTCACTGGGGCGGGGCCAACGTAGGCGTTCGACTCCATGACTTCTCGCGCCCGCGTCCGACCCTCCCCGGTCAGTTCGAAGACGTACGATCTGCGTCCATGCCCCTCAGTCCCTCTGACCTCGAGCATTCTCCGCTGCTGAAGATGCAGTAACTCATCATCCAGCAACGAATATGGAAGGAGGATCCTTTGAGAAAGCAGCTCTCCAGATTGGGCTCCAAACGTGTAGAGGGTCTTGAGCATCAGGTCAGAGACGTAAGCAGGCTTGAGCCCAGTGTCTTCGAGAGTCTCAGGCGTCGGGGGTGCCTGGGGCCTACCCGCGATGTCCTCTGTCGCAGCCTCTCTATAGGCCTCTTTGATGGTTTCAGTCTGCATTTCGTTTCAGCCCCGCTTATGAATGAGCGTACAGCGATCGTTCGCGGTCACCGCAGTCGCCTAGGTGATACCATTCCAGAACGTCGCCCTCTTCCGTTTCGCTTCTTTCGATCACACCGACCGGAACCTCGAGGGCAAACCGTGCACCTCGATGCACCTTGGTCCTCTTGCCGGGCGCCAGCCCAGGATACAGCGCGACGACCCGCCCCTCCGCGTCGAAGAGAAGTACGTCCAGCGCATATTTCATTCCGTACATGTGTACGCCGCTACTAGGCGTAATCAGCAATCCCTCTCCCACTCCGGGCTCCGGTCGCCCGAGGAGGCCCCTGAGTCTCGTCCAGTATCCGTCGGCGAGCCCAACGCGCGGATGTCGGGCACACCCGTCCGGTGCCCGAGATTGCGAAGGGCATCCTCTCGTGGAGTCCCAGCTCGGATCTCGAGGGTCACGAGCGTGAGCTCGTCAGCCAGGGCTCGACTCACCCGATTCATCTCCTCTCCCACGCGAACGAGAGCCTGATTGAGCCCTAGGCCGGCCTCGACGCAAACGACCATGAGATCCAACGCGTCGGGCAGCGATCGCTGCAAATCGTCCTTTCGCTCGCGGACCTGTCGGCGCACTAGGATGAAGGGGATCATCCACCCCAGGAGGGCCAGTCCGGCCACGAGCAGGAGCCGCTGCTGGGCGGTGATGTCAGTGAATGTCGCGAGAACAAACCGCCAATAGGCCGAGAAGGCACGCGAGCGCGACCCGGGTCCCCATGAAGATCATCCCCGCTGAACGCCGTCGATATCCGGCGTGAAGCAGCATGTCCTTCAGATGGACCCGATCTTTGTCTCGGCTGACGCGCGCCCCGAAAGCCTCGAGGAAGGCCTCAAGTGACTCCCGGGACCGCCGTCTCCGGCGGCGCTCGCGAAGCTCGCTCATGCGGATACCTAGACCCGGAGCTGCCTCGAGTCGGCGACGCACCAGCTTGGTTTCTGGATCGGTGACGACACCAGCCACTCCCATCACCAGCATGGAGACGGCAGCAGCGATCAGAAGGACGACGGCCCAAATCATGGTTCTTCAGCTCTCTCCGGGTTAAGGCACTCTAGACCTTGATATCCGTGAGGCGACGAATCACGAAGAATCCGATCATCATCATGATGGCGCCTACGACCAGCATGATGCGGCCGAGTGGCTCCTCGATTAGCGGGGACATGTAATCTGGGTTGGAACTGTACATCCCGAACCCCGCGACAAATGGCGCCAGCGCGACGACCGTTCCCGTCATTCGTCCGTGCGCAGTCTTGGTCCTCACGTTCCGCTTGAACCGAAAGCGACCGCGAATGACCTGCGACAGACTGTCCAGATTCTCCGCCAGGTTACCGCCCGATTCTCGCTGGATCAGGACCGCCGTCACGAAGATGCGCACGTCGATTAAATCGATTCGGTCTCCTAGGCCGAGCAGCGCATCCTGCATCGGTAGTCCGAAGCGCTGCTCCTCATAGACCTGGCGGAACTCCCCCGCTACCGGCTCCTCGGCTTCCTCGCCGACCACTTCGAGCCCCGTCGGAAGGGAGTGCCCGGCGCACGCAGCGCGCGCCAGCAGGTCGATGGCCTCGCCGAAGTTCTCCTCGAAGGCTTTGATTCGGCGACTGGCCTTGAGCTTCAGGAATGCGATCGGCATATACGCCCCGAACACGCCAGCGAGAAGTGGGATGAGCGGACCCTGTGCGAAGATCGAGCTAAAGAGCCCGAAGGCCATGGCGAGTCCGATGGAAAGCAGCATGACGGTACCCACGCTCCAGCTGCTTGCAGCTCGATCCAAGATGCGTTGCAGATCCTCCCTGTGGGGGAGCCGAAGTAAGATCGGCTCCAGCCACTCGGGGAGCGAAGCGTCCGGGTCTTCCTGGAGGATGCTGGAATGGGGCTCGCCCCGCTTCAACCCCCGAGCTTCCTGGTCGTGTTGGGCGACAGCTCGAAGGGCACGCGCGGCGGCGAGGCTTCGCAAGAACCGCCTCACTCCCTCCCAGAGGAGCGTTACCGATAGGGTGAGCAACGCCACCACCGCCAACATCGCCATGGTGGGCAACACAGTTACCGAGGTTAGAAAGTCAAACACTTCGCGATCTCCTACCGTGACCTGGGTTGGTAGTTCGCAAAGAGGGTCTCTTCCAGGCTGATTCCCGCCGCCTGTAGCTGTTCGGCAGCCTTCGGACGGATCCCGGTCGCCCGGAACGCCCCGTCCACAGTGCCGTCCTCCAGAATACCCTTACGCTCGAATAGGAAGAGGTCCTGCATAGTGATGACCTCGCCCTCCATCCCCACGATTTCCGCCACACTCATCACGCGCCGACATCCATCCGACAAGCGTGCCAGGTGAACGACGACGTCAATGGCGGAGGCAATCTGACGACGCATCGCTGCTTCCCCGATCGCGATCCCGGCCATCTGGACCATCGTGTCCAATCGGCCCAAGGCGTCCCGAGGGGCGTTTGCGTGAAGCGTAGTCAGGGATCCATCGTGGCCCGTATTCATGGCCTGGAGCATGTCCAGAGCCTCGGCCCCACGAACCTCACCCACGATGATGCGGTCGGGGCGCATCCGAAGCGCGTTGATGACCAGCTGTCGCTGGCCCACAGCGCCCGACCCCTCGATGTTTGGCGGTCTCGTCTCGAGTCGAACAACGTGTGGCTGTCGCAGTTGAAGCTCGGCCGAGTCTTCGATGGTGACGATCCGCTCGCTATGTGGGATGTTCTCCGAAAGCATGTTTAGGAACGTGGTCTTACCGGAACCGGTCCCTCCTGAGATCAAGATGTTCAGTCGCGCCCTCACCGCTGCCGCGATGAAATCCAGGATCGGTTGATTCAGTGATCCGTTGCGAAGCAGATCTTCTGCCGACAGTACGTCCCGGCGGAACTTTCGGATCGAGACGCTCGGACCGTCCAGTGCCAAAGGGGGAATGATTGCATTCACCCGCGAACCGTCCTTCAAACGTGCATCGACCATGGGTGACGACTCGTCTATCCGGCGGCCGACCGCAGATACGATTCGATCGATTACCTGAAGGAGGTGCTGGTTGTTTTTGAACGACACGGGCGTGCTCTCGAGTCGGCCATTCCGCTCGATGAAGACGTTTTCGCTCCCGTTCACGAGGATATCCGAGATCGACGGGTCCTTCAAAAGAGGCTCCAGCGGTCCGAGGCCGAAGATCTCGTAGACGAGATGCTCCACAACCTTCTCGCGCTCCTCCATGTTTAGAGGAGTGCTCTCCTGCGCGATCATGTGTCGGACCAGCTTCGCGACCTCATCCTCCGCTTCTCCGCGGTCCCGCTCACCGAGTGAGCTCAGGTTCAACCGCTCGAGGAGCTTGCGGTGAAGCGAGGTCTTAAGCTCCTGGAACTCGGCAGAGTACTGCGTATCTACCGCGATCTGAGGTTCGGAATCCATCGTGGCCGGAAGGGTCGCCTCATGGTCCATCGGCTTGATCGCAGGTGTGCTCGGTTCCGCGGTGTCCCAGGAGGTACGGTCTGAATCGTTGTTCGTGGTCGTTTCCCCCGTGTCGGGGGTACCTCCGGATTTCGTTTTCAGATCACTCATGGGTCCTCTGCCTTTCCGACGCGGGGTCTCCCGGACGCCGAAGAGCTGGTCATTCGTTCAGGTTGGCGTTGTTCACTTCCCGGCACCGGCGAAGAACTTCCCCAAAATCCGGGACTTCGGCTTCTGGTCAGCTCCCACGCCGGTGATGTCGGCAGCCATGGCCTGAACGTTCTGTGCGTAGGCAGACTTCCTAGCTAGAACCGCCGGGCGGCCTTCGTTGATCGAGTCGATCACTGCGCGATAGTCGTTCCTTAGGGTCCAGTAGACCTTCATCCCCAGCGTCCGCTCCACTTCGCCCACAGTTATCGGAAGCGAGGGGTTGTAGCGGTTGACGATAAGACGGATCCAATCGTCAGGGCGGCTACCTGCAAGTCCCTGGAGTTGACCCGGTTTAGTGGACCCCTCAAGGGTGAGGGAGAAAGGAGGAGTCCACGATGCCAAGGACGCATGCGGCGTACCCGCCGGAGTTTCGGCGGCAGATGGTCGAGCTGGTCCGATCGGGCCGGTCTGTGGAAGCGTTGGCCCGGGAGTTCGAGCCCTCAGCAGGAGCGATACGCAATTGGGTCAAGCAGGCTGACCTGGACGAAGGACGTCGCAGCGACGGACTAACGACGGAGGAGCGAGAGGAGCTCCGACGGCTGCGTCGAGAGAACAAGCAGCTGCGCATGGAGCAGGAGATCCTAAAAAAAGCCGCCGCCTGGTTTGCTCGGGAGAGCAACTCGATCCCCGATCGGGGTTCGAGTTCGTGAAGACGAATCAGGCGGACCACCCCGTGCGTGTGCTGTGCAGTGTTCTGGGTCTCTCCCCCAGCGGCTACTACGCCTGGCTGAAGCGCCCTCCCTCGGCCAGGGCGCGGCGCGACAGAGAGCTTCGCAGGCGAATCGAGGCGATCTTCGAAGAGAACCGGAGGGTCTACGGGCGGCCGCGCATCCATGCCGAGCTCCAGCAAGCCGGCGAGCGGGTTGGAGGCAAACGCGTCGGCCGGTTGATGAGAGAGGCCGGGATCCAGGGTGCGAGCCGTAGGCGCTACAAGCCTCGAACGACTCAGCGAGACCGAAATACTCGGCCGGCTCCCGATCTCGTGGACCGAGACTTCACAGCCGAGGCTGCCGACCGGCTCTGGGTGGCCGACATCACCTACATCCCGACCTGGGCCGGCTTTCTCTACCTAGCCGTAGTGGTGGACGCCTGGAGCCGTCGCGTGGTGGGCTGGTCCATGGCGGCTCATCTTCGCTCGGAGCTCGTGCTCGATGCCCTGAACATGGCGAGTTGGCAGCGTCGACCCCAACGGGTGATCCATCACAGCGACCAGGGGACGCAGTACACATCGATCGCGTTCGGGCTGCGGTGCAAGGAGGTGGGCGTGAGGCCCTCGATGGGCTCGGTGGGCGATGCCTACGACAACGCCCTGTGCGAAAGCTTCTTCGCGACGCTCGAGTGCGAGCTTCTCGATCGGCAGCGCTTTCGCACTCAGGCGGAGGCCAAGATGGCCGTCTTCGACTTCATCGAGGGCTTCTACAACCCGCGCCGAAGGCACTCGGCGCTCGGCTACGAGTCGCCCGTCAATTTCGAACGAAGCCGGAGGGCTGCGGCGTGAACCTGCCTTCTACTCCCCCGCTGCGCGAGGGAAGCTTTCGACTCCCCAGCAAGGGAGATAGGATCAAAACCTCAGTGTTTACCTGTCCACCAAAGCGGGACAGCTCCACCCTTTAGAAGCGGAAGCGACCGCGTGACGTTCCTGAGGGACTGAAGGTCAGCGGTGCTCAGCAAGAGGATTTGATCGGAAGCCTCGAAGGCAGCCAAGGTCACTGGGTTCAGCGTCTTCGGTGCATCGATGACGATGTAGTCGTACTGCTGCTTCAGGAACTGAAGGATGCTCCCGATGCGTTCTCCGTCCACGGTCTGAAAGTCAGCCGGTTGGTATGGTGCGGAGAGGAGCTCGACACCCGACTTATCTCGCTCGATGTATGAGGCCAGCAGCCCTTCATCGACGCGGTGGTAGTTTCGGACAAGGTCCACGCTGCTGAAGCGGGGTTCCATCCCGAGTAACAGCGCCGTTTCGCCCAATTCCAGGTCTAGATCGACGATCAGAGTCTTCTTTCGCGAGAGTTGGTGAATCGAGACGGCAAGATTCACGGCAAAGGCTGTCGCGCCCGAGCCGCCCTTGGGACTGAACACCGTCAGGAGCTTGCCGACCT
Organism: Longimicrobiales bacterium; assembly: GCA_965197485.1. Taxonomy (GTDB): domain Bacteria; phylum Gemmatimonadota; class Gemmatimonadetes; order Longimicrobiales; family Gaopeijiaceae; genus JAAXGI01. The sequence continues at coordinate 67,999 of CBDANG010000011.1, forward strand.
CACGGCTCTGCTTTTCAGTCTCCGGCTTTCCAGTCCTCTTGCGAAGTCGGCCCACGAGCCCACGAACCTTGTCGGCGTCGAGGGTTTTGGGTAGAAACTCCAGAATCCCGGCCTGCATCGCCTGAAGAGGCAGCTCGGGTGACTCAGTGCTGCCCGCGCCTACGACGGCACGGGCCAGATTCGAGTCGATCAGGAACTGAGCGAACTTGAGCCCGACCTGTGGATCCGACTCGAGGTCCACGAAGACTACGTCCGACTCCAGCTCCTGGAGGCTCTTTAGCTGAGAGTCCGTAATAGCGGTGAACGGCTCATCCACCTCTAAGGCGACCCCGCATCCCATCCCAAACCGACCCTCCAGTTCATTGGTCGGCGTCAGCCGCGCCTGCGGCTGCCCGGTGCATTTCTTCGAACCAATCCCAGGTGTCCACTTCACCCGTGGGAAGCTCCGGTGCCACCATGTCGGGTGTCACGATTTGTGGCGTGACAAGCACCAGGAGCTCAGTCCGGTTCTGCTGAGAAGAGGTCGACCTGAAGAGGGAGCCCAGGATCGGAATGTCTCCCAAGAACGGAACCTTCCTCAGGGTCTCGGAGAGCTGATTGTCCATTAGCCCGGCGACCGCGAAGGTTTGCCCGTCCTGCACCTCGACCACGGTGCTCGCACGCCGCGACAGGAGCACCGGGATCTGGAAGCCTTGGAGCTCCAAGCCGCTCGTGAAGTCCAGTGACGACACCTCCGGCTCAACCTCCAAGCGGATCGCGCCGCTGTTGGTCAATGTCGGCGTGAAGCTCAACCTGACGCCGAACTCCTGGAATTGGATCGTCACCGCACCGTTTGCCGCACCTGCCTGGATCACGGGGTAGGGGAACTCACCACCTGCGAGGAAGGATGCGGTCTCACCTGGAACGGCAATCAGATTGGGCTCCGCCAAGCTGTTGAAGTTGCCATCGTTCCGCAGTGCCTGGATGAAGGCCGACAGGTTCGAGCTGTCGTGAAACAGGAAGAAGTTCACGGCGTCCGAGAAGGTGTTGTCGGGCCCTATGGGGCTGTTGAGAAAGTTTCCATCGGGAGGGATCGCCCCGCTGGAGATGAGCCCCTCATCGTCTCCGCGCAGATTGAGGGGATTCAACCGGGCGAACGAAGCTCCGGCCTCCTGAAGCGCGTTGCGATTCACTTCCACGACTCGAACTCGCAGGAGCACCTGTCCCCGATCCGGAACGACGATGTGGTCGAGAATGGTGGCTTCCGCCTCGAGACTCGTCACCAGGGAGATGGCGCGTTCGGCAACACCTGGCCGCGCTGTCTCCCCGGAGAGGATTATCGTGTTCCCCACCGCTGTGACCTCGAGGTCTTCGTCTGGGAAGAGTCGGTCTAGCTCACTACCGATCGTGGCCGCGTCCAGTGTGACTCGGACTGTGTAGGTGCTACGGAGTCCACCCGTCTCCCAAAAGAGAAGGGTCGTCGTCCCGGGTGCGATCCCGTTGACCACGATGTCCCGTGCCGAGACGGCGACCACATCGGCGATGTCCGGATTGCCGATGAGGACCCGTTCCAGATTCGTGGCACTCGAAACCACCTGCGAGTTCCCTTGAGCCACCGTTATCAATTCCGGCTCCTGTGCCTCCGTCGGCTGCGCCAGTGTCAAAGCCTGCGCGACAAGGGCCAAGAGTGTGACTGTGTGCAACATCCTTTGCCTGGCCTGAGCACACCGCGGGTTCAAAGACCACCTCGCCTCATTCCTCACTGCCCACCTCCTCCAATGGTCGTATCCACCGTAGCGGTCTCCCGCTCAGGTCCTCGATATACCTCGAGCTCCACCGTGGCTGGCCGCTGCGGGTTCGGGGCACGTCTCGGCCCCGACGCCACGACCCTCCTCGGCTCTGGGCGTCCAGCGATCAGTCGCGTGGCGGTGATTCCGGGCGTGCTAACCGTATCCAGATCCAGCGGGCTCCTCATAGCTAGTTGCAGGCTGCCGTTGGAATGGGCCAACGCGAGCTGCTCCGCCTCTTCGGGATCCACTAAGAGCGTCACGACGGCTACCTGCTGGGGGTCACCGTCGGGGTTCCGCTCTAGCGACTGCCCGGCGGAGATCACCTCCAGATTCTGAAGAACCAACCTTGTGGTCGGCTCAGTCTGGTTCGCTGCACGATCCATGGTGACCACGACATCGACTCGGGTGCCGGGAAGAACGAACCCCGCCACCCCCACGACATCGTCGACTCTCACGGACATCGCCCTGTGTCCATCGGGGATGATGATGTGCATACCGCCCCCGAACTCCGGGTTGGCCAACTTACTTGCGAGCAACGGCTCGTTCGCCTTTACCGGCGCGAGGAGCCCACGGCCCACCACCTCGGCGGCCGACGTGCTGTATCCGACCGGCACAGCTCCCGCCGGCCAGTCGATAAGCACGACCTCCTGGGCCTCGAGTAGAGTCCCCACGTTCATGTCTCTCGCCGCAACAACCACCGTAGCCGTCGACGGACCACCATCAGCGATTTCGGGTGGTGTGCGAAGCATTCGCGAGGCAAGGATGGCCGCCAGGGTACCCGCAGCCAGAGCCAGAATCAGAAACATCACAGCCTGCTTCGTCGCATGGTTTGCTATTGCTCCTAGGCGCTATTCGATGCGCATCACGAAACCGGTCTGCATCGTGACGGTCCCAAAGGTGGACCCATCCCCTGTGACGTAGTGAACCGGTTCCGATTTCTTGGACAAGGGGGCGGCTTAATCATGCCGCCTTGCGGGTGAGCTCCTCGCGGGCCTGGGCCGGGGTCCGGTAGGCGTGCCGCTCTAAGAGCCATCCGTGGTTGTAGGATTCGATGAACTGGCCGATCTCGTGTCTGGCTTCCTCGAGGGTCTCGAAGTCGTGGAGGTAGAGGCACTCCTCCTTGAGCGTGCGGATGAAGCGCTCCGCCACACCGTTGCACTCCGGCTCCCCCACATAGGCCGCGGTCGACCGGATCCCGAGCCATCGGAGCTCGGCCTGGAACTGGTGGGCCGTGTACTGCGGACCCCAGTCATGGCGTAGCCCGAGTCCGAGCGCGATCCTGGGCGCGTAGCCGGCCATATGGGTCCGCACGCCCTGGCGGACCGGCTCGAGGGCCGCCCAGCGGTCTCCCTTCTTGGCCACATGCCATCCCACGACGTCGCTGACACAGTGATCGACTGCCATGAACAACCAGCACCAGCCGTCCGCCTTCGTGTAGAACCGGGTCGCATCGGTGCCCCACAGTTCGTTGGGCGCATCGGTCGTGATCCGGCCGCTGTGGCTCCGGTCTCCTCGCGGGTGCCCGCGGCGCACCGGCGCCAACAGCCCGTTCTCCCGCATCAGCCTCAGCACGCGGTTCTTGCCCACTCCGATCCCTTTCGGCCTCAGGCGGGCTCTCACCTTCCTGTGCCCCTCACCCAGGAAGTCGCTCTCCCGGAGCACCTCGCGGATCTTCTCGACCAAGGCCTCATCGCTCAGCTCCGTCTTCGGCCCCCGCTTCCCGGGCTCCCCAACCTCAGAGCCCAGCCCTCGAGCCCGCATCCTGTATACCGTCGAACGCGCCACCCGCCACACCTCGCAGACCATCGTCAGAGGGTAGCGTCGTCCCGTCCCCGAACTCACTCGCTCCCGCGCCTCAAGAGCTTCCTCAGCTCTTGCCCGAATCCCCTTTTTTCGAGGAGTTCCGCCGCCAGCTCCATCCGCATCGTCATCTCACCCAACTTCGCCCGCGTACGCATCAGCTCCCACTCCGCGGCTCACTTCCCCCAGATCTTCTCCGCGAAGCAGCCGCAGCACTGCATCCGTCTTCCGCCGTGCACTCCATCGCTCCGGCAACTCCTCCCCTCCACGACCTCCGGTCGCTTCCCTCTCCCCACTCTCCTGGGACATATCCTCTCCCCCTCTCTCTGGACCCCAACTCTTGTGGCCAATCTACTGTCCAGATAAATCGGGGGCGGTAAACCGTGATCACTCCGGGCGTATCCAACGTCACCCAGAAACCAGGCTCGGCAGTCTTTCCACGGGCGAAGATTCTCCCCAGCACGGTTTGCAACATCAGATAGAGATTCATGAACGTCCTGCGCACCGCTCGCTCGCGAATCATGACTGCCAGCCCCCAGGCCCCGCCTACGAAAGCCATCACGACCAAGGCGGGAAGAATGCGCGTCGGGCCCAAGAAGGCTCCGAACACCACGAGGAGCTTCACATCCCCCCCTCCCAAACCGCGCACAAAAAAGAAGGGAAGGGCAAGCAGGAGACAGATGCCGGCGCCCACGAGGCTGGCTCCCAACCCAGGGAGTCCTCTGAGCGCCGCGCTGACCAGGGCGAACCCTAGAGCCGAGACCGTAAGGGCATTCGGAATTCGACGTTCCCTCACGTCGAACCAGCCCGCGACCAAGGCCACTGTGACGATCGCCAACCCTGTCACCCATTCGCTCATCCCCCCTCCACTCGTCACGACACCTACCTTTTCGGTCCATCGTCGTCCTAGCGGCTCCGTCGGTCGACAACCTTCGGCCATGCCGGTCCGCCAGAGGCCGCGCCCGGGGATCCCGATCCTTACGGATCAGGCCCCGGGCACCGCACCTCTATTAACGCGGCTTGCGCAAACTTACGGTCCGGTAAACAGACTACCGGCGGCGCTGGAAAGCCCCGTGTTCACTGCACCGCCCAGCGCGGTAACTGCGCCAATGGCGGCGATGGCGATCAACACGATCAGCATCGTGTACTCTGCCAGGTCCTGTCCGGACTCGTCCTGCCAGAGATTTAGAAGAAGCTTCTTCATCCTATCCTCCCGGCCTTTCGGCCTGGTTGCGGGTGTTCTGTTTTTCCGGCTCGGATGGCCTCCGGTTCCCTGGGGACCCGCTGCCCCCTGGTGTCCGGCCCCCAGGCCCAAATGCGACCTTGAGGGCCCTCCCTCTTGTGCAATCCACGTGCCAGAGGCGCCACTGGCCGGCCGGCACCCGGCTCTGAATCAGGCCCGTTGCTGGGGTACCGCCCAGCGCTGGAATACTGAAACGGTTGAGTCCGAGCGATGAAAAAGCTAGGTGTCGCCCTGTGATCGCGATAAACATATGTGTCGCCCCCACTGAACCGCAAGGATTTCAAACTGTCTTCTCCCTGTCGCACCAACGCCGCGTCTGTGCGTAGACGCACAGTACGTCACCGTGGCACGGACCCTTCCGACGGTGTTCAGAATGTTGCAACCCGCGTGCCCGACCGTTTGGGGAGCGCTGCGGTCGGCCGAGCGTCCGAGCCGAGGACCTGTCAGAGACCGCACACCTCCGGGGTCCGGTGCCGTCGTAATGCGTGGGAAACCAACAGATTCTGGGTTTGTAGGGTGGCGGTTCGCTCCTCGGAGCCGTGACTCGTGATGCACCCTGTCACGCCGTACTCCAGAGAAGCGCATCTCGCACCATTCGTTTGACGCACCAAGCTCATCGGACCTTATTTCCGAGTTGCGTCAGTAATTTCCCTGCGTTGACTCGCACCCCTCCTCCCTCTGGAGAACGCGAAGAGTGAAGGCCATGGTCCTGGTCCAGGTCGGGACGCATCTCGAGGAGCGTGACCTGCAGGTTCCTTCCCCGGGACCGACTGAAGTGCTCGTTGCGGTGCGGGCGTGCGGCGTGTGTCGCACCGACCTTCACATCGTCGACGGAGAGCTCCCGGCACCCAGGCTCCCGCTGGTGCCCGGGCATGAGGTCGTGGGCGTGATCGAGGAGGTGGGCGAGGAGGTGGAGGGTCGGAGCGTGGGAGATCGGGTCGGGGTCCCCTGGCTCGCCTGGACCTGCCAAGAGTGCTCAGCGTGCCGCTCCGGCCGCGAGAACCTCTGCAAGCGGGCCGAGTTTACCGGCTACACGCGGAATGGGGGTTACGCAGAGTACCTCGTGGCGGACGCCTCCTATGCCTTCCCCATCCCCGACGGCTATGACGATGTGGCTGCTGCCCCGCTTCTCTGCGCAGGACTCATCGGGTATCGCGCCTATCGGCTGGCGGGCTCTGCCGGGCGGCTTGGACTCTACGGGTTCGGGGCGGCAGCGCATCTACTCGCGCAGGTCGCCGTTCATGAGGGCCGAGAGGTCTACGCCTTCACGAAGCGAGGGGATGATAAGGGTCAGGCGTTTGCCCGATCCCTGGGTGCCGCTTGGGCGGGAGGCTCTGACGACCGACCTCCCGAGCCTCTGGACGCCGCAATCATCTTCGCGCCGGTGGGCGCGCTCGTTCCCACGGCGTTGCGCGCTGTCGCACCGGGCGGGACGGTGGTCTGCGCGGGAATCCACATGAGCCAGATTCCGTCGTTCCCTTATGAAATACTCTGGGAGGAGCGGGTGCTACGGTCGGTCGCGAACCTCACCCGAGATGACGCGGAGCGGTTCCTGAGCGTCGCGCCAGAAGTCCCAGTCCGTGCCGACACCGAGTCGCTTCGGCTCGATGAAGCCAATGAGGCGTTACGGAGGCTTCGCTCGGGTGAGGTGGAAGGCGCCCTCGTACTTCTCCCTTAGGGCACAGCCTTGTGCAGATTCACCAGGTTCACCACAAACACCAGGGTGGCGTAAGCGGGGATAGGGGTAGCGAGCCGAAGCCGGTTTGGAAACGACGGAAGCCGCATGATATGAGGTCTCCTGCCGCGCATTACGGAGTCACGATGATTGGCCGACTATTGATCGAGGGTTCCCTCCCGGGGAGATCCAACCGAATGTGGAGACTGTACTCGCCCGGATCCAAGTCGGGCAGCTGCAGGGCCACGGCCCTGAAGAGGGTCTCCACTTCCCCAGAGCCTGCGTCGCTGAAGGTTACCTCGACCGGTTCGTCTGTCTCCACGATGCCAAGAAACTCGCCCACTCGGGAAAGAAAACCTGGTCTCCCTTCCGTGAACCCAAGGGTGACCTGCACCTGCTGATCGACACCGAGTCCGTACACCTCCCAGGCCACCGTAAAACGTTCGTCCGCGCGAATGCGCACGTTGGGCCGTGCGAGAGGCACCGCCTCATCCAGGTCGGCCGGAAGGGGTGCATCCTCGCGAAGGATCATGAGGTCCGAGAGTGCGACCAGCCCCCGAATCAATGGCCGCTGATTCACTCCTTGCCGAGCCCGCCACGCCCGCTCGGACTCGGGCTCGAAAACCTCAATGCTGCTTACGTAGCGCCCGGTCGGGGCCCTGAGGGTGAACACTCCTTCCTGCTCGGTACCCTCAGTGGACACAACCTCTCCATCAGATTCCGGTACGAGGAAGAAGGCTGCCTGTACCGGTCCCTCGACTCCGGTGGCCTCTGCCGAGGGTGGCGGCGGCGGGGGCTGACCGAACCCGGACCGACTTGCAAATGGGTTGGGCCTTCGATTCTCCGCTGGACGAGTAGGCGCCATTCGGGCGAACGGGTCTTGCTGCGGCGGCGAGGGCCGATAGGCTCCTACCACCAACATCTCATCGCCGCGTCGGAAGCGGGCTACCTGGGTTTCGAGCCCCCTGAAGTCCGGCGCGTACGGAGCTGCGTACCACGCTCGGGCCTCCCGAGGAGTGGTAATCCAACTCTCCGGTCCGATATCGGCGGGAGCCTCGATAAACTCCTCCGGGAAGAGATAGCCGCGGCTCCTTGGATGATGATGACCCACGGTACTGCGGTTGTCCCCCCCCACCCGTCCGAACCCTCCAGGAGCACTTATCACTCGACTCCATCCGATCTGCCGACCGTACCGGATCAGGGACTCTTCCAAATCCTCCCCCCACTGCATCGTGTAGGGATTTCCGGCCTCTTCTCGGTTTCGCGCAACCACCAATCGGGCATAGTGTTCGGTTAGTCGGTCATTCCCCTCTCGCATAAAGAGCGGGTCCGAGAAACGCCAGAAGAGCTCCCAGAGCCGCCTTTGATCCTCCGGGTCCGCCCGATCGAAGTCATCCACCCCGTCGTTGGTGAAGATGAATCGCGGTGTGAGCCATCTCTCCCGCTCGTCGCGAGGAACGCCCGCGGCAGCTTCCCGGAATGCGCTCTCGGCCTCAACGAATCGAGCGTCCAAGTGAAGGACGTATCCCAGAAGAGCCGAACACCACCAAGGCTCCACGAGGTCGCAGTCCCGCGCTACCCGCTCCGCTTCGCCCAGACCACCACTCTCCGCCATGTAATGGACAAGCTGCCCGATGACCCACGGATCCCTAATGATCTCGTTCGCGGCGGCTAGCTCCCGCACCAGGTCTCCGCGCGCCACAGCCGTCTCGGCCGGCTCGGGCGGAAAATCGGTCTCGCCTTCACCCCCGAACCAGATGCAGATTCTGCCGATGCGTTCGTCACACCCACCTCGGCGGGTACTGGCCGCGACCGGAATGCGGCTCTCTCTGAATCCCTCGAACTCGGCCTGTCGGTCTTGGAGCTCTTCAACCAGATCCGACGAGTCGGGCTGAGATACGGGAGCCTGGGCTGAGACCGGTCCTGCCCATAGGAGAGCAGATGCAGCAGCTGGGATTCCGCGAAGGAGTATCGAGTGCATGATGTCGCTACACTGGGTGGGCACCTCTGGGTCCTGCCTCTATCTCAACCTACATCCCAGCGTTAGTGCCATCTGCCGCGGTCGGGGCCTGGATCGGCGACTCGGGCACCACACCCGTTGGGTTCGTGACAGGGTTGGCGCCGTCCTCCAGGCCGTGCGAGATTGTCCCCATGTCGATCGAGCAGACCTACTTTCGAAGGGGATTCGGCCTCAAGGATGAGGTCCGACCCCAGATCGAGTCCGAGTATCACTCTGCGCTCGTTGAGGAGATACGGGCCAAGGGGTACTGGGCCGCCTGCGGAGACGTGACTGTGAGGCTTGCGGAGGAATTCGGGTTTTGCTACGGGGTCGATCGGGCGGTGGATTACGCCTATGAAACGCGACAGAAATTCCCCGACAGAGACGTCTACCTGGTGGGCGAGATCATTCACAACCCACACGTGAATGACCGTATGAAGGAAATGGGCATCCGGTTCATCTACCCGGACGATCGAGGCCGCTTCGACTTTTCACACCTTGAGGCGTCGGACGTCGTGCTGCTGCCCGCCTTCGGTGTAACGATCCAAGCGTTCGAGGACTTGAAGAAGATCGGCTGTGTGCTCGTCGATACGACCTGTGGTTCGGTGCTCCTGGTGTGGAAGCGCGTGGAGGCGTATGCACGCGACGGATTCACCTCGGTGATTCACGGCAAATACGCTCACGAAGAGAGCCGCGCTACCGCCTCCCAGGTTCGAAGACATGCGGACGGAAAATATTTGATTGTTAGAAACATGGCCGAGGCGGAGCTCGTCTGCGACTACATCGCCAACCGGCCGGGCGCGCTAGCGCGCGAAGACTTTATCGAACACTTCGAGGAAAAGTCCTCGGACGGGTTTGATCCAGACGTACACCTGGCTCGCTTCGGCGTGGCGAACCAGACCACGATGCTGGCCAACGAGAGCATGGCGATCGGAAGACGCCTCGAAGCGGCGTTGAAGGAGGCACGCGGCGAGGAATACGCGGCGGAAAACTACCGCTCGTTCGGTACCATCTGTTCAGCTACTCAGGAGCGACAGGATGCGGTCGCGAAGATGATGGAGGACCCCCCGGATATCATGGTTGTTATCGGGGGGTACAACTCGTCCAACACCAATCACCTAGCCCACTTGTGCCGCAAGCACACGACGACCTTTCACATCGAGGACTCCTCCTGCATCGATGTCCAGACTGGCGCGATCCGACACAAGAGCGAGCCGGCAGCCGATGCCGCGGAGGAGGTGTCTTTCGATTGGCTTCCTCCGGGCCCGATCCAGCTCGGGCTCACTGCCGGTGCCTCGACGCCCAACAACAAGATCGGTGACGCCGTTCTCAGGGTCCTTCGTATCCGGGGCGTTTCGCTGGAGGGGTCGGGGCTGAGCGTCGTCGCTCAGAGGTGAATCGGACGGCCGAGCGCCGCTAGCGCTCCCTCCCCGATCGCTTCGGACAAGGTGGGATGCGGGTGCATCGCCTTCTCCATCTCCTCGACGGTCGACTCCAGATGTCTTCCTAGCACAAACTCCGCGATCAGCTCGGTGGCGTGCGGCCCGATGATGTGCGCCCCGAGAATCTCAGAGTATTTCTTGTCGCGTACGATCTTCAGGAATCCGTCTACGTCCCCATAGGTAACCGCACGCCCGTTTCCCACCCAGGGAAACTTCCCTATCTCTACTTCATATCCGTCATCCCTGGCCTGAGCCTCGGTGAGCCCAACCGAAGCCACCTCCGGATGACAGTACGTGCAGTTGGGAATGTTGGCGTAATCGACCGACCCATGGGCCTTCCCCGCGATTCTTTCCACGCAGGCGACTCCTTCATGCATCGCCTTGTGCGCCAGAAGGGCGCCGCCAGCGCAATCGCCGATGGCATAGACCCCCGCGACATTGGTCTGCATCCACTCGTCGACCTCGATGAAGCCCCCCCTTTCGTTTAGCTGTACCCCTGCCGCCCGCAGGCCCATATTGGCCGTGTTCGGCACCCGGCCAACTGCAGAGAGGACTTTCTCCACCATGAGCGTCTGCGTCTCCCCGCCTTTGCCCTGGAAGGTCAGAGTCACCCCGTCCGACCCGGCCTCGGCATGCTCCACCCTCGTCCCAAGGTGCACCGTGATGCCCCGCTTCCTAAACGACTTGGTGAGGTGCGCCGAGATTTCCTCGTCTTCAATGGGAAGCGCTCGGTCCAGCGCCTCCAGAACTGTCACCTGGGACCCGTACGCATCGAATATGTCTGCGAACTCCACGCCAACGGCTCCGGCTCCGATCACAGCCAACGTTTCCGGTGCCTCCTTCACGAACAGGGCCTGATCTGAAGACCAAACGCTCTCCCCATCGATCTCCAGAAACGGGAGCCCATGGGGCCGCGCTCCCGTGGCCACGATGATGTCGGGCGCCTCGTACCTCGCGCTGCCGCCGTCCGCCTGGGCGACCTCGACCCTGCCTTGACCGGCCAACCGACCGAACCCTTCAAGATGTGTGACACCGTTCTTCTTGAAGAGAAACTCGACGCCTCTGTTCATCCGCTCGGAGACCTTTCGGCTCCTTTCTTGAGCGGGCCCGAGGTTCACCGAGATCTCCCCGGTTGAGATTCCGTGTGTCGCCGCGTCCCGCACCTCCATGACCCTAAGCGCCGACGTGAGGAGAGACTTCGTCGGAATGCAGCCGATGTTCAGGCAGACGCCGCCCAGCTTGCCAGCCTCTATGCAGGCCACAGACATCCCGAGCTGACTGGCCCGAATGGCAGCAACATAGCCGCCGGGCCCGCCACCGATCACGATCAGATCAAAGCTTTCCTTCGGGTTCTCTGTCACGCTCAACTCCAGTCTTTTCGTCACGCAGTGCGATGCTTCGGCGTGCTCTCCTTAAAAAAAGCCGGCTCAAGTTAGAAGGGCCCTCTCTTGCTTGCTACCCCGTACTACCGCTGCCTATGATGGTTCGCGACAGCGCTCAGCCCAGACCCCGGGGGGTCTTGACGCCGCTGTCCCTGACCTCCGTCTGCGATAGGCTAGCTATGTGGATTCTCTTGGTACTCGTCGCACTGTTGGTCGTTGGAGTTCTGCTGTACAACGGCCTCGTTCGCATGCGAGAGCAGGCCGACGCCTCATGGTCGGATATCGATGTCCAGCTCAAGCGGCGTTACGATCTGATTCCCAACCTGGTGGAGACAGTCAAGGGATACGCAACGCATGAGCAGGGAACGCTAGAGCGGGTGATTCAGGCACGGAACGCGGCCATGTCGGCCGAGGGCCCCGGGAAGCAGGGACCGGCAGAGAATATGTTGACAGGGACGCTACGCTCGCTTTTCGCTCTCGCGGAAGCGTATCCCGACCTCAAGGCTGACAAGAACTTCGGTCAGCTGCAGGACACGCTTGCCGATCTGGAGGACCAGATTCAGCGTGCGCGTCGCTATTACAATGCGGTCGTTCGGGACTACAATACTCGCACTCAGCAGATTCCTACGAACTTGATCGCGACCGCTTTCGGATTCCACGCCCGCGAGTTCTTCGAGATCGACGATGAGGAAAAGGCAGCGCCAGAGGTACGGTTCACCTCGGAGGACTCGGCGGACGACTGATCGGCAGGGAAGCCACTAGAGGAGCGCGGCGAGGGGGTCTCCCTCAGCTATCGTCATGTGCCCTGGTGCGTCCCAATTCGAGTTGCACGAAATCGTTCCTAGGCTGCCAGCCCCCGGCAATCCCTGCGGGCGCGGGTATCTCCAGTTCGCGAAGCTCTTGGATGGACCCGGGAGCGCCAGCCTCCACTTGCCGTGCCTGTTCCTTCGCGTGGTAGGATGAGCGGACCAGCGGCCCGGATTCAACGTGTCGAAAGCCGTACTTACCCTCGCCAATCTGCTTCCAATCTTGAAACTCATCCGGTGTCACCCAACGGGCGACGGGAATGTGAGCGGGAGACGGCCGCAGGTACTGTCCAAGCGTCAGGATGTCCACGGACGCCTCTCGAAGATCCCTCATCGCGTCTCTCACCTCGGAGCTTCGCTCGCCCATCCCGAGGATGATACCTGTCTTGGTCAGAATTGAGGCGTTCATACGCTTCGCGGCGCCTAGAAACGAAATCGATCGCCAGAATCGCCCCCCCGGCCGAACATCGGGATGCAGTCGCTCGACCGTCTCCAGGTTGTGCCCCAGGATCTCGGGGCGAGCGTCCATCACTCTCCCCAAAGCATCCTCGTCGCCCTTGAAGTCTGGCACGAGCACCTCGACAGAGCAGCCAGGCACAGCGGCGCGAATCTCCTGAATCGTCCGGGCGTACATTCGGGCCCCGCCGTCCGGCAGCTCATCTCGATTGACCGAGGTGATCACCACGTGGTCGAGCGCCATCGCGCGTGCGGTCTCAGCAACCCGCCGAGGTTCTCCTTCGTCAAGCTCAGTCGGCATCCCGTGGGCAACCGCACAGTATTTGCAGGCCCGGGTACACACGTCTCCGAGGATCATGAACGTGGCCGTACCGGCCTCCCAGCACTCACCGATGTTCGGGCATCCGGCCTCCTCACATACGGTATGGAGGGACTGGCTCCGCATGAGGTGCTTCAAGTGAAGATAATTCTTCCCTCCGGGAGGCCGAACCTTCAGCCATTCGGGCTTGCGGTCGCGCATCGGCAGCGTATCGAGCCCTTCATGGGCCCGGATCCGGGAGGTCCCCTTGGGCTTGACGACCCCGGTGTCCTTCTTGCCGGGGTGGTACCCTCCCATGGCACCTACCGCCCTGTCGATCACTGCATCTGCCTCCGGTCGAGCCGCGGGCCGTCCGGGCAAAAAATGCCCGCCTCAGGCACCAGGCGTGAGCCCGGCGTGGGCGGTCCACAGTTCCGGTCGGATCCGGTCGCGGATCAGCCCGACTGGCGAAAAATGATAGTACGCCTCGATCCTGACTGGCAACCGATGGACTGGGCTCCCTCATGAGCCGGGTGGCTTCGGCGCCCGATCCAAGAGATGCGTAACCACCTCCTCAGGCTCATCCGTCACCAACAGCCGATCCATATCCTCCGCTGAGGATCTTCCCCTCCAGCTCCATCCTGCCTCCAACCCAGTCCAATAGGCCTCCCCAATACGCCGAATCGAATAGGGCCACGGGGAAGTTCCTGACCTTCTGCGTCTGGATGAGAGTCAGGGATTCGAAGAGCTCGTCCATCGTCCCGAATCCTCCTGGAAAGATCACGAATCCCTGAGCGTACTTCACGAACATGGTCTTACGGACGAAGAAGTATCGGAAGTTTATCTCCAGATCGACGAAGGGATTCGTCCGTTGCTCGAACGGCAGCTCGATGTTGCAGCCGATCGACGGAGCCCCCGCATCGCGAGCGCCGCGATTCGCCGCCTCCATGAGCCCAGGCCCGCCACCTGTGATGATGGCGAATCCCGCTTCCCCCAGGAGACGCGTCGTCGTCCTACACGAGGTATACTGAGGATCCGTGGGTGAAACCCGCGCGGAACCAAATACCGAGACCGCCGGACCCAGGTCTGACATCGCCTCGAAGCCCTCCACGAACTCTCCCATTATACGAAAGACTCGCCAGGCGTCCTTAGCAGCTTGCGAAGGAGCGAGAGGTGGCTCGTCCGCAGCAGCGCGGAGGAAGCGCTCATCCTCGGTCTCCCAAAGCCGGGGGCGCTCCGTCGGGGGAAGTCCTCCCTCGGTCTCTGCCTTCTTCTTCGTCATCCGTCGTCTCCCCGATGGTCACCCCTCGAACCCATGCCTTGGATCCATTTTGCGGTACCGGTCAAGGCCTCCTCTACCGAGACGTCGGGGGACCACCCGAGTTCGTCGCGGATCCGCAACGATCGATATGGATTCGACCGGATACCCAGTAAAGCCGCCCGTCGCAGGGGCACACCCTCCGCGCCCGGAATGCTCAACCCTGCCGCGTCTCCAAGCTTGGCGAGCCCCAGGATCACAGGAGCGGGGATCGGCAGAGGCCGAAAGCGTAGGCCCAGCCGCGCGGCGAGACCGGCGCACAGTTGCCTCTGTGTGACGGGATGATCGTTTGCCACGTTATACGCGCGCACCCCGACGGGCACGGGACCCCTGAGTGCGACCAGTACAGCTTGCGCTACATTGCCTGCGTAAACGGCTGCCATCGGCGTGCGACCCCCTCCCAACAGAGGATGGACGGGAAGGCGGAGAATCTGCACGAGCTTGGGTACGAGAACTCGGTCCCTCTCTCCGTACACAGCCGATGGTCGTAGAACTGCGACGGCCATCCCCGTCCCCGAAGCGATTTCCCGCAACACACACTCCGCCTCTCTCTTAGAACGCGCATACCTCTCTCCGGGGCGAAGGGGAACGGTCACGCTCGAGGCCTCGTCGATTATCCCACTCTGATCGCCGTAGACTGCAACCGAAGAGATGTGCACCACGCGCCGGACATCGGCCGAGTCGGCCGCCTGCAACACGTCTTGCGTCCCCTCCACGTTGACGGCCCGAACGCGGGACCATGGAAGGTTGGAGTGGATCAGGGCAGCGGCGTGAACAAGCGCGTTGCAACCAGCCAACATGTCTGCAAGCGGTTCTGGCGCATCGCCGAGCGCCCCTGACACCAGGTCACAGCCAAGGCCCTTGAGATGGTCGGTCTTGGAACCCAGTCGATGAAGGGCCCGAACCCTGAGCCCTTGCGCTCGAAGCAACGAGGCGACGTGCGATCCCACCAACCCGGTCCCACCGGTCAGGAAGACTCTGGCCCCCGAAGGTAGCGGAGGCGCACGACTCAGAGCCCACCCCCGCCGGAGAGGAAGGCCTCCGCGTCTTCTCGGATCAAGGGGAGGAGTGGCCCGTGCTCCTCATATTCTTGCCGCTCGGCCGCCAACTCCCCGTCCCAGGAGTCCAGCATGCGCTCGTAGTGCTCCCGCCCGGCCTGTACATCGCCCAATTGCAGGGACGCCTCCCCGGCAGCCGAAAGATTCAACAAATGATCCGGATTCGACTCAAGCCCCTGCAGCGCAGTGGCGAGCGACGCCTCGTACTCGTTGGCTGCTCGCTGGAGGAGCGACAAGTGAAACAGACCATCATCGTCCAACGGCTGCGCGAGCTCGTAGGCGTTGATCGCCATGGGCAGGAACGAATTCGCCTCCGCCGTATCTTCCCTCGCGGCTGCCGTCATCACACGGTTAAATAGGCGGTCGGCGGCCTCTCGGGGAGTCATAGTGCTCAAATCGGGCGGCCTCCCTCCCTGCGCCGCGCCCGACGCGAGAGGACCGGCCGGGGGAGGTCCGTCATTCGAATCCGCCAGCACTTCGACCCCGACAACCACGACAACTACGGCGAGAAGCCCCCCCGCGACCCACCATCCGGCGTCCGCGCCCTTCCTTCGCGGCGCCCCTGCCGCACCCGTGTCCTCGGTGGGAGCGCGTGCACCTCTGACGGTGCGGCCTCCAACGGGGGTTCCACAGGAAGTGCAGAAGCGAGTACCCGGAGTCACAGGTGAGCCACAGCCCAGGCAGCTGAGAGCGCGGAGTGAGGCTCCGCACGATGCGCAGAACCGGCCCTGAGCCTCTGCACCGCACTGGGTACAATGCATCTTGGTGATTACCCCTTCCAGATCCGTTCAGCGCCGCCTTCGGATTCTCGGCGATCCGCTAGTCTGCTGTTTCAGAGCCCCGTAGGGAAGTCCAGGAACCCCCAAGGGATCCCGAATCGTTCCTTCACGGAGGCCGCAAGGGCTTGAACGCCTAGCGTTTCGGTCGCGTAGTGCCCCGCGAAGAGCACGTTCACTCCGAACTCCATGGCGTCCAAGTAGGTGTGGTGCGACCCCTCCCCCGTAAGAAGCGTATCCAGCCCTGAATCAGCTGCTGCTCTAACGAAGCTCCCTCCACCTCCCGTCACCACACCAACCTTGCTTACTCGCGGGGGGCCTCCTCCTATGAGCCGCACCGGCCCCCCCACAACCTCGCTGACTCGATCACGAAACTCCTCCCTTGTGTCATCTGTGTTGGTAACGAACCCGATGTCTACCTCCTCGAACTGCCCGAACCTCTCCTCCGCTGCAAGCCCCAGCGCACGAATAAGTTGGGCACAGTTACCCAGTTCCGGATGCGCGTCGAGAGGCAGGTGCGCAGCGTAGAGGGCCGTTCCCGCCCGGATGAGGGGCGCCACCCGCCGATACCGTCGGCCCGTCATCGGCTGCAGTCCATCCCAATAGATCCCGTGATGAACAATCAGGAGATCGACGCCCGCATCGACCGCGGCTTCCGCCGTCCTCACGCTCGCGTCCACCGCCGCGCCAACCTTCGTCACGGGCCCCGTGCCTCCAACCTGGAGACCGTTGAGTGCGCTCTCGTAGTCGGGGAAGTCAGGAATCCCAAGCTCAGAGTCGAGAAAATAGAGCACCAATTCTAAATCGGTCTCCGAGCCGGGCATGGGCTATACCTCCTTGAGAGAGCCGACGAATCTTCCACATCTACCTGTCCAAAGGCGCGGAGAGCTGCTACTGAATACTCGCCAAGACAAGTATCTGCAGGTATATAGAGAGTTCTCCACAAAGGTGGACAAGCTCTGTGTGTTCACGGACTCCGGGCAGGCTCCATCTCGAGCCGAGCCTTGCTGATCTCCCCGTTTTTTGTCGCTGGGGCGCCCGGTTTCTGCGTCTTTGGAACAGGCCCGAGTTCGACCTCACCCATCTGGATCTCGCCGTTCAATGCGGCCCCCTCCTCAAGCTGGAGGCGACGAGCGCGAATCTCCCCTTGGACCCGGGAGCTCGCCTGGATCTCCAGGCGAGACGCGGCGACGAGCGTTCCGGAGGCTTCTCCTGCGATCAGGGCGTCATTGGTGCGGATTTCCCCGTGTATCGTCCCCTCTTTCCCGACGACTACGGCCTTTCCGGCGTATACGGTTCCAATCAGGGTGCCCTCCACTCGAAGGGTGCCGTCCGTCACACAGTCTCCGGTGACCTGCATTCCTGGTCCGATGATTGAGATCATCGCGGGGTTTCCGTTCGTTTCCCGCTCTCGTGGTCGAGCCATTCTTCCGTCCTCCATGCCCTTTCCGGGCAGTCTTCGCTCCATCACAGGGCATCAGCAGCTTCTACTAGGGCTGCGCAACTAGGGTGAGGGGGTCGATCGCCTCCCCCTCTTGCAGGATCTCAAAATGAAGATGTGGCGCCGTCGAGCGTCCGCTGGATCCAGTGAGGGCGATCACTTCGTTCCTTCGTACGGTCTCTCCTTCGCTTACCAGGATCAGAGAGGCATGTGCATACCTCGTCCGATACCCCATCCCGTGATCCAGTACGACGAAATTCCCGTACACCCGGTCGTCCCCGGTCTCAGCTACGGCGCCACTTCCCGCGGCCCGGACGTAGGAGCCCGTCGGAATCGCGATGTCGATGCCGGGATGGTCGCCTGCTCCGCCCGCAAGGACCGCCTGCGTGACGAACCCTCGCTCCGTCAAAGGCCACCCAGTGGGCAAGTCCGGCTGCTCTGTTCCCGGCGATCGACTTCCGCGTGGCCGCCGGGTCGAAGGAGGCAGCCAGATATCGCGGGCCTCAGGCACTGCCGTGCTACCGAATAGACCCCGAAGCTGCTCGTAGGCCGCCTGCACCTCAACGAGGCTCTGGGCAAGACTCTCCACGCGGTCCTCACGCGCCAAGAGTTCAGCGACCTCCTCTTCGAGGATCCGCGCCCGGTTCGCACGCATGACGAGATAGCCCCAGCTCCCGATCATTACGGCGCCAGCCAGGGCCACCAGCACCGCGCCGGCAGCGAGCCATCGCACGCGCGCATGAGGGACTCGGAAGGTGCGCGTGCGCCTCCCTCCATCGGGAATGAGCATGACCGTATGGGTGCGCTCCCCGCCCTCTGTCCGTCCCCTACCCTGCTCCGTCATCCGATCACCTCGGTGGCATCACGCCCTGTGATGACCTCAAACACGCGCTCGAAGTCCTCTGCCGAATGGAACGGGATCTCAATCACTCCGTTCTTGCCATCGCTGGTCTTGAGTCGCACTCGCGAGCCTAGTGCCTCTCTCAGCACCTCGCGGAGGGCGTGAAGTATTGGATCCTCGGGCTCATCGCGAGAGCCGAGGCTGGCCCTACGGGTCTTTCCTGTCCCTTCCTTCGACGACTCCGCTCTACTCTGGGCCTCCACTTCGCGAACCGACCAGCCTTCGCGGGCTGCCTTTCGTCCAAGCTCGATCAGGGGACCTAGGTCCTTTATGGCGAGGAGTGCCCGAGCATGCCCCATGGACAAAGCCCCTGCCTCCAAGAGCCGTCGGATCGAGGGAGGAAGTCGCAGCAGACGCAGCGTGTTTGCCACCGTCGACCGATCTCTTCCGACTGCGACGGCGATTTCCTCCTGAGTCAAGCCAAACTGCTCGGTAAGCTGGCGAAAGCCCTCTGCTTCCTCGAGTGGATTGAGCGCCTCCCGCTGGATATTCTCAACCAGCGCCAATACCAGGAGTGCCCGGTCATCCACCTCGCGGACCACGACAGGAATCTCTTCCCACTGCAGCTCTGCCACGGCCCGCAGGCGTCTCTCGCCGGCCACAAGCTCGTACCGGTCTCCGTCGAGGCTAGGTGCAGGTCGGACCACGATGGGCTGGAGAAGCCCGTTTTTCCTGATCGACTCCGACAGATCTTCCAGCTCCTCTTTCCCGAAATCACGACGAGGCTGGAACGGATTCGGTACCACCTTGGCTACGGGCAGGGTCCTTACGTCGGCGTCCGTCACAGGCTCCGCGAGGTAGTCCTCTCCCAGGAGGGCACCCAAGCCGCGTCCCAACCGGGGACGGTTGGGGCTCCTCACGTGGATGCTCCTCTCACGGCATTGCCCATGGGTCGCGCTCCCCGTATTCGAAGGAACTCCCGAGCAAGAGCCAGATAGCTCTGCGCCCCTGCCGACAGGACATCGTAGGTCACGATGGGCTGCCCGAAGCTCGGCGCCTCGGCAAGCCGCACGTTTCGCGGGATCGACGTTTCAAAGACCTTTGCCCCGAAATACTCGCGCGCCTCGTCCGCTACCTGTTTCGAGAGATTGAGCCGCCGGTCGTACATCGTAAGGAGAACACCCTCAATCTCTAGATCGGGATTCAACCCGCGTTGGACAAGCCTGACCGTGTTCAGGAGCTGGGAGAGACCCTCCAGCGCATAGAACTCGCACTGGATTGGGATGAGAACACTGTCAGCCGCGATCAAGGTGTTCAAAGTAAGAAGCCCCAGCGACGGCGGACAATCCACGAGTATGAAGTCGTAGCGGTCGGTAACGGTCCCCAACGCCCTCGACAACACCCTTTCACGCTCAGGCCGATCGACCAACTCGATCTCAGCGCCGACGAGGTCTCGGTTCGAGGGAACCATGCTGAGAAAGGGGAAATGAATTTGCTCCCTCGAGCATTCTGCGAGGGGCCGATCGTCTACCAGCACGTCATAGATGGTCGGGAGAGAGTCTCTCTTCTCCACGCCGAGGCCCGAGGTCGCGTTGCTCTGCGGGTCGATGTCGATAATGAGCGTCCGCTGTTCGGCGACCGCGAGCGACGCGCCGAGGTTGATGGCCGTAGTCGTCTTGCCCACACCGCCCTTTTGGTTCGCTATCGCGACGATACGGGCCATTCAGGGTTCCTTAGAACGGGACAGATGCTGCGTGTGAGGCGGCAATATAGGACGGCCTACGCCGAGGGGAAACGGTGTTCTTTGCCGGCGCGTAAGGTTCCACGTGGAACGTAACGTCGTAACGGAATGATCCAGCGATGGTCCGAGGGAAGCCCAATCAGGGCTGTTCCACGTGGAACCCCCCCTTCCAGCGCTTCACTTCCAGGATAAGGTTCTGCAAATCCGCGGGCGAGACACCCGGTATCCGGCTGGCCTGGGCCAGGTTAGCGGGCCGGATTCGCTCTAGCTTCTCCCGCGCTTCCCGAGAGATCGTTGCAAATTCCGCGAAGGGAGCCTGTTCAGGCAAAGCGAAGCTCGCCTGCTGCCTCAGTCGTTCAGCCCGCTTTCTCTCACGTTCGACGTACCCTTCGTATTTGACTTCGACCTGCACCGCATGCAGGAGCTCGCCTTCGGCATCGAAGGGCGCTCCCCCAACCACCGCGAGCTCCGCCGCGTCCAACTCGGGCCGACGGAGTAGCTGGGCCGCTCGTGTCGCTTCCTTAAGAGGGCTCGATTCTTCTCTTTCCAGCAACGGATTCACGGTGTCGGGGTCTAACTTCGTCTCCTGGAACCACTTCTTCACCGCCTTACGTTCACTCAGGCGCTTCTCCAAAGCCGCCTCTTGCGATTCCGTGAGGAGTCCCCTCTCCCCGGCCACCGGCCCAAGGCGGTCCACAGCGTTGTCCTGCCTCAGTAGCAGCCGGAATTCGGCCCGCGACGTGAACAGGCGATATGGCTCATCAACCCCGCGCGTCACCAGGTCATCGACCAGCACCCCCAGGTACGCCTGGTCCCGCTCCAGACTCAGCGGCGCCCGCTTCAGCACGCTCGCCGCGGCATTAGCGCCTGCGACCAGCCCCTGTCCAGCGGCCTCCTCGTAGCCCGTCGTACCGTTGATCTGCCCAGCGAAAAACAACCCGGGAACCTCTCTGAGCTCCAGCGTGTGGCGGAGTTGATGCGGTGGGAAGAAATCGTATTCGATCGCATACCCGATCTTGGTGATTCGTGCGTGCTCAAGGCCCGGAATCGTCCGCAAGAACCGGGTCTGCACATCCGCAGGGAGCGAGGTCGAGAGACCGTTCACGTAAATCTCCGTTGTATCTAGACCCTCTGGCTCCAGGAAGACCTGGTGGCGTGGCGCTTTCGGAAACTTCACCACCTTGTCCTCGATCGACGGGCAATAGCGGGGTCCCTGACCTGAAATCTCGCCACCGTACAGTGCGCTCGATGACAGGTTCTCCTCCACGATGGATTTCAGCTCTGCCCCAGTCCATGTGATCCAGCAGGGCCGCTGTTGGGGGATTTCTTCCTCGTGATACGCGGAGAATCGGTACGGCATCTGCTCTCCAGCCTGCACCTCCACCCGTGAGAAATCCACAGTTCGCCCGTCCACGCGCGGTGGTGTCCCGGTCTTGAATCGAGCTACCTCTAATCCCCGCGCCTCGAGCGCCTCGGCTAGCTCCACCGAATGCGCCTCACCTGCGCGGCCGGCCTCCACCGCCGCCTCACCTCCCACGTGGATCCTTCCCCGTAGGAAGGTGCCCGCCGTGACCACCACCGCCTTCGCACGGAAGCGAAGCCCCCCCCGGGTTATCACCCCCCGTGCACGGTCACCCTCTACGATCAGGCCCGTCACCATCTCCTGGAAGAGATCCAGTCGCGTCAGCTCGTCCAACACTCTCCGAGCAGCTCGGGGATAAAGGCCGCGGTCGCATTGCGCTCGTGGCCCCCAGACCGCTGGGCCCTTTGACCGGTTCAACATCCGGAAATGGATCCGCGACGCGTCCGTCGCGCGCCCCATCACCCCTCCCAGCGCGTCCACCTCCCGGGCGACAACCCCCTTCGCTACTCCCCCGATCGCCGGGTTGCAGCTCATCTGGCCTATCCGACCCAAATCCGGCGTCACCAGGAGGGTTCTCGCACCCATTCGTGCTGCCGCTGCGGCCGCCTCCGTGCCGGCATGCCCCCCTCCCACCACAATGACCTCGTAGGTGGTCTCCACGCCTCCCTCCTCCCTATATCCCTCGGATATCGAAGCCCTTTCCGGGCAGCGCCTTAGCAGATCCTAGGACCGTCACTGCATCCACGCGACATCCCCTTGGTCCCGAGTGCAAACGCCTTTCAAATTCCTGGATTGCGCTCTCCTCCCCCGCCGCGTGCGCCTCTACCGAGCCGTCCGAGCGGTTGCGCACCCATCCGCGTACCCCTGTCTCCTCCGCGACTGCCTGTGTCCACCACCGAAACCCCACGCCTTGCACGCGCCCTTCGATGCGGAGGTGAATCCCCATATCGTCTGGTCCGACTAGCATTTAACTAGTGATCTTCCAACACTGTGTCGCTACTTTCCGACGCAGAACTCGGCGAAGACCCGCTCCAGGATGTCATCCGGCGAGATCACTCCGAGAAGCTCCTCCACAGCGGTCGCGGCAGATTTGAGGTGTGTGGCCGCCATTTCCGCCGGTACACCTTCGCTCAGGGCGCCGACAAACGCCTCTACCTCGGCCAACGCGCTGCGCACGCCGTCTGCCTGCCGCCGTCTTGTTAGGACGGGCTCGTGGCCACCGCCCGTGAACGCCACCCCCCGGAAGATTAGCTCCCGCAGGGCTCGGCGCAGCTGGCCGAGCCCCCTTCCATCAACGACCGACAGGGGGAGCGCCGCGTGCACCTCGGTGGGCCTGGGCTGGCTCGGCTGATCGAAACGGTCGGCCTTCGTCCAAAGGACGATGACCGGCCGCCGGCCTTTCACCTCCTGTAGGAACCTCTCCTCTTCAGCTCCCCAGCCCCACTCCTGAGACACGCAGAGTAACACTACCTCCGCATGTTGTAAGTACCGCCGCGCCACTTCGATCCCCAGTAGTTCCACCTCGTCGGCGCCTTCTCTCAGGCCGGCTGTGTCCACGAGTCGAAAGGGGTATCCCTCAAGCGACACGAACGCTTCAAGGGCATCCCTTGTTGTCCCGGGACGTTCCGTGACGATGGCTCGATCTATCCCGAGAAGGGCGTTGAACAGTGACGACTTACCGGAGTTCGGTCTTCCCGCCAACACGACTAGGGCACCTTCCCTCAACAACTCGCCCTGCGGCGCGGTATCCAGAAGATCTTGGAGAGCGCCGGCCACCTTACCACCGACCTCCACGATGTCCGCCAACGGCACCGGCGGATCGTCCTCCTCTGGAAAGTCGACGTGGTGCACGAGAAGTGCCTCCAGACCGATAAGGCGCTCGCGCATCTCTGTCAGTCGTCCAGAAAGCCCCCCTTCCGTTTGGTGAAGCGCCGCCTGATGTGATGCCTCGCTCCGGGCCTCCACGAGGTCTTTGATCCCCTCTACCTGAAGGAGATCGAACTTCCCGTTCAGATACGCACGCTGCGTGAACTCTCCGCGAGCCGCTGGCCGCGCCCCCGCCCGCTCGAGCGCAGCGAGGACCAACGCAGGCACCAACGTCCCCCCATGTGTGGAGATTTCGACCACGTCCTCCCCCGTGTAGGACGCCGGTGCGGGAAAGTATGTGACGAGGGCGCGATCGAGAAGTCGATGGTCGACGGGATCTTCCAGCCGGGTGAGGCGGGTCTTCCTGGCCTCTCCAGCACCGACCCATCCAGGTGCAACGGCTCCGATCACCTTAAGGCTGTCGGATCCTGATAGCCGCACCACGGCAAGGGCCCCACGGCCCGGTGGGGTCGCAAGCGCGACAATCGTATCCGGCGTCACGACATCTGTCAAGTTACTTATACAGAGTAGGTTACGCTTTCGCTGGCGCCGGCGGCCCTCTGCCCCGCACCTTTTCCCGCTCTCGAGCGACCCACCAAGTCTGAGGCAGCGTCGCAAGGTTCGCCGTCAGGTAGTACAGGTTCAGCCCGGACGGCAGATTCGCGAAGATCACAACCATGAAGATGGGCATCCCCCACATCATCATCTTCATCTGCGGATTCACTTCCTCCATCGTTCTCATCGATACCCACTGCATGAGGAACATCGACGCCCCGAGGAGGACCGGAAGAACGTAGAACGGATCAGCCGTGGAGAGGTCGGGGAGCCACGCGAAGGGCACGCCTCTTAGCTCGATCGTGTTCTGGAAGACGAAAAAGAGAGCGATCAGAACGGGCCAGGGGAGAAGCATCGGCCAACAACCGGCAAGTGGATTGAAGCCCTGCTCCTTGTAGAGCTTGAGCATCTCCTTCTGCAGCTTCTCGGGCTGATCCTTGTACTTCGTCTGGATCTCCTTCACGAGTGGCTGCACCGCCATGTTCCGTAGGTTCGCCCGCATCGCCTTGTGATTCAACGGGAAGAGGACGATGCGCATTAGGACGCCGACCAAAATCAACACCCAGCCGTAGCCAATGGACAGGTTGGTGTGAAAGAACACCAGGACCCACATGATCACGGCGATAATGGGTCGAAGGACGGGCCGTAGGAAGCGCCACCCGACGGGGTTTACGTCTTGGAACTCGCTCCCGACGGCTGACAGGCGCCCGTAGTCCTGCGGGCCTGCATAGACCCGGTACTCGAAGCTCCCCCCGGGTCCGAGGGACTGCGTTACCGCGATCTCCACCCGGCCCCCGTCGATCTGACGAGCCAGCAGGCCCCCCAAATACTCCGGATCCCCGGCCTGCACCCGTGGAAGTATGCCGATCACGAAGTAGCTACTGCGAGTGGCCGCCCAAAGATGCGGCCCCTCATCTATCATCGGCCCGGTTACCTCAGCGAACGGAGTGGAGCGCACGCCGTCCTGCAGCTGGTTTACCGTGTAGGCCAGGTTCGTGGAGTCGCGCTCTTGGTCGATCTCATTGAAGGCGGGACCGATCCCCAGATCGCTCACCAAGAGCCCTCTGTTGAGGCCTAGCGCGCGCCCACCCACGCTGAACAGATACGAATCCGGGTCGAATGTGTACTCCAGCTCGAAGGTGAACGGCTCGGTGGGATGTTCGTAGCTGAATCGGAGGGTTTGCGGCTCCCCTCCCGACGTTAGCCGGAGCCCGTCCTGCGGCGCGATCTCGAATGACACCGCTCGCAGCTCCACCGTGTCCGCCTCCACAACGATGCGATTCCCCAAGAGTCCCAGTCCCTCCGGGACGATGAGCTCCACCGGTCCCGGACCGGTGAAGGACTCGAACTCGAGAAGCTGCGCCGATTGTATCCTCGCTCCCAGGTTTGAGAACGAGAAGCGGTACAGAGGACCCTCCACCGTCACAAGCTGCTCTCCCGAGGCAATCGTCTGAGCGACAGTCGGCATGGGCTGCTGGGGTGAGATTTCGGGGAGGGTAGGATCGGCCGGCAACGCTTCGGCCCCAGCCGTATCGGTCAGTGGCGCTTCGGCTTGAGGCGTATCCCCAGGAGGAGGCGCCGCTCCCTGTCCGTCGGGCACGCTCACCCGCTCGGTCTGGGCTGTTCCGTCCGCCGCACCACCGGCCTCAGGGGCCGGAGCGGGAGGGAAGAGAAGGTTCCCTCCGACGAGTACCGCGAGCATCAGGACGACGGCGAGGACGAAGCGCTGCTGCGAGCTCATCGGGTGATGCTGCCCTCGACTTGACTTGCTGTACGGGAGGGGGGCACAGGGTCATATCCCTTCCCACCCAACGGATGGCATCGGGCGAATCGCTTCAGGAACAGCCACCCGCCCCGGATGACACCGAATCTCCCCACTGCTAGATGCGCATAGCTAGAGCAGCTCGGCGTGAACCTGCACGACGGGGGGGTGAAGGGAGAGACGCCCTTCCGGTAAAGGTCGATCAAGCCGAGAAGGAGGCGTCGGAACATAGCCGCTCCGTCAGTCGGAGGAGTTCCGCCCTGAGCTCGGGGAAGCGGGCCTCATAGGCCTCGGGGCGGCTTCTCACGAGCACATCCATCTTGCAGCCCCCTCGGCCGAGGCGAGGGAGGACCTCGGTCCGCCCGATCTCTCGCAGCCGCCGCCGCAGCCGGTTTCTCGCGACCACCTTCTGGCCGTACCGGGGCACGACCGTGCCGAAACGCGCTGCTTTGCCTGGTGCCTTTGCGGTGAACACATCGAGATGGGAAGACCGTGCTTGGGCTCCCTCCCGTAGGAGCGCCCGAATCTCGCTTCCCAGACGGATACGGCTGGACCGGGGAAGACCTTCCCCTTCCGGCGGTCGGCGGTCGGCCGGGGCGGAGCCCACAGATTGCCTACTTCGAGCCCACCCTCACAGTGAGCTGATTGCGGCCGCGCCGGCGACGACGAGCCAGGGTCTTGCGACCCCCTCTTGTCTTCATTCGAGCTCGGAATCCGTGCTTGTTCACGCGCTTCCGATTCCGCGGTCTATATGTCGGCTTCATCCGCTTTTCCCTCAGTCGCTGGAACCGTCTCCGGGACGACGCGAAGCAGGGAAAGGTACCCGGATTCTCGATGCTGAGTCAAGGCGACAAAAGCCTCAAAAGAGGTGATTGACATTCCCGGATTCAGCGGGTACGATCCCTCCCCCCGGGCCTCTCTGGGGCACATTCAAGAACACCTTTCCTGCGCTGTTTACGGGCCGTCTATGGAGTTCACCGCGTCCGAGCTCTGGTCACAAGTCCTCACCTCGGCGAGGTCTGGCATGCCAGAGCAGAGCTATCGGACGTGGCTCGCCGGGAGCGTCGCCATAGGGCTGTCGGACGATGAGTTGATCGTCGAGGCCCCGAGTGATTTCCACGTGGAATGGGTCGAAGATAAATACGGTCCCGTTCTCGTCGAGCTGCTTCGCAAGGTGTCCGGGCGATCGGTATCGCTGACGTTTCAATCCTCCGGTCGGCCCGCCCTAGTCGATGGAGAAGGCGGCCCCGTACCGTCGTTGGAGGTATCCACCCCCTCGTCAGGCTCCGGGCTGCGCGTGGCCGAGGCACCCGCCGAGACGTTCAACTTCGATCGAGGGATCGCAAACAAGAGGTCTCCTTTCACCCTGAACGAGCGCTATACCTTCGCTCGCTTTGTGGTCGGCAACAACAATCAGCTCGCCGCCGCGGCTGGCAAAGCGGTGGCCGAGCGGCCAGGCCGCGTGTACAACCCGCTCTTCATTTACGGAGGTGTCGGCCTTGGCAAAACCCACCTCATGCATGCCATTGGTCATGCCGTCCTGGAGAATCGACCGGACGCCGGCGTCGCCTACGTTACGACCGAGCGCTTCATGAACGAGCTGGTCAGTGCGATTCAAACGGGCACGACGCGCGATTTTCGGCGCCGCTTTCGCTACATCGACCTGCTCTTGGTCGATGATGTTCACTTCCTTGAACAGAAGGAGAGCACGCAGGAGGAGTTCTTCCACACGTTCAACGCCCTGCACGATGCCGGGAAGCAGATCGTTCTAACGAGCGACCGTCCTCCGAAAGAGCTCCCGGGGGTCGAGGACCGGCTCGTGTCCCGTTTCGAGTGGGGTCTCGTTGCGGATATCAAGCCTCCTGACTACGAGACCCGAGTTGCCATTCTCCAGAAGAAAGCGCTCGACGACGACCTCGTCCTCGGCCCCGACATCATGGACTTCGTCGCGCGCTCCTGCACCTCATCGGTCCGTGAGCTGGAGGGAGCCGTCATCAAGCTCCTTGCCTATTCATCGCTACGGAACGAGGAGATCAGCTTGGATCTTGCGCGGACGGCTCTTCAAAGCGTACTCCGGCCAGGAATCCTGGTGGATGGTCCCTCCGTGAGCCCCGACCGAATCCGGGAGGAGGTCGCCATAAATTGGAACGTGAAGCCAGACGGCCTCTCATCGAAGCGTCGCACCAAGGATGTCATGGTCCCGCGCCAGGTAGCTATGTATCTCATTAAGGAGATGCTAGACGAATCACTCGTCCAGATCGGCCGGCGCTTTGGCGGCCGGGATCACTCCACCGTCATCCACTCCATTCGTCGTGTCCAAGCGGAAATGCACGATGATGACGACTTCGCCCTGCGGGTGAATCGCATCCGACAGAAGTTGGAGCTGTAGTAGGCCCAGTGGATAGTGATCGGTCACTCGCCCGGCTCTCCAGTGGAAAGGACTGTAGAATTTCCGGGAATCTTCTGGGACCTTCGGCTCCTTGTGGAATCGCTGGATGTTCCTCTCGTCTTCTCCACGCTGAATCCACGGTTCTCTCTCAGGATGTCTGGTGGTGTAGGATACGCTTTTCCGGTATCCTGTAGCGGAGCCTTCCACACTTCCACGTCCCCTACTACTACTGCTATTAGAAGTACTATAGAGAGATAAGAACAAACTCCCTGTGGAATAGGCCAACCCTCCCCTGAGGTCTGAATGAAATTTACGATCACCCGTCAGAACCTCCATCAGGCTCTGAGTGCTGTTTCCGCGAGCATCCCGTCGAAGACCACTCTGCCGGTGCTCTCAAATATCCTCTTCGAAGCTCAGGAAGAGGGCATTCGGATGAGTGGTACGGATCTCGACGTAGGGGTTCGAATAGGGGTACCCGCCGATGTCTCCGAGAGCGGGAGCCTGACCGCACCCGGGAAGAAGCTTCAGGAGATTGCTCGGGAGCTTGCCGATCAACCGGTAAATGTGAGTACTCGGGGGGATCAGATCGAACTGGACTGTGGGCGATCCCATTTCAAGCTCAATGGTCTCCCAGCGGCAGATTTTCCTACCCTCCCCGAGGTCCCGTTTGATGGAGGCTGGACGGCTACAGGCAAGGACCTGCTGTCACTCATTCGACATACATCGTTCGCAGTTTCTACCGAGGAGAGCCGGCCAGTATTGAACGGTGTACTCTGGGAGTTGCGCGATGGTGAGATGAGGATGGTCGCTACGAATGGTCACCGGCTCGCGAAGATGACGATTCCGGCAGGCCCATCACTCGAAACAACCACTCAGCTCATTGTGCCCCCAGCTGCGCTAGGGCACGTGCAGCGGCTCTTCGACGCAGAGGAAACCGTAAGCGTGGCGCGAGTCGGAAACCACCTAGGATTCGGCTCCGAAGGAACCGAGGTGTATACGCGGTTGATCGAGGGAACCTATCCGAACTACGAGCAGGTTATTCCTCGCGACAACGATCGATTCGTAACAGTCCAACGGGCGGCATTGGAATCAGCGGTACGTCGCGTCGCGGCTGTTGCCTCAGATCAGACGCACCGCATCCGGATGGAGTTCGGGGGAGACTCTCTCGAGTTGAATGTGCTGACTCCCGATTTGGGCGAGGCTCACGATGAGATAGAGGTCAGCTATGAGGGAGAGGCGCTGGCCATCGGCTTCAATGCGAACTATCTCCTCGAGGTACTCCGGTATGTAGGAACGGAAGAGGTTCGCATGGGCTTCAAAGCCCCAGAAAGAGCAGCGACAGTCGAACCCATAGTGCCAGATGGAGACGAAGTGGTTGACTATCTTTGTCTCGTCATGCCGCTCCGCCTCGTCGACTAAAAAACCTCTGACTGACGCACTCCAAAAGGTCCGCGAGCTTCTTGGTTCAGTCAGATACGGCTTCACCGGCTGCGGCGAGGAGTTCGGTGGCGGTAAAGAGGGAGGTGAGGGGGTAGCCAGCCTCCCGAATCGCCTCTCCACCTCCAGCTTCCCGATCCACGAGGGTCAGCACGCCGAGTACGGTGACCTCATGACTTTCGAGAACCTGGATTGCCTCCAGCGCGCTGGCTCCGGAGGTGAGTGTGTCTTCAACCACCACGACTGGCACCCCGTTAGGCAGGCCACCCTCAATCCTAAGTCCTACCCCGTGGCCTTTCGTGCGTTTTCTAACAGTAAAAGCCCCAATCGGATCTCCCTCGAGCCAACTTCGGTGGGCGATGGCATAGGCGATTGGGTCTGCCCCGAGGGTGAGACCGCCGACCCAATGAGCTTCGGGCTCACGCTGTCGAAGGGCTTCGAACCCCAGTCGTCCCACGAGGAACTGACCTTCGGGCGACATCGTGGTTCGCCGGCAATCGAGGTAATAGGACGAACGGGCCCCACTGGATAGGGTAAACTCACCCATGACCAACGACCGCTCCACGAGCAGTGTCCGGAGGCGCAAGCGGTGCTCCATTCCGTAGAAGTGACCTCCTCTTCCAGTCTCGTCAAGGCAAGGTCGGTGTCCATCGCCGCAGCAGCGCTCCTATTAGCTGGGGCGCTCGCGGGATGTGAGGGAAGCACGATCCTGGTGCCGCCTCCGCTGATAGGTCAGGTCGGTGAGATTCAGGTAGAAGTGCGCTCGCTTCTCCCGGGAGAAGCAAAGAACGGCCACCTCGACGAGATCCTGATCTGGGCTTCCAACGGGCCTTGGCTTCTGACCGAACGGGTTAGCTACGAAGGGAACCTGGGTGCCGAGATGCTGAGGGCCAGTCGGCTGAACCCCGGGGAGCTGGCTGAGGAGTACGCATCCCTCATCCAGCAGTTGAATGAGACTCAAGGACTTCGGCTGTTCCATGGTGAAGCCCCTCAGGACCTCGAGCCCGAGTGCGGCGGCTCGCTCCCGTCGACCCGTGTGGTCTTCACCATTCGCGATGACCTCAGAGGAGAGGTGGCCTCCTGGACTCGGTGCGCGGAGGGTACCCTCTTTACCTTCGAGCCCGGGAGCGCAGCCCCGGATGCTGGGGCGTCGCGGGTCGTTACTGCGGGTCAGCTGGCGCGGTTCTTCACACTAGGCGAGGCGTCCACCTCTACCTACGCTGGAACCATTCCATTTGCCGCGCTACAACAGGGCGACAACTCCATGGCCAGGGCCGAGGCCCCGGAGGCGTTTGTGTCTGGAGACGGAGATGTCCCACTCGACTTTGTCCAGTTCTGGAGTGATCACGAGGGGCCTATGGCACCCCTTCCTAGGGTGGATTGGGCCTCCGAGTTCGTCATTCTGGTAGCTGTGGGATCGCGTACGGAGGCCGGGCATGTGGTACGGGCCCGCAGGGTGCTCCCGCTCGGGCAGGCGAACGGGACAAGGGTGGAAATGATGGAGAGAGTTCCGGGCGACTTCTGTTCCCCGGCGGCGGTGGTCACGTATCCTTTCCAACTCGTCGTGGTGCCGGTAGGAGGCATACACGTCCCGATCGAGTTCACCGATCCTCAGGTCGAGCGTATCCCCTGTGGCTCCTAAAACGATGGCGCGATGAGCCTCCGCCGGAAGTATGTGTTGGTTTTCGTGGGCTTCTGCCTACTTCTGACGCTCGGGGGAGGGTGGCTGGCCTGGCGCGCTGCGAGTGGCGCGTTGGAGAGAGAGCTGGACGAGAAGCTGGTCTGGGTAGCGGGGGCAGCGGCGGAGGTCGGGCTCCAAGCGAATCCTCTGCTGGCGCTACAGCCCGGAGATGAGAACAGTTCGCTTTACCAGCCGAACAGAGAGCGGCTCCTTCGACTCCTACGCTACGTTGACGAAGCGCACATCTTTCGGCGTGACAACACGGTGATCGTCACGACGGACCCGCCGCGGGAGAACCCGATCGGCACCCCCCTCCGCTGGCTCGACGCATATGCGCCTGAGTTGGACGCCGCCTGGACCGTGGGGGAGGCGGTCTCTCCGCTGTTCGAGGGCCAAGACGGCCGCTTCTATAAGTACGGCTTCAAGAGGCTCGAGCAGAGTGATGCCATGCTCACCGTCCTCATGAGGGCTGACTATCTTGCTCCGCTGAACCAATTCCAGAGGACGCTTGTCCTCGGTTCGGTGGGGACCGCGATTCTCGCGGCGCTCGTTGCTGCCATGCTCGCTACCAACATCGCCCGGCCGCTGGAGAGGCTCTCGCGGGGGGCGATTCGGATCCAACGCGGGCGCTGGAACGATTCGGTGGCCGTGGAGCGAGGCGACGAGCTGGGGCGGCTTTCGAGAGCCATGGAGAGGATGAGGGTCGGAATCGTGCAGCGCGATGAGCAGCTGAGAGTGATGCTCGCGCAAGTCGCCCATGAGATTCGAAACCCCCTGGGGGGACTAGAGCTTTTCGCGACGGCCGCACTCGAGTCAGAGAGCCCGGAGGAACGCGGAAGACTGCTAGACCGAGTCCGCAGCGAAGTGGAGGCGCTGAACGACATCATCAACGACTTCCTCACCTTTGCCCGGCCACTCCATCCCCAGGTAAAGCTGCACGACATCCGTGGACCCCTTCGCGAAGCTGCAGAGCTCATGGAGCTTCAGTTCACGGAGGACGGAGGTGGCCTCATCATCCAACTCCCGGACGATCCGCTAATGGCTCGGGCGGATCCTGACCACGTCAAGCGGGCGATTCTGAATCTTCTTCAGAACGCTGGTCAGGCCGGTCAGAGCGTCTGGATGGAGGCCTGGTGGCGAAATGGAGAGGCAGTGGTTTCCGTCCGTGACGATGGCCCTGGGGTATCAGAAAAACTGCGGGACCGTATCTTCGATGCCTTCGTGACGGACAAGGAGCAGGGGGCGGGGCTCGGACTGGCGATCGTCAAGCGGGTATTGGAGACGAATGGGGCACGGGTCGTGCTCGTAGATCGAGAGGGGGACGAGGGCCCGGGCAACCGAGAGAGATCCGAGGCCGAGGGAGCCGAATTCCGAGTATACTTCCAGGGATCGGAAGACCTCCCCTTGGAGACCCCACACGAAAGTCAGAAATCCGCGTGATGGCCTCGGTTTTGCCGACGACTTGGCCACGGTGAGGTAGCTCGATGGCGCAGATCCTCATCATCGATGATCACGACTCCATGCGGGAGGGTCTTGAGCTTCTCCTAAGAAAAAGGGGGCACAAGACCCTGTCTGCGGAGAACGGCGCTCGCGGCGTGGAGCTGCTGGCTGAGAACGGGGCCGACCTGGTCATCACGGATCTCAAGATGGCCCACATGGACGGCCTCCAGGTGCTCCAAGCCGTTCAGGACGACCATCCGGACACCGACGTACTCGTGATCACGGCGTATGGAACGATCGAGAAGGCTGTCGAGGCAATGAAGTTGGGCGCCTCGGATTTTCTTACAAAACCCTTCTCCTCGGAGGAGTTCGGGGTCAAGGTAGACCGCCTAGT
The DNA here is from genome assembly GCA_965197485.1 of Longimicrobiales bacterium. Taxonomy (GTDB): domain Bacteria; phylum Gemmatimonadota; class Gemmatimonadetes; order Longimicrobiales; family Gaopeijiaceae; genus JAAXGI01. The sequence goes on from CBDANG010000011.1 coordinate 100,931, forward strand.
CCAGACAATGGAGGAGAAGGAGCGCCTCCGCAGGGAGAACCGGTCTCTCCGGGTGGAAAACACTCTGCTCAAGGAAGGGCTGGAGAGTGGAGACGAGCCCCGGTACGGAGAGATCGTCGGGGAATCCTCCTCGATGCAGGATGTCTTCCGTTGGATCGACCGCGTTGCTCGAAGCGAATCCACGGTCATGATCTACGGAGAGTCTGGAACGGGAAAGGAGCTGGTCGCGCGCGCCATACATGCCGGTTCTGCACGAGGCGAGGGGCCCTTCGTGCGCGTGAACTGCGGCGCGCTCTCGGACAGTCTCCTGGACTCAGAGCTCTTCGGGCACGAGAAGGGCGCATTCACTGGAGCCGAGCGCCGCAGGCGGGGACGTTTTGAGCTGGCGAACGGGGGAACGCTCTTCTTAGACGAGGTTGCAACGGTTGCCCCCCAGACCCAGGTTCGGCTTCTGAGGGTGCTTCAGGAAAGGGAGCTCGAGCGGGTGGGGGGGGAAGAGACGATCCCCGTGGATGTGCGAATCATAGCGGCCACCAACCAGCCGGTCTCCAGACTCCTTGATGGCTCGGCGTTCCGGGAGGACCTCTTTTATCGCCTCCATGTCGTTCCCTTGACCCTGCCCCCGCTTCGGGAGCGGAAGGACGACATTCCGATTCTCGCTCGGCACTTCGTCGAAAAGCTCAGGGAACGGACCTGCTCGGGTGTGAGCTCTATCGGGGAGCGCGCGATGGCCAGGCTCGGCGAGTACCTATGGCCCGGAAACGTGCGGGAGCTGGAGAATGTGATCGAGAGAGCGCTCGTCCTGGCGGACGGGGAGGTGCTTAGCCTCGCCGATCTCCCCCCCTTGGAGACCGGAGACCTTCCGGTCGGCGTGCAGCAGGGTCCAGAGTTTTCACCCTCCGGCATGGATCTGACCGAGGTCGTCGAGGGGATGGAGGAGCGCCTCCTCCGCCAAGCCTTGGACCGTGCAGAGGGTGTGAAGGCGGAGGCGGCAAGGCTTCTTGGACTTAAGCCGAGCGCGCTGTACTACAAGCTCGAGAAGTACGGGATCGAGGGATGACTGCTCGCCCGAACGAATCCGGTTTGAAGAGATCCCTCCTGGGTGTAGTCGTCGTCGCTTCCGGAGCCATGTTCTGGTCCGCCCCCACGCTGGCGCAGACCTCACCAGGGTCGGAGGAGGCCGAGTACCAGGCCGGACTGGCGGAGTACGACGAATTACTCCAACAGCGAGAGCGTACGTTCTCGCTTTACGAACAGGCGTTGGACCGCGTCGACTCTACTCGCGGCGTCGGGGATCAGGCTGCGAGGGCCGATGCGCACGCGGACTTCCAAGTCGTCGCATTCGATCTGATGGATCTGGAGCTTGCGCTGGAGCAATCAGGCGCTCGGCTGGCGGGGGTTCGGGCGGCGTATCTGGCCTCGCTCGAGGCGCGGGAGGCAGAACTGATGGTCCGGCTCAGCTCCGATCAGACCATGAGCCCGGAGGCCGAGGCTGTTGTCCTCGAAGAGTGGCGACAGGTGCGGACGCGCGTCCTCCAGATACAGGCCGACGCGATACCCGAGGAGACGATCGCGCTGCGTCCCGTCCCCGAGCTGACGGTCGATCCACGCGATGGACCCGTAGAGTCGCTGGAGAAAGCCAGCTTCATGGAGGAGAAGGCCCTCTCTTACGCCTCGCTTATCGTCGACCTGGACGCCGAGGTTGCCGAGCTCGAGCGCCAGAGTCAGCAGCTCCAAAGTGTCCAGGACTTGCTGAGAGACGTGGGACGCTTTGGTTCCGACTTCGTCCAGGGGGATCCACCGGGCCTGGCGGCCGTTCCCGACGGTGGGCCGGACAGCAACGCGGGAGACACCAGAGGCCCGCCCGATCCAGATGGCCTGTTGGCTCAGCTGCCACTTGGCGAGCAGATCGACCTGCTTCGGGGAGCCCGTGACCTCGCGGTACAATATCGAGAGCAGGCGCTCGTGATGGCGAGAGTGTTCCGCGATCGCGCTGAGGGCATGAGGCCGTGATCGACGACAACCCACTGGCATGCCGGCGGCTGGCGCATCTCGTGTGGAGCCTCGCCGCGCTCATGGGAGGTCATGGGACAGCGGCCGCGCAGCTCACGGTCGAGGATCTAGTCATTACCGGCGGCGCCTCCGCAGAAGGGTACCAGGGGAACCTGCCCGCGGTGGGGGTGCCCGTTCAGGACTCGACAGAGTTTGCCAGCGCAGCGATCGGCGAGGTAGCGGTGCGAGGGGATGTGGCCTATCGAACGCAGACGAACGGCGCCTTCGGGCTTGCCTTCGACGGCGGGCTGCGCCAGTTCTCGGCCCGCGGCTTCGAGCTCAAGGACTACTCACCCCGCGAGTGGGTGGGAACGCTCGACGCAACGTATGCTCGATCGCTCACGAGTCGTATTGGCATGTTGACGCGGCTCCAGGCGCGAGGTCGGCAGATCGATGATCGTCCACCCATGCCGCTCTTCTTGCAGCCGGGATATGGAGCAGGCCAGGTCGCGATGGGCCTGAACATTCGGGGGCCGAGGGACGTGCTGTACGACTTGGAGGTCTCGGGCGACCGCAGTGACTTTCTCGCTCCTGAGTTCGCGCCTCAGATCCGCCTGCTGAACCGGAACGCCTACCGAGTCGAGGCTGGGGCGACACTCACCGAGGGCAACTCCTTACTCCGGGTCTACCTCGCGGGAGAGGCAAGCCGGTACCCGAAGCAGGATACCTTTGACCCCGCGGATCCGCACCGGAGCGACATGACGATGCACGCGGGAGCTTCCTGGACACGCCAGGCGGCCTACATCGTGCAGCTTGGTCTCGAGGGACGGGCGAACCGTTCGAACTCCGACCGCCCTGAGTACGACGCGCTGACGGTGAGCGGACTGTTCTCGGTGTCACTTGCCGAGGCAGTGGCGTTTTCGGCATACGCAGCGATTACTGCCAAGCAGTACTTGCATGACTCGGATTTCGCGCGGCTTCTCCCAGGCGACGAGGCGAATAACGCCTCCCTCGCGTATGTCTCTTTCACACGACCGTTGGCGCGAAATCTAGACGGGACGCTGAGGATGGGCTGGACCCGAGCCGAAACAGAAATCGGGGACCAGTACTTCCAACGGTTCGGGGGCTCCTTCCTCCTTCACTTCCGACCGGGTTCCTGATCGGCAGGGCCGGTCGCCGAAAGACACCCGCGGTACCGGCTATCCGACCTCGGGGACGAGCAGTGCCCAAGCAACGAATCGGCCGTGGTGAGAAAGTGAGAGGTCCAGATCTGGAACCTCTCGTCCTCCAAACCAAACGCTTGGCGGCGACTGCCCGGGCCGACCCCGTGGGGTAAGGATCTCAACTTCCCCGACCTCCCCACCTCTGCCTGCGGAAGGTAGGTGCTGCCGGATCCGTTCGCGGGCAACGAGCCGCGCCCGTGCAGACCGAAAGGAGTGGACCCCCGCCCACTCGGCTGGGCTGAAATACTGCCGAAGGGCCTCTAACTGCGTTTCGGGGCCGGCCAGGTCCACTTCTTCAAGGCCTACCTCCAGCCGGCCGTGGAGCGGCCGCACTGCCGCGCCATCCCACCCGATCAGATGGACAAAGCTTCGGTTGGAGCTGCCTTCGACTGTCACCGGGAGGTCGCCGTCGCGCCGGCGGACGACCCCACGAATGCGAACCACTGCTTCGTCCGACGTTTCCTGGGCGTCAAGCCGGCAGGAAAGCATCCGCGGAAGAAAGGGGCCTCCCGCCGAGAGCTTGCAGTAGACCTTGTACGCCGCCTCTTTTGCGGCCCAAAGAGCCCACAGCCGCATCGACCAAAGCTCACCGGTGTCGGCTTCCTCCATCCACTGCCGCTCGGTGGGTGATAGGATGCGGTCGAGAAGGGGGTCGTCCACCTGTCGATCTCGACACCGAGGATCGAGGAGGTCCATGACGTCGTTCCCGATGCGGCTCCGCGGGGCGATAGAGGCGTCACTCATGGAGCTTCTTCACCCTTCCAGTGCCTTCCGAGCGGAGTCGGGAATGAGCACCGGGCGCCCACTCTCGCCAATCCATACCGCGGTGACGCGGGCTCGAACCGCGGGCTCGGCATCCGGGCCGTCAATTGCCCGACAGATCTCCTGGGCGATCGTCAGTGACGTGTTACGGAACCGCTCCGTTCGAGTTCGAATCCTGAGGAGCTGTCCCTGGAGGCAAGGCTTCAGGTAATCAACTTCGACCCGAACCACATGGATCCCCCATCCGTTCTCGGTTAGAGCCGAAGGCGGAAGCCCTCCCTCCTCGAGGGCATCGAAGCGGGCCAATTCAAGGTAGTTAAGGTAGACGGCGTGGTTTACATGCCCGAAGGCGTCCAGCTCGTAGCTCCGCACCGTCACATCGCGCACGAATTCTCTCATGGGGGCGAGTATATACTATCCAAGGCCGTGAAGGATTCAGGATGTCAGTCCCGCTCGCGCCTAGCCACTCGAGTCGTCGTATGCAAGCCGAGGTTCGACCGAAAGTCCTCATTGCGCACCGCGGGGCCTCCGCGTATGCACCCGAACACACGCTCGCCGCCTATGAGCTCGCGGTGGAACAGGGGGCCGATTTCGTGGAGCCCGACCTACAGATCAGCCGCGACGGAGTCCTAATCTGCCTGCACGACCTCACTCTTGAGCGAACGACCAACGTCGAGGAGGTCTTTCCGGACCGCTGCCGGAAGGAGGCCGGAGACCGGGGAGCCACGTCTCGCTGGTACGCCTCCGACTTCACCCTGGCCGAGATCAAGACGCTCGACGCTGGGTCGTGGTTCGACGAGCGCCACCAGGATGCAAGGATCCCTACCTTTTCCGAGGCGGTCGAACTCGTCCGTGGTCGGGTTGGCCTATATCCGGAAACCAAGGCGCCTGAGGTGTACGGGGACCTCGGGTTCGATATGGAGCGTCTGCTCCTGCGGGAACTCGAGCGGCACTCGCTGGCGCCAGCGTCGGACCCGTCGACCCCGATCGTGATCCAATCCTTCAGCGCACGAAGCCTCGAGGTCTTGGGACGAGACCTGGGATCGGAGCTCCCCCGGGTGCTCTTGATATCAGAGCCAGACGGCATTCTAACTCCCACTGGCCTGGCCGGGGTCGCCACTCTCGCGGCCGGAATCGCCCCCGCCAAGCACCTCCTCCTTGAGAATCGGGCAGTTGTGGAGTGGGCGCACGAGGCGGGTCTCGTTGTCGTGGCGTGGACATTTCGTTCAGAAGAGCCGGGGGCCTTCGGGAACGTCGAAAGGGAAATGGAGCATTTCCTCTACGAACTCCAGATCGACGGGCTCTTTACGAACAATCCGGATCTGTTCCCGAGGGCATAGCCGGGGTCAGGGCAGTCCCCTTGAGATCCCCCCACGATACGGGAGAGGCCGATGGCACTTGTTACAGCGGAGCTCCGCGAAGGAACCGCGGTCACCCTCCGGGCGCGTCAATTCTCCTGGTCGGGTGATGAGCCGGCCGAAGCAGGAGGGACCGACACGGGGCCCGATCCGTACGAACTCCTTCTCGGAGGGCTGGCGGCTTGCACCGCCGTGACCCTGAGACTCTACGCGAATCACAAGGGGATCGACCTCGCGGGGGTTGACGTGAGCCTCGCGCTCGACCGGGTGCACGCCGATGACTGCGAGGATCGTGACCAGCGGCACGACGGACTGATCGAGCGTATCCGGTCGGAAGTCACCGTCCACGGATCCTTCGATGAGGCTCAGAAAGTCCGCCTGGCCCAGGTCGCCCGAAGATGTCCCGTACACAAGACGCTCGCCCAGGGTGTACACCTCTCGGATTCAGTGGCTTTCGAGTGAGGCGGCCATGCCCGGTGGTGTGGGCGAGCCACTGCGATTCCTCAATCGGCAAGAATCGGGCTGCAAGTCACTAAATCCTTTCAGAATAGGACGATAACCCGATTGCCCACACGAGCTCACCGCGCGGCGGAGTTCTTGCAACCCTTCCGGAGCCTTGATTCCGCGCTCGAGGAGGGAGGATGTACGTCAGCAAGAGCTTCATCGTCATCATGGGAGCGGTCACGCTGTTTCTCCTGGCGGCCTTTGCCACGGAGGAAGCACAATGTATCGTCAGGGCGGAACGCATTCTCAGAGATATGTTGGAACCCGTCCCAGCGGGCGTGGACGGCGAGATCGAGTGTTTGCGCTTCGACGATGCCCCTCCGAACCAGCAGGAGCGCGGCCGGCCGGCGTATGAAGCCCAGGAATCCTATGGTCCCCACGCAGCCGGCTGACCTCAGGCAGAAAGAGGGGACTTGACCCGCAGCGGCCCCGACGGCGACCGCCAACCCCGCTACGGCTCACTCATCGACCGACGGATCTGACGCACGGCCGCGTCGATCTTCAGCTCCAGCCCCATGGCTCCGTACTCGATACGCGCGCGCGTCGGATCCCCGGCGGCATCACTCCACTCGGGGCCGGCCGCGGCTGCCAACTCGTCCATCCGCACATGCTCGGGGGCGACGTAGAGCAGCTCGGACGTCGTGTCCAGCCCAGCATGGGACCCGATCGTCTCTTCGGTCTCCCCCTGCTCGATCAACCATTCCATGAAGCCGTTATCGGCATAGTAGTCATCCGCGAAATGGATGCGTGTGGCTTCCGCCTCCCACTCTCGATTCAGCTGATCCGCTACGGCTCGCATGCCCGGCAGATTCCCGCCGCTGTCCGCGATGAATACGATGTCGGTGAAGCCGTGAACGCGGAAACTGCGCGCTGCATACTCGACCAGCTTCATGAAGTACTCGTCCGGAAGGGTTATCGTCCCGGGGTAGCGCATATGTCCAGATGGCGGGTCCAGATCGCCCTCAGGCACATACGTCACCACTGGGGCCACCAGGGCATTTCCTAGGATGCGCGCGATGCGCTCGGACGCGTGGTTCACGATGTATTTGTGCTTCCCAAGCGCCAGGTGGGGACCATTCTGCTCCGTCCCAGCCGTCGGCAGAATGACTGTCGTGGAACCGCCGGCGATCGCATCCGCCACCTCGAACATGGTCAGTTCTTCAAGGAATACGCTTGGGTTCTGCTGCGCATGAGCCGCAGCTGCAAGAAGTAGGGCGGCGGCCATGCTGTGGCTGAGAGATTTCATTCCGTTCGCCTTGGGGTTTGGAGTCCGGGATCGGCAGAGATCGGCACGCAAACCTGGATACTAGGTCGACATGCCTCGAGCAGCGATCCGCCAGACAGCTTCGACGCGATCGCTTCGAATCGCATACATCTCGTCGTAGAGATTCACCACCGGGTCGCAGTGCGATACGATGAGCTCGAGCTTGTCAGCGACCTGATAGGTGCGGGACGGGTCGTCGTATCGGAGCGTGCCAAACTCATCCGAGCCTGAACGGTAGGTCATCCCGCGTTCACCCTTCACGATCGGCCAAGGCTGATCGATCGTGCACGCCTTCGCACCGGCGTCCGTGGTGACCCGCCCCTCATACTGACTGTTGAGCACCGTGGTGAGGATCGTGAGGGAGGGCTGGAAATCGGAGTAGACGTCGGCGTCGGCCTCACCGCCGATCGCCAGGTATTGAGCATCCATGAAGACATAACTGCCGACTTGCACGTCGGTGAGGCCATCGGTCTCGTGGTCAATGTTGTTGTATGTGCCGGTGCCCCCCCCCGCTGAAGATCTCGGTGTTGAGCCCCGATCTCTGCATCAGAGCGAACGTCTCGGAGGCCGGCACCAGCCGATCGAGGGTCTGCGTCTTCCGCTCCTGGAAGCCCTGGACGTGCTGAGAGCCCCCGTCATAGCAAAGCATGCCGACGAGTCGGAGGCCCCTGGTAGTCGATCGACGAGTTGCGCCAGCTCGAGGGCCGGCTGCCCGGGCGTGATCCCGGTCCGGTGTCCACCCGGGTCTACATCGACGACCACGTCTGCCGTCACCCCTGCGGCCTCCGCAGCTTCAGACAGGTCGCGGGCGTTCTCCTGAGTATCTGTCGCCTGAACGAACCCGGGGCACCACCTCCTAAGACTCATCGCCCGCTCGATCTTGAGCGGCGTCACATTGGAGGTCGTCATGAGGATACGGTCGATCCCATGCTCGAACATCACCTCCGCTTCGCCCACCTTGGCGGTACAGATCCCCACCGCCTCACTCTCGAGTTGAAGGCGTGCGATCGCTGGGCACTTATGAGTCTTGGCGTGGGGCCGACTCGCGATCCCATTCCGGGAGACGGTCTCCCGCATTGTGGCCATGTTGCCCTCGAGCGCGTCCAGGTCGACACACAAGGCCGGCGTGTCGAGCTCCCACTTGGATACGTCGACCTCCAACCGACCCTCCAAAGCCATGGAGCGCATCTCGGTAGGGGAATAGCCCTTCACTGAGGTTGGGACCCAGACGGCGGCCGCACCGGCAGTCTGAAGGAAACGACGGCGGGACAGGGGGCGCCTACGCATAAGGGGTCTCCCGAGAACCGAGGGGCTGGGCTCTGAGTCGTGGACATGTACCTACACTGCGGGCGTCCATCGCAGGATCGCAAGCTTGCGGAGCGGGAAGGGACGCAGTGCTCACTCCAGAATCCCTGCAAACAGGCACAACGGTCGGGCATGTTGTGGCTTTGGTTCCCCTTGGCCTAAGACGACCCGTCAAAGGCCGCCACGCGCTTAACGAGGAAGACCATGAAGCGGATTGCCATAGTCGGCCCTCTCGTATTCACCAGTGCCGTATTCGGCCTCTTGGTGTGGAATCGGTCAGCCAGTTCTGTTCGCCCCATCGTGGCAACCGCTGAGATCCGCCAGCAGCCACCCGCTGGTGCGCCGGTGTTCGAGCTTGACCGATCCTGGCCAACAGTACCGGACCAGTGGGTATTGGGGGAGGTCTCGAGCATCGGAGTCGACGGCCAGAACCGCCTCCTTGTGTTGCACCGACCCAGGAGCGTTCCTACGGAGGAGCGGGATATGGCCGCCCCGCCCATTCTCGAGTTCGATGTCGACGGGACCTTCCTGCATGCGTGGGGAGGTGCGGGAGACGGATTCGAGTGGCCGGAAAGAGAACACGCCACCCATGTTGACTACCGTGGGAACGTCTGGGTCGGTGGCAACAACTGCCCGGAAAGGGATCTGCCAGGACTGAAACCAGTCGCGGACGATCAGCTCGTGAAGTTCAGTAGGGACGGACAATTCCTGATGCAGATCGGCCGGAGCGACCAGAGCAGCGGCAACAGCGATACCGAGAACGTGCGTCAGCCCGGGGACCAAGCCGTGTATCCACCCACAAACGAGATTTTTGTGGCGGATGGGTATGGCAACCGACGCCTGATCGTCTTCGACGCGGACACGGGGGAGTTCAAGCGGATGTGGGGTGCCTTTGGAAACGAGCCGATCGATTCCTACGGTTGCCCTCCCGCCAACGTGCAGGCTCCAGGCGAGGGCGACGGTCCCGCCCAGTTCCACATCGTCCACGCCCTCGCCATCTCAAACGACGGGTTCGTGTACGCAGCCGATAGGGAATACCGACGGGTACAGGTCTTTACCGTAGACGGCGAATTCGCCGATCAGGTATTCATGCCGGATAATGCCCGGGCTGGCGATGTGGCTCTCTCGGCCGATCCCGGTCAGGAGTTCATGTACGTCCCGGCCGGTGGACAGATCGTCGTATTCGATCGACGCTCCCTCGAGGTCCTGTACTCGTTTCCAGGGTCAGGGCATCACATTGCGACCGATCTCGAAGGGAACCTCTACACGGCGGAAACAGGACAGCGACGTGCCCAGAAGTATGCGTTCCAGGGGTTATCACCCGGGGACAGCCCCTGACGGGCAGGGATCACGTGGTTGGCCATCCTGCTCCTGCCCGACGCATGTAAGGCTGGAGCCTAGCTCTCGGTGTCCCTGCCAGAATCCAAACGGGCACTGATCCGCGGTAAGTCCGAACAAAACACTGCGTTAGGACAACGTTTAGTTCTCTGGTTCAAAACTTGCCATGAGTCCGTGCGAACGAATGGCGACCGACGCTTCAAGTATTCGTGTCTACGGGTTGATCGATTCCGCCACGTCATAGCCCCAATTCTCAAAGTCCTCAGCTTTCAATCTGACTTCATCTGGCCCCTACGAGAAGAAGAAATTACCGGGCTCGAAGCTCAGGTGTTGCAGCGTTGTGGCGGTGCCAGGATGCAGCGCGAAAAAGCGGAGCCGATTCCTCCGGGCACGGTTCCTGCGCTGAGGGAGTTGGCCATCTAAAGTGCGAGAGGGATAGAATCGGAAAGCCCGCTTGTTTACAACGACTTATGAAACTCCCGCGGCAGGACTCGAACCTGCGACTCGGTGGTTAACAGCCACCTGCTCTACCAACTGAGCTACGCGGGATCACGGCCGGAACCGATTCCGGCGGGATGAATGAATACCGGGCCTTGGATCAGAGTGTCAAGCCTCCGAAGGGCCCCACGGCCGTGCCTGGCGGAGGCTACGGTCGGCCTTCATAGCGGGCCATAGTGGGCTGACCCAGCGGCCGCGCTAGACGTTCCGGGTGGTCGCTGTAATCTGCTGTCGAGCTCGCCTCTGCCGCTGAATGTTGTAGTGCTGCTCGCGTGACGGACTCGATCGGGCCTCGAACGTCATGGCCCCGCTCCCAAAGCTCGTCAAGGCGCTCGCGAGCCAATGTGGCTGGCGTCCCAGTAAAGACTATTCCGAAAGCGGGGCCACGGTGCGGGTAGGGTCGTTCGAACCAGTGCGGACCGAGCAGCAGCGTTGGAGATCCTCCTTTTCCGCCTAGGCGGCTGAAAACTGAAAAATCAGGGCTCCATCCAGCGAGCGGCGCGATGCGAATCTCGAGACGACGTTCGGAAAAGAGTGAGGTCAGGAGACGCAGTCGATTCCGCCGGAGTGGATCCACTGCCAACGCCTCGGCCTCAGATGCAAGGGTAAGCGCGTTCAGCTCGCCTATTAGGAGCCGGATCCTCAACAGCCCCTTGAGCTCGCGACTGCTCAAATCCATTCCGGCGAGACGGACGCGGTGCACCGCGGCATCGAGTGCTTCGGACCGAAGTGCTTGAAGACCGTAGAGCTGCCGGAAATCCGGGCGGGCCCGTTCGTCGAGCAGGCGCACGGATTGCACTTGACCTCCTGGCGTCCAGTCGGTGTGAGCTAGATGACGGAATCTCCTCTTCGTTCGGTGCACGACCATACGAGTTTCGGCCCAAACAGGACGTTTGTCCTCGATGGCACGGACCCTGCGGAACCCAGGGGCAGCGCTGCGGACCTAGCGAATAGATCGCCTGCTAGCAAGTCTGGGACTCGTACCAGCAGAATATGCTGAAAACCATAGGATATCAAGAAGGGAACCGCCCGATCGAGAGGGCTTTTGGGTGCCCGGAATGCGCGAGAAGACAGCCCTAAGTGGTCCCTTACCCACGCGGCGCACCGAAGGGAAACATTTGACGTCAGCTCGTTCCGGTGCTAGCGTGATGCGACCAGGAGCAAACTCAGAAGGCTGGAGGGAGACTGGGCTCGAGAACGTTTGGCCTAGTCCGTGTCCGTGCGACCGTTTCCCGTCGAAGACCCGGAGAGCCGAGCCTCGTGTCCCCTGCCTCCACCGAGATGAAACCCAGTCAACAGTGGACCATCGAGGAGGCGGAGGAGTTTCTCTCGAGCCTCACTGGGGTCCTTTCAGCGAGGATCGTCGCGCGTCCCAGCGGGGACATCGAGGAGATCCACGTCCTGACGACGCAAGTGGTCTCGCCCAAGCAGACTGTCCGCAACGTCGAATCAGGCCTCCTCGCGAAGTTCGATCTCGCCTTGGACCATCGGAAGATCTCCGTAGCGCAAACTTCACGGTCGGTCCCGCAAGCCGCCACCGTCGAGAGGCCCATGTCAGTCGTCATTGAGCGTAGCATCGCTCGAGGCGAAGAACGGATCCTCTTTCGCGCTCATCGGCTCGAAAGTCAAACGCCACATGGCATCCGGATTACCGTCTCCGTAGAATGGCGGGGACGCACCTACAAAGGTACAGCTGAGGCGGCCGACCTGCCGCGTAATCGCGTGGAGGCAACGGCGGAAGGGACCCTGCGGGCGGTGGAGATCGCCGTATCTGAGGCTCAACACACCCCCGAGGGTGAAGAGCCAGCAAGCCTCTCCCTCTCCCTGGATGGTGTCAAGCTCGTCGACACCTTTGACCGAAAGTTCGCGCTCGTGGCCGTTCATGCCATGAGCGGAAGAGATATCGTGTCGCTGGCCGGGACGGCGAGCGTGCAAGACCACCCGGACCGATCCATCGTCCTTGCCACGCTGCAGGCCGTGGATCGCTGGGTCCGGGGCAAAGTGAACTGAACAGGAGACCCCCCTCGACCGACCACGAGCGAAGCGAAAGCGAATAAGCGGAACCACCGCGGACCGTTTATAGCGGATAGCGGCCGACACCTAGTCCCCTAGGACAAAGGGGGGTGATCGAATGCTTAGCGCTTTCGTAGGCTTTTGTTGTCAATTTGTTGCCTTTTCGGGTGGCGTGCTGGGTTGGTAGGGAGGTGGAGGGGGGTCGTGGACATGGGAATGAAGCCAATCCACATCTACGTCGCGTTCGTATCTGCGGCAGCTGTGTTGGCGATCGTTAGTCAGGACTGGCCGCAGTTCCTATCGCTCCCTCCGCGAGTTTTAGCTGGAGTCGGATTCCTAACTCTTCTTGGCTTGGTCTCGGAGGGAACGGCGCTACGCTCAACTCTTAGCAGGGGCACCAGCACCTCGTCGATCACGTTTCTTCCATTGCTGGCCTGTGTTCTACTGTTCGGCACTACCGCATCAGTCCTTTTCTTCGCCGTCAACGGCACTGAACCGGTTCCGATTTCTTGGACAAGGGGGCGGCTTAATCATGCCGCCTTGCGGGTGAGCTCCTCGCGGGCCTGGGCCGGGGTCCGGTAGGCGTGCCGCTCTAAGAGCCATCCGTGGTTGTAGGATTCGATGAACTGGCCGATCTCGTGTCTGGCTTCCTCGAGGGTCTCGAAGTCGTGGAGGTAGAGGCACTCCTCCTTGAGCGTGCGGATGAAGCGCTCCGCCACACCGTTGCACTCCGGCTCCCCCACATAGGCCGCGGTCGACCGGATCCCGAGCCATCGGAGCTCGGCCTGGAACTGGTGGGCCGTGTACTGCGGACCCCAGTCATGGCGTAGCCCGAGTCCGAGCGCGATCCTGGGCGCGTAGCCGGCCATATGGGTCCGCACGCCCTGGCGGACCGGCTCGAGGGCCGCCCAGCGGTCTCCCTTCTTGGCCACATGCCATCCCACGACGTCGCTGACACAGTGATCGACTGCCATGAACAACCAGCACCAGCCGTCCGCCTTCGTGTAGAACCGGGTCGCATCGGTGCCCCACAGTTCGTTGGGCGCATCGGTCGTGATCCGGCCGCTGTGGCTCCGGTCTCCTCGCGGGTGCCCGCGGCGCACCGGCGCCAACAGCCCGTTCTCCCGCATCAGCCTCAGCACGCGGTTCTTGCCCACTCCGATCCCTTTCGGCCTCAGGCGGGCTCTCACCTTCCTGTGCCCCTCACCCAGGAAGTCGCTCTCCCGGAGCACCTCGCGGATCTTCTCGACCAAGGCCTCATCGCTCAGCTCCGTCTTCGGCCCCCGCTTCCCGGGCTCCCCAACCTCAGAGCCCAGCCCTCGAGCCCGCATCCTGTATACCGTCGAACGCGCCACCCGCCACACCTCGCAGACCATCGTCAGAGGGTAGCGTCGTCCCGTCCCCGAACTCACTCGCTCCCGCGCCTCAAGAGCTTCCTCAGCTCTTGCCCGAATCCCCTTTTTTCGAGGAGTTCCGCCGCCAGCTCCATCCGCATCGTCATCTCACCCAACTTCGCCCGCGTACGCATCAGCTCCCGCTCCGCCCCATCACCCCTCCGGCTCTTCAGCCCCTGCTGGCCTCTCTCCAAGAACACTCGCCGCCACTCTTCCAGATCCACCGGCGAGACCTGAAGCTCACGGCTCACTTCCCCCCAGATCTTCTCCGCGAAGCAGCCGCAGCACTGCATCCGTCTTCCGCCGTGCACTCCATCGCTCCGGCAACTCCTCCCCTCCACGACCTCCGGTCGCTTCCCTCTCCCCACTCTCCTGGGACATATCCTCTCCCCCTCTCTCTGGACCCCAACTCTTGTGGCCAATCTACTGTCCAGATAAATCGGGGGCGGTAAAGCACGATCGCCGAATTCTTCATCAGACGAAAGGCGCTGCTGAAGTCTGTCTTCAATGCTTCCCAATACGTGCTATGCACAGCCGTCGCTGGCCGCGTATTCGAAGTCAGCGGGGGCCGCCCGGTCGGTGTAGCTGCCGTATCGGTGCCGGATGCAGCATTCGAGCCGCAGCTGGCAGCGTTTGCCGCCTTTGGAATAACCTTCCTGGCACTCAACAACTCGCTGGTGTTGTTTGCGATCAGCCTGTCGTCGCGCTCTCCGTTCGAAGCGAGTTTCCCACAATTGGTCAGGAAGCACGGAAGCTCTTTTGTCCATGATTTGCTCATTAGCCCACTGGGGATCCTCTTCGCGTTCCTGTACTTCCAAGCGGGGACCCTGGGGCTTGCGGTCAGTCTGCTGCCTCTCTTGTTCGTTCGCCATTCGTACCTTTCCAAGTTTCTCCTAGAGCGGGCGAACAGGGACCTCCTAAAGGCACTCGTGAAGGCGATCGAAACTCGAGATCCCTACACGTCGGGACACTCGTTGCGAGTGCAACGGCTTTCAGAGAGGATTGGCCACGTGCTGGGCCTTTCCGAGCGCCGGATGGATGAGCTGCGCACCGCCGCTTTGTTGCACGACATTGGAAAGATCGAGGTCGTGTACGAGGAGATCCTCAGAAAACCCGGTGTGCTGTCTGAGGAGGAGCGCCGAATCATTGAGTCTCACGTAACGAGGGGCGTCGAGATTCTGACCTCGTTGTCTTCGTTTCAAACGGCGATTATTGACGGCGTCCGCCATCATCACGAATCGATCGATGGCAGCGGCTATCCAGCGGGCCTGGCAGGCGAGCAGATACCGCTGTACGCAAGAATCATAAAGATCTGCGACGCAATTGACGCCATGCTCTCCGACCGTCCCTACCGCAGTGCGCTCACGCCTGAAGAGGTACGGGAGCAACTCGATATCTTCAGAGGCATCCAATTCGACGAGGCGATCGTACAGGTCGTAATTGGTTCTGGCTTGATAGAGCTGCACCTTCCGGATATGGGTGTGGGGCGAGAGACCGATTTGTCTCTCGGCTCAGACTCGATGGCCGTACTTCAGGCAGGTCTCCACGGCACAGTCGAGGCGTCTCCTCTAGCGGTGTCTGCTCACAGCGCAGGGCAACTCTTGGGGGAGGAAGGATCGGCCCGCTCAGCATCTGCGGAATCCCCACCGGCTCCGGCTACGTCGTGATTCGGTCGAGCTCAGCCCTTCGAAAAGGGATGCGCCTATCGTCGAGAAACGACCGAAGGCAGTCCGTCTCAGCAGGCGCGAGGACCACTCCTGCTCGTTTTGCGATTCGAAGCCTCAACAGTCGGACGCGAATCCAGGCAGTAGAGAGGGTGGCTTCGAGGACCGTTTCCTGCTTCCGCAGCTGGTGAAGAGCCTGCGAAGGTCGGCCGAGTAGTGTCATGAGGTTGGCCTGAAGCGACAGCCATAGGTACGGATCGAAGGTCCACGTCTTCGGGATCGGCGGCAGTTGGGCCCAAAAAACCTTCGCCTCCCAGATATTTCCCGTTTACCGCCCCCGATTTATCTGGACAGTAGATTGGCCACAAGAGTTGGGGTCCAGAGAGAGGGGGAGAGGATATGTCCCAGGAGAGTGGGGAGAGGGAAGCGACCGGAGGTCGTGGAGGGGAGGAGTTGCCGGAGCGATGGAGTGCACGGCGGAAGACGGATGCAGTGCTGCGGCTGCTTCGCGGAGAAGATCTGGGGGAAGTGAGCCGTGAGCTTCAGGTCTCGCCGGTGGATCTGGAAGAGTGGCGGCGAGTGTTCTTGGAGAGAGGCCAGCAGGGGCTGAAGAGCCGGAGGGGTGATGGGGCGGAGCGGGAGCTGATGCGTACGCGGGCGAAGTTGGGTGAGATGACGATGCAGATGGAGCTGGCGGCGGAACTCCTCGAAAAAAGGGGATTCGGGCAAGAGCTGAGGAAGCTCTTGAGGCGCGGGAGCGAGTGAGTTCGGGGACGGGACGACGCTACCCTCTGACGATGGTCTGCGAGGTGTGGCGGGTGGCGCGTTCGACGGTATACAGGATGCGGGCTCGAGGGCTGGGCTCTGAGGTTGGGGAGCCCGGGAAGCGGGGGCCGAAGACGGAGCTGAGCGATGAGGCCTTGGTCGAGAAGATCCGCGAGGTGCTCCGGGAGAGCGACTTCCTGGGTGAGGGGCACAGGAAGGTGAGAGCCCGCCTGAGGCCGAAAGGGATCGGAGTGGGCAAGAACCGCGTGCTGAGGCTGATGCGGGAGAACGGGCTGTTGGCGCCGGTGCGCCGCGGGCACCCGCGAGGAGACCGGAGCCACAGCGGCCGGATCACGACCGATGCGCCCAACGAACTGTGGGGCACCGATGCGACCCGGTTCTACACGAAGGCGGACGGCTGGTGCTGGTTGTTCATGGCAGTCGATCACTGTGTCAGCGACGTCGTGGGATGGCATGTGGCCAAGAAGGGAGACCGCTGGGCGGCCCTCGAGCCGGTCCGCCAGGGCGTGCGGACCCATATGGCCGGCTACGCGCCCAGGATCGCGCTCGGACTCGGGCTACGCCATGACTGGGGTCCGCAGTACACGGCCCACCAGTTCCAGGCCGAGCTCCGATGGCTCGGGATCCGGTCGACCGCGGCCTATGTGGGGGAGCCGGAGTGCAACGGTGTGGCGGAGCGCTTCATCCGCACGCTCAAGGAGGAGTGCCTCTACCTCCACGACTTCGAGACCCTCGAGGAAGCCAGACACGAGATCGGCCAGTTCATCGAATCCTACAACCACGGATGGCTCTTAGAGCGGCACGCCTACCGGACCCCGGCCCAGGCCCGCGAGGAGCTCACCCGCAAGGCGGCATGATTAAGCCGCCCCCTTGTCCAAGAAATCGGAACCGGTTCACCCGCATGCAGATGGGTCAAGCCCGTTCCAGCGAGAGCCACCCACCGAGCGGGCTCGTACGTGGCGATCCCGGCCACCTCCAAGCTCAAACGAAAGAGTTCCTGCGCACTTGAGTAATCTTCTATCTCTAGCGCAAGCTGTCCTTGGTTTAGATGAAGGTTCCTCCTGAGGTGGGGGACGCTAAGCGCGGGCAGAAGCTTGGAGGCGCGGTCGAACGAGCGCCGTGCGGCCGAATAATCCCCCACGTCCATGTGCCACACGCCAAGGTTTGCCTCTAGACGAAACCTCTGTCCCAAGCTCCTTGCTCCACTAGCGACATCGACAGCGGTGCTGATCAGTTCCTCGCCCTCGCGGGAATTCAGCCTTGCCTGGTGATAGAACGCGATCACTTTCCAATTTAGCGCCCGAAGCGCCATTTCATTGTTTCCGAGGTCAGCCGCGACCTCAAAGGCCTGGTCGGCAATCTGGGCAGCGCTTTCCGGAGATCCGTACACCGCGTCGATCATGCAGACCGATAGGAGCTGAAGGAATGCCTCATCGTCAGACACAGCGAGGGATCTTCTGGCCGCCGCGGTTAGGTCTGGCACCTCCTCCGTCTGGCGTAAGGCGTCAGCGATCCGTATCTCCAGCTCCATACATTTCGCCAAAAGTTTCATTAGCTGCGGGTCCAAAGCCTCGGCCTTGAGTCTCCGCACTCTCTCGCGAACTACGTCTAGGTCTCGACCTGGCCTGAAAAACAAAGCTCGAACACTCTCGAGGCGGCACTCCAGAGCGCGTCGGACCTGTCCCGAGGTCCCGTACAGCCGTTCAGCTCGAGCCCAGACCTCCTCGGCGCGTGCGAAATCACCGTGTAGCTTGAGAACTCGTCCAAGAAGGGCCGTGAGCGCCCCGTTCTGGTGTACGGGAGGGTCCGCATCAAGCGCTCTTTCCAAAAGGGCACGAGCATTTTCCCACGAGCCTTGCTCGAAGGCCAACCGCGCCCCGCGAAGCACGTAAGGGACGGCTTCCAGAGCCTCACCGGCTTCCAACAAGTGCGACGCAACCTCAGCTGACAAAGCAGGCTCACGTAGGCTGATTAGAGCCTCGGCAAATCTCCCGTGAGCCGAAATCCGCTCCGCGACAGAGACAGACGAATTCACCGCCTTGCGAATCAGCTGCCCACCGATCTCAATCCCTCGGTTGGTAACGCTCAATAGCTGACGCCGGACTGCCTCGTCAACGGAAGCCTGAAGAGCCGACCTCGAAGAACAGCAGACCGACGCAAGAACGGAGAGAGGGACCGGCTTCTCACACACCGCTAGGCAGTTCATCAACTCTCTCCCGGCCGGTCCCAAGGCATCGATCCGCTCAGACACGAGACGAGGAATGCTCTCTGGGACGTGCGCGCTACGGGGCTGACCCGGGTTTCGGGTCAGCGAGGCCTGTCGGTGGCGAAGACAGTCGAGGGCGACCTGAGGAATGCCCTGCGCAAGTTCTACGACCTCTTCTACCCAGTCCGTGGAGAAATCATCGCCTTGGCCCGAAACCTCGACCTGGGTCAACGCCGCCGTTAGAATCGATCGAATCTGATCGGAGGCGAGCGGTTCAAGCCGAAGGGTCAGACGAGTAGAGCCACAGGCATTCGATGTTTCGGCCCAGCTCCTGAAGTAGTCGTCTGAGGTCACTAAGTCCGGCCGATGGGCCGTTATCACTGTCAAGCTTCCCTTGGTCCACCGATCACGTATATACGAGTAGCGACAGGGAGAATCGGTCGATCCACTCGAGCCGATCGAGAAACAGGACGAGAGGACGGACTCTCGTCAGCTCTTCGAACGCGAGCCTAAACGCCTCCCAGACGCCTGGCAGCTGCGAACCTTCGCCGGTTGAGTACGGAGACCGCGAAGCGGGTTCGAGATCCGCGACGAAGGGTGCCAGCAACGTCCTCCAGGGGTCAGGCATGGCTTGGATGACAGGCAGGACTTGTCTACAGGACAGCATCCGTGAAAAGCCATCCAACGGTATCCGATGCGAAAGCCTAGAACAGGCTGTGGAGACGATCTGGAAACCCCGTAGTGGTAGCTGGGAAAGTGCAGCGTCTACAAGACGCGTCTTCCCTACGCCTTCTTCACCAAGGACCTGTATGGTCGAGAACCCCTCTGCTGCGGTGGAGTGGAACTGCAGGAGAAGTCGGTGAAGCTCGTCCTCCCGACCAGTCATCGGCGGGTCGACGAACGAGCCCCGACCCGAAACGGGGGGCTGATCGGCTCTTTCCATACTCGCCAGGCTGGAGACGAGAAGGAGCGTCTCCTCCTCGGGAGTCCATTCAGAATCACGAATCTTCATGTCATCTCGAAACTCGGCGAATGTGGCGTTTGCCTCCTGTCGGCGGCCGAGTAGGGCTCGGGCCCTAAGCAGGCCTCTTAGAACCCATTCGTTCTCGGGATCGATATGCAGCAGGACCTCTGCGGCCTCTTCCGCCCTAGCCCAGTCAGTGGTTTGCTCTGCCTCACGCCAGGCGGTCGCAGCACAATCTCGCATATCGGAGCGAAGACCCGACTTCTGTTCCTGGATCCATCGTTCCAGGTCTGGCGTGGGAAAGTGAGCGAGATTCGAGAGGAAGCCCCCACCTGTGATGTTTACGGCTGCTCGAAGCGCGCCTTGATGCAGCGCTCGCTCGAGGCTCTCCAGGTCTGAAACGGCGAGCTCCGCGTTAAGCAGGTAGCTGTCCCCGACGAGGAGGATCAGCGGCTTGTGCGAGAGTCGCTTCTTGAGGGAGTACACGAGCTGGCTTAACCGTCGCCGCAATGTCGCGTCGGTGCCAAGGTTCCAGAGGAGCGGTAGGAGTCGCTCTCGCCGGATTCCGCTGGGTCGGTGCGCCGCGACTATCCCAACGAACGCACTCTGAAGGGGAGAGAGTTCGAGCGAACGTGACCCTTCCTCCAAACGAGGACCCCCGAACAGGGTCTCTCGAAACTCAGCACCGACCTGAAGTGGGCTTACCATTAG
Organism: Longimicrobiales bacterium; assembly: GCA_965197485.1. GTDB lineage: Bacteria > Gemmatimonadota > Gemmatimonadetes > Longimicrobiales > Gaopeijiaceae > JAAXGI01. Next base: position 120,913 of record CBDANG010000011.1, read on the forward strand.
GGAACTCCATTGCTAGGCCACACTGGCTCAGAATACTAGTGCGTTCCCTCGGGCGCGCGCGGATTTTCTGCTGGAAAAGCGTATAGAGTGGTTCCGCGCCGAGATTCCGCCTGAGCGGAGGGTGTTCGAGGAGACTTCTCGAGTCGCGCCGCTCGTATCTGATCTGGAGCGTGCAGTCCGGGCTCAATTCCCGGCAGAGTACCTCGAAGTCCGTTAAAGACCCATTCCTTTCGCAACCACTCCTCAACAATCCACTCCCAACCCAATCGCTTGCGGACGATTGAAGGACGCACCCCGATCACCCGTTCCATTTGGTTGCTCAGAGTGAATCCGTTGGGGTACCCGAGGCTTCTTGCCAACTGCGATATGGAGGTACGACAGCCCTGAAGCCTCACAGACGCCCAAAGGAGTCGCGCTAACTGGAGCCAATGGGATGGAACCGGGAGCCCCAGCCTGTGAAAACGCCGCCCGAGCGCGCGTCGCGAGAGATAGACGCGCCGCGACAGGGCGTCCAGGGTCGACAGCTGAAGAGCGAGCTCGACCGTGCGCCTAACAATTCTTCGTGTCTCCCTGTCTAGGGACAGACCGCGCCAAGTGAGAAAATCGACGAATTCGTCGGGCAGCCGATGGGGTTCGCGACCAAGGAGCCTCGCGATTGGTTGGGGATCCTGAAGGGAGTGGTAAGGCAGAACCGAGTGGGGCCTGGTCGCTTCCAGGGCCTCCAGAACCCGGTCCTCAACGCGTGCGCGTCCTGCCAGCTCAGGCAATATGAGGATCAACGGGACTCCCGGCGGCCGGTTAATGGCCAGGTCGATCCCGGATGTGACTCTTCCGCGGCTTAGAGACCATATCAAGGCGACCCCCCTGAGTTCACTCGAGTACCGCCGGGACGGCTCATCCGTCTCGTACGGATGGCATTCTCGATATGGGGGCCTGAGTAGCAAGAAGGCGGTCGGGTCCGGTAGCGACATGTACTTTCCTAGTCTGGGGGCTTGACCGGGTAAGCTAATGATGGCCTATCAGGATCCGGTCAGCGACGCGCCCACTGCGCCTACTTCAAAACCAGAATACTTGTTTTATTACTGTTCCCATGGTAGCGTATCTTCCAAGAACCACAGTGGGAACGGGGAGACCCTGCATGCCTGAGACCCTCCTGGAGCAGAACGACGGATCCGGTGGCGGAACGCGTGACTCGACGCCACCTCTCGTTCGAGAGCCCCTCCAGGACCGAAGCCGTCGTACCCTCAAACGGATTCTGGACGCGGCGCTCCATCTTCTGGAGCGCGAGGGCCCGGCTGCTCTGACGGTCACGGGGATAACGAAACGCGCCCGTACTTCGGTTGGGTCCTTCTACGCTCGATTCCAGGGGAAGGACGACCTCCTGCGCTACATGGGAGAGCGCTCCCTCGAAGAGGCTCTGGACCGCTGGGCACAGTCGGCCTCCAGGCTTAGCGCGGGCGAACAGCTCCGTACATCCGTCGGAGAGGTTGTACACGCGTTGGGATGGGTCTATCTGGAGGGCCCAGGGCGCTCACTAGTTCTGTTAAATGGCATCGAAGACCCGAGGCCGACCCGCCGGCGGCGGCTGGAGAACAGAATAGCGGCGGATCTTCGCGAGCTCGAGGTCGCTAGTCCACTGCGCACCGATCTGGCCACACGTGTCCTCGCGGGCATCCTCCAGGATTCGGCGATGCGGGCTCTTAAGAACACCACACAAACCGATGAGGACTCCCCCTATACAGAAACCCATGTGCTCCTCCCGGAGCTCGTGGAGCTCCTGGTGGGCTACCTAGGTGGGGAAGTCGGCTCTCCAGCGGATGCGGGGCCGACACCGGCCGCGGAGCCAGCTCCACCCGATCTCAAGCCCGAGGTGGTGACGGAAGAGCCGGTTGAGCCCACCCAGGAGATCGACACCGACGCACTAATCGAGGCGGCACTCGCCACGGCGCCTCTTTCGCCGGCGGAGCCTTCCGGCGTAGAGCACCCGTCGGAGGCAGCGCAAAGGCCGGCCGAAGGCATCCCCGCAGCGCCCGCTCCTGGGGCTGAGCCGGAGGGCGCGCAGGAGGAGGAGCTGGAGCCTGAGGAGGAGGAGCAGGACGAGGAGTCGGAGCACGATGCCGAGCCCCCGCCCGATCCGGACCCGTTCGACGTCTGGGGCTGACATCCGGATGCGACCTGCCGTCTAAACGCAAGTCCGACCAGTTGTTCAGAATATCTGAAAGAGGACCCCTAGCCGCCATATGAACTGCTTCTCTGGGGCGTCTACAAACTCGTAACGCGATTCCCCGAAGGCGCGCACACCGGCGATAGCGACGTCCAACCCCAAGCCAACTGTCAACCCCGCTACCGACTCGTCGACTCCCAGTGCGGGGGGAGAAAGGTTGCGGTATGCAAGCCCTGCCGAGATGTAGGGCCTGACAATGGGGAAGACGAGCCTGAAATTCGCGTCGACGGTGGCCCCATGTAGGCCACAGTCGGATTCCTCGGGGGGGCAATCCGGGAAGAAGTACTCCCCAGAAGCCATGAGGTCGAAAGGCAGGACTGGGACGTCTATTCCCGCTCTCAGACCGACTCCATACGCACCGCCAAAAGCCTCAGTCGCGCGGACTACGTGACTCCCCAGGCGCAGCTGAGCCTCTAAGCTGGAAGGGTTAAAGGCCAGACTGGTCAGGAGAAGTACCGCAGGCACTGCAAATCGGGCGGCACGGGGGCCCACGAGGGCCCTCGCGGCGCACTAAGGCTCAAGCGCCTGGGGCACCAGGGTCCGCATTGTCGGCCGGTGTCCGAGGCAGGGACTGTCCTCTCGACTGCGCGATCAGCTCCCGGAGGGCATTCTGAAAGTCCGTGAGGGGTGGCGCGCCACGTACCGGGGTGCCCTGAACGATGAAGGTTGGTGTGGCAGTCACGCCGACCTCTCTTGCCACCTGGTTGTTGCGGGCAAGCCGTTCCGCGGCTGAGTCACCTTCGAAGCAGACTGTGAACGCATCGAGACTCAGGCCGACGGTTCCGGCGTAGGAGATGAAGAGATCTCGTGCCTCGTTAGGGCTTGCGGCCATCCACTCGTCTCTCTGGACGAACAAATGGTCGCGCATATCTGCGAATCCGACCGACCGCCCCACCTCATCAGCGCAAATCCCGGTAACCCCTGCCATATCGCCGTTAGGGAAACCCCCGATACTGATCGGGACATACTTCCAGAGCACCTCACCTGAAGCCACGAACTCCTCGTGCAGCTCCGGATAGTCGTCGTTGTGGAAATTCGCGCAGTAGATGCACCCGAAATCGCTAAAATCCACGATGCCGATCGCCGCCGTCATCAGACTTCCCTCATTCACGCCGATCTGGCTCAGGTCGAATACGTCCTGAGGGTCGGCCTGAGCATTGTCCGCGGCTGGTGGGTCCGCGCTCTGGGCCTGGCCGCCTTCCTCCCCGCAGGCTACCGCGAGGGCGGAGAGAAGGAGGAGCAGAGATACGCGGTGCCAGAAAGCTCCAATGACGCGACCGGGGTTCATGACATTCATAAATCACTCCAAAGAAGCCCTCGTCAATGCCTGAAGTAACGGCCCAGCACGATCCCTGCGACGGTGCCGACCAGAAAACCCGTCAGCACGCCCCTGGTGTCCGGGGAAGGAGCCGGAGGCGGGGCCTCGTCAGACCTAGGCGAATCGGAGCGTCCCGATGACATAGAGGGCAGAGAAGGCTCTGGAACCAGAGGGGTCTGCGGCCCGTCGGCATCACAAATCGGACAGATAGCGTCATCTCGTTCGTGAGCGGTGCGATTCGCGAAGATCCGTTCCGACTGACAGTTGGCGCAGTGCCGCCCACTTCCCAAGGGTCGAATCAGGTCGTAGAGTCGGCCCTTGGACAGCCCTAGATCGTCGGCAATGGAGTTGACGCTCCGGTCCGAGTTCCAATAGAGCGTCGTGGCTCTATCGGACATGTCTCGAAGTAATTCCCGGTCTTCCTCTGCGTGGTCGGTCATGTGAGGTGCCGCCTAGAAGGACCAGTTGATGATCGGGAGGAACGAGAAGGAGGTCTTGTTCTCGATGATGTTTACGAGCCCGATCTGAAGGCCATACATCCTGCCGGCAAAGTTCACAAGCCCGAGCTGAAACCCCGAAATGTCCTCGGCCTGGTTGATGAGCCCCAGTTGGAAGCCTTCTGCGGTGTTCGCCTGATTGTAGGCGTACCCGTGCTGGAATCCCTTAAAGTCTCCCTCGGTGATGCTCGCGATCGTCTGCTGCCACCCCAAGAAGTCACCTTCCACGAAGCCCACGAGCGCGACCTGAAGGCCCTTCGACACTCCGCCGGTGTTTCGCGCAACCAGGCCGAGGTCGAGCTCCCGAACGGACACATTCTCCCCGTAGATGAGGCTCAACCGAAAGATCCCGATCTCCGATTCTTGGGACCTCACCTGAAGTGGGCTGAACAAAGCCAGCTCGAACGGCTCCGCTTCTGTCTGAGCTTCTATCTCAGAGACGAGCCCAGGAGAGCCTCCCACCGCCAAGAGGGTGGCCGCGATCCACAGTTTTCTCATTCTGCGCTCGTGGTTAGTCGGACGAGAGTGGCCATCGGGGCCGCCGAACAAGTGGCAAGGTACGGGCGGGCGTATTGGTCGGACACCCCTCAGCTCTCCGGCGGCGTGTCCCAGTCTTGGATATTCTTGCCGGCCTCGATGGCGAGGATGTCGAGGGCCGCGGTCGCTCCGGCGCCTGCGGAGATAATGGCCTGGCTTCGCTCAGGTCTCACGGAACGTCCCACCACGTAAACACCCTCAATGGACGAGCGATAATTCCGGTCCACCTCGATCGCGCCGCTCGCCGTCTCAGCGACTCCCAGTAGTCTCGCAAGCTTGGGGCTCTTCCCCTCGGTCAGCATGAGATAATCGGTCTCAAGGGAGTCCGACTCCGTTGCCACGGTGAAGCCGCCTGTCGCAGCCACTGATGTGACCTCCTCGTCGCGAAGCGTCACGCCGAACGCGGCCACCTGGCCGTTCGCGATTCGCTGGAACTCACTCCCGTCGATCTCCGGAATCCCCAGGTAGTTGTGGAGATATGCGTAGTTCATCGCGGTCTTGTCGGTGCCGAAAACTGTGACGGCATGCCCGTTCTTCGCCAAGAACAGTGCCGCCGAGAGTCCCCCCGGCCCGTCTCCTACTATCGCTATCGAAGCCAATGAAGTGCCCTCCCTTGAACGAATCCGGCAGATCTCCCCATCACCGTCTGTTGACTTTCCGGATGACCATCTTTAGGCCAGACCAGGTTTCGTCGACTGCGCAGACCTTCACATCCACGAGGCCCAGCGGCAACCCAACGGAGCGGATCACGTCCTCCGTAACGTCAGAATGCATGCCCGATGACTTCTTGGGCCAGGACACCCAGATCATTCCTGATTGGGTGATTTCCCCTATGCAGCGCTCCAGACGAGCCCTGAGTTCAGACTGGGATGTCACGAAGAGATGCCACAGATCCACTGGCGCTCTCAGCCGGGACGAGATCGTCACCTCGCTGGGCAATGGACCCAGGAGATCCTTGTAGTCGGAAGGCGCGTTCCAGGTCTTTACTCTGCTTGCGGTCCCGATCCCGAGCTTCTTTACGAGTGGGGTTCCTGAATAGCCGGCCGTCGCTCGTTCGGTCACCTTCCCTTGAACCATCTAGTTCTCCTGGTTGCGGAACCGACCGAACCGCTTAGACCAGTTCAGGTGGGAAGAAGGTCGACTCTTCCGCTTCCTGTCTCGATCCGGATCTGGCCGTTTCCGTCGCCGATCATACCCTCGAATCGGCCCCGGCGAGAAGACCGCACCTGAACCGGTACCTCAGCCTCGATACCTCCGCTGCCGGTGCGGATCTCGACGTTGGCTCCTAACCCGGCTGGTACGCGGATCTGGACGGATCCCGATCCCGTGTCTACGCGCACTTCATGTACGTCGCGGATCAATCCGAGCCCAACCTAACCCGAGCCTGTGTCCAGGTCGACATCACCTACGGCATCGCGCACCTCGATGGCCCCGGACCCCGTCTCTATCGTGAGGGGGCCCGCCGTTCCAGCGGTATGGATGGTCTCGTTGGCGGTATCCAGGCGCAAGGGCCCCTGAACACCGTCTACCCGTGTCTCTCCCAGCGCCAAGTAGAAGGCCACATCTCTGCCATCCGGAACAAGACTCCTTAGGTCTGCCCACGCTTCAGGGGCAGGGCGCAGCGATGAGTTGATGACGGGGCCTCCCTAGGAAGTAGGCTCCTCTCGGTGGATCGTTCGTGAGGAGAGATCCGTCAGTGCGGATCTAACGCTCCCTACCTGAGCTAGGAAGGATGGGTTTCAGCGGCGCCTCGCCGTCCCTACACGCTTCCCTATTTGTGTGAGGATCACCGTTTCTGTGCGCATTTATCACCTGCGCTCTGCCGCCCGCGCTTTCATTTTCCGTTACCACACCGGGCCTAACCAGGCCCATCCTGCCTTGATCTGAGCGATCAGATCCGCAAGCCTCGCCCGAGGCATGGAGCTTGCCCTGGTATCGGGCCGATGGGACTGCAGCGGATTGGAGGTGAACCATGAGGGCAGTGATCAAGCGACAGGGGTTCGAGGCGTTCAGAACCGAGCTTTGGGTGCCCGTGTTGGTCTTGTCGGCGATCGCGACTGCATGTGTCGATGTGACCTTGCCGGCGTTGGACTCCGAACCACCCCCGGGTATCGATGTGAGCGATCCCTTCCCGATTGACCGCGGAGACGAGGGTACGGGGACTCCAGGGGCATACAAGGGGCTGCCCCTTCGGCTCGTCGACAACGGCGAGCCCGGCGTAGCTCCGGTGGACGGGGTGATCGGGGTGGTGTGTATCGGAATGAGCAACTCCAATCAGGAGTGTAGCACGTTCATCGCCAGCATCCAGGGTCTTTGGGCAGGCGACATAAGCCCGGCGGTCCGGGTCGTGAACTGCGCCCGAGGTGGGCACGCCCTCGAAAGGTGGGTCGATCCCGACTTTGACGAAGCTCTCTGGGAGCGGTGCATCCAGACCCTGCTCCCGCAGAACGGCGTCCGGCCGGAGCAGGTGAGGGTCCTATATCACAAGGCTGCGAATCAGTTCACGACGGGAGCCGATGGCTCTGTACTGCCGCCCTATCCCGATTCGGATAGCGACTTCGTGGCCTTCCACGACAATCTGGGCCAATTCGCCGACCGTGTCCCCCTCTGGTTCTCGGAGGTAGCTGCGGTCTACACCTCGTCACGAACCTTTGGTGGATTCGCGGGCAACCCCAGGCGAGGAGAGCCTTTGAGCTACGAAGAAGGTCATGCTCTAAACGAGTGGCTCGCCGATCACCGCACCGTGGAGGGGGTGTGGTATGGCTGGGGACCCTACCTGTGGGCTCCCTCATGCTTGGACGGGGGGTTCAACGGCTCAGGGGTGTGCTACGATCGGGAGGACTTCGTCAACGACGGGGTACACCCATCGGCATCCGGCCGCGAGAAGGTCGCTGGAATGATTCACGCACGTCTTTCTGAGCACACCTGGTACCAGCCCTGACGCCGTGCCCACGAGCGAGTTGCCTGCCAGCTAGACCGCAAAGCCGGAGTCAGCCGCTGCACGTCGAATGCTCGAGGAAGATGCCGAGATCGTGGCCTGGTGGGGTGCCTCGGTCGAATGCCTGTCTGCGGCTGCCCGCCTTCGCCGAGAGGGTATCATCGACGTGGACGGTGAGTCACAGATTCACGCTCTGGTTCAGGCACTCCAGGATGCGTGGACAGAGGTCCTTCCGAGCGAGGAAGTGCGGCGGAGTGCAATGCGGCTGCTTCGAGTTCACCCCCTTAAGGCAGCCGACGGACTTCAGCTTGCCGCGGCCCTCACCTGGGCCGGTGATCTGCGTGGGCGAGAGCTGGTCACATTCGATGAGCGATTGGGTTTGGCGGCCCGCCTAGAAGGCTTCAGGGTGGTGCCACGAGGCTCGAGCCCCTAGATCTCTGTAGATCCCCTCTAGTGAAGGAGCGAGATGAAAAGTCCCCGCTCAGTCTTATGGCCTTTCTGCGGCGCTCTTCTGCTACTCAGCGCCTGTGGTTCACAGGACGAGGGGCCGGGTGCAGAAGGCGACGCCGCGATTGGACCGATGCCCACAGCTTCCGGCGCGGGGACGATCCTGCGGCTCGATTCTCGGTTTAACGCCCTCGTACCGGCGGGTGCCATCATCGAGAAGGTGGCCGACGGATTCGTCTTTACCGAAGGTCCGGTATGGATCGAAGCCGAGTCACGCCTGCTTTTTTCGGACGTACGGGCAAACGCCATCGTGCAATGGACGGAGGCCGACAGCGCGACCTGGTTCATGGAGACGGTCTTCGATGGGGACATGGAGGGAAGGGGGTCCGTCGGTTCGAACGGGTTGACCCGGGACTCACAAGACCGGCTTCTACTCGCGGAGCACGGGCGGCGGCAGGTCACTCGAATTGAGGACGACGGAAGTCGTACGGTGTTAGTAGATAGCTACCAGGGGAGTCGCCTCAACAGCCCGAACGACCTCGTCTACAGGTCGGACGGTTGGCTCTATTTCACCGATCCTCCTTATGGGCTGGCAGAGGGGGACGACTCTCCGCTCAAAGAGCTTGACTTCAACGGTATCTACCGGTTGAGCCCGGACGGAGAGCTCGAACTCCTGTACAGCGAGCAGAGCCGCCCGAACGGCATTGCCTTCTCACCCGACGAGAACACCCTCTACGTCGCGAACTCTGACGCCAGCCAGGCGGTATGGATGGCCTACGATGTGACTGCCGATGGGCTCGCCAACCCGAGGGTTTTCCTGGACGTGACCGGGCACCCCGACTCGGGGGGCGCGGACGGCATGAAGGTTGACCGAGCTGGGAACCTGTTCGCAACCGGCCCAGGCGGAGTATGGGTCATCGCACCGGATGGGACCCACCTCGGCACGATTCAGCCCGATGAGGGGCCTGCGAACGTCGGCTGGGGCGAAGACGGACGAACCCTCTACATGACTGCGCAGACCGGTCTCTACAGGATCCGTCTGACGACCGAGGGCATGATTCCGTAGTTCCTACCGTAGCTGAACGGTGGTGCTGACCGTGCCCCCCTTTAGCGCCGAGTAAGTCACAGTAACGGATCCCGAGCCTCGCAGCAGGTACTCGATCGTGCGGGTGGTGCGTCCGGGGGCGCCGCTCCGAATCATGATTCGATCGAGCTCCTCCTGATCGATCATCGCTATAGGCCCCGGACGAAAGCGGTCTGTCACCCACCCTGCGGCAATGATCTCCGCGTCTCCCTCTACCGTGAGCAGGTCGGGCCGCACAACCCGGTTTTCGCGCGCACGAACGGTGATCGTTGGAATGAGCCTCTCATTACGGATATCCACGCGCACTCTGTAGACATCGTCGCCGAGTGACTCCACTGAGGCGTCTCCCAGCGTGATGAGGGGCATCTGGTCCGCATGGAAGAGGGTGAAAGCCATGTTTCGGTGGAAGAGCTCCATGCTCATGAAACGAGGATTCACCCTGCCTTCGAATCTGCGCCAACCACCCATCTCCACGGCGTCATACTCCGGATGATCGAAGGGAGCCCATTCGACGAACTGATCTCCCATTTCCAGGAAGTCGTCGAAGAAGAAGCGGGCTTGGGGGCCCGAAATGGGTCCGGTCGGCTCTCCCTGCTGCCCCTGTAGGAGTGGGCTGTTGAAGTACTGACCCCCATTCCAGAGCTCGTTGGACAACGAGACGATGCCCAGTCCGTCGTTGGTCCAATCGATCGATCCGCCGTGAACCGTGTAGAGACCGCGCCATACGACGAGATAGTCGTAGTAGGGGAGCATCCTCTCTCCCCATTCACCGATCTCGTCATAGATGCGGATGTCTTCGGGCGGGTAGGTGCCCTGCCACGCGGCGCCTGGCCCTCGCAGAATCATCCCGCCCGAGTTATGGAAGGACTGGAAGCCGGCGATGTTCGGACGTGCCGTCATGAAGTCGTTCAGCGCGCGGGCCTCGGGGAGCTGGAAAGGGTAGTCCATCGACCCAAATTGGATGTAGTTGGGCTGCCAATCAGTCCCATAGTTCCGGTTGGGATCGTATCCGCCCACCGGATCCTCATTGATCCGACCGTCACCGTCGTCGTCAATGCCCTCGGAACCGAGCAGCACCCAGTCTCCGAACTCCCAGGGCATGGCAGGCTCCATGATCCGCGGATCCCGGCTGCTGACCCGGTGGGTCCCTTCGCCAGGAGCGTACTTGCGGATTTGTTCGATCACCCCGTTTCCGTTCAGGTCGTTGGGCCCGTCCTCATCGAACAGACCATCGCCGTCACTGTCGACGGGGATGTGCCCGCTCCGGGCGGCTGCCCCGCTCTCGTCCAGGAAGTAGTCACGACCGTCGGGGTTCACGCTTGGGACCATGTAGAAGACGCGTTCGTCGACGAGGCGGGTAACGTCGTCGATGCGCCCTTAATTCTCCATCAGATACCAGATGGTATAGAGCACCACCTCCGCACCCTGGATTTCGTTTCCGTGGACGTTCGCTTCGATGAACATGGCGGCTTTGTCCATCTCCGATCCGGTCGCCGGATTGTTGATGGTCATGACCCACATCTCCCTGCCGCCGTAGCTCTCTCCGCTCGACTGGAGGCTCAAGAACTCGGGCCAGGTGCTTTCCATCAGCCTGAGCCTTTCACTGATCTCGTCGTGGTCCAGCCAGCGGTCCCAGGTGAGCGGAAGGGTGTGTTCGGGATCGGATCCGCGTAGCTCTTGGCCAGACGCTGGTAAGGGGCCGATCCACGCAGCGGACATGAGGATCGCGAGAGCTGCTCCCCACAGTTGAGGGCCCGACGGTTCCATGATCACCCCTCTTCGAGGGCCACCCTGATTACCTCCGTTCCCCCCTTCTGCGATCGCACGCGGATCTCGACTGAATCGCCGCTCTCGCCACGGATCACCCAACTGAACCGGGCTCGGGTTCCGGATCCCGCGAGCTGTGGGATCTCGCTCGTCAGTGCATCACCGGTGATGAGATCCTCACGCGCTACACCGATTTGCACGACCACCGGAGGAACCGAACCAGACACCACACCATGCCGGAGCGCCGAGGGGAAGAACCCCGTGTTCTCGACATCGACGGTCAGCGTAAACAGGCCCCCGCCATGACTCTCTACTTCCGTGCTCGCAAGGCCCACGCTGGGTAGCATTTCGACCAGGCTGAGGACGAACTCGCCATGACGGCGGCCCAGATCGGGGATTCGGTCGGCGGGGGGATTCGTCGTGGCGTATGGACGCAGGCCCCCGATCTCTACCGCCCCCAACTCGGGGTGGTCGTAAGGATCCCAGTTTACGAACGCGTCGAGCCCTTCGGCCTCCAGGGCACGCAGCAAGGAGGCGTCGGGACTCCCGTCGGTTTCCTCCTGATCCTCCGCGTCCCCATCCGCCTCCTCCAGCGACAGCCCCCACCCCTGGGTGGAGAAGGAGGGCACTCCGAACTGGAAGTATCCGTACTGGAAGAAGGCGCCCTGCGCTTCCCGGTTGACAGCAACCCGCTCGATGCCTGTGATCTCTCGATAAGACTCCGACACAGCGTCGAAGTACTCGACATCGTCCTCATTCGCGCTCACGGCCGGCCGCCGGCCAGAATCGGGGTCGTTGTCGGCACCGGGCCGAACCCCTCGAAGCTCCAACCCTCCAACAAGCGTCCCGGGAGGGAAGACCCCGACATCGAAGACCTCACGGTTCGACGTGTTAGCGAACGTGGAGAGAGCCCGAGTGGAGCCAGGACCGAGGTTGCCATCGGCATCAGGGGGAGTCACGAGATTGTCCGAGTGCCCGAAGGTCAGAACCGCGGCGATATTTCGGTGAGAGATCACGAAGTCCATGAGCGCCCGCGTCTCGGGCTCACTGACCATATGGGGCCCCGCACCCGGCGAGTAGTATGGGTATTCGTGCTGGAAGTTGCGGTTGAGGTCTACGCCTCCGAATCCGTCCTCGTTGACGAATCCATCCCCGTCGGAGTCTAGGCCCTCCCAGTGGATCGAGTACGCTCCGGAACGTCCCTGACCTGGCTCCGCCTCGACCATGAGACGCGGGTCGACCTCGTCCAGGACGTAGAGTCCGAGGGCGTCAGGAACCCTCATCACGGTGATGAGGCCATCGCCGTTCAGGTCCTCGGCCGGATCTTCGTCGGTCCGGCCGTCGTTGTCGTCATCGATGGGCCGAGCATTGACAGAGCGGTCAGCTAGAACGTCACCGAACATCGCCTCGGCGCCGTCGGGGTTCAGCCTAGGGATGAGGTAGAAAACGTACTCCGCCAGCGCCGTTGCCTGATCGTCTTCGCCACTCAGGAGAAATCGGCCAATCTCGAGAACGAGCTGGCTTCCTAGAACGTGGTCCCCTTCGAGGTTCCCGACGATCAGAACGCCAGGACGCTCTTCCTCCGGCGAGCCGTCGGGGTCCTGTAACGCGACGAGCCAGACCTCACGGCCCTCCTCGGAAGTGGCCAAGGGCCGGAGGTTCCCAAACTCGGACGCCTCGGTAATGGAACGGAGCTCGTTCGTGAGCTCTTCGTGGTTGAGATAGGCCGCTGTCTGCCCGGAGACGGCGGACACGGCCAGAAAGAGCCCGGCGGCGGCTCCGAACAGCCCCCTCGCTACAGGCTGTCCCACACGTGGAGCCCGATCGGCATCGTGGAGTTAGGCATCTCGGGCTACCGGCTCACCGCGAGTTCTCGTAGAGGACCAGGTTGTCGGTGGCTCCGCCGATCGCCACGATGTCAAGCGCCCCATCTCCGTTGATATCGCTGATATCAAGGCCGGACACCGCCACGCCGCCCATGTCCAGCGGAATGGTCTCCCAGCTGCTAGAGCTGGGCAGATACCGGTAGATTACCAGGACTCCATCCCCGCCTCGGCTTCCCCCCACGATCTCGTCGTACCCATCCCCGTTGAAATCGGCCGCGATGAGGCCATGCCCCCCCTCGAAATCGGTACCGATCACCTCCCGGGCCCAGAGCCCCCCCTCCGAGTCGCCAGGGGTGTAGACGACCGCGTCGGTCCCGTGCCACGGTTCGATCGTCGCGATAAAGCGCTCGTCTCCCAGATTGCCCATGGTCACTTCGCTGGAACCGCGATTCGGGCGCGCAGCGTCAACGCCCGCACCGAGGTGCTGAGGTTGCGGCCCCAGCGCTGGTTGGAAGAGCATGACCCCGTCTTGACTGGCCGTGAGGATGTCCTCAGCCCGGTCGCCGTCCCAGTCCACCACGTTGATGCCGTGTGCGACCTCTAGATGAGAGTCGTTTAGCACCTGCTGCTCCCAAGCCCCCGTTGGGTCATCGGGAATCCAGTAGGCTCTGAGTTGCGACGGCCCCACATACTCGGGCCCGGTGACGCCGATCCCGATAATGGGAAGGGCCAGGAGCTCCTTGGTCCCGTCTCCATCGATATCTCCCCACCTGATCCTGTGTGATGCCGGGACGTCATGGATGTAGTGCAGAGCCCACTCCTGGTTGGCGACGGGGTCGTCGGGAGCCTCGACCCAGTGGATCATCCCGCCGTTATTCGAGTCCGCCAGCGCGAACTCGCTTGCGGTCGCCAGATCGAGATCCCCGTCTCCGTCGACATCGTAAGGCGCCATGAAGATGAACCGCTCCGTGGCCGCCGTAATCCCGTACTCATCCCAGGTCGGGTTCTTGAACCAGACCAGCTCGGATCCGAATGCTACAACGTCGCGCATGCCATCGCGGTCGACGTCGAAAGCGACGGCGTAAGAACCTCCGTCGAACTCCGCGATCGTCTGCTTGGTGAAGGTCGGAAAAGTCTCATCCCACATCGCTTCCTCTTCGGCGTCCGCCATTCTGCCCCCGCCGCATCCCACCAGTGCGAGCAGACCAAAAGCCATAAGGGATCTGGGAACTCTCATGCTAGACATATGGACGACTCCCGTTTCGAGAAGGCGATGTAGGGCGATGCTTCAAACCGTGATCTTCGCGGCATCGGCCAGGCCAAACGCGCGCGATTGTCACGCCCTACGGCACGGTATGCGGGTGGCAGAGGGGAGGCAAGAAGTCGGTTGGTGGCCTACGAGGCGAGTGGGTCTTCCCAACGAAGCTCCGGGAAACGCGTGAAGTCGTGATCGCTCGATTGCAGAACTAGACCGTACTCGATCGCCAGCGCGGCCAGGTGGGCATCGGGGACCAGGTTCGGCCTCCCGTCGATCCGGGGGATGAGCAGCTCCAGGATTGACGAATGCCGATCGGTTGGCACGGGAGTCCACACGGGACGGCAGGCCAGCCACTCGCCGACCTGGCGCCAGGCCAATTCTATCGACATCGGTTCCCTGAAGATACGGTGATTGGACACGAGGCGGACGAACGCTAGAAGGCTCGGCCAGCTGAGACCGACTCCGACGGTACCGTTCAAGCGCTTGTCCAGCCACTCCAGCGCCACCTCGTGTTCCGCGAATTCGGACACCTTTGCATACACGAGCAGGTTGGCATCTACCAGAATCAACGAAAGGCCTCCCCTTCTCCGAACGCGAGAGCCTCGGACACATCGTCTAGACTGCCCAGAAGGCATCCACCTAGGGGGCTGCTCGGGGTCGTGTAAGGTCGGTCGGTCTCGGGCGGCGCATGAAGATGCATGAGCCCCAGCCGGAGAGCCTCATTCACCAACCGCTTGAAGGAGATCCCACGGTCCATTTGGAGGCGGTCAAGGAGTGAGGCAACATCTTCATCAAGAGTCAGCGTGGTTCTCATACATCAATACATCAGCTAATGATGTCGTGATGTCAACAGCTATTCATCCTCCCTCCTTGCCGCGCTCGCAACCCGGCTCCCACCTTGATCCATCGGACACCATCAGTTCAAGGGCGGCGAGACTCTCACCCATTTCGGGAAATGATCGTAGAACACCACCCCCTGGAACTCAGAACCCAGGGCAACGACCACATCCTGGACCTTACTGCGCAGGTTCAGTCGGCTGTGACCGCCTCAGGAATACGAGTGGGGCAGGCCGCGCTGCTCGTCCACGGCTCTACAGCGTCGCTCACCACCCTCGAATATGAGCCGGGGTTGGTGAACCACGACGTTACAGCGGCTCTCGAACACCTCGCGCCTCGGGATCAGCGGTACGTTCACGAAGAGACCTGGCACGACGACAACGGGCACAGCCACGTCCGAGCCTCGATGATCGGACCCTCCCTGGCGCTGCCAATCGTAGACGGACGCGTACCGCTGGGAAGGTGGCAGCAGATCGTCCTGGTTGACTCTGATACGAGGCCACGCGACCGCACCGTGCACCTGAGTGTCGTGGGCGTCGGGGAATGAGTTATGAGGTGACCGTTGCAAAACAAGCTCGCAACCGCTCGACTGTAGGAGGCGCACATCCCGGACTCTCAAGGTGACCTCGAGTTCCAAAGGAGGATAGGAGCGTGGGAAAGAAGAAGCAGAGTCAGCCATCGCTCGATCGTAGAGAATTTCTAAAGAAGGGGGCTGCCCTCGGTGTCGGCGCAACTGCGCTCGGCGGGCTTGGTGCCGGCGAGCTCGAGGCGCAGCAGTCCTGGGACCACGAGGCCGATTTCGTCACGATCGGGGCCGGTACCTCAGGACTCTCAGCAGCCGTTTCCGCGCTTGACCATGGGGCTTCGGTGATCATGGTCGACGAGAACTACGATGTTGGGGGGCACGGCTTAGTGAGTGGTGGGAATGTGCACCTCGGCGGCGGTAACAGCAGACAGCGGAAGTTCGGAGTAGAGGATTCCGCGGATATGGTCTATCGGGACTGGGTGCGCCACGACCATCGAGACAGCCGGTACAGTGACCGAGACCTCGTGCGGGCCTTCGCAGACGAGAACGCGGCCTCCTTCGAGTTCTTGATTGAGAATGGAGTCGATTTTCAGGACCAGTCTGTAGGCCCGGGGGCCGCGTCGACCGTCCAAAGGCAGGGAAGGACGGTACAGTGGCCGATCGCGAGCGAGCGCGTCACACATCACCCGACACGGGTCGGCTCGGGGCTCGTCCGGGCCCTCGAGAAGAGCGCGAGAGAGAAAGGTGCAGAGGTTCTCCTGGAGCACCGCCTGACGGGGATCATCCGCGAGAGCCCAACGTCGGGACGGGTGTTAGGCATCACTGCCGAGCACCGCGGAATGACGGTGCACATCCGCGCGCACAAGGGCGTCTTAGTCGCTACGGGAGGGAGCTCCAGCAACGTCACCCTACGACGCACCTTCGACCCCAGGCTCACCGAGGAATACCAGGTGGCGGGAGAGCCCTGGTCCCGACAAAGCGGCGAGGGCGAGCTCGAGGCCATGGCGATCGGTGCGGCCCTTTGGGCGACCGCGAATCAGACCAAGGAATCCGGCGCCTACATGTCCAAGACGCGCTACATCGGGTGCAAGTGGGGCTACTCGAGCCTCATCTGGCAGCCCGACAGCCCGATCTTCGACCGGGCACGAGCGTCCGGAATCACCATCTTCAGTTGGCAGAACGCGATTATGGTGAATGAGAGGGGCGCCAGGTTCTGGGACGAGATGGACAACGGGTATGAGTTCTTCGCCGCCTGTCTCGCCGATCACGGGGGCACCGGGAGGAACGGTGGAGGTCCGATCTGGGCCATCTTCGATTCCGAGGCCGTGGAGCGGGAGGGTTGGGACCCGAACCCGCCGTTCGTGGACCCAGACGGCTACTTCTACACCGGGGACACGCTCCGCGAGCTCGCTGGGAAAATCGACAACGAATACCAATCGGGCCCGATGTCTGGGGCCGCGCTAGAGGAAACGGTGGGCAGATACAATTCCTTCGTGGATTCAGGGACCGATCCGGACTTCGGGAAGGATAGCCCGATGTACAAGATCCAGACCCCCCCGTTCTATGCGGCCTGGACCACACCGATCCTTCACGATTGTCTCACCGGGCTCCGGACGAACGCGAAAGCGCAGGTCATGGACTATCATGGCGAGGTGATACCTGGCCTCTACTGCTCAGGAGAGTCCCAGGGCGGTTTCGCCCAGCACGGCCTCGGCCGGTGCATCACCTTTGGACGCATCGCGGGGCGGGACGCGGCGTTGAACGGGGGGGAAGCCTGATTCTCGGCGGCTAGACGGTCGGTGGGGCAGGCGAGTCAAAGCTGATCGAGGCCGTCCACGGAATCGACACAATCGCGGACCTGGCCGTGGTCGGAGGTGCCACCGGCGCTTAGGTCACCGAGCGGTTGAACTGACGGGAGACCACGGATGGCGGATGATCCAGGAGACGGGCTTTCGTTCTTCGCTGAGTTGAAGCGCCGCCGGGTTGTCCGGATCGCAATCGTGTACGCCGTCGTAGCGTTTACGGTCTGGCAGGTTGCCGAGATCGCCTTTCCAGCCCTCGGGATCCCGGGTTGGGCCATGTCCGTGGTGGTTGTTCTCAGCATCGTCGGCTTCCCCGTCGCCCTAGTACTCACCTGGGCATTCGACATCACTCCGGAGGGGATACGCAGGACGAGCGAAGATGCTCCGATCGCTGATCCGGCTGGGGCCACCACGGCTCGAACCCGTCTGCGCTGGGCAATCGGAGGGGGAGCTCTAGTCGTTTTCGTGATTGGGGCCGCGTACCTGGTAAGGGTGATTCCCGACGGAGTTCTTGGGCCGAATGTCGGACCCATTCGATCCCTGGCGGTGCTTCCCTTCGAGAACCTTTCCGGCGATCCCGACCAGGATTACGTATCCGCGGGAATGACCGACATCCTGACGACCACGTTGGGGACCTTGGCATCGCTTCGGGTCATCTCACGGCAGTCGACGATGGAATTTAGAGGGTCCTCAGAGGCGCCAACCCAGATCGCGTCTCAGCTCGGAGTCGATGGCCTGATTTCGGGCTCGGTGCTTCGTGTTGATGACGACGTGCGGATCATCGCCCAGCTCGCAGACGCCAGAAGCGGCGAGCAGGTCTGGACTGCCAGCTACGATGGATCGGCAGGTGAGATCTTCGCACTCCAAGGCGAGACCGCTCGAACGATCGCGGACCAGATCCAACTCGCGCTCACCCCGGACGAAGAGCTGCGACTCGCCAGTGCTGAGTCGATCAGTCCCGAAGCGTGGGAACTGTACTTCCGTGGCCGCCATCACCTAGAGGACAGTAACGAGAGCGGATTGTCCCTTGCCATCGAGTCGTTCAGCGGCGCCATAGAGGTAGACCCGGAGTTCGCGGCGGCCCATGCTAGTCTCGGCTATGCATACGCGTTGGCGATTCAGTATGGCTATCTGCCCAGTGGCCAGTATGCGCCCAGGATACGAGCGGAAGCGGAGGAGGCGATCCGGCTCGATCCCACCCTTGCAGAGGCCCACCTCTCTGTGGCGAATCTGGACTACCGGGGCGGCCGCGACTGGGAAGGGTTGGAGGAGCGCTACCTACGCGGCATCGAAATGAATCCGAACTCGGCCGATGCTTGGCATTACTACAGCCACTTCTTGATGTCGACACTACGGGTGGATGAAGCTGTGGAGGCAGCGCTCCGAGGCGTTGAGGTCGATCCACTGACCAGGGTCCCGCGGGTTCACCTAGGACTCAGCTACTATCACGCTCGCCGATATGACGAATCCATTGCGGTGGGGTTGCAGACCTTGGAGCGATTCCCGGACTACACGCGGATGCGGCTCTCGACCGGCAACGCGTACCTGAGGAAGGGGCAGTTTGCCGACGCGCTCGAGCATTTCGCGGCCGCTGTCGCCGTATCGAGGGAGTGGGACAACTTGGGCGCGCTTGCGATCGGCCACGCCCGCGCCGGCAACATTGCTGAGGCCCGACAACTTCTAGACGAGCTCCTAGCCACAGACGCACCGCCATTTCGCATCGGTCGCGTCTATGGTTCCCTCGGTGAAATGGACGCCGCGTTCGAGTGGATGGAGAGGGCGGTGGACATCAACCAGGGGAACTTGGCGAACCTGCTCATCAGCCCCAGCTTCGATCCTTTCCGGGCCGAACCGATCAGGTGGAGAGCTCTACTGGTCCGCGCGGGCTTCTCCGAGGAGCTGATCGAGCAGGCCATGGCGAGGAGTTAGATCGGCCGGCGCTAGGTAACCCGATCGCTCTCCTTCCCTCGAAGCGGAGGATGCCTAGGCGCAGAGCATGACCTGTGCGCCGTGTCCGGGGGCAGAGGCGATGCGGCGGTCCGTCGTTACAAGCGGGGCTTCGAGTGCCTCGGCTAGGGCAACGTAAACCGCATCGTACACGGTTAGGTTTTGGCGAAGCGTCCACGCTCGACGTAGGAGTCGGTCAATGTAGGTTTAGGACTCCCGAAGGGAGGTCCCCTGTCGCTCCGCGCGAAACCCCGTGGGGGCCTTTGTCGTAGAGACTGAGTTCGAAGGATCACAGTCAGGGTCCCCCCCTTCGAGAGAAGATGCACGCCCCTCTCCGTCTCCTTAGGCCACGGAGCCCTCTCCCGAGGCCCAGTCGTGGCTCACTTCTGGGCATCGCCCGCCTCACTCTCGTGGCGATGGGCACCCTGTGCGTTCATGAGGGGGGAGCTCAGGAGCTACGGGCTCTGTCGGACACCTTCCTCGACCCTCGGGCCCGCTCGATCTTCGCCGCGGCCCGGGAACGCTGGCTCGAGGTCGACAGCTCGATCCAGAGTTATGAGGCGATCATCCAATCCCGCGCGGCAATCTCGATCCGCTCGCCACTAAAGGACCGAACGCTCTTCCGGGCGGAAGCGGCCGCTCGCGCTCGTTGGAGCGCCGACAGCACCGTGGTCGTGCAGATGCTAGCCGCGAACGAAGTGACCCCGGAAGGTCGCTCACCCGCGGGCACCCTGGCGTTCACCGACGCGGTGTTCGATCCGACTGGGGACCGGCTCTACTTCGGATTCAGGAACGATGAGGACGACGATGATGACGAGGAAGGGGCCAGCGTGGAGTTCGAACACCCAATCGCCCTGGGCTCGGAGGAGCACTATCGATACGGGGTAGCGGACTCATTGCGGCTCTCCCTTCCCGATGGCCGATCGCTCCAGGCTGTGGGTCTCGAGCTGATTCCTCGCCTGCGTTCTGGTCGCCTTCTCTCGGGAATGCTCTGGGTCGAGCCCAGTTCCGGCGCGGTCATCCGGGCGATGTATCGGCTAGCGACGGAGTTCGACCTGGAGGCGGAGCTTGGGCTCGACGAAGAGGCAGAGCTCAGGCTGGTTCCGGGAATGCTCCGCCCCTTCGAGTTCGACATATCGATGGTTGTGGTCGAGTACTCGCTCTGGGACTTCCAGTATTGGCTCCCCAGTCGAATCCGAATGGAGGGGTTCGCCCGAGCAGGAATCGTTCGGGTACCGGGCTCGTACGAGCAGAGCTACCGGATCCTCGACGTGGTCGGGGCTGATGATCCCGGAGACCTCGAGGACGCGGAGATGGTGGCGGAGCGATGGCGGACCGATGGTGTCTACGGAGAGTTTCGTGAGGAGCTACCCGAAGAACCCACGGACGCCGAGCCCGACTCCGCGGCCGGAAACGATGCCGCTCACGAGGATGCGGACGACGAGCCACGTCGGTTCCTCCTGGTCCCGGTGAATGATCAGGATCTAGTCACGAGCGAACTGCTTCCTCCACCGATTTGGGACGAAGCGCCGGGGTTTGCGAGCGATGATCAGCTGGAGGACTTCGTGCGTGACCTCGCGAACCTCTCCGTCCCTGAGGCCGACCGATCCCGATTCCGCGCTTCGTGGGGTCCCGAGATTGGAGACCTCTTTCGGTACAACCGAGTTGAGGGCCCCTCGGTCGGCGCCCGGGTCGAATGGACCCGCGCGACGGGCGGCGGACCGGTAGGGTTGGTAGGCTCAGGCTGGGTAGGAATCGGGACCTGGGTTCCTGATGTGAGGCTCGGCTTGAGCTGGGAACTGGCTCGTCACCGTCTGAGTGCCTCAGGCTACCATCGGGTCGAAGAGGTCGATCCGAGGGCCCGCAACCTGTCTGTCGGGAACTCATTGAACGCGCTCTTCTTCGGACGCGATGACGGCGACTACTTCCGATCGAGCGGGGCACGGCTCCGTTGGGAACCGACGGGGGTCCGACGTCCGTGGTACCACCTTACCCTTTCTGCGGAAGAGCACAGTGCGCTACCGAACAAAGTCGACTTTAGCATGGTCGGGCTCCTGGGAGGCGATGACACGCCGTTTCGGCCGGCGCTGGAGGCCGATGCGGGAACGGAGTTCGCGGCAGTTGTGGGGATTGAGCCGTGGTGGGGAGTCGATGCCAGGGGTGCACAAGGAGGCCTCGAAATCCTCCTCCAAGGAGCAGGGGGCGATTTCACCTGGTTTCGGGTCCGCACGGTCGGTCGGGCAGCGGTGCCCCTGTTCGGTGGGGTCCGCGCTGGACTCGAGCTGGGCGGCGGAAGGATCTGGGGAGAGGCTCCCCTGCAACGGAATTGGTTTCTCGGCGGGACGCGGACACTCCGCGGCTATCCGGGCGCCGCAGCCGTGGGAACCAGCTACGCTCGTGGCCGGGTCGAGTTGGCTCGAGAGCTCAGCGCCGCAAGACTGACGGTCTTTTCTGACTGGGGATGGGCGGGTGAGCAGTCGGAGTTTGATTTCGACAACGGGCTCGTCTCGGCAGGCGTCGGTCTCTCAGTTCTAGACGGCCTGATGAGGTTCGATCTGGCACGGGCGCTGAAGGCGCCTACGGGGTGGCGGGTCGAGCTGTACCTCGATTCGGTGCTTTGACGCTGCCTCTCACCATTGACTAATGGTAACTGATGAGTGACCGTAACTCTGTGGTTACCATTTCCTCCGCGCTCCATTCCGGCCAGATTTTCGACGCGCTAGGTGATGAAACGCGCCGTCAGATCCTCTTCATCCTCCGTCAGGGTCCCCAGCCAGTCGGTGGGATCGCGGCTCAGCTGCCTGTGAGCCGACCGGCGGTCTCGCGTCATCTGAAGATGCTTCGGAGGGCCGGACTGGTTTCCTCCGCCGCATCCGGGACCCGGAATCTGTTTAGAATCGACACGAACGGATTCCAGCTCGCCCGTGACTACCTAGACGGATTCTGGGACGTCGCCCTTGCCAACTTCCAGGACTTGGTGGAGGCAGAGGGCCGCGACCGTGCCTGACCTGGTCGCCAAAGTACTTGTCGTTTCGACTTCGATCTCGGCGACCTTCAGCCTCTGGACCGAGGGGGTCGATCGGTGGTGGCCAAAGGGCCACACGCGAAGCAAGAATCCCGGCACAACCGTCGTGCTAGAGGGAAGGGTAGGGGGTCGTTTCTTCGAGCGCGCCCCGGACGGGACGGAGCATGAGTTCGGTCGCGTAACCCTGTACGACCCACCGGCAAGACTCACCTATGACTGGTATCTGGGCAGTAGCATCGACCAACCGACCGAGGTCGACATTCGATTTGTAGACACAGAGGATGGCGGAACCCGGATCGACATCGAACATCGGGGCCCTGAGTTGGTTGGGCCCCTTTGGGACCGCACGAGCCCGGGCTACGATCGCGCGTGGGACGCCGTCCTCGCATCTTTCGAAAAGGAGCTGTAGATGAGCCAGATGGCCGCCCCCATCGCTGGTAGCCTTCAATTCTCGGATTTCATCGTGCAAACTGTGACATCCGATCTGACTGACGAGATCGCCCGGCGCCGGGCGCGCGACACAGAGGGCGCTTCGATCGCCTGGGTTCTCGGACACCTCTGTCACTACCGGTACGAGATCATGAAGCTCCTTGGCGAGGACGCGGAGAGCCCATTTACCGAGGAATTCGGCGCGGCTGGGGCAACAGACGGGACCGGCTATCCTGCGATCGCGGAGCTCGTCCAGGCTTGGAAGGAGACGTCGGAGAAGGTCCTTCCCTTAGTTCAAGCGGCTACCGAGGAGACACTTACGAAATCGCTCGGCGACGGACCACACGGGGAGCAGCGGGTTCTAGACTCGGTCGTGTTCTTCACGTGGCATGAGGCCTATCATCTCGGCCCGCTGGGCACGCTTCGGGCGCAGTTCGGGCTGACTCCAACGGCCACCCTAGCGACTGGAGGCTGATTCGGGAACGCGATCCCGACTCCCCGGCCTCAGGACCCAAGCCGTCTCTCTATCTCTTCTACCTGCTCCAAGGTCAGCTCGGTCGAAGCATTGAGCGCGGCCTCTAGCAGCCCGAGAGCGCGCTCCCTCTCCCCGGCTGAGTCCGCGATCACGCCTGCGTGATAGAGAACGCTCGGTTCGGGCACGCCCCAGCCCGTCGCCTTCCGGGAGTCCGGGAACGCAGTTTCCAAATCCCCCATCCGGTACTGTACCCAAGCGACTGTATCCCATGACTCCGACGTAGGGCGCTGCTCGAGATCCTGCTGAGCGTACCGGAGCGCCTCGGCAAGCCGGTCTGGGTAGTGATCCGCCAGGAGTAGAGCCAGCGGCCTGAGGTACTGGCCCTCGACCTCAGGCGTGACGGTGGCCCGCTCGATGAACCTGGTACGAGCGAGAGCCGCCTTATGGTCTTCTGCAAGAGCCGCAGCTGCGTCGGCGAAGTCGAGGTAGAGATCCAAGTGCGCACCGTTCCTGAGCGCGCGCGCGAAGAGCAGGGTCGCGGCTTCGAAGTTGCGGTCGACCCCTGCCGCGAGCTGTGCGAGCCCCTCGAGCGCGGCTGGGTTTCCAGGCAGCGTGTCGAGCGATTCGAGGTATCGCAGGACGGCAACCTCCGGCCGACCGCTGTGATTCTCGAAATGTCCTAGCTCGGTCAGCGTCCAAGCCACGACCGCTGCAGGCTCTGCATACGCTCTTACTTGCTTAAGGGCGTGGGCGAGGTTGTTTCGGGCCTTCTCCGTGTGCCCTCGTCGGTCGAGGACGCGGGCTTCACGGACCAAATAGTCGAAGGCAGAGCGGTTGTGCGGCAGATCGAGCAGGTTCTCCGCCAGAGCATACTCCCCCGCAGCCCAAAGAGCGTCGAAGAGACGAAGCCGGAGGCCTGAAACGAAGTCCCCGCTTAGCCTGTTCGCCTCGCGAGCGGCCCTCAATGCGCCGGAGAAGTCGTGCTCCAGCAGTTGGATTGACGAGCGTAGGGAGAGGAGCTCCGGTGCCGGCCGATTCGCTGTCTCCAGCGCGGCCAGATGCCCCTGCGCCTCCGCAAGATCCTCGGAGTTTCCGTAGGCCCGAAAGCGGAGCAGGTGTGCGGCCACTAGCCTCTGCCGCGACAGACGGTCGGCGCCACCCCGTGTCTGAAGTCGAGCGGTGAAGTGCTCGATCTCTTCCGTCATCGTGAGTCTCGCCGGGCGGACGTTGCCTAGCGCACGGGCTATCACCTCGTCACCAACCACCAGGGCGTCTGCAGGGAGTGTGGCGCCCTCGAAATCATCCGGACCACATCCACCGACCACCACAGCCGCCACCAAGCCCAGAGCCAGCTGCCGGTACGATCGGCCGGAGGAGGTCAGACGGCCTCGAGTGATCAAGCCTATCCAGGGTCGCATACGAACTCGCCCCGGGTCAGTGCGGTGTCGCGAGAAAGGGAAAACCGTTCAGGAACGCCTTGTCATTTGCCGCGACGTTGTCGCTCTGTAGTGCAGCGATACCGACGGTCACTGTGAGCGCTACGTCGGTGGCATCGTCCGCCGGGGCGCGGCCAGTCAGCGCGGCGAACGCCGTCGGCGCTCCCATGTTGATCGGCAGTTCGTCGGGGAGAAGTAGATCCGCGGTGCCTCCGGAGTCGGCGTTCCCAACGGCGTCCAGGACAACGATGAACTGGGCTCGATAATTCGCCACGTCAGCCGCGGGAGAGGCGACGTTGTAGGCGGTCTTGTCGAATCCCGCGATCCCGGACGGGTGGTTGAAGACCGTATTCAGCGCAGGAATACCCATCCGGTCGACCTGGGCGTATTGGAAGGGGGCCGACGTTCCGGAGAGTCCTATGGTCAGGTCTGGGTCGAGCGGATCATCGCTTCTTATCCGGGGCGTCGCGGAGAACGAGCCCGCCGCGAGGGGCGCAAATCCAAGGATGATCTCACGGTCTGCACCCGGACCTAAGGTGAAGGGCCCGCTCGCACCCTCCGCGGAGAACATTCCCGCATCCATTCCTTCGATCGAGACCTCGTCGACCATGAGGCCGCCTGTCCCCAGGTTCGAGATTCTTACGACGGGCGCCTCGATGGAGCCGAGGAGCGGATCAGTGCGGGCGAACTGGACCTGAGTGGCGTCCACCATTAGGGCTCCTCTCGCGGTTGGCTCCGAAGGAGTGTCGTCGCACGCGACAACTCCCGCGAGTAACGCGGCGGCCACGATGGGCGCAGTGACTCGGGCAGATTTGCGAAGGGGTCGGACGTTCATGGTCATTCCTCGTTTTCTGATTCGAGTGGTGTTGTTCGTTGGGCCATAGGACAGCGTCGTCACTGCATTTCCCCGGTCGTGGCCCACGCATAGAAGACGCCGTCGGCGCTCGTGCCGAGCGCGGCTCCTATGTCTGATCGAGGCAACGAAACGACGATTGCGAGGGTGTTCACGCCGGCGAGGTCATCCGACCCAGGATCCGCGAACGCGAGCGTCTGCTCTCCATCGGCGCCGACCTGCTGGCCCAAGGCTCCGCCAAAGGCAGCATTCAAGACGCTCGTCAGACTCTCATCGCCGAAGAGGTTGATGAAGAAGGGATCGTCCCTCGGTCCAACGAAGACGCGAGTCCCATTGTCAGAGAATGTCGATCCGAAGGCTCCAGTGACCCGCGGACCGCCCAGGATGCCCCTTACCGGACCGGCGTCAGCATCGGTCGGCCCGAAGACCGTGATCGTCTGGTCCGGCCCGTCCCCTTGGGCGAGGATCTGAATCACCGCCTCGGCGATCCCGTCACGCTCCACGTCGAGGTTGAATTCATAGAGGCCATTGGGATTGAGCGCCGCGCCGTCGGTCGCCTCTCCTGGTGTCAGCAGAGGCGAAACGGTCATGGCAAGAACGAGGTCGTCGCCGTCGATAAACGCGTAGAGGTCGTTGATGTCCAAGTTGCCCTGAGACGTATCCGGCGAGTCGGCGTGATCGGCAGCCTGGGAGGTCAACACCATGGCAAGGGAGTCCGAGGATCGCGGCCAGCGCGATCGCCGCAGCGGATATCCGGGAAAAGGCGGTCTTCATTTTTGGGCCCTCCGGCGAGGTTGGGAAGTGTGGCCTCTTCTTGGCACATTCACTCCCCGTACGCCGCTCACCGGGCGAACGGATTGGATGTCTTAGACTCGAGCAGAACGGTCGGCTGGGCTCAGCTCGCTCCGCCTGTCCAGCTCCCTACCAGGAAGGGTGTGGTGGTGGGTTGGGGTGAGCCTCCAGCGGGCTCGTCCGTCACAGCAGCTATGTCGAATTCGGGGGCGGCGGCCGCGCCAAGGGTTTGGAGCGCGCTGTTCTGCGCATCGGAGTTGAAGGTGCCCAGACTCACCGGGTCCTCACCCTCCCGGATTCCCCAGAGTTGGTAGATCCTGTCGGTAGGCGCCGGAGGGAGGTTCGTAGCGGCGACGAGCAAGAGGTCTTGCTCCTGGTTGTGGATGAGATGGAGTGCGGGGTCGGCGTCAGGTGCGGAGAGGGAGGCGAAACGCAGATCCTGGCCCACGAACGTTGCAGCGATCGAGTCATAGCGTGCCAACTCGACCTCGGCCGACTGGAGTTCCAGACGAATCCCCTCGAGCTCTCCTTCCAAAGTGGCGACCACCTGCTCTAGGCCGCCGGCCCGCTGGCTCAAACGGAGCGCCGAGGCGCCCATTACGAGCGCGAGAATGACGGAGGCTGCGATCGCCAGTCGGCTCGGCCATCGGGGCGATTCGCCAGGGCCAGCAACGAGAGATCGTAGAGACTTGTCTGCGATGTTGGCCCGGGCCCGCATCAGGACCCGTTCGCGAAGCTCGACCGGGGGCGTGAGGGGTTCGAGCTCCTCTGCCATCGTCCCGACAACGTCTCCGTACTCCTCGACCAGTGACTGAAGTTCGGGATCGGAGCGCAGCTGAGCCTCGAAGGCCTCCCTCTCGTCCCCGTCAAGCGCATCGAGAGCGAAGGCCGCAGCCATATCGGGCCACTGGGGGGCCGTCATCGAGTAAGTCCTCTCTGCCGCACGGTGTCGCGCAGCTTGGCCATGCCGTCTCGGATTCGCGTCTTGATCGTTCCCAGCGGAGCCCCAAGCTCCTCCGCGATCTCGGTCTGGGTCATCCCGCCGAAGAAGGCGAGCTCGATGGCCTCCCTTTGTTCGTCACTCAGCTCCCCAAGGAGTTGGTCCAGTTGACCCCTAGCCTCGCTCATGAGAACCTCTCCCGCGGGGTCTGCTCCCGGGTTCGAAACCGGCGCAGCAAATTCTCCACCGCCCGCCGCAGCCGATCGCTGGATGGCCTCGTGCCGACGCCGGCGGGCGCGCACCCGATCTCGTGCCCGAGTCCTCGCCACGGTCGCCAGATAGGTACGAACCGACCCTCTCCGGGGATCGAACTGCGCGGGGTTAGTCCAGAGATGGAGGAAGACGGCTTCGGCGACCTCCTCGGCATCGGGGTCCGTTCCGGTTATCGAACGCGTCACTGAGAATACCATCGGGGCGTGCCGGTCGTATACCAAGCCAAGGGCGCGGTCATCTCCTTCCCGAATGCGCTCGACGAGCTCGTCATCCGCGGGGGAGGCCTGAGTAGCGGAGTGTGTGGACACGCGTGGAATCCTGGGTACATGGACGATCGCCGTTCTCAGAATGACGCCTTCCGCAGCGGGCGGACAAGTAGCAGGTCGGGCTGCAAGAGCAGCCACCCCCCTGACTACGCCTCTGATGTAGCCGGCGGATTGAGTCCGTCAGATCAGTTGTAGCAGATCAACCGGGCCCACCCGCCTGCCGTGACTTCGAGTCCGTACTCTGCCGCCCAGCTTCCCGAAGCGCGCGACGCAGAAGGAACTCGATCTGCCCATTCACGCTTCGCAACTCGTCATCAGCCCAGCGGCGCAGGGCGGCGAGGGTCCTCGGGTCAATCCGGATGAGGAAGGCTTCTCGTTTGGGCAAAAGACTACTGATATAGGCTGCCGGTGTTCACCACTGGTTGCGTGTGCCGGTCGCTGCACAACACGACGAGCAGGTTGGAGACCATCGCGGCTCGGCGCTCGTCGTCCAGCTCGACTAGGTTCTGCTCCTGGAGATGCTCCAGCGCCATTTGGACCATTCCAACCGCCCCCTCCACGATCTTCGTACGAGCAGCCACGACAGCCTGGGCCTGTTGGCGCTGCAGCATGGCTGCCGCAATCTCGGCCGAATAAGCGAGGTGACTGATCCGGGCTTCGATCGCCTGGACTCCGGCCCTCTCGAGCCGCTCCTGGATGTCTTGACGAAGCTGCTCCGAAATCTCCTGCGTGTTGCCTCTAAGCGAGATCTCGTGGTCCCCGCTGTCCTAGGGGTGCCGGCTCGCGAGGTTTCGCAGCGCCGACTCGCTCTGGATCGCGACGTAGTCCTCGTAGTCGTCGACCTCGAGAAGTGCTTCAGCGGTCTCGACCACCCTCCAGACCACCACCGCGGAGATGTCCACGGGGTTACCGTCGCGGTCGTTTACCTTTGAGGGCCTTCCCGCCGAGCGACTCTTCCTCTGGATCACCTTTCCGGCACCGTCCTTCTGCTCTTGAATGATCACGGAGCCCGTCTCGAAGTTTCTAACCCGGAGAGAGACCTTCTTCTTCGAGAAGAAGGGGTTCACCCAGAAGAACCCTGAGTCCTTGAGGGACCCTCTGTAATCACCGAAGAAAAGCAGGACGCGCGCCTGATTCGGGGCGATGGCCATTAGCCCGAACAGACCGACGGTGCCGCCCATGAAGAGGACACTTGCGGCAAGTACGAGCAGGAGGCTCCCCTCGCCGACCCCGGCCAGAAAGACGAGTGGACTGGCCACGATGGCGGCCAGGCAGATGAATAGCGGCAACCATCCAACTCTGGGCTCGAACGGGATCTCTCTGACCATTGCGAATTGGTCCCCGTGACATTCCTTCTATAGATGATATTATATCAATATTATAATAATATCGCCCATCCGGGGCCAAGTCCACTGTCAGGCCCGGGGCCCAAGTGAGGGGACGTCCCGCCGCGTTGTGTGCCGAGGGGTCGGGTAGTACTCTGAGAACCCAATGCCGTGCGCCACCGGAGATAATCCATGAAGGCTCGCTCGTCAGAGAAGGGCCCGCAGGATCTCTGGATTCCCAACGCGAACGACCGGATGAAGGCCCGGTGGAACGCCTGGGTAGCCCGGTCGACCATGGCAGCCGCGGTGCTGCATGCGGCTGTGTTCGGGCTCTGGCCGAACTGGGAAAGGTCGGCTCTGGAGTCCGATCCACTGGAAGACTTCCTGCAGTTGGAGTGGGTGTCGGTGCTGGGGGCTCGATCGATTCCGAGCATTAATCCGACCCCGGCCGTGAGAGTTGCGGAGCTCCCCGATTCGATCCCGGTTGATGCTGATCTGTATGCTACGGCGAGCGGTACGGGTGTCCAGGTCGCCACCCTTTCCGAAGCCTTCCGCGAACGGCTGCTTGGGCGGTCTGCTCCCGAGCCTAGCGTCACGGAGCTCGAGCCAGAAGGCGAGCCAACGGAATCATTTGAGTCGGAGGGCGATGAGGACGGTTCCATCGATGTTAACCGCAGCGTTTCATCAGCCGACTTCGAGGAGCTGCTGGGCTCCGATCCCCTGGGCCTCGATCGGCTTTCCGCAGTGCGTCCGGAGCTCGTCCTCGCTGCCCCCTCGGCATGGGTCCTGATCCGAAACCCGACGGAGGTCGAGCAGTTCATCAGAAGGAGCTACCGGAGGGGGGATCTGGATCGCTCCGTCAACGGGTCAGTCAGCGTGGCTCTCTGGATCGACCGACGAGGTTCGGTGGAGTGGGCCGAAATCAGTCGCTCCAGTGGGCGCAATGACGTGGACCAGGTCGCACTGGCCCTTTTTAGCGAGATCGCGTCCTTCCGGCCCGCTCGCGATCAGGGTGTGACGATACCGCGCTCGGTGATCTTCTCGGTTCGCTTCCCCTGGTAATCGGCTCATGTCCGGAGGGTACAGTCGCACGCGAACCTGGGGAAGGTCCGTAGTCCCAGTTCTACTTATTGGTCTCCTCCTTTCGGGCTGTGCTAGGCGACTGGGTCCGAGTGGTCCGGTCGTCTCGCCGACCGGAATCGTATACGCCCTGGGCACACCCCCGGTGGACACTCGCTTCTCGCAGACTGCGGCGCTCTACCTACGGCAGGATAACGTGGAGCGCGCGCTCGAGCTGGCGCTCGAGGGCCTCGAGATCGATCCCGCCAACCCCGTCCACTACTATTTAGCTGGTACGGCGTATGCCCGACTCGGAGAGACCGACGAAGCGGACGCCATGTTTGTCGACGCCGAGCGGATCTACCCGGCCTATGAGCTCGACATCGAGCC
Organism: Longimicrobiales bacterium; assembly: GCA_965197485.1. Classification (GTDB taxonomy): domain Bacteria; phylum Gemmatimonadota; class Gemmatimonadetes; order Longimicrobiales; family Gaopeijiaceae; genus JAAXGI01. The sequence continues at coordinate 151,184 of CBDANG010000011.1, forward strand.
GGAACGGGAACAGGCATGGGCCGTAGCCTTCAACGAGGGGATCGCAGCATTCGATTTGGACGACATCCCTCGTGCCATGGAAGCTTGGAATCGCGCGGTTAGAATCTACGATCTTCGGCCGGATGCTCACCGAAACCTCGCGGTGATTCTAGCTGGAGAGGGCAGATACGATGAGGCAATTGAGATCTATGAACGGGCCTTCATTGGCCTAGAGAGGCGTCCCGCGACGCGAGTTCTTCCCGATGAACAGCTCGCCGAGCGCGCGGAGTTGAGGGTCGACATGGAGGAGAACGTCGCGCAGCTATTCTTCTTCTCTGCCCGATACGAGGAGGCTGAACCTCTCCTTCGAGAGCAGCTCGGGCGCGAACCGGAGAATCTGGACCTTCGGAGAGACTTGGCGCGGACCCTGACCGGTTTGGGCGACAACGCCGAGGCCACGGCGATCTATGTCGCCCTCCTTTCGACCGGCAGCCTCGAGGCCACAGAGCTGTTCAATGTTGGCGTTGCCCTATTTCGTTCTGGTGACTTCGACGTGGCGGGAGGGGCGTTCGAGCAGCTGATCGATCTACAGCCGAACTCACGAGACGCCTGGTTCAACTATGCAAACTCCCTGTTTGCAGCCGAGGAGTGGGAGTCGCTGTCCGCTGCAGGGGAGCGGCTGGTCGAACTGGACCCGTTGAGTGAGAACGCAGGGCTGATCGCCGCTCGCGCGTACCTCGAAGCGGGAGACGAGGAGGCCGCCCTGAGGGGCCTTCAGCGGACCGAGGCCGTCCCGATCCATGTCGAGGATCTGCGGTTGAGGCCCACCGGAGCGCAGACGATGGTGGAAGGGCGCTTGATTGGCAACGAGGCGGAGCCCGGGACGCCGGTACGTCTTCGGTTCACCTTCTATGGGGACGAAGGGACTCTCGGGACGGAGATCCTTACCGTGCAAGCTCCGCCGTCGGGAGAGAGCGACGACCTGGAGGTGCAGTTCGCTGGGCGCGCCACTGCCTACCGCTACGAGGTCCTCCCCTGAGTCCGGTTAGGCGAAGCTCGCACTAGTTCTGCGCGCTCGGCAGGTCCTACCGGGCGCGAATACGGCAAGAAACCGTCTAAATACAACTAGGACTGCACGATCTGCCGCACTTGCCGTCAAAGGACGTCGGACTCTGCCGTGCTTGAACAGCGGGAAAACGGCACTGAACAGCGGGAATGAACAGCGGGAATCAGCCAAGAGATCGCCTCACACGAAGAGGGCTTGCCCCCAGGCACCCGTCTATGGGACCCAGGGAACCTATAGAGATCCCCTTACCTGCATTTCGGCCAGTTTCTAACTTGAAATAAGGCTTTCAGGCTAAGCAGCGATTCAGAGCTATAAGTCCCATTACAACAATGGCTTAGCGCGCTGAAAAGAGCCTTCGGCCTGGATCTGGGCGCATCTAGCCTGAAATGGGGCTTATTCGACAGGTCTGTCGATCAAAGCGCAGACGAGATCCCCTTACTCCAGAAGGATCAAGCGCCACTGATCCACACGGTCAGGGCTCGCGAAGTCTGACTCTCCCTTTGTCCAGGCTTCAGAGCCGAGATCGCCGCATCCCCGAGCGGCAGCTCCGTGGGCTTCGCTCTATTCGCTACCTCGCTACCTCGTACTTCGTAAACGCGGAGCCACCAGCTGCCGCGAGCGAGCCCGGCCCCTCGGCCGCGTAGACGTTGCCGTCCGGGTCGACCGCCACGCCCTCGCCCGCCTCGCCCTGGTACGCGTCGCTCTCGGATGGCCATGGCGGAATGAAGCCCTCGATCCAGTCGCGGTCGATGTGTCCGATCCGCACGCCGGTCGACCAGGGCTGGTGGTTGGTCCGGCCCGACTCCGAGTCGATGGCGTACACCATGTCGTCGTCGGTGATGAAGATCCCGCTGACGCGCCCGTACAGGTAGCGGGAGTCGAGGTAGTTGCCGTTCTGGTCGTAGATCTCGAGGCGATGGTTGCCACGGTCGGCGACCCAGAGTCGGCCCCGAGAGTCGAACTCGAGCGCGTGGGGGGTGCGGAACTCACCGTGTAGCGTGCCGATCCGGCCCCACTCCATGAGGTACTCGCCCTCGGGCGAAAACTTCACGATGCGGCCCGTCGCACCCGCGGCACGTCCCTCTTCGATTGCCTGGGCCGACGTCATTCCCTGACCGCCGTGGCCGTCGGCGACGAAGACGCTCCCGTCCGGGCCGACGATGACGTCGTTGGGCCCGCTGAGCTGGCCGGGGGCGTCACCCTGCTGGCCCGCGACGCCGAGGCTCAGCAGCAGCTCGCCCCTCGGACTGAACTTGTGGACCTGGTAACCCTTGGTGCCCTGGGCGTTGCCCACGAAGTCTGTGACCCAAACGTTGCCCTCGCTGTCCGCGTGGATGCCATGGGGGGTCACGAAGACACCGCCGCCGAAGTTCGCGAGGATCTCGCCCGTGTTGCGGTCGAACTTGAAGATCGGGTCCACCGGGTTGTTGTCGCAGTTGACGCCCGGTCCTCCGGCCGACCCGGAGCTGCACCGCTCGTACGCCCACACGTGTCCATCGGTCGGGTCGATATCGATGCCGGCGGTCGAGCCCCATTCGCGTCCCTCAGGTAGGGTCGCCCAGTCCCCGATCCTCGTCGGGTTCGGATTCGATATCCCCTCGCCCGTGATCGGGTTCGGGTACGTGTCCATCTGCGTCCCCGAGTTCGCAGCGTCCGCGACGCAGCCCGTGAAGACGGCGACGAAGAAGATGACGAAGGTGGAGATCAGAGCGCGTGACGATGACATGGAAGCCTCCTTCCCGAGAACCGTTCAGTCGATTTCGCGGCGACGGCCGCTCTCGACCCAGTGAAGATTAAGCGTGGGAGGCTCGGGCGCCAGGCAGCCAAAGGGGGCAAATAGGTACCGGCGGTCAGAGTTGGGAGGCAATCGCGGCGAGATCCCAAACCCTCATTGGGGTGGCTAGGGGGCGTTGACGGGCGTAGGGGGGACGAGGAGGTTCTGGCGGCATCCTAGGACCGAATAAAAACCGAATTCACTTAGGACGGACCGCTGCCAACTCCGGCTTCAGGACCTTGAGCGCGACCTTTCGCTCGTGGCGCAGATCCTCGGCCAGATAGACGGTAGCCATGCCGCCTTCGCCAAGCTCACGCTCTATGGCGTATCGGCCCTCAAGGGCAGCGTTCAGGCGGGGGATGGGGTCGGTCATGGCCTAGGGAGCGAGCTGCCTCAACTCCTCGAAGAAGTTCTGGACGAGGATTGATTCGCAGCTCTGTCACCGGCGCTGGCTGTCGAGCCTAATAGCTCACATCCTCGACATCCTCTGAGAACCAGAACTCAGGGGGTCCCTCCACTCCCGCCTGGCCCATGGCCTCCTTCAGCTTCTCCGAACTGGCGTGGGCTCTGGTCGTGGCTATGTCGGGGAAGGTCTCGGTGACTACGACCACGTTGCCGTCGTCGGGGTCTCGGTGCACCGTGGGTCGAGTGCAGCCGTCACCCTTCCGGTCGTAGGCGTCGTAGACCTGTTTCCAAGCCTCGTAGTCGCTGACCCTGTGTCTAATGAATAAGGTGGCCATCGTCCCTTCCTCTCTGGTGGAACTCCTCCACATACTCTTGCGCCAGCCCTTTCACGGCTAGTCCGGCACCACCTGCCTCAACTCCTCGAAGAAGTTCTGGACGAGGATGAGCGGGCGACTCTCGAGTCCCTCTGCCCGGATCGCCAGGAAGCGCCGCTCGTCAGGTGAGGGGTCGAATTGCCGACGGTTACCTGTGAAAAAATACGGCTCCCAGAGGGCGAGCTGCTCGCGGGACTCGACTACGAAGTCCAGCTCTGTGCGGACTGTGGCTACAGTCAAGAACCCGCTGGAAGCCAGATAGAAAATCTCCTGTCCGTTGCTCGCCCATGCCGGCTGGAGGCCTCCGTCCACTGAGACCTGCGAACGGCCACCGGGTCCGGGGAAGGGGCGCACGTAAACTTCGCTCTGGCCCGACTCGTCGGATCTATACGCCAGCCAGCGTCCATCCGGCGAAATCGATGGACTGTCCTCTGTAAATGGCGCGTCCGAGAACGCGACGCCTGTACTGTCCGGGTGGGGTGCCGCATATAGGAGGTCAGCACGTTCCCCAGCATTGGGGGACCCCCGACGGTACACGAGCCACCTCCGGTCCGGCGTCCAGGTGGCGTCGTACAAGTTGCGATTCTCTGCCGCGACGAGGAGCTGCGCTTCACCGCCGAAATCCGCCGACTGAGAGTAGAGAGCCAGGTTACCCGCCCTGTCAGAGGAGAAGCCGACCTCACTCCCGTCCGGGCTCCAGAACGGATGTATGTTCCTGCCGTCAAACGTGAGGCGGGAAAACGTTTCCTGATCAAGGTCGTAGATCCAGATGTCCTCCCTGCCTCCCGCCTCGGAGTGCTGGAACGCTATCCTCCTCCCGTCTGGCGATATGGCCGGGGACTCGAAGTACCCGATGAGCGCAGGATCTAAGACCTCCTCCGAACCGTCTCGACCCACCCAGACCGGAACCAGTCCTCCTCCCCGTCCTCCCAGGCGATAAGCCAAGACCCCTGTCTCCGAGAGAGCGAACTGGCTGGCCGAGCTCGTGCCTACCAGAACTCCTTCAACGAGCGCCCGCGATGGACCGGTAACCTCCATCCGGTCCGGGTCAAAGGGGGCGGCCAGCAGCGTCCCCTCTCCAGACGTATAGACGATGTACCCAGAATGGACGTACCGTGCCATCGCGCCTTGAAACAGCGCCCGAGATGTGCCCGTCTCGACCGACCAGACTGCGATCTCGTCGTTGGTAGATGCACCGAGATCTCTCGTAAAGAGAATTCCTCGTCCGTTCGGAAGGATATCCGGCCATAGTTGGCTGTACTCCCCCGTCGCGAGTTCGATGACCTCTTCCTCTCCACCTCCGCTTGCAGCCACACGCCAGATTCCGGAGCCCTGCTTCGCGAAGTAGATCATCCCGTCTGGTCCCCAGTCGAGGCCGTTGCTCAGCACCGAGTCGGGCACGATGGTCAGGGGGGGCGCACCGTCGAGCGAGGTTGTGTTGAGGCTGTTTTGTGTGATGAAGGCAACTGACTCGCCGTCTGGAGAAAACTCCGGGTTCGCCGCGCCACCTACACCCGGAATGAGCGACCATGAGGGTTGATCCAGAGGTCGCCGCCAAAGTCGTGCCCCCCCGCCACTTACGAGCACGATCTGCGACCCGTCGGGCGACACCGCCAAGTTGTGGCCCTCCGGAGAATTCTGGGCTCCGAGGTCGCCTGGGAGAACCAGCTCGAACCGTGAAACCAGCTGAGGTGGTTGCGGTCGGAGAAACGCCTAAATCCCGAACACGATGGCCACAACAGCCACTCCGGAAGCGGCAATCGACAACGGGTTCCACAGACCTCTCCCTGCTGTCGCGACCTTCTCTTCCCCAAGCCGGAACCCCGGATCGGACAGAGCCTTCGCGAAGTCCTGAGCAGACGCGAACCGATCCGCAGGAAGTTTCTCCAGAGCCTTTCGGATCGCAGCATCGACGTTGGGTAGGACGGTGGCCCGAGCCTCGGTAGCCGAGATCGGCTGGCCCTGAATGATCTTGCCCAGGATCGCTTGCGCCGTACTTCCCATGTACGGAGGCTCACCGATCATCATCTCATACAGCACGCACCCGAGGGCATAGACATCTGTGCGCGGATCAACATCCCGATCCCCTGTGGCCTGTTCGGGGCTCATGTAGTGTGGTGTCCCGACACTGAGCCCGGTCTCGGTGACCCGTCCGCCTCCGGCCTGAGCTACTGCGAGCGCGATCCCGAAGTCGGCAACGGTCGGCTCACCCTTCTCGCTCAAGAGGATATTTCCGGGTTTGATGTCGCGATGGACCACGCCATGCTCATGGGCGTAGTCCAGGGCGGAGGCGACCTTCTCGGTGATCTTGATCGCCTCTTCGACACTCAACTGTTTCTCGCGATCGATCTTGTCGCGCAGCGTGTCGCCTTCTACGTAGGGCGTGACGAAGAACAGGAAGCCGTCCGCTTCCCCAGAGTCATGAAGAGGCAGGATATGCGGATGCTGCAGATTCGCGGTGGTCTTAATCTCAGCCAGGAACCTCTCGGCACCAACGACCGCAGCCAACTCAGGCTTCAGAACCTTGAGCGCGACCTTATCGTTCGTGCCGGAGATCCTCAGCCAGATAGACCGTAGCCATACCACCTTCGCCAAGCTCACGCTCTATGCGGTATCGGCCTTCGAGGGCAGCGTTCAGGCGGATGATGGGGTCGGGGGTCATTAATCGCTAGGATTCGTTGATGAGATCTGGGCACCACAAGGCAACCGCATCCGAGTCCCTATCCGCCTCGGTACTGAAGAGGCCTGAAGCGACCCGCTCAGCCGTACCGGGGTCCTCCATGGTTTGGATGTGTACCGCGTTTGCCCCGAGCTTGCCTGACTCCTCACAAAGCTTGTTCCAGAAGTCGGCCTCGTCCGTGAGGTCTTCTGGTCCAGAGGCATGGAGGAGAGCAACGCGCTCGCAGTAAGCAGGGACACTATCCTGGGCGAGGAAGACGTTCACCTCCTCTTCCGGCACTGGAGAGGCCGAACGGTCGATCAGGACCGTCTTACTCACGGAGACGCATCCCGTGAGCAGGAGGCTGATACCTATTAGTAGCTTCAGGTAGCGGCCTTCTAGGGCAGCGTTCAGGCGGGTGATGGGGTCGGAGGTCATCGGCCGATCTAACTCCTCGCCATGGCTTCCTCGATCAATTCCTCGGAGAAGCCCGCCCTCTCAAGGAGCGCTCGCCACCTGATCTCATCGGCCCGGTAGGGATCGTATTGGGGAGCGACGAGGAGGTCGGCCAGGAGACCCTGGTTGGCGTCCACCGCCCTCTCCATCCACTCGAACGCGGCGTCCATTTCACTGAGCTCGCGGTAAACCGTGGCCAAGTTAGTTGGGGGTGCGCCCCTATCCAGGAGTTCGTCAAGCACCTTCCTGGCTTCCGGTTCGTTCCCCGCACGAGCGTGCGCGGCTCCAAGACTCGCCAGGTTTAGAGACTCCCGTGATACCGAAACCAAGGCCTCGTATTGAGCGAGGGCATCTTCGATCTGGCCCTTCTCCAGATAGGCAGCACCCAGGGTGAGCCGGATCCGGCTGTAATCCGGAAAGCGCTCCAAGGTCTCAAGTGCCACCGCGATGACCTCGTCCCACCGACGGGCGTTTCGGTAAGTGACGGACAGATGAAGGCGCATGGACCTCTGGCCAGGGGATCCACCTCGATGCCCCGGAGCGCCGCATCCAGAGCCTCATCCACCCTCAGGGTTGACATCAAGAGATGACTGTAATGGTGCCAGGCGTCAGCCAAGCTGGGATTCAGCTCGATGGCGTTCAAGTATCGCTCTTCGAGCCCTTCCCAGTCCCGCCCACCCCTGTAGTCGAGATTCGCCACCGAGATGTGCGCCTCGGCGAGCGCAGGATCCAGCCGGATCGCTTCCTCCGCCTCCGCACGCGCCCTGGGTGCGTACTCGCTACTGGGCAGATGGCCGAACTGGATCGCCAACATGTAGGCCTGGGCTAGACTGGCGTGAGCCGAGGCGAATTCCGGTTCGAGCTCTAGAGCATCGCTGAACGCTTCGATCGCGAGGGATAATCCGTTCTCGGTATAGTCCTCGCGGTGGTAGCGCCCCCGGAAGTAGGCGTCCCACGCCTCGGGGGTGATCGACCGACTGCTCTGTAGCCTCCGCTCCTCTTCCGGAGTGAGCGCTAGCTGAACCTGGTCCGCGATCGTGCGGGCCGTCTGGCCTTGCAACGCGAAGATCTCGCCTGCCGTCCCGTCGTAGCTGTCGCTCCAGACCTGGACGTTCGTCCTGGCGTCGAGAAGCTGCGCGATGATCCGAACGTCGTCCCCAACTCGAAGCACTGAGCCCGAGATCAGCGCATCGACCCCGAGTTCGGAGGCGATGCGAGCGGGGGTCGCGGAAGACCCTTGGAACTCCATTGTCGATTGCCGCGAGATGACGCGAAGCGATCCTAGGGTCCCTAGCGTGGTGGTTAGAACATCCGTCATTCCCGCTGCGACGTACTCCTGGTCAGGATCGCCGGACAGGTTCTCGAAGGGGACCACAGCAAGCGAACGAATGGAGCCCGCATCCGAACCCAGGCCCCCGGTGGGCATCACCCTCTCCACGTAAACGGCCGCGATCAGAAAGACGAGCGCCGTCCCAAAACCCACCGCCCAGCGGAGACGGGCCCGGGCCTCACCGGCTCCAGCCACCCCAGAGGTCAGCTCCTCTGCGCTGGTTCTCCGTAACCCCTCTGGTGTGATGTCGAATGCCCAGGTGAGCACCAGAACCACGGGGAAGCCGAGGATGCTGAGAACCACCACCACGGACATGGCCCAGCCAGGGATCCCCAGGGCTGGAAAGGCGATCTCGGCAACCTGCCAGACCGTAAAAGCCACTACGGCGTAGACGATCGCTACCCGAACGACGCGTCGATCCTTCAGCTCGCGCCAGAGTTCGTTAAGCTTCATCTCCACTCCTCTACCGAAGCTGGCCGAGAGGCTCCTCCCCCGAAGCATTTCCTTCTACGAAGCAACTCTCCGCGTTGCCCGCGCAGCACCTGCCACAGAGATCGCCTATGGATCTCAGCGATGAGGCGCTTGAGGGGATTGTCAGAGGAGCTGGCCATACGTCCCGCTTCCGAGGGGGTTAACGGAACCGCGCCCAGGGTGATGCTAGGGAGGAAGATGTATCTCCGACCCCGAGATGACGCCCGCGTTCGGGCCACCGACCGTCTCCCGCTCGACTATTCTCCAGACGCCTTGGAGCGATTGGGCTGACGCCACGACTGGGGTCAAGAGCAACACGGTCAAAACGGTTACCCAGCTCGGGAGTCTGGATTAAGCCTTCTGGGTGTCATGGACCCCGCAAGCGATGCCTCATGTAGGAACCTCAAGGTGGAGCCTTTTCGCTCCCCGTCTGTGGGCTTAGAGAGGAGGGCCATCGCATGAAATACGCATCGCTCGCCCTATGTCTGGTTCCTACCCTACTCGTCGGGTTTGCCGTCGTACCATCGGTGATCGCTGCTCCTCAACAGGAAGGCTCAGTGTTTGGCCAGATTCTGGATGGCGACTCTGGAGAACCCATACTCGGTGCCCAGGTCTTCGTTGACGGAACGGAGATTTGGGCGGAAAGCGCAGCCGACGGCAGCTTCGTGCTTCGGGAAGTCCCCGAGGGGGTACGGCAGATACTGTTCCGGCACGATTGCTACTATCCGGTCAGCGTAGCTATCACGATCCCGGTAAACTCGGAGGAGGACCCGATCTTCCTGCGCTTCTCTCTGCCCCTCGATTATCAAGAGCGTCAATCACCTGGCAACTGCTATTTGCAGTGGCTCGATCCTTCCTGATCGCCTGGAATCCCGGTCTCCGAAAACCGATGTGCAGAGCGGGAGCTTGCCTGGCGAGTAGCATCACTTTGAAGTCACTTCACAACGCTTTGGAGGCACTTGGCGCAGCTGGATGGTCCCGAGGGATGGTTTGGGGGTCGAGGAGGCTCGTACAGCGACGCGCCGTCCAACGGAACAGACACTACGTATTCATAGCCGTCGAGTCATGGACATCGTGCTCTCATGCATCTCTCAAACGGGTTGAGGTGGATCGGAATCACACCATAGAGGAGCCACCGATGTCCGGCAATCGCCGGTCAAAGGAGGGGAGTACTTACCCCGGTAGTGGGGTCGCGCTGCCTCGGGGAAAGCTCCTATCTTCGTCCGGCCATGAGATTGAAGCCCCGCCCCCCGCTGTACTCCTGCGCTGCAAGGCGAGCCGCGTCGGTATTCGTGGGTCTCTCCTTATCGATCGGGCTAGCCGCGTGTAACGGATCCTTCTCGTTCAACCCTCTCAATTGGTTTCGCGGTCCGGAGCCGGTCGTCATCGCGTGGGATTCCATCTCGCCCCCGCCGATCGTCTCCGGGGTTGAGGTGCTAGAGCCCCAACCTGTCGAGATCGGGCTGCGTGCCCGAACCGGGGCGCTACGATCAGGATCTGGATGTGATTCACTACGATGTGGAGCTGGTAATCCCACCCGAGAACGATCGGATATCGAGCCGCACGACGATCCGGTATCTGCGGGAGCAAGCGGGGCCCCATAGGCTCACCCTGGACTTCTCGGGGTTGTCGGCCGAGCTGGTGACTTCAGAAGGGCGAGTCCTGGAATTCACTCATGATGGCGGTCTGCTTCGCTTCGATACGCCTGGGCGTCCCGGTGTCTTCGACACGGTTCAGGTGGAGATCATGTCTCGAGGGGTGCCCGACGATGGGCTGATTCTCAGGAATAATGTACACGGGGCGCCAACGGCCTTTGCAGATAACTGGCCGAACCGGGCCCGCTCCTGGTTTCCGTCGAACGACCATCCGTCCGACAAGGCGACGGCTACGTTCACGGTCCACGCCCCCGAGGGAAGGCAAGTCGTCGCGAATGGCGTCAGGGTCACCGGTCCTAGACCGGCGAATCCCCAGAGGACCGGCGGCGTCGAGGGGCTTTACACGTGGCGGTGGCAGAACCTGGTGCCAATCCCCACCTATCTGATGGTGGTGGGGGTCGGAGAGATGGAGGTAGTCCAGAACGGGCTTGCTGCTTGCGAGCGGGCACCGGCCTCATTGCGCCAGGACGGATGCATCGAACTGACCTCATGGAGCTTCCCACCCGATACGGCGCATGCGCGCGAGGTCTTCTCCCGGACTCCGGAGATGGTCGACATATACACGGATCTGTTCGGGCCATACCCCTTCGAGAAGCTAGCTCACGTCCAGTCATCGACGGCATTCGGAGGGATGGAAAACGCATCCGTGATCTTCTATTCGGAGGCGCTCATCGCTCGTGGAGCTGACATCGAGGGGACCGTGGCTCATGAGACCGTCCATCAATGGTTCGGCAACTCGGTCACACCCGCCGACTGGCCGCACTTCTGGCTGTCGGAGGGTTTCGCGAGCTACTTCGGCCCCCTTTTCTGGGCACAGACGCAGAAGGACGCGGCGTTCACCGAGCGCATTGAAGCTCTGCGGATCGAGTACCTGGCCTCGAGCGTGACGGAACGCCCGGTCATCGACGAGGACGTGACGAACCTACTCCAACTACTCAACGAGAACTCCTACGAGAAGGGAGCTCTCGTGCTGCACATGCTGCGGGGGGTAGTAGGGGAGCGAGCGTTCTTCGACGGGATTCGCCGCTACTACCAGCGACATGCCGGCGGGAGTGTCGTCACCAGCGATTTTCAGGGCGTCATGGAGGAAGCTGCGGGGCAATCACTCGAATGGTTCTTTCAGCAATGGCTTTACCGACCCGGATACCCCATCCTGCGGGTCGAGTGGTTGTGGATCGATCAGTTGAGTCAGGCTCAGGTCACAGTGTCTCAGGAACAAGACGAGCTCTGGCCGACTTTTCGGATGCCCGTGGAGTTCGAGTTCGTGATGGAAGGCGGCGTGCACCGGGTCGTTGATTGGGTGGATGGGCGGGAGTGGACCCAGGTCATGCCGCTACCGGCCATGCCCACCGAGCTGCGTGTGGACCCCGACGGCTGGCTTCTGATTGAGCAGGTAGGGGCGACTGGATCCTGATTCGGTGCGCCTCAGGGCTCGTAAGGCTCGACCTCGACTCCCCCGTGCATCATGTGCCTGATCCGGGGGCTCGTCAGCATGTCATGAGGAAACCCCAGCTCAATCTCGCTCACTTCATTCAGTCGGTCTGAGTGCTCGGAATCCAGCTCGAAATCAAGGCTCCCTAGATTGTCCTCGAGTTGCTCGGTGGTGCGGGCCCCAAGGATGGGGCTCGTCACGCCCGGGCGGTCCATCACCCATCGGATGGCAACCTGGGCTGCCGATCTCCCAACCTCTTCCGCGACTTCCGACAGCGCGTTCGAGATGACCAGCTTCCGCTCCGTGAGGCGGGAACGCACCATCTGCCCGCGATCCCCGATAGGTTCTCCAGGAGCGAGCTCCTCCATCGCCTCCAGATCCTGGCGCGAGTACTTCCCCGTGAGTAAGCCACCAGCCAACGGCGACCACGGGGTGATCCCGAGCCTCAGGTCGCGAGCCATCGGCACCAACTCACGTTCCACCTCTCGCTGGGCGAGATTGTACTCGATCTGAAGGCCCACGAAGGGGGACCACCCCTTTAGGTCGGCCAGCGTGTTTGCTTCGGAGACCTTCCATGCCGGGTAATCCGAAACGCCGACGTAGTGGATCCTTCCCGACCGCACGAGGTCGTCGAGAGCGCGCATCACTTCGTCGATCGGGGTGATCATGTCCCACGCGTGGACCCAATAGAGATCGATATAGTCAGTGCGCAGGCGCTCGAGGCTGGCTGCCACCGACTCCATCATATTCTTCCGTGCGTTTCCGCCGGCGTTCGGATCCCCGGCTCGTGTGCTGATCGTGTATTTGGTGGCCAGCACGACCTCATCCCGCTGGCCTTCTAAGAGGCGCCCTAGGATCTCCTCGCTCTGACCGTCGGTGTACCGGTTGGCCGTATCGAGGAAGTTTCCGCCCCGGTCGAAGAAGAGCTCGAGTTGTTTCTTACAGATCTCTTCGTCGGCCCCCCATCCCCAGGAGCCCCCGAACGTCATCGCTCCCAGACAGAGTTCAGACACTCGGAGGCCGCTTCTACCGAGCAGGGTGTAGCGCATGGTCAGATCCTGTTTTCTTAGTTGATGCTAAAGGTCCATCCTTACTTGAGATCCAGGAGCCAGGCAAGTTCTCAGGCACCGGTAGGGCCCAGGATCAGGCCCTTCCCCGTTTGCCTGGGCCTGGCGGCGTCCTCACTTTGACTGCATGCAAGCACGGCTCCGGATACTAGGAGGCTCGCAATGCGCGAAGTGTGGGGGTTTGTTCCTGGTGTTTCAGCAGCGCTCTTCCTCTTTGCCTCGCCGGCGGTCGGCCAACAGGGCGTGCTCACAGGAACAGTAACCGATGCCGAGACCGGGGACGCGGTCGCTACGGCCCAGGTCCAGATCTTGGGCGGAGGTCCGTCGAGAGGGACCACGAGCAACGCGCAGGGACGCTATCAGGCTGAGCTCCCCGCTGGCACCTACGATCTCGTAGTTGAAATCCTCGGATACGTCGGCGCCCGTTTCGAGAACGTCGGCGTCTCAGCGGGTGAGACCAGCAACTACGATATCGTTCTCACTTCGACGGTCCTCGCCTTGGACGCAATCGTCGTGTCCGCCTCGAGGGCTGCTCCCGAGAAATCGACCGAGGCGCCAGCAACGACTCATATCGTCAGCTCCGTGGAGCTGGAGGAGCGGCCGACCCCAACGATAGCCGACCATTTGAGATCCGCTCCCGGCGTGGACGTGATCACGACCGGGCTTCAAGGGACCAACGTCGTCGTTCGCGGATTCAACAATATCTTCTCGGGCGCCCTCCATATGCTGACCGATCACCGGTTGGCCGGCGTGCCCTCGCTTCGCGTGAACCTGATGCACTTCATTCCCGCGACCGAGGCGGATATCGAGAAGATGGAGGTGGTCCTTGGACCGGGCTCTGCCCTCTACGGACCCAACACGGCGAACGGAGTGGTGCATATCCTCACCAAGTCGCCTCTCACGAGTCAGGGAACGAGCGTCACTGTCGGTGGGGGTGAACGTTCAGTGTTCCAGGGCTCCTTCCGCTCGGCTTTCCTGCTGAACGAGGACCTCGGGGTCAAGATCTCAGGCCAATATCTTCAGGGTGACGAGTGGGAGTATCTAGACCCCACCGAGCAGGCCGCGCGGGTCGCCACCGACGCAAACCTTCCAGCCTGCATAGCAGACCGGTCGGTTCGGGGCCTCAGCTCTACAGAGGCCCAGCTCGCCTGCAGCCAGTTGGGGATCCGGGACTTCAATATCGAGAGATGGGGTGTGGAGGCACGGGCGGATTGGCGGTTTACGGACGACGGCACCTTGGTGGCCACCTACGGTCGAACGAGTGCCACGGGTATCGAGATGACCGGGTTGGGTGCGGCGCAGGTAGAGAATTGGATCTACGACTTCTATCAGGCGCGGCTCAACAAGGATCGCTTCTTCGCACAAGCCTATTACAACACCAGTGACGCCAGCCAGAACTCGTATCTGCTTCGCGACGGCACCCCTCTACCCGACCAGTCCACGCTCTTCGTCGCCCAGGCCCAACACGGCATCGGCCTCTTCGACGATGTCCAGGACTTCACCTTCGGGGTGGACTACTATGCGACCCGACCCCAGTCGATGGGGAGGATCTACGGGTTCTACGACGACAACGACGACCTGAACGAGTGGGGGGTCTATCTACAGTCGAAGACCGCGCTTTCTTCGCAGTTGGACTTCATCGTTGCCGGGCGGATGGACTCACATTCCGTACTCCCCGACAAGGTGTGGTCTCCGAGAGCAGCACTCGTATTCCGACCGGAGGAATCGCAGAGCTTTCGGTTCACCTACAACCGTGCGTTCTCCACACCTTCTAGCCTGAACCTCTTTCTAGACGTTGCCGGTGGTTTTGCTCCGGACCCCCTGGGGCCACTCGGGTACAGCACGCGCGCGTTCGGAACCGGACCGAACGGGTACTCGTTTCAGAACCCAGACGGGAGCCTTCGTGGGATGCGCTCTCCGTTCAACCCGGGCGGCCCTGGCCAGCTTCTGCCAGCCCAACCAGAGGTTCTTTGGCCGCTGGCGGTGGGCGTCCTCCAGGCTCAGGGAGCCATCGACGCTCAAACGGCTGCGCTCCTGAACAGCCTCTCCCCCACTGCAAACGATATCGGCCTGATGTTGCTCGACACGAACACGCAGAACCTGTCGCCCGCGTCGAGTACTCTCGTGCCCGATGTCCCCCCGCTTCTTGAGGCCTATACCGAGACCTTCGAGCTGGGTTGGACGGGGGTGTTGAACAACCGCGTCGCGATCTCCGCGGACGTATACCACCTGACGAAGAACGACTTCGTCTCCCCGCTAATCGTGCAGACTCCACTGATTCTTCTGAACGGTCAGGATGTCGGTGCGTTCATGGCGGTCCCTGTCGGGTCGGCCATCGCGGCTCAGCTCATTGCGGGCGGGGTGGATCCGGCGACGGCTGCGGCGATCGCTGCGGAGCAAGTGGCTGAACTGGCTGCGGGGATCGCCCAGATCCCCCTCGGAGTCGTGTCCTCGGATGAGGTAGCGGCGCAGGGAGCAGACCTGATCGCCACCTACCTGAATGTCGGGGATGTGGACATGTGGGGTGCAGACCTTGCGGTGCAGGCGTTCCTGACTGACGACTGGACGCTGAGCGGAACGTACTCGCATGTGAGCGAGGACTACTTCGAGATCACCGGGCGCGCGCCCATTGCGCTGAACGCACCTAAGGACAAGGGGTCCGTAGGGCTTGCGTACCGGAACCTGTCGTCCGGGTTCAGCGCGTCGGGAAGGCTGCGTTTCACGAGCTCATTCCCAGCCGAGTCGGCTGGCTTCGTAGGAACCAGGTGCATCACCGGTGGGACCGGTGGGCTCTTCGAGGAGGACTGCGTCGACTCCTCCCAGATCGTGGATGTTACCGCGGGCTACCAGGTGCCCAACACCAGGGCCACGCTGCAGCTCTCAGTGAACAACCTCTTCGATGCAGACTACCGGTCGTTCGTGGGCGTGCCCTCGATCGGTCGATTTGCAATGATCCGTGTAAAGTACGATCTCTTTTGAGTGCGACCAGTTCGTCCCGGATCGGACGGGATCGCATCCTCTAGGAGGAGCACGGGGGGCGCCGTACCATGGCATAAGGGGGTCTCAATGTTAAGCAGTCGCATCTTTTTCGGGGTCACTGCCGGCGCGCTACTTCTTGCCGCTAGTCTCTTCGGATTCCTCTCTCAAACAGAGCCTACCGCCGACGCCCAGGACGCCTTGACCGGGCAGGTCACCTCGGCCGAGGAAGGCCCCATGGAGGGGGTGGTCGTTACCGCAAAGCGGGAGGGTTCGACGATCGCGGTCAGCGTTATCAGCGACGCTCAGGGCCGGTATCGCTTCCCCGCGGACAGGCTGGAGGTGGGCCTGCATGCACTCAGCATTCGCGCGGTCGGCTATGATCTGGAGGGACCACCGCAACCCCAGGTTGAGGTGCCCAATGTCGCCGCAGTCGATCTCACGCTTCGACCCACCCGGGACCTCGAGGCTCAGCTCACAAACGCGGAATGGCTGGCGAGCATTCCCGGCACCGAACAGCAGAAACGGATGTTTGAAGGCTGCGTGCGCTGCCATACCATCGATCGGGCCATGCGGTCACACTACGATGCGGACGATTGGCTGCGCGTGTTGGAGCGAATGGACGGCTATGTGACCTCGGCGTTTCCGGGAAACCCACAGAGGCGCCCCGTCGAGCAGTGGACGCCATTTGCCGAGCGGAGTCAGCCGCAACAGGAGGCCCGCCGGAGGCAGGCCGAATACCTGGCCAGCATCAATTTGAGCTCAGGCCAGAGGGACTACGAGCTGAAGACCTTCCCTCGCCCCAAGGGTCGGTCCACACAGGTCATCATTACGGAGTACGATCTCCCGAACCCTTCGACTGCGCCGCACGACGCTGAGGTCGATCCGGACGGAATGGTCTGGTACGTCGACTTCGGGCAGCAGTACTTCGGCAAACTCGATCCCAAGACGGGTGAGGTCACGGAATACTCGGTGCCAGAGGCGAGACCAGGCAACCCGACCGGCATCCTGGCCTTGAAGCTAGACCGAGACGGGAATCCCTGGGGAGGCAACATGTTCCAGGGCTCCATCTTCCGTTTTGACCGGCGGACGGAGGAGGTCCGGGTCTGGAAGGTTCCCGATGAGCTGGAGCAGCCAAGAGGGCAACATGGCACCCGTATCTTCCAGATAAACCACGCGGCTCCGGAAAGCTCTCACGTGGATGGAAAGGTCTGGCTCCAGAACCGATCGATCGCGGGGGTTCACCGCCTGGACCTGGCTACCGGCGAGTTCGAGTCTTTCGAACCGTTTCTAGACTCACCCCGTAGCTCGCACAACCTCTACGGCATTCAACCGGACTCGCAGAATAACCTGTGGTTTATGGATTTCTCGAACGAGCATATTGGTCGGATCGATGCCAAGACCGGGGAGATCACCCTCTATGAGACGCCGACCCTCGACTCTCGGCCCCGCCGAGGCGAGGTTGACCCGCAAGACCGCGTCTGGTACGCCGGATTTGGCGCGAGCGTGATCGGGATGTTCGACCCCCGCACCGAAGAATTCCAGGAATGGGTTCCACCTACGCCCTATACGAAGCCCTACGACACCCACGTAGATAGGAACGGCGACCTTTGGACCGGCTCAATGTTCACCGATCGGGTCGTGCGGCTTATTCCCGAGACGGGGGAGTTCATCGAGTATCTCATGCCTGAGATGGGCGTCAACATTCGACGTGTGTTTGTGGATGATTCAACGACACCGGTGACGTTCTGGATCGGGAGCAACCACGGGGCCTCCTTGATCTCGCTCCAGGCTCTTGACGGCGAGTAGTCAATACAGGTATCCGAGACCGATGTAGATAGGAGCGGTCGACTGCACGGAGTGTCTCACATCCACGGCGACGACAAAGTTCTCTCCCATTCCAATTCTTAAACCGCCACCGTAGCCATGGTGCAGGTCCGAAAGTGCGTCACCCAACTCCACCTTGTCTGACCAAACCCGGCCCGAGTCCACGAAACCGCTCAAGACCATGTGAAACTCCCGGCCGACGGCTGTGAACTCGGCAGCGCGCCATCGCAGCTCGGCATTCCAGAGAAGCGTTCCCTTGCCCGTGTAGCGGTTCTTCGGCACCCCGCGAAGCGTCTTAGATCCACCTAGCCCTTCTTGGGCCTTGAAGGAGGTCTCGACCGACTGGAGCTCATAGAAGGGAGCCTCCCCTGATGTGCCCTGCAGGAAGAGGCGATTCGCGAACACGACGGTCTGGCTGAGTGAGTAGTACCGGCGGTCAGTCACGGTCCAGCGAGTGAACGAAAAGTCGCCCGCCAGACTCTCGTCAGCCCTCTTGATCAGAACCTCGGACCAGACCCCCCGACGGGGGCCTACCTCGCGGTCCCGCGTATCCCATACCAGGCCTACCCTGAGGAAGTTGGACCAGCCCTCCGGTACCGGCTCCCCGGAGCCTGAGATCTCCGAGGCGAGAAAGGTGGTTCCTTCATCCTGTGGAGTGGGATCAATGGTGGTCCGAGCCGCTCCTCCACCCAGGAGGAGCCGCAAGGGCCTGTCTCCCAGCGGGCGCTGTAGGTCGAATGTGAGCTGGTTTCGGGTCCGCCCGAATCGGTAGTAGTGGGGATCGGGCCCGTTCTCCGCGTCCAGCGCCTCGTCGTACTCGCTATCGTTTCCGATCCCGTAGTACGGTGTGGCCGTGTGCCTCTCGGTGGCCGCATATACAGTGATTCGCCAACCGCCCGGCAGCAGATGCGGGGAGTCGAAGAAGATCGTGAAGTCCCGCCGGCCGTCGGTGGAGAGCAGGAGGGTAGGCTGGAGTGTGAAGAGGTAGGGCTGATAGCCGCCCAGCTCACCGTAGTGGTAGAGCTCTACGACCGCGCCGTAACCGAACCCCTCGTCCGAGTCGAAGTTGAGCGCGGGCAGGCCGGCGAACTCCCAGCCACGCTCATCGCCCGGAGGTTCCTGCGCACTCAGCAGGCACCTCCAAGGTGCTATCGCCGTAGACAGCGCGAGGGCGGCTGCAAAGAGCCTTCCGGGACGTGGTGATGCGGGTACTATTGGGCCACCGCCGTGTCGCGACCGGCCATGGCTACGCCCTCGGCCTCGTCGACCTTCAAGAGGAGGAGCGCGCCGATTGAGAAGAAGACTAGGATTGTGGCCATGCCGACGCGCTGGGATTGGAAGAGCGTAGTCATCAGGCCCAGTAGGAAGGGCCCCATGAAGGCTGTGGCCTTTCCAGAGAAAGCAAAGAACCCGAAGAACTCGGTTTCCTTGTCCGCGGGTACGAAACGGCCGAGGAGCGAGCGGCTGGCGGCTTGGTTCGGGCCAACGAAGATTCCGACCACAAGCCCCGCGATCCATAGCGCCGCTTTACTGGTCGCGAGCACAGCACCCAGACCAGCGGCGCCAAGCCCCATGATCGAAATCAGGATCGTGAGCTTCCCACCGATCCGGTCATCGAGGAATCCCATCGCGAAGGCTCCCAGCCCCGCCGAAACATTCAAAGCCAGGCCCCAAAGCATCACCTCCTGAATGGAGAAGTCGAAGGTTTCGGTCGCGTATATCGAGCCGAAGGCGAAGATCGTAACCAGCCCGTCGTTGTATACCAGTCGAGCGACCAGGAGCCAGAAGATCTGTCGGTATCGCCGAATCTCGCGGAAGGTGGCAGATAGCTGCCGAAGGGTGCCTCTGAAGATCGAGGCTCCCACGGGTCGCGTTCCTGCCTTGGTGTCCTTCACCCACAGGAACATCGGGATGCTGAACACCGCGAACCAGACCGCTACCAGAATGGTGGTGGCGCGGACATTCTGCTGCTGGTCCGTGGAGAGTCCGAACCAAGGCTGCTCCGGTTGGATGAAGCCGACGAGTGCGATCACCATCGCAAGGAACCCACCCAGGTACCCCAACGCCCACCCATAACCCGAGATGCGGCCGATCTTCTCCGGTGGCGAGATTTCGGGCAGATAGGAGTTGTAGAAGACTCCGCAGAGTTCAAAGGCGACGTTGCTGATCACGAACAATGTGAGGGCGAACAGCACCTCCCCTGGCCCGGGGAGGTACATGAGCGCGACGCCCGCTATGCAAACCACTGTGCTGGTACCGAGAAACGCTTTTCGGTGCCCTCGTCCATCCGCCAGCGCTCCGAGGAAAGGAGACGAGAGCGCCACAAGCACAGCGGTGATCGCGACTGCATTCGCCCACTGTGTCGTCCCTGTGATCGCGTCCGTGGCGATCACCTGTGTAAAAATCACCGAGTAGACAAAGGTGACGATGAGGGTCGTATACGCGGAGTTCCCGAAGTCGTACAGTGCCCATCCGCGTATCGCTTTGGGATCACCCTGAACCGTTTGACGGGCCGACCGCGGAGCGGCGAGCTCACTCAACAGACCGCTCCCAGAACGCCAACGGCGGGCGCCGTTGACCGCCGCCCGCCGCGCTGACCTTCACGGGCCGACCCGCTTTCAATGCTCGGGTCGGCAGCAAGACAGTGGGAGATCACGGCCCTCCGGCTATCACTGACCCCGGATCGTGCTCGTGCACGTGGTTCGGGTCGTTCGCGTGCTGCTCGTAGTGTTGCCTTATCAGGTCTTTCCCGTAGTCGTTCCCGTTCGGAGTCCGCACCCCAGCGTGGATATGGGTCCTTGAAGGCATGCGCGGTTCCACGGGGAAGCTGACTGGAACAGAGTGGTCGAACTCGATGATGAAGACGGGGCTCTGGACCCGGTAGTAATACAGAGCATCGTCACCTACATTACCGACCCAGGCGAATCGAGTATCATCCAGATGGGCCCGAACCTCCTGCATCTGAACGCCAGCGTGCTCTTCCCGCATGTGTCCCACCCAGACGCCGACTACATCCATGAGGAGCTCGCGCTGTGCCGGATCAAGCTGGTCTCCACGTATCCCTGCCTGCTCGATCACCACGTTGTCCCTGAACGCCGCTGCCAACTGATTGTTCTGAGTCTTGTCCGTTTCGACAGTCGCCATCCGACGCTGATCGGCCCGGAGCGACTCCATGAACCGAACCCCGACGTCCTGCTCCTCCTGAAGGACCGCGACTCCGGCGTATCTCCCTTCGGTGACGCGCACCGGCTCGGAGCCCCAGAAATTCGGTGACATCACCACCTGATCTCCCATCACAAAGTAGTTCACGACCAAGTGGTGCCCATCGAGCTGCCATCCCCAGGGCTCGGTTTCTGACGGCTCCCCGAAGACATCGATGAAGTAGAGATATTCTCCGTATGCCTCTAGGTCGTCGAGCACATCGGCCAGATAGCCGTCGATGCGCATGATATCGCGCGCCAGGTTGAAGCCGCGGGCGCTCATCCCGGCCCTGACCATCGCGAAGGCCGCTTCCCTTTGGGCCTCGTTCATGTCCCTGAAGGACAGCCCTGCCCGCATGAGATTCCCGACCGGGACGTTGCTCCAGTGCCGCCACTCATTGTCGTCCAAGTCGAACCTCGTTCGAGTCAGCTGTCCGGGTGACAGTGTGCTGAGGTAATGCCTCGCGGCCTCCACAATGGGGGCTGTGGAAACCCCCGTCGTGCGCACCGGGAAGAGGTCATCGACCAGCTCGCCGTCCGTGGAGATTCCGTAAAAGGGCTCAGCGAGGCGATCTTGCTGCGCCGCCATGGGAGACGGTGCGCCAAGCCAGCCCGTGAAGACGAATACGATCAGGAAGAAGGGGCTGATGCGCCCAATGCGTGTGCCATCCATGGAGAGCTCCATGTGGGAAAAGACATGGGATAGAACCCCGTTGAATCATTCGTGTCGAGGCCCTGATCCGCAAGGGTTGTCCTTGCCTGTCCGAGAAGCTTGTTCTTACCTTGGCATCCCCATATCCACGAGCTGTCTGGACGCGCAACCCTCCTACGCTGGAAGGACAAGAATGACCCGTATTCGATGCTTGTCAGCTGCCGCCTTCTTCCTCGGGACCGCTCTCCTTCTCTACGCCTCTCCGGTGGAGTCGCAGAACCCCTACACGAGCGCTGCCGACGTCGCTGAGGGCCGACGGCTCTTCGAGCTGGACTGTGCCATCTGTCACGGCGGCGACGCTACGGGTGGGAGGGGCCCCGACCTCACGCGAGGGACCTTTCGGCATGCGAGTACCGATGATGAGCTTCGGGAGATCCTGCGCGAAGGAGTCGAGGGGACCGAGATGCCTGGGAGAGTACGCACCGACGAGAGAGCGTGGAAAGTTGTCGCTTACATCCGCTCGCTCGGTGGGGGTGGGGCGCTCCCGCCTGGCGACCCAGAGCGAGGGAGGGAGCTCTTCTTCGGGTCGGGAACCTGTAGCACCTGCCATATGGTTGCGGGCGAGGGTAGCATGCAAGGTCCCGACCTGACGATGATCGGCTATCAGCGGTCCCCGGACCATCTCCGGACCTCTCTTCTGGAGCCGGACACGGACCTGGACCCACGCTGGTGGTCAGCTCAGGTGACCACTACCGGAGGTGACCGCGCGAGCGGCTACCTCCTTGCCGATGACCTGCACTCTGTCCGGCTCTTGGATAGCAGTGGCAATCTGGTGGCCTTTTCGAAGATGGAGCTGGAGCAGTTTGAGCCGATAAAGACCTCGAGAATGCCCAGCTTTGCTGGGGTTCTCACTGGCGACGACATCGACAACGTGATCGCATACCTCGCGAGTCTGCGGGGAGAAGGAGTCGAGCAATGAGAATCCTGACCACGCTGATCTGCGTGTTGTGCGTGGCTTGCCAGCCCAGTGGATCGATGCCGGACAGCGCGGGCGGCGAAGCAGGTGGCCAACCGTCCGGACCCGGAGCGCCGGCTGGGGCCATCGGTCCCAGCGATCGACCAGTAACGGCCGAGCGCCTGCTGAACGCGGATCAAGAGCCTGAGAATTGGCTGATCTACTCGGGGGGGTACTACTCGCAGAGATACAGTAGCCTTGACCAGATCGATCGCGCTAACGTCGCCGATCTGAAGGTGGAGTGGGTGTATCAGTTCAACACGCTCTCCTCCGTGGAGACCACTCCGATCGTGGTCGACGGGCTCATGATCATCACCGAATCGCCCAGCAATGTGATCGCGCTCGACGCGGCGACGGGGAGGGAGTTCTGGAGGTATGATCACCCTGTAGACGAGGACGAGATCAGGCTTTGCTGCGGACTGAATAACCGAGGTGTCGCGGTGCTCGGCGACATGGTCTATCTGGGAACTGTTGATGCCCGCATGCTCGCGCTCGATCTCGCGACCGGCAATGTGATCTGGAACGTCGAGGTCGCACGGCCGGAGGCCGGGTACAGCATCACGTCGGCCCCGCTTGTCGTCGGAGACAAGGTGATCACGGGTATGGCCGGAGGGGAGTTCGGAGTCCGCGGATTCCTCGACGCGTACGACACGAAGACCGGAGAGCGAGCGTGGCGATTCTACACGATCCCGGGCCCAGGAGAGCCGGGCAACGAGACTTGGAGTGGCGACTCGTGGGCAACGGGAGGCGCTCCCACCTGGGTGACCGGATCCTACGATCCTGACCTAAACCTGATCTACTGGGGAACGGGGAACCCTGGTCCCGACTGGAACGGGGACATGCGTCTCGGGGACAACCTTTGGGCTGACGCTGTTGTGGCGGTGGATGCCGACACCGGTGAGCTCGCCTGGGGATTCCAATTCACGCCTCACGACACGCACGATTGGGACGCCATCCAGGTGCCCATTCTCGCGGATATGGAGGTCGACGGCGTAGAGCGTAAGCTGATGTTCTGGGCCAATCGAAACGCCTGGTACTACGTCCTGGATCGCGAGACCGGGGAGTTCCTTCACGGGATTCCCTTCGCAGAGCAGACATGGGCCCAGGGTCTGGACCCGAACGGACGTCCGATCCTCGTCGAGGACATGGATCCAACGGAGGAGGGTGTTGAGGTTTCCCCGACGGTCGGCGGCGCCACGAACTGGAACTCCCCCAGTTACAGCCCCATGTCCGGGCTCTTCTACACCTACGCACTGGACGGGGCGGACATCTACTACAAGAGAGACGACGAGTACGTGGAAGGGGAGCGGTTTACCGGAGGGTTTGGCCAGCGCGCCGACGACGTGGAGAACTTCTTCGCGGCCATCCGGGCCCTCGATCCCCTGACGGGTTCAGTGCAATGGGAGTACCCGATATCCACGTCGGGTGGGAGGCCGGGAATCCTCAGCACCGGTGGTGGCCTCGTCGTTTCCGGAAGCGGGGACGGGTACGCCTATGCTCTCGATCAGGATACCGGCGAGAGCCTTTGGTACCTAAGTGTGGGCCGTTCAGTGCGTGCGGCGCCCATGACGTACAGCGTCAACGGCCGCCAGTACATCAGCGTCGTAGCAAGTGGCGCGTTATTCACGCTTGCGCTGCCGTGATCTTGCGTTCAGAGAGCGACATGAAACGAACCGGGTTTTCTCTGTCACTGGCGGCGGCGCTGCTTGCCGGGTCGGGCGGCCTCGTGAGCGCTCAAACCGAGACACTCCTTTACGACCACGTCCACATGGCCGTCCCGAATCCGCAGGCTGCCGCTCAGTGGTACAACTCTCATCTGGGTGGCGAGGAAGTCGACGGTCGAGACGAGCGACTGCTCTTCGGCACCACTCGGTTCATTTGGCAGCAATCCGATGATCGACGACCTAGCGCGGGGGGTGTGATCGACCACCTGGGGTTCTCCTACTCAGATCTCGACGCCAAGCTGAGTGAATTGGAAGCCGCTGGCGCAACGATCACCACGCCCAGGCGCGACGTAGAGGGTCTCTTTCCTCTGAGCTTCGTCGAAGATCCTTGGGGCGTGCGGCTCGAGCTCATCGAAGATCCGCAGCACTTCGGGTTCCATCACATCCACCTTAGGGATCCGGAGCCGCAGACGGCCTTGCAGTGGTACTCAGATCAATTCGGAGGCGTCCGTACTCCGCTCAGAGGCCGACTCGACGGAATCCTCTATCCTGGCAATGTGTGGTTGCTGGTCAGCCAGGGTGAGACCTTCCCCAGCACCGAGAGTGCGATTGATCACCTTGGATGGAGGGCTTTGGACCTTGATCCGAAGCTCCGCGAGCTCAGGGGAAAGGGAGTCGAGATCACCCGCGAGCCGCGGGACCTGACCTTCGTCAACGGGCAGATTTTTTTCTTCTTCATCGGCGGGCCCAGAGGGGCGAGCGTCGAAATGGTTCAGCGGGCGCCGAACATGCGGTGACCCGGAGTCAGAGGCAAAGTAGGGATAACCTGCGCGGGCGCATGATGGCGGTAAACTCCGATCCAACCCGACGCGACTTTCTGATTCGGCTGGCCGGCCTCGGCGCGTTGGCCGCGCGTCCGGGAGAGCTGTTCGCCCGGGAGGCGCTGCGATCTCTCCCTTCGATTCAGGACGCACTGCCGACTCGACGCATCCCCGCGACCGGCGAAGAGCTCCCCATCGTCGGCTTGGGGTCATCAGCATCCGTGCTGGACATCCCGAGCGAGGGCACGGAGCCGATCATCAACGTCATGCGCATGCTCTTAGGGTATGGGGGCCGCGTGGTCGACACTTCTCCACGAACGGAGGCGATCGATCGCGAGTTTGGCCGGGTTTTGGAGCTCCCCGAGTTTGAGGATCCTCTCTTCCTTACCGTGAAGATCAATACGGACGGCGAACAGAGCGAGATCGAGCAGATGCGGCACTCGCAGCGACTGTTCGGCCGAAGTTCGTTTGACCTGGTCCAGGTCGAAAGCCTAAGGGACCTGGACGAGCATTGGCCGAACGTCCGCTCCTGGAAGGAGTCCGGCGAGGCGCGCTTGGTCGGCGTCACGGTCTCGAGCGTACGTAACCATGATAGACTCGAAGCGTTCATGAGGTCGGAGCCGTTGGACTTCGTACACGTGAACTACTCGCCGGCCGAGCCGATGGCGGAGGAGCGGCTCCTCCCACTGGCACAAGATCGTGGGGTGGCGGTTCTCACGAATCGTCCGTTCATGAACGGGTCGTGGTGGGGGAAGGTGGCAAACCGTGAACTTCCGGAGTGGGCGGCTGAGTTCGATTGCGAGAGCTGGGCGCAATTCTCGGTCAAGTACGTTCTGTCGAACCCCGCGGTCACGTGTGTCCTGACGGAGACGACGGACCCGGAGCATATGCAGGAGAACATCCTCTCAGGGTTTGCACCGTTTCCGGATCCGGCGGCCCGCGCACTAATGCGGGAGCTAGTCCGGACCTTTTAGCTAATTCTGGAGCCTGCGAAGCATCTGTTCTGAGATGCGTTGGAACGAAGAGTGGATGAAGGGCTCGACGAGCCCGGTCCCGCCGGACTCCAGCGCGGTTCTGAAAGACTCGATTGCTGCGGCCGGATCCGGTTCTGCATCCCCGCCGAGAAAATCAAGCCCGTAGTACGCCTGGAGGCCGCCCAACACTTCGAGTTCGCCGTCCGCGAAGAAGTCGGGATCCAGTTCGTATTCGGATCCGAGCTTCGCAAACCATTCGCTAGCGGTGGCATCGCTCTGTTCAACGCCTTCTCCCATCGCGTAGATCATTCCCAGGCGAAGCACCGCCCAAGCGCTACCTCCCGCATCTGCTGCGCGTCGGTAGTACTCGATGCCCTCCACGTACTGCGATGGATCGTCCGAGTCCGTGTAGAGGTCAGCGACCGCCTCCAAGGATGGAGTGTGCCCCTGATCTGCCCCCAACTGGAACCAACGAAGCGCCATCTGTAGGTCCCGGTCGATTCCGGCGAGTGGAATGAATATCCTTCCCGCGTAGACCTGACCCGCCCTCCACTGCGCCTCAGCCGATCCAAGCTCCGCAGCGGTCATCACGATTCGCATCGCCTCCTGCGGGTCTCTTGCAAGGAGCATCGTAGAGACCGAGAGCATCGCGGGAATGTGATCCTGCTCGGCAGCCCGTTCATACCATTCGAAAGCAACTGTGTAGTCGACCTCGATTCCATCCGCACCGACCTCATACAGACGCCCGTATTCGTACTGTGCGCCCGCGTCCCCCTGCTCAGCCGCGGCTCTCAACGAGTCGATGCTGGCCGACGAGGGTCCTGCCTGCCCCACCGCTGCCTGGGGCCACAGCGCCAGAGCGAGGGACCAGCCCAAGAGGGTGGCTCCAGGCAGAATGTGGTGCAAAGGGCGATTCATGATGAGTTCGTACTCGGGGGGTCTTTCCAGTTCGAGCGCTTCCGCGCATGGTAGAAGGCGCCACGGTGCCGACGCAACCTGGCACCCCGAGCCCCATCCTAGCCAACCTCACCCCCAGAAACGGAGCCGCCACATGTCGCCTCCCGAGGCGCTCGCCGAGCGTTACGAAGCGTTGGCCGAGAGGCTCACTCGCGAAGACCCGTCTATTCTCCGAGGAACGATGATGGGCCTTCCGTGCATCAGGCGGGAAGGGCGTTTCTTCGCCTCTCTTGAGCGAGACACGGGCCGCCTGATCCTGAAGCTTCCCTCCGAGCGGGTGGAGGAGTTGGTTGCGGCGGGAATCGGCTCCCCCTTTGCGCCGAACGGGAAGGTCTTTCGAGAATGGGTCGCACTCGAGGAGGGGTCCGACTGGGATGCACTCACGGGGGAAGCGCTCGCTTTCGCAACCGATGGGTGACCCGCCCCCATTCGAGGGGTTCCCGCGGGAGGGGCTAGAATTCCTTGCGGATCTCGAGCGAGAGAATACCCGGGACCTTTTTCAGGCCAACCGCGAGCTCTACACAGAGTCGGTCGCGACTCCGGCAAAGGCGTTCGTCGCCGACTTGCTGCTCGGGCTCCGGGAGAACGTTTCGGAAGGCATCGAGGGAGATCCTCGGGTCGGAAAGTCACTCTTCCGAATCAACAGAGATCTGAGGTTCTCGAAGGACAAGACCCCCTACAAGCCAAGGATCGACTGCGTGTTTTGGGAGGGTGGCGAGCCCCGCCGTTCGCCATCCCTGTTCATCCGCGTCAGAGCCGGGTATGTCGCCCTCGGAGCGGGCCTGATGCACCCAGAGCCGGCAAAGCTGAAAGCGTTTCGCGATGCGGTCGCGGCCGAGGAGTCAGGCGTCCAGCTCTCGGCCATCCTAGTTCATCTGACAGATGCCGCGCCCTCAGTCACCATTCCCGAGGCAACTCGGGTCCGTGTTCCCAGGGGTTATCCGGCAGATCATCCCAGAGAGGCGCTGCTTCGGCTAGACGGGATTCATGCCTCGATCCAGGCAGACCATCCCACCACGATCCACGAAGCCGCCTTCGTTGATTGGTGCGCCGAGCGATACCGCCCCTTCGCACCGCTTCACCATTGGCTGGTCACGGCAATCCAAGAGTAGAGCTCCCGATAAGGCGAGTAGCTGGTCGCTCCAATATTCGCCTGAAAGGACGACAGTGGATAAGAATTTCTCGGACTAGATCAGTGCATTTCGTCCAGATCGCGCCCCTAACGGGAGCATTGTTCCTGGCCTTCGCCTTCTCGGCAGCGGCGCAGGATGCCCCGCCCGATTCGGTCGACTTCGAGCTTTCTCCGATAGAGGTGCTCGTCTCGATCGCCCCCAGGGCTGCGCCGTCGGTGGGCTCGGGCTTGCCTGCTCGGATCTCGAATCTGACCCAGGAGGAGGTCGAGGCCTGGCATCCCCGACTTGTGGCTAACCTGTTGGCCACGCAGGCGGGCGTCTCCCTCTACGACGACCTCGGGTCATCCTATAAGCTCAATCTGAGTGCGCGAGGCTTCGGCGTTGGACCTACCGTCGGCCTCCCACCCGGCATCTCGGTGTTCGTCGACGGAATCCGACAGAACGAGCCGTCCGCCCAGGAGGTGAACTTCGACCTCCTCCCGATTGATCACATCGAACGGGTGGAGTTCCTCAGGGGAAACGCTTCTCTTCTCGGCCCGAACTCGCTAGGCGGGGCCGTGAACCTGATCACGAGACGCGGCGGCGAGGAACCCCGAGCCGCGGTCGAGGTGTCGGCCGGTTCGTTCGGCATGACCGAGATGCAGGCGACCGCAGACGGCCAGCTGTTCAGCAACTGGGAGTTCTATGCCGGAGGCGGATACGGGGAAGAGGGTGGGTGGCGTGAGGCGACGAGCGGGGAACGCTACAGCGCCCTTGTCAATCTGGGACGCAGCTCCGAGGACCGAGGCGTACGGTTCCAGGCGATGTGGGCCGATTCGCGGGCGGAGACGGCTGGATCGCTTCCGGAAAGTATCCTTGACAGGCCCACCGTGAACTTCACCGCCGGAGACTTCGAGGCGGTGGAGCTTCAGCAGGTCACGGCGTCGGGGTTTCGTCCTCTTCTCAGCGGACGCGGATCCTTGACAGCCTTTTTCCGGCGGACCGATGCGGAGCGGTTTAACGTCAATCAGCCCCCCGAGGGGGATGTCCGAAGCTTTGCGGAAAACAACACGCTCGGTGGGACTGGCGATTGGCGCAGAGGGTTCTCGCTCGACGAATCCCTCCTCTCGCTGAGACTGGGTTTTGACATGGCGGCGAGCTGGACCCAGTTCCAGATCCATGAGGAAGAGAGGGACGGACCCCAAGTCGAGCTGACGACGGATGTGGAAAGCCCACGGCTGGACCTCGCCGGCTTCGCGATGGCGGATTTGGAGACCGGCCCAGCGGTGTTCTCCGCTGGTGCCCGCCTCGACTTCATTCGGATTCCCTTCGAAGACATCCTAGATCCCGCAGCGGACACCGTGAGTCGATTTACTCGGCTCAGCCCACGCACCGGTGTGAGCCTGGACGTTGGGCATGGAATCCTCGCGTTCGGTTCTGTAGGGCTGAGCTTCAGAGCTCCCGCCATCCTCGAGTTGGCTTGCTCGGATCCCGCGGATGCATGCCCACTACCGTTCGCCCTCGGCGATGATCCACCATTGGACCCGGTGACGGCTACCAACTATGAGGTCGGGCTGGGTTGGACCCGTGGCCCGACGGAGCTCGCGGCCTCCCTGTATCGGACCGAGGTGCAAGACGAAATCTTCTTCGTGCCTTCAGTGGAGTCCATCGTGCAGGGCTTCTTCCGGAATCTGGGGGAGACCCGTCGTGAAGGGATTGAGCTCGAGGCGGCCGTCACCGCCCGATCCGGCCTGTACGGATATGCGAACTACGCCTATACGCGAGCCACCTTCCAGGAAACGGAGAAGATCTTCAGTGCTCGCGCAGATGACGAGGCAGCGGGCTCGGCCCTCGCGGGGGAGAACGAGGCGAACCCCGGAGACCGACTCCCGATGATCCCGGCCCACCAGGTGAAGTTCGGTAGCCTGTACAACCATGCGATTGGTTTGAGCCTGGGCTTCGACGGGCGGCTTTTTGGAGAACAGTGGCTCCGTGGTGACGAAGGAAACGAGGTGAGACCACTAGACAGCTACTTTACGGCGAACGCTCGTGCCGGTTTCGCGTTCGGACCGTGGGAGATCGAGGGGGTCCTTTACAACCTCTTCAATGCCAGAGGTCCTCTGTTCGGGACGTTCAACTTCAACCAAGGCACCCAGCAGCTCGAGCGCTTTCTGACCCCGCTTAACGCACGGTCTGTGAGAGTAACGCTCCGGCGGTCTTTCGGGGCAGCTCCTTAGCTCAGAATCCACCCACACCACCGCCCCCAAACCCACCCCCGCTGAACCCACCACCCCCAAAACCCCCTCCCCCGAAGCCCGAGCTACCCGAAGTGCTCCGAGGCGCGCTGGTCATCGCGGTCCCTGTCACCGATGACATCCGGGAGAGGCCGCCGGTGAACGCGTGGGCCCTAAAGACGTGCAGGTTAGGCCCACCAACGTCGCCGCCGTGATACCAATCAGGTGGGGACTGATAGATGTCGTCGAACGCCGTAGCCCAGTTGCTCTCAACTCCGAATGCCATCGCATAGGGCAGGTACTGTTCAAACATCTCTGGCGTCTTGATCACCTTCTCAAAGCGATCGGACTCAACGCGACGCAGGAACTCCTCGAAGCCGCGGAGGCGCTCAAACACACGCGTGCCGCGCTTGGTCCGGGCCGGCATGAGCATCCCGAAGGCGGCCACGATCAGGGCAGTTAGAATCCCCGCTGTGAGCGCAACGGATGGCTGTTGGCCAAGGACCTCCTCGAGGAAAAGAGCCCCCGGGATCGCCACCAGCGCACCTGTTACGATGCCGCCCACGAGGAAGCCTACCCGCACATGTCTTGGGTGGTACAGGTAATGACCGTCTCGGACGAGGGCCCGGTCCAATTTCGCCTTGATCCTCGGAAGATGCTTGTAGAACGAGTTCTCTAACTCAGATGTCCGGACCTCACTCGAATCAGAAAAGAGGGCATGTAGCAGCTCACGCTCGTGCCCCTTAAGCTCGTCCCATCGCTCTTTGGATCGCACCAGACGGAACGTGAACGCCCCGCGGGAGACAATGCCCAACAGCCCCTTGCCCGCGGATTCTTCGATCACGAGGAAGCCGCGCACCGCCAAGTCAACTATGGTGGCTGTGACATCACGGAGGTCTGGCGACGTATCGAAGAGCGTCCCGGCCTCGGCCGGGGTGAGCTCTTCGGGCGGCTCATACTCCGGCATCAGGGGACGAAGGTCCGGGTCTCGGCCGTGGCGTCGCCACAGTACGAACATCCCTCCAGCCGCGATGACCGGGATCAGGAAGAGAAAGTTACTCATGAAGAAGCCCCGAATGCTGTCGAACAAGGATGGGCGCGACACGATCCCGGGGTTCCACCCGACCACAATCGTAAGTCCCTCCCGGAATCGGAGTGATTGGTTGGCTCGGAACTCGACAGAGTTACCGGCCTCCAGGATCAGGACATCGCCTTCCACCGATCCTGCGGGACCCGCAAAGGCAGTCGTTCGCAATCCGCTTATTCCAGCGGGAAGCTCTACCCGAGCGGAGGCGGCGAGAATGGGGTGTTCGGACTCATCCCCGGTAACATTCCAGTACAGCTCGTCGTGCTCCTCGAAGAAGCGGAGGCCATTGGCCACGGAGTATCTAAACACCACCGACCGAGTGGCATTGTTTGCGCCTGGAACGTAGATCCTGAAAACACGGTTTCGGCCCGTCCTCTCGGCCTCATATCGAAGGTCGTTCCCTCCCGGATCCTGAACGCTCAAGACCCGGATCTGCAGAGTATAGTTCGCGCCGCGGTCCGTACGGTACTCGACGGGGATCTGGCGAAGGATCCCGTTCCAGGACCCGGTGAACCGCACCGCGATCACCTCAGTAACTTCGAGGGAGCCACCGGGCTGCACGACGATGTCCGAGTGGAACGTAGAGATCTCAAGGGTTCGCCCTTGTGCCGCTGCGGACGTACCTATGAGCAAGACCAGGGCAGCGGCTAGGGCGGCAGCGAGCACCGTGTGCCTTAGGAGGGGCGTAGCGGTAGCGGTAGAGTGCGGATGCTGATGTTGATGCATGAGCCGTTTCCTTACCGACGTCGGGATGGTTATTCTGACAGGCGATTTAATTGATATGAGTTCCGATAGGAAACAGGGAGACCGACTAACAATGATCATCGCGCGCTCGACGTTCCGCCATCTCATGGGGGCCTTTTCGGTCACCTTGCTCGTATTATACGCGCCATCTCCCGCGTTGAATGCGCAGTCGGCCGAGCCTCCGTCGGAGCCGCCGCCGCATTGGGGGCCGGTCTCGATCAATCTGGAAGGGATTCCTTACCCCCACCCGGTAGAGTTCCTGAACCTGAACATTTATGGCCAGGACGTCCGGATCGCGTACATGGACGTAGCTCCAGTCGGACCCCCAAACGGTCAGACGGTCGTGATGTTGCACGGAGGGAGCTACTACGGCTGGTACTGGAAAAACCAGATCGAAGCGCTCAGAAATGAGGGGTTTCGCGTCGTGGTCAAGGACCGGCTCGGATGGGGCCGGTCGTCCAAGCCAATCCTTCCGTACAGTATCAGCCTTCACGCCTCGAACACCGCCGCGCTCCTGGAGCACCTTGGGATCTCGGAGGCGGCTCTTGTCGGCCACTCCATCGGTGGCCAGATGGCTAGCCGCTTCGCCTTTCTGTATCCGGAGATGACTACCCACATTGTGATGGTGAACCCAGTTGGGTTGACGGATCGGCGCGGAGGTCGCGGGTGGCAGCCCACGAGCGGAGAGGTGGATGTCACGCACGATATGCAGGAGGTCTACGAGCGGAATCTCCGGACTGAGCGGAATCGGCACACGGAGTGGAGGCCGGAATACCTGGAGCATGTCCGCATCCGCTACGGCCAACGGCTGAGCGGCGAATGGCCACGGCTCGCGTATGTCCGGTCTCTCGGAGGCAATCTGCGTTCGGTTGACACTGTGGTGAACGATTGGCCTCACATAGCGACTAAGGCCATGATCCTGGGCGGGGCGGAGGACGGTCCTGACTTTCCCGAACAGGCCCGAAGGGTGGCGGAGTCGCTCCAGAACGCTGAGCTGGTCCTCATTCCGAATGAGGGGCACAATCCACATGAGTCGGCGCCCCAAGTCGTCAACGCTGAGCTGATCCGATTCCTGTCATCGGATCCGGAGGCTCCGGCCGCCGAAGGCTTGGGCCGTAATTAGCCTAACCTTATGCGTAGTTGTTAGTTGCGAGGTTTACCAAAGCCCGCTCCGTCATACCGGCACTCGATTCCCTCTGTTTGATTCCCGCTGTTGGGTTCAAGATTGGGCCCTGCGGCGGTCAATGAGAGCCTCTCTTAGTTGGTTCTCATTCGGGTGCTGATAGCATGCCAGAAGGGTCTCCGGAGTGCTCCAGCCTCCCAGCCGGCATAGGACTTTCAACGGCTTCTCGATTAGGTCCGAAGCGAACTTCCTTCTGAGCGAATGCCACCCTCGCCCACGCTTGGGCTTCAGACCAGCTAGCTTCACACCCTTCCTCCACCAGTCTCTGACCAGACTCCTGCTTGCGGCCCTAGATGGATCCTTCGGGGCAGGGAAGACCGGAGCATCACCGATGCCAGGGCTGTACATCCGAGCCAACTCCAACGCCGCGAGCGCGTCTTCCGTCATTGGAAGCGTATGCTCGACACCATTCTTCTCATGCTCGGCTCGCCAGCGTATGCTCCCTTTCTCTAGGTCAACGTCTGACCATCTCCCGAGCTGACGGATCGCTCCAATCCGGTGTCCTGTCTCATGAGCCAATATCAGAGCCACATGGAATCTCCACTCAACGTCCAGCGATATATCGAGCAGGGTACGGTACTCTTTCTCGGTTAGAACCACCCGAGTGGGGTTCTTCTCAACTGGTGGCTTCAGGCCCTTCAGAGGGTTGCGCTCCAGCAGCAGCCCACCTTCATCTCGCGACTGCGTGGCCCAGTTCAGTATTGCGAGAAGGAAGCGAAGATCTTTCTCGACCGTTCTGTCCGACACTGGCCTTCCACTCAACCCCAGTCGCCCGTGTCTACGCTCTTGGATGAACCTGTCCCAGTCGCGCTTGGATAGAGTGTTGGGATCCCGATCCCTACCAAGGAACTCCAAGAACATTTCCGATGCGGCTTTGTCATGCTCATTGGTTCGCTCCGCCTTCGTCCGCGTCACCTCACACCTGTAGATGTCAAATAGCCGTTCCAGCGTGAGTGGCTCAGGTGAAGACTCTGTCTTCACATGGGGCTCTGGTCTGACGTAGTTCGCAGCGAATTCGTCAGCCTGCCGCTTCGCCTTGAGCCAATCCTTATGTCCAAGGGACCTGCTGAGTCTACGCCCGTTCTCCCGCCACTCCAGCTGGATGTTGCCGGTCTTAGAATCAGGGAAGACCCTGACCCTGTTCCGGCCCTTCTCGCCAGCACTGTACGTCTGCCGGCTTTGTCTCGTGCTGCCCATTATCCACCTCCCTCACCGATAATGGACTCCACGATCTGCGCATTAGAAATCTCGCTCACTGAGGGCTCTATCGCCACTTCAGCAGCGGCTCCATTTGCCTTCTTGGGCAGGTCCCTCGGCTGGATCTTTGGCGCATTGGATCTGCCCGCATTGGGGATCTCCCCGTCTCGCACCATTCGGCCCAGATGATCTGCTGTGTAGCCGCTCAGCTGAGCAGCTTCCTTGAGATTCAAGAGCCGATCATCTTGCTCTCGCAGAGCCTCCTCTAGCTGCCGGGCGCACCACTCCAGCGTCACAGCCAGGGCACAGGCCCATCTCAAAGCGGGTCCTTGGGGTGACAGGTCGCTCCTCGTAGTGGATTCCGATCTCCAGATTTTTTCACAACTGGAGCCCCCTCAACCCCCAAAGCCCCCCCCAGGACCCTCCAGCAGCACCAAGGCCCTCCAGCAGGGGTGTGAAGTGAGTTCAAAGTGATTCTACGTAGCCTCATCCATTTCTACGCAGTCCTACGTACAGTGCCCTCCTAGAGCTGCCTCCAACTTGCATTGAGTAGAAGCTGACTGCTCGACGTTGAACTGGAGACACATCATGTATCGCTCTCTGCTGCTGGCACTGACGCTCCTGGCTACGAACGGCTCTCTCCAGGCACAGAGGGTTCCCGGCCTGGTGCAACCACCCAATGGGCACCAGGCGTTTGACCCACGTGACATTGACCTAGACCCATGGGGGAGACGGGAAGCAGCCGGCACTTCCCGGACAGTGCGGCCAGGCGCCAGGGTGCGGATCTGGTCGGACTTGGTGTCGAGTGAATTCCAAGTGGTAGCGGTGTCGGGGGACTATCTCGTTGTACACGGGGACGGCGGATCCACCCGGACTCGTGCACCCGTATCATCCTCACGGAGGCACAGCATCGGCTACAGCTCTGCACGGGGCCAAGTCCGAATCCCGATACGCTCTATCTCACAACTTCAGGTAAGCGGGGGAAGGAGATCTCGGCTACCGGGTGCGCGCCACAACCTGCTGATCGCCGGGGGGATCGGGGCCCTCGTCGGAGGCACGATCAGTTACATCACGCGCTCCGATCCGGTGAACTGCATCTTCTGCGGAGAGGCGGGGATCCGTGACGGAGCCCTTACCGTCGGAGTTGTGTTCGGGACAGTCGGATTTCTGGTCGGTCTTGCCTCGCCAGGCCAATACTGGACGGATGTTCCGCTTCCCGACCGATTGAGCATTGCACCAAGCAGGGATGGCGGTGTGGCTCTCGGCTACCAGTTCGGCTTCTAGGAGGACGGACCCATGCGCACGACGATTCTATCTGTTCTGGCCGTTGCGGCAACTCTCACACCTCAGCTATCCGCTCAGACCGTAGCCTCGATTGAGCCTGGTGATCGGGTCCGCATTTCTTCCGATGAGATTTCGGGTGAATTCACGGTGGCAGCAGTCCAAGGGGAGACGCTGTCTTTTCAAGTCTTCGACACTGATGCCGATATCCGTGAGGTCATTCTGACAGACGGTGAGAGAATCAACCTAAACGGCGTGCAGTATGAGCTAGACGGTGACGACCTTGTGCTCAGGGGTGCGGATCTTGAGGGAGGAGAAACAGATAACGTAATCCGTAACTGGACAGCGATCCCAATCAGGGTGCGGCACATCCCGCTGGGCCAGATTCGGGAGATCGTCAAAGACGACTCGGCTCTTGGGTTTCATCCAGCGTCGCACGCGGTCCAGATACCGATGACCGACGTCCGGAAGCTTGAAGTTAGTTCGCGTTCTGCAGCTGCTGGGGCGTTACGAGGAGCCACATGGGGGATCTTGGGCGGAGGTGTCCTCGGCTGCGCGATTCCAATCACTGAAATAGAATGGTGCCCCTTCATCGCAACGGGATTTGGAGCGATCGGCGGAGTCCTTGGCCTGATGGTCGGATCTGTAACTACACGGTGGGAAGAAGTCCCTCTCCGTGATCAGCTGAACATCGCTCCCAGCAGGGACGGTGGCGTAGCTCTACGTTACCAATTCAACTTCTAGGGGGCCTGAGCATGTATCGAATCGCTCTGCTTCTAGTTGCCTTCTCGGCTGTCACCGCGTCCCAGCTCTCGGCACAAACGTCTTTGCCTGTGGAAGCTGGCGACCGGGTGCGTATTCGCACGAACACCATTCCGGCAAGAAATTTCACTGTGCTCGAAAATGCCGACGGCCAGCTCACGTTGCAGCGCAATCCGGGGGATGAGCCGGTTC
Organism: Longimicrobiales bacterium; assembly: GCA_965197485.1. Classification (GTDB taxonomy): domain Bacteria; phylum Gemmatimonadota; class Gemmatimonadetes; order Longimicrobiales; family Gaopeijiaceae; genus JAAXGI01. The sequence continues at coordinate 187,730 of CBDANG010000011.1, forward strand.
GGGTCTTATCGAATCTGCTCCTGGAGGTGTCTCATGTTGCGCTTCGTTCTGCTAGTGGCCCTTTTGGCCTTCAGCCCGATGGTTGCGGCAGCCCAATCACTCCAAGGAGTGTGGAGGGTGGTCGAGCGGGAGACGGTCGGTGGCCCGAACGCGGGCGTCATCTCGGGGTCGGAGATACAGCCGGGGTTCATCATCTATACCGCCGGCGGGCACTTCGCCTCCGTGGGGGTGTTTGGCACGGAGCCTCGGCCGCGCCTGAGCGACGACCCGACCGACGAGGAGCTCCTCGAGGCCTTGCTGGCGTTCTACGGGCGGGTGTCTACATACGAGGTAAGGGGATCGACGATCGTCTACGGCCCTCGCCTCGTGGCCCAGAACCCGAACGGGATGCTTGACGAGTTCGCCACCTCCCCGAGGGAATTCAGTATCAACGGGGATATTCTTGAAACCCGGGGCTCACCGAACGCACGGGGTGTGTTCGGCATGAACAGGTATAGGCGTGTTGAGTGACTAGAGCGGTTCTTTCCTAGCCGCGCACATGGCCTAGACCACGAAGGGGGGGATGACTGCCAGTTAACGGCGGTCTTCCCCTCTTTCTGCTTGCTCCCCATATAACCGCGGCGCATCTTCCCTCCTGGCCACATCTTGGGCGCAGTTCCGTTAACTCCCCTCGGCGACGGGACGTATGGTCCAGCTCCTCTGACAACCAGCCTCTACTGCGGCGGTTGAAGGAGCGGAAGCTCGTCCAGCGAGCACTGCTTGCTCGACGTGTCTGAGGCAGAATAGCTTTTAAATAGATCATTAGCGACCACAGGAGTCCGTCATGAGCATCGAGGGGGGTCGGACAGCGATTATCGTTGCAGGCATCACCGTGGTCGGTGGTTTGGGCACAGTTCTAATCGCAAATTGGGATAGCGTCTTCCCTCCCGAAACCGTGGTAACGAGGATCCTTCTCGGGTGAGGGATGTGGTAAATGGTCGACCATAACTGCGGCGTGTCCGTGGGACCCACATTGGATTCCGTGTACGAGTTAATGACTTCGTTACAGAATCGTGGGCGAGACGCGGCAGGAGTGTTCGGTGTTACTCAAGATGGTCGCGTCCATGCGGTGAAGTGGGTTGGCGGCGTTGACCTGACCCGCTGAAACGAGACCAGGAGCAATATTAGGATCGAGCTGGTCTGAAGCTTTTGAGCGAGGAGGTCAGGATGGGAAGGAAGCGACACACTCCGGAGCAGATCATCACTGGACTGCGGGAGGCAGAGGTCGGTCTGGCCCGCGGCAAATCCGTGAAGCTGATCAGCCGGGAGCTCGGCATCACCGAGCAGACGTACTACCGGTGGAGGCGGGAGTACGGCGGGATGAAGGTAAGCCAGGCACGGCGCCTGAAGGAGCTCGAGCGCGAGAACGGGCGCTTGAAGCGAGCAGTGGCGGACTTGACACTGGACAAGCTGATCGTGGAGGAAGCGGCCCAGGGAAACTTCTGAGCCCCGAGCGCCGACGACGTTGTGTGGTGCGTGTACGTCAGCAGCTCGGGGCGTCGGAGAGGAGAGCGTGCCGGGTGCTCGGGCAGCCACGCACGACCCAGCGCCGGGCGAGGAAAGTGGCGAGTGACGAGGGGGCGCTCCGAGGTGATATCGTGCGACTCGCGAGTCGATTCGGCCGCTACGGCTACCGACGCGTCACGGACATGCTCCGCATCGAGGGCTGGGGGGTGAACCACAAGCGGGTGGAGCGGATCTGGAGGCAGGAGGGGCTGAAGGTCCCGGAGCGGCAGCCGAAGCGAGGTCGGCTGTGGCTCAACGACGGATCGTGCATCCGGCTGAGGCCGCTGTATCGGGGCCACGTCTGGTCGTACGACTTCGTGGCCTCGAGGACGCACGACGGGCGTGCGCTGAAGCTGCTGACAGTGCTGGACGAGCACACGAGGGAGTGCCTGGCGATCGTGGTGGCTCGCAAGATCCGCTCGCACGACGTGCTCGAGGTGCTGGCCGATCTGTTCGTCCGACACGGGCCTGCCGAGTATCTGAGGTCGGACAACGGACCGGAGTTCACCGCGAAGCTCGTGCGGCGGTGGTTGGGGCGCGTGGGCGTCGAGACGCTCTTTATCGAGCCGGGCAGCCCGTGGGAGAACGGCTACAACGAGAGCTTCAACGGCAAGCTCAGGGACGAGCTGTTGAACGGGGAGATCTTCTACTCGTTGGCGCAGGCGGCCGTGCTGGTCGAGCAATGGAGGCGCGAGTACAATACCGTCCGACCCCACAGCGCCTGCGGCGGCTTTCCCCCGGCCCCTGAGGCGATTAAGCCGTCGCCCTGGTTCCTGAGGATGCCCGTCCTTCACGGCCCTCCACAGCTGCTGGGACTAACACTAGGATGTGGTACCGCTCTTCGGGGCAGGTCAGGTTTATGCGGTTTCTTGCCGTGATTAACGTCCCTTGGCACGTGCCATCGGATCCGGAGGCTCCGGCTGCAGAGGGCTTCTCAGCGCGGTCCCGATGAGGATCGCGGCGGCTCTTGAGTAGCCCTTTGGAGCCGCACCGGTCCCCTTGTGGGTCTCCCCCCACCCAGTACCGCCAGAGCGATTCCACCCAGGGTCATCACGGCCGAGAGCGCCAACCGGGATGTGATCACCTCAGATAGGAACACGACTCCACCTCCAGCGGCAAGGACCGGCACAGACAACTGAACCACCGCCGCATTCGTCGCAGTGAGCCCCTGGAGCGCCCCATACCAAACGACATAGCCGAGGCCAGAAGCGAGGGCTCCGGACCCCAGCGCGAGGAGCACCCCTTCAGCCTCAATATGGAGGTCCGGTAGCATGAGGAGGCTCAACAGGATCACGAGAGGAACGGATCGCGTGAAGTTCCCCTTCGTCTGAGCGAGGGGACTGCGAGCCCCTCGTCCCCAGAGGGAGTAGACTCCCCAGGAGATTCCGGCGAGCGTCATCAGCGCTGCGCTCCATAAAGGTGGTGCCTCGACTCCAGGGAGCATGAGGTAGAACAAACCCACCACCGCGAGAATGAGCCCTGACCACTGGATCCGGGTGGGCCTTTCCCCGGAGAGCAACGCCCCCGCCATCATGGTCACCTGTACCAGGCCGAAGAGGATGAGCGCTCCGGTGCCGGTGCTCAGCTTCAGGTAGGCGAACGAAAACGAGGCAGCGTATAGAAACAGCATTGCGGCGGACCCCCACGAGCCCCCGAAACTGGAGTCCTCCTGGCGTAGGGAAGCGCCCTTGGAGGCTCCGGCGGTAATCACCAGCAGCGTGCCCGCGCCCGCTGCGAGACGAATGGTGGAGAAGCTCGCCGCATCGATCGTGCCTCCCAGAAGCGCGATGCGCGCCAGGACCGAGTTCGCCGCAAAAGCCACCATCGCCGCGACCGTCAGAAACAACGTCCTTGCGCGATGGTAAACGATCATCCGAGTCGCGTGCCCCCTTTGTGCTTGCCGTCGGTGGGCCTTGACTCTACTCTCCTCTGGCTCTCAGACCAACCTCCGAGGTTTGCCCCTTCCCCCCCCTGTGGCCCTTCCTCTCGTTGATCGCGCGGAGTCCATGCCGTGGTGATATACGGCGTGGCATTGCTTGCAGGGTGCATGCTGGGCGGCGCGTTTCTAGGCGAGCTAATCGGTGACCTGATCGGTGTCGACGCGAATGTTGGCGGCGTCGGTATCTCCATGTTACTGCTGATTCTGATTACCGCGAGAGCGCAGGCCGGCGGTCGCCTGCGCCCCATCTCCCAGACCGGCATCACCTTCTGGAGCGCAATCTACATACCAGTAGTCGTGGCGATGGCGGCCAGTCAGAACGTCGCAGCGGCGGTAAGGGGAGGGCCGGCTGCTTTGTTGGCCGGAGTCCTTGCCGTTGTTGTCAGCTGTGCGCTAGTACCGCTGCTCAGTCGCATCGGTGGTGAAGCGCAGCCGCCGCTGCCGGAGGACGCAGACGCTGGAGAAGGTCGATGAGTGAGGTCATCGATCTTCTGGCGCAGGTGATGGGCCGAAACGGCCTGATTACCGCCTTCGTCGTCGTGGGGATCACCGTGTGGGTTTCCTATCAGCTGTCGGCGCGTCTAACCCGAGGGCACCTGCACGGCTCCGCCATCGCCATAATGCTCGGCTTGCTAGCGGCTTATCTGGGAGGTGTCATAACCGGTGGGGGCCGCGGCATCGCCGATCTGGGGATTTTCGCCGGCATCGGATTGATGGGCGGCGCCATGCTTCGAGACTTTGCCATCATTGCCACCGCCTTCGGTGTCAATACGCGGGAGTTGGCGCGTGCGGGCGCAAGTGGAGTCATCTCTCTATTTGCGGGCGTGTTTCTGTCGTTTGCGATCGGCGCGGCGGTGGCCTTTGGCTTCGGCTATGCGGATCCCGTGAGTATGACCACGATCGGTGCGGGCGCGGCAACATACATCGTGGGCCCCGTTACCGGAGCGGCCATTGGGGCTAGTTCGGACGTGATCGCGCTCAGTATCGCCGCTGGGCTCGTCAAGTCCATGCTGGTGATGGCTGGAACACCATTTCTCGCACCACTAATCGGATTGAACAATCCGCGTTCAGCGCTCATTTACGGTGGCCTTATGGGCACCACCAGCGGAGTGGCAGGGGGGCTGGCCGCCACCGATGAACGTCTAGTCCCCTATGGCGCGATGACGGCTACCTTCTATACCGGATTGGGTTGCCTGTTGGGCCCGTCGGTGATTTTCGTGGTCATCAGGGGGATCATGGGCTAACCGCCTTACGGTCTGAGCACGACCGCGGTGGATCGGGGAGAGACCGCAGCATGCCTGAACTTGAATTGGTCCAACGGGCGCAGAGTTTCGGAGCCCGGGTTGCAATTACATCAGATGCTCATGATCACTCGTACGACTCACTGCTCTCAGCGTCGGCGGGAGTTGCGGCCAGTCTGCTCGATGGCTCGACCGACCTGGGTGAGCAGCGAGTTGCTTTTCTTATCCCGGCGAGCTTCGAGTACGCCGCGGTCCAGTGGGGCGTCTGGAGGGCCGGTGGAATTGCCGTGCCACTGAGCCTGTCGGCGGCAGACCCAGAGCTCGAACATGTGATCGTCGATGCCGAGGTTGATCGAGTCATCGTGCCCGAGGCTTCATTGGAGAAGCTCAGGCCACTCTGTGATCGGCTCTCGACGCCCTTGCTCAGTGTTGAGCGGATTTCATCCCGGGATTCCGGGCCGTTGCCGCAGCTGGACGAACAGAGGCGGGCAATGATCCTGTACACCAGCGGCACAACCAGTAAGCCCAAAGGTGTGGTGAGTACTCACGCCAACATTCAGGCACAGATCACGACGCTGACAGAAGCCTGGGGGTGGCGCTCGGAAGATTCGATTCCGCTGTTTCTGCTACTCCACCATGTTCACGGTATCGTCAACGTGCTGGGTTGCGCGTTGTGGTCGGGGGCCCGGGCGGACTGTTTCGACTCCTTCGACGCGCCGGCTGTTCTGGAGCGAGTGGCAGATAAGGAGTATTCGGTGTTCATGGCGGTTCCGACCATCTACGTCAAGCTGATCCGGAGTCTAGAAGCTGCCGACGAGGCGGATCGGTCGCGATACACCGACGGATTTGCCCACATGCGACTGATGGTATCGGGTTCTGCCGCATTGCCGGCCAGTGTGCATGAACAGTGGACGGACTTGACCGGACAGAAGCTTCTCGAGCGCTATGGCATGACGGAAATCGGCATGGCGATCTCCAACCCTCTCCACGGGGAGCGAAGGCCAGGTGCGGTGGGGGTGGCGTTGCCTGGCGTCGCCGTCCGATTGGTTAGTGAAGCAGGCGAATTGATCGAAGTGGAGGACGAACCCGGAGAGATCCAGGTTTGCGGGCCTTCGGTGTTCTCCGAGTATTGGCATAGGCCCGACGTGACGCGGGAATCCTTTGTGGAGGGATGGTTCCGAACGGGGGATATGGCGGTGTTAGAGGATGGGTATTACCGCATCATGGGTCGGCTGTCGGTTGATATCATCAAGTCCGGAGGATACAAGCTCTCCGCTCTGGAAATTGAAGATACGCTGCGGACGCATCCGGCGATTCGAGAGTGTGCGGTAGTCGGCGTGCCGGACGAGACCTGGGGGGAGGCGGTGGCCGTCGCCATCGTGATCCATGATGGGGCACCCATCGACCTGCCGGCCCTGAAGGAGTGGGCTGCTGAGCGCATGTCGGGGTACAAGATTCCCAAATCGCTGCTGCTGTTGGAGGATTTGCCCAGAAACGCCATGGGCAAGGTGACCAAGCCTGCCATCCAAGGTCTCTTCACCTGACGCTGCCCGAAGGTTTATCAACTCAGGGCAAGCGCTTCCACCGACTCTTCAGCTCTTAGGCCCCGGAACGCCTTACACTCTTCCATACGTAACGCTGGAGATGGACGATGCAGGGGATCAGATACGCAATGTCGACGATCGCCGTCACTTTGGCAGTGACCGCCCATCAGGCCGAGGCCCAGTTTCAGTTGAATGTGGTGGCGGGCCCAACGATCGCCCACGTCTCGTCGCCCGACTTTACGAGTACATCATCAGCCGGCTTCTTTTTTGCAGGTGGCACCAGCCTCCAGATCAACGAAATCTTCTCCATCGACCCGTACCTGGTCTCCGTCCAGACGGGGGGAGAACCGCGTGTACTTTCTTTCCGCCGGATTCGGGACAGTGATCGGGCTATGAATAGGCTGAGGAAGCAGGTCGAGGGCATCTGACCAATGAAGACGGTCCTCAAGTTGCTCCTGGGACTCGTGGCGATCCTCCTGGTAACGCTGGCTGGTGTGTATGTTTGGGCGACGCTGGCAAGTAACCGGATTCTTTCCCAGACATTCGAAGCCCACGCGGTCGACTTTCCGATTCCCTACCCGTTGAAGGGGGAAGAGGTTGCTCGGTTGGGTGTGACCGTGGAGGAGGGGAGACGGCTGGCGTTGGAGCGCGCGATTGAGCGCGGTCGCCATCTCGTAGAAGCGAGGTACGCCTGCGTCGAATGTCACGGAAACGACTTGTCCGGTGGGGTGATGGTCGACGCGTTCCCCATAGGACAGATCCTCGGACCGAACATCACGGTGGGAAGGGGGAGCAGAACAGCTGAATATGTATCTGCTGATTGGGACCGTATCGTTCGGCACGGCATTCTTCCAGACGGAACGCCTTCTGCCATGCCCTCCGAGGACTTTCAGCTCATGTCCGATCAGGAGTTGTCAGACGTGGTGGCGTTCGTGGGGTCGCGACCGGCCGTGGACAATACAGTCCCTACGCCACAGCTCGGACCCTTGGGGAAGATTCTGATCGCAACGGGCCAGAGGCCCCTCGCGGTCGATCTGGTCGAGTCGCACGTGGAGCCACATCCGGAGCTGCCCCCATCTACCGCCGTGTCCGTGGAGTTCGGGCGGTATCTGGCCGGGACCTGCACCGGGTGTCACCGGGCAGATCTTTCGGGAGGGCGCATCGCGGCGGGCGATCCCAGTTGGGTACCGGCCAGGAACCTTACCCCCGATCCCGAGGCCCTGGGCGATTGGAGCTTCGCGGACTTCGAGCGTGCAACGCGTGAGGGTCTGCGGCCCGACGGGAGCGAATTGCAGTTGCCGATGACCTTGGTCATCCCGTACGCGCAGAGCATGTTGGACGTTGAGCTCGAAGCTCTCTGGATCTACCTCCAGTTGCTGCCGCCCATCCCCAGTGTAGACTGAGTTTTCCTTGGGATAGCGACCCGTGCCGGAGGACGCTTGCAGATCGACCGCCGCAGGGATTCCCACGCTGCCTCGCGCTACCCGCGTCGCTCCCTCGCGGTAATAGTCCTGGTCGGGATCGTCCTCGCTGGATTGGGGATCGCGATTCGGGGAGATCCGGCAGATCTCGTGCAGGCCACCGGTCCCGTGGCGAGGACCGCGTTCGTTGCACTGGTCATCGTAGAGGTCGTTGTAGCCCCTATCCCGGGGGGCGTGATTGCCTTCCTCGCAAGCGCGGCGTGGGGATTCTGGCAGAGTTGGCCGCTTCACTACATCGGCAATGTGATCGGTGGCCTCCTCGTCTTCTGGCTAGCCAAGACACTGGGTAAGCCGTTCGTGGACAGGCACATCGACGTGAGACGCCGAGAGCGCATCGAGGATTGGCTGTTCGGGCGGCCCTGGCTCATCTGGATCGTATACGCCGTGCCTGTTTTCCCGATCGACACCGTGAGTGTCGCACTCGGGGTATCGGCCATGCCGCGTCGGCGCTTCACTCTCGTCCTGGTGACGGCTCTGCCGTTCTACACGGGCATCACCGCCGCGCTCGGAGCCTACTTCGGCCGGTACATCCCCTACCTGGAGTGGTTCGGGGCGGCAGTGCTCGTGGTACTGGTTGCGGGGCTGGTGTACGCGTGGATGGCTCTCCGAGAGGATCAAGCTTAGTTAGCTCGCCTGGCGCGAGTAGCGTACGTTGAGCTCGCAGCTCGCACCCCCTCTTCTCGAACTGCGACGCCCCAATGAGTGCTAGCGATCTCTCCCAGCGGCTCGCGCGTACGATCGACCCATCGAGCGGGGATCCGGTAGCGCACCAGATTGTGGAGCAGGTTTGGCTCGGGGTCGTGGAGGGGGTGATCGAGACTGGACAGCGGATGCCCACTGTCCGGGAGTTTGCAATTCAGCTAGGCGTGACCCCCCGAAGCGTGCGGTGGGCGTACGACGAGTTGGAGCGACTTGGCGTGGCCTCGGCTCGCCCCGGAGAAGGCACCTTCGTCAGCCTGGCGCCCGCTTCTGACGATGAGCGCAAGAGGAGGAAGGATTTCCTCTCGCTGTGTGCAGACACGGTGCAGAGGGCTGAGGCGCTCGGCTATCGTGTGGACGAGCTCATTGCGGCCCTGAGGGAGTTCAGAGCTGTGGAACGAGCCCGGGACCGTGGCGGCGAGCATCCATGACCGATCGAGACTCCACCCTGTTGCGCAGGGCTTCCCGGAGTCCCATGGAGCTCTACTCTCAAACGGAGAGAATAGCGATGTCGAAGAGCTCACCGAACGACACCCGATATCCCGTTGCGGCAGTTACCGCAGGCCTTGCAGTGGGTGGCGCGATCGGCGGGGGAGTCTTCCTAGCCGGGCTACTGCCCCCGGTGGCGCTCGGCGCGGGACTCGTCGCCGCCGCGCTGGTGGGTTCCTCGATCAAGTTCTCCGACCAATGGGAAAAGGCTGTAGTGCTCCGGCTGGGCCGCTACAGGGGGCTAAGAGGACCGGGATTCTTCGGCATCATCCCCGTCATCGACCGGGTGGGCTATCACATCGACCAACGGATTCGCACCACCGCATTCGCGGCCGAATCCTGCCTCACCCGCGACACGGTTCCCGTCGACGTCGACGCGATTGCGTTCTGGGTGGTCTTTGACGCGGAGCGTGCGGCGCTGGAGGTTCAGGACTACAACCGAGCTGTGATTCTTGCTGCGCAGACGGCCCTCCGCGACGCGATTGGCAAGCATGACCTGGCAGAGCTCATTCAGTCGAGAAAGGAGTTGGGAGCCGGGCTCCAGGAAGCGCTGGATCGCAAGATGCACGACTGGGGGATCCAGGTTCAGTCAGTAGAGATTCGAGACGTTATCATCCCCGAGGCACTGGAAGAAGCGATGTCGCGCCAGGCGCAAGCGGAGCGGGAACGACAGGCGCGGATCATCCTCGGCACCGCCGAGACAGAGGTGGCCTCCAAGTTCGTGGAAGCCGCTGAGCGCTACCGAGAGAGCCCGGTAGCGATGAACCTGCGCGCCATGAACATGCTTTACGAAAGCATTGTCAAGCGCGGCTCTTTGATGGTCGTTCCGTCAGGGTTGGCCGACTCCCTGAACGTGCCGGGAATCATGGGGATGGCGGGCGCGGCGGGACTCGACGTCAAGGGGGAGTCCAGCGACGGCGCTTCAGGAGGCGGCTCGGGAAGCAAGGCGGAGTGAGCGGCCTAGCATCCTCTTTAGGCTGATTGAGCCCGCGAATCGCCATGACCTCAGAACTTCAGAAAACCCAGCCCCCGAGCTACTGTGCCATGTCGGATCAACCGTTCCATGGCCCCTATCATGATGAGGAATACGGCTTTCCGGTCGACGACGATGACCGCCTCTTCGAGCGGCTCATTCTGGAGATTAACCAAGCCGGTCTTTCTTGGCTGACGATCCTCAAGAAACAAGAAGGATTTCGAAAAGCCTACGAGGGGTTCGCCATCGAGCGTGTGGCGGCCTACGGTGAGGAGGATCGCGAAAGGCTACTGAGTGACGCCGGGATCATCCGCAACCGACTCAAGGTGAACGCTGCCATAGAAAACGCGCGCCGTATTCAGCGGCTCCGTTCAGAATTCGGCTCCTTTCGCGATTGGCTCGACGCACACCACCCGATGTCCCTCGAAGAGTGGAGGAAGCTCTTCAAGCGGACCTTCCTATTCACGGGAGGAGAGATTGTCCGGGAGTTTCTCCTGAGCACCGGATATCTGCCGGGTGCGCATGATCGCAGTTGCCCAGTCTTCGACCGAATCGCGGCTCTAAACCCTCCCTGGATGAGGCCTCCTGTCTAATCGGCCGACAGACAACCGCCGTCGGTTCCTACTGAGTATCTCCATCACTTTGGGCCGCAGGCAATGACGGCTGTAGCTGTTCACGCTCGAGTTCGTTCGCTTGGTCGATGATGCGAGCGTAGGCTCGGGCAGTTTGCTGGAGACCTACCGCGGGGATCCACTCGGGCGTGTCTTGCTCGGTGTGTTTGATCTCCGGTGACGTAATGCGGCGGGCGCGCGGACTCGAGCGAAAAACTCTCGTCAGCGGACGCAAAGCGAATGCTCCACCGCTCAGGCTGCCACTGGGGCTCGAGATCGAATCATTCCCTTTGGACGTCGATCAGGTCATTGTCGCGAAAGTATCCCTCGACCCAGTCCTGTATCGCCTCGTGACCCGGAGTCCCCACGTTTCGGCCCCAGAATATATTCCCTCGATCCCGGTCTTCGAGCGAGATGGCGTCTACCTCCAGCAGGATTCGTTTTAGATCGTCTCCTTCCAGATCGCCATATTTCCGATCCTCGGGTCGAAGGGGGATCTGAATGAAAGCGTCGTCCCGGATCTCGCCGGAGGTGTCAAGAAGGGGCTGGCCTAGCGGGTTAGGGGTCACGTCCTGTGCGAATAGGCCTTGGGGGTGACCGAGGAACAGGAACAGCAGCGCGAGACGGATGTAACCGAGTTGATTGTGAGGTGGCGGTTGGTGGCGCATTGCGGGCTCCGACTCGAGGGGTAGTGGCGGTCAATCTGCGGGCACATCGCCACCTGGTGCAAACACCGGCGCAGCCGCCCCTCCTGGTCCAGGGCGAACAAGATGAGTACGGTGGAGGGGACGCAGTTCGGAGTCTCGTCTTAACCGAGGGAAAGGAGCACAGAGTGCGGGATCGAAGGAAGGTTCTCGCTAGCCTCGAATCCGCCTACCGCGAAGCCTTCGAGCGGGCGAGCGAGAGGGACGACGCCGGGGAGATGTCCCGGCTGGATCTCGATTTTCAGAAGGACCAGCTCCAGCTGGAGGTACTCCTGGACATCCGCGACCTCCTAATCTCCGAAGAACCCGTATCCGAAGAAGAGAAGACGTCTCTTCTGAAGGAAGGCTCCGCTCTCATTGAGAAGGCCGGCGCGATGCGGAGAATGACTCGCCTGCGCTGAGGTTGCCCTCCCGGCTGGGAATGCACGCTTGAAGATCTACACACGCACCGGCGACTCCGGTGAGACGACGCTCTTCGGCGGCGGACGTGTACGGAAGGACCATCCGCGCGTCGAAGCGTGCGGTGCGATCGATGAACTGAACGCATTTGTTGGCGAGGCGATCGGCTCAGTCGAATCGGAACGTGCGCAAACCTACCTGTCGGTCGTCCAGCACGACCTCTTCTCTCTCGGATCCCATCTTGCTTACCAACCCGGAGGAGCTCGAGAGAGGGGGCCAGAGCTGCCCCAACTTCCAAGCGGAAGGCCGGATGAGATGGAGGGGTGGATCGACCAGGCGGAAGAAGAGCTCGAGCGGCTTACCGCCTTTATCCTTCCGGCCGGCAGTTCGGGAGCCCGCGCGTTGCACATTTGCCGGACGGTGTGCCGGCGGGCGGAAAGGTGCGTCGTTAGAGCAATGCATGAGGATCCGACTGCCTCGTTAACACTCAGGTACCTCAACCGACTCTCCGACCTCTTCTTCGTGCTAGCGAGAGTCGAAAACCAGCGGGCCGGTGTCAACGATGCCCGATGGGAACAGGAGTCCGAATGATCGAGCGCCCGTTCACGGTCCGTCTTGAAGATGGATCGACGATTCACGGTGACCTGCGTCTGCCGGAAGGAGAGCCCCCTCGCAGCGCGGTCGTGATCACACACGGCTTCAAGGGCTTCAAGAATTGGGGATTCTTCCCGCACCTCTGCGAGTGCTTGGCGAGCGACGGGCACGCCGTCGTTTCGTTCAACTTCTCGCTGAACGGGATCGGGGACGATCCAACGGAATTCACAGAGCTCGAAAACTTCGCCCGCAATACTCTGAGTAGAGACGTAGACGAGATTCTGACCGTCCTAGGTGAGGTCCGGGGCGGCGGGATCCTGTCCGTGCCTCCCACCCGGTTGGGGCTATTCGGGCATTCGCGCGGAGGCGGAGAAAGTGTGGTGGCGGCTCGCGACGATGATCGTCTGGATGCTCTCGTGACCTGGGCGGGCTTGGCCAGCTTTGATCGCTGGCCAGACGAGGTGAAAGAGGAGTGGCGGTCTAACGGGCGCATCCACGTCACGAACGCGAGGACGGGACAAGAGATGCCGCTGGACCTGACTCTGCTCGAGGACTTCGAGTCCAATGCAGAGCGACTGGACATCGAGGCGGCAGCCGCGACTCTACGCGACCTCCCTTGGCTGATCGTTCATGGGGAGACCGACACCTCGGTACCGGTCTGGGACGCTACCCGCTTAGCCGAGGCGAATCCCAAGGTTTTCGTGGAGCTGATTCCTGGAGCAGGACATGCGTTCGAGACAGGCCACCCATTCCAAGGATCAACTCCTGAACTAGACCGGGCGATCCGAGCAACCTCTGAGCATTTCCGCCAGTACCTGCTTCCTGAGGCGGGCACGGCTGGATAGCGAGAGGGGGCGTCGGATGGGCGAGCGAATCGCCCGCTCGGCGATCAAGGCGGGCGTCGCTTCCGACGCCGTCCCGATCTTACTCCGTGCGTATGCTGTCGCGATGGCACCACGCGACTCGGGACCTCGAGCGCTACCCACGGATCAGCATCCGGCGTTTCTACATCCCGGTCGCACGGTCCTTATCCTATTGGACGACTTGGGGGAGACCGACCCTCGGATTCTCGCCGTCGGAGCGCTTGCCGAGAGCCGTGACACGGAGCTCCGTGTCCGTCGGAAGAACGCGCTCCGCGCGTTGGAGGGCTTGGGAGATACAGAGGAGGAAGCCTTCGGCTGGTGGAAAGCGCTCCCGAGACTCGACTGGAGCGCTACAGAGGATGAGAAGCAGGGGACCGGGGAGGACTTCCTGGAGCGACTGGTCACCGCCTCCGAGCCGTTGCAGCAGGTGGTATTGGCGGAAGCCCTCGACCACCTGCGGCACGCTCATCTGTGGCCATCGCGCTCGGACCAGCTTCGAGCGCTCGAACTCGCTGAGAGTGTGCTAAAGCCGGTTGCGGATCGCACTCACCCGGCGTTGGAGAGGCGCTATAGTTGGTGGACGCGGCGTGTTGGGCAGAGTCTGCGATCCGTCAGGGAGTGATCTCACCCTGAAGCGATCGCCCTTCAACGGTGTCGACTACAGCCCCCGCTTTCTGAGGCGTCGTAGGAGCGACTCATTCTTCTGGAATGCAACCGCGCCAGATGCCCGGTCCCCATGGCCTGCTGTAGCCTGCGGGCCGGATCCGTCGGCTGACGGAGCCTCTGACCCGGCCTGGGATGGGGGTCTGCGAGCGATCTGTATTAGGAGAGCTCCGGCGGTCAACGCGGCGGCCCCGATCAGGGGTAAGGCGAGACTAGAGAGAGTATCGCGCGCGCGCATGGTGAAGCTCTCCAGGAGGGTGAAAGGTCATAGCCACCGAGTGGAAGTACACTGCATATTTTGTACCCCGATGGCATCGACTTCGATTCGGGGATTCAGCATCAACTATTTCGGGTTTCTTTCGGCCGACCTGAACGTCAATCGGCTCGCGCGAATTCCTCAGCGTTGGTCGGCTGGGGGACAATCTGGTGCCCGAGCCGCCCCCGATTCCTCAGAAATCCGAGATCCGAGCAGTGTGATTTCTGCGGGTCTCGGCCTGGCGCTCATTTTGCCTCTCTAGCACCTTATCGTGCGCTTCCACGAAACGCTTCTGTGGCATATCTGCAATGATGAACGCGACCGAGGGTTCGGAGGGTGAACGCAGAGCGACGCTGGCCAAGCGACAATGGGTTGTGGAGATGCTCTGCGAGGCATACGCACAGGATCAGCTCGGCATCCAGGAGCTCGAACGGCGGCTGGACGATGCAAATCGCGTGCGTTCGGAGCGAGAGTTACGTGCCCTCGTCGCGGACCTGACTCTTCCCAAGGGGATGGAACCCACGGTTCCGGCAACAACAAGCTCCACCGGCTTTTCGGTAGGTTCAGTGCAACAGGGGAGCGTCACCAGATGGACCCAGGGGGCGGACTCGGAACAGCTCTCATTACGGCGGATCGATGCGGCCCAGGTTCCCGACCGCCAGCTGAGTGTCGGAGTGTGGAGTGGGAGGGTCCGGAAGGGCAGCTGGGTTCCCGCGCGTCGCATTACGGCGCTTGCACTGCAGGGAGGCGTGGAGCTGGACTTTCGGGAGGCCCTCTTCGGGCCGGGACCAGTGGAAGTGAGCGCCATAGCGGTGATGGGCGGAATTCAGATCATTGTGCCGCCGAACCTTCGGGTAGAGACGTCGGGCTTCGCGATCGCCGGCGGGTTGGAAGACCGGTCGGACTATCCTGCCGGCCAGCACCCGGGTGGGCCGATCTTACGAATCAGAGGGTTCGCGGTGTTTGGGGGGATCGATATAGACGTGCGCCTCCCCGGGGAAACGGGTCGCCAGGCCCGTGGACGTCGTAGGAAGGCGAGAAGAGGTAAGCGCCGCTAGGCCCTAGGGGTCGACTCATCAGAGGCGGTCTCGTCCGGCGCGACTTCCTCCGACTCTCCAGCCCGCTCCCATGCGGCACGCACGTCAACCCAGAGCTTCTCTGCGCCGGCTTTGACTTCCTCCCAACCCTCCTCTGAAGCTTCCCTCAGTTCTCGGAGCCGCGACCGGGCCTCCTCCAGCTTCTCTTTCAACCCCGATTCGTCGGCGCGAAGACGAGCGCGCAGATCTGCCTCAGCTCGCCTCGCCCGCGCCCCCAGCTCCTCGAGTCGCGATTCCCACTCCTCAATGGCCTCTTTGAATCGATCCTGGTAGGCCTTCTTTCGCTCTTCGTCCATCCGAACCGCCTCGGGAAAGGTGATCTGGCGGCCTAACAGTGCTCTTCGTACGCACGCCTCAGGGCGGCGGAGATCATCTCGGGGCCGTGCCCCTCGATATGATGTCGTTCTAACATCCAGACGAGCTCGCCATCCTTGAGGAGGGCAACCGCCGGCGAGGATGGCGCGTAGCCGGGGAAGTACTCGCGGGCCCGCTGCGTGGCATCCAGATCCTGGCCTGCGAACACTGTGGTGAGGCGTGGAGGCCGAGCTTCTTGCTCATGACTCAAAGAGAGTGCGACCGCGGGCCTCATCGCTCCAGCAGCGCAACCACAAACCGAGTTGACCACGACCAGAGTGGGCTCAGCGGTGTCTTCCAGCGCCTCGTCAACATCCGAAGCGGAACGCAGCTCTTGGAATCCGAGGCGCACAAGATCCTGTCGCATGGGAGCCACGAGCATTTCAGGGTACGGCATGATACCTCCAGAAAGAAAAGGCGAACCCGAGCAGGCCGAGCCCGCCGACCTTGGCGTCATTCACAGGCTAAACGGCAGTTTTCAGCTACCCCCGAGTGTTCCAGAAGTGCGCACCGGCCCGACTTGCTCGTCCCCCGTTTCCTAAGCGAGTTTCCGGGGCGGATCAACCTCTACGCTACTCACCACATGCCATTTGATCATCGGCCCGAGCGCTGCGCCCTGAAAGGCTTTGTTGGTACCGGCGCATGTGCGGCAACCCTCCTCCTGTCCATCCTCGCCTGTGAAACCCGAGTGGCTTCGGATCAGGGTATGGCCGCTGCCTCGAGCTATTCCGCTCCGGTCCCGGGACTGCCCACAGTTGATGAAGGGGCCGGTGCGGCCCCCGAAAGCGAACGCGACTGGGCTATAGCGCGGGAAACCGTTGAATGGGCCAGAAACCAAGGCCTCGCCACCCTCCCAATCGGTGAGGTCATGGCGATCCTGGGAACGAGCTTCGTCGGCACGCCGTACGCTCCGGGCACCTTGGAGATTCCCGGTACAGAGCGCCTCGTGGTGAACCTTCGCGTCTTCGACTGCGTGACGCTGGTGGAGCACGTCCTCGTACTCGCCCGCCTGACCGTCTGGGACGACGAGCCGTTCTTGCTTGGCGAGGAGACATTCCGGGATCGCTACAGGAATGAGCTGACCTTCCTACGATATCGCGACGGGGTCCTCGCTGGTTATCCGAGCCGGCTGCATTACTTCTCGGAGTGGATCAGAGACGCGGACAAGAAGGGACTCACTCGCTCGGTGAGCGAGGAGTTAGGAGGAGTCGAAGACCCAAGGCCCATCCGCTTCATGACCGAGCACCCCACCTCGTATCGTCAGGTGACGGAAGATTCCGGAGTCTTCGAGGCGATTCGGGAAATGGAAGAGCGCGTGAGCAGGGCTGCCCGGTTCTTCATTCCTGAGGATCAGATCGTGGGTCGAGAGGACGGTATCCGAAACGGGGATATCATCGCGGCCGTGAGCACCCTTGAAGGACTCGACATCGCACATACCGGAATCGCGCTCTGGCAGGGAGATCGCCTGCATCTTCTACATGCCCCCCTAGTCGGGGATTCGGTAGAGATTTCCGAGCGGCCCCTCGCCGAGAGGATCCAGGGATTCTCGAGTCAGACGGGGATCATGGTTGCACGACCTATCCAGCCCTGATCGTCATCGCTCCTCAGTAGCTCGTCCAAGCCTGACGATAGGGGACCTGATCCCATCTCGGGCCTCCGCATCTGAACCGGATCAAGTCGCTTCGATTAACCTGGCGAAAAGTCCGCGCGCCTCATCCAGGACGGTCGGATCGACCTCGCTCATGTCTGCGTCGTGGGGTTGGGGAGATCGAATCGCAGGTGAAGCCCCGGCCAGCACATCCGGTGGAATCTGAGTGCTTCTAGCAATCTTCTCGAGTGCCGCCCCCGGCTGTCGCGTTAGTTCGTCGTACGAAAGCAGGTGCACATTCGGGCGGCGATGATCGAGAACATGGCTGTATGCCGCGACCCAGTATCGAACCCAATACTCGATTTTCTCACTCGAGGCAGCCGCGGACAGCCAACCGCCAAAGTCCACGGGACGTAGTGCCTGCCCAAACTCCTGGTGTCCGACCGAGGACACATAGAGCCGAGCGAACGGATCAGCGCGATGTACCTTCAGAAACCGTCGATGCTGGTTGAGCATGGACGCGGCGTGTTGGACGGGGTGCCGAAAAGGAATGAGGAGGCTTCCCTGGCTCAGGGGGCCCGGGAGGCCGGACACGCGCGCGATATTGACATTGTTCTTGGAGAGATAGCGCAGATTGGACGCACGATCCGTTCTTCGAGCGACCACGATTTTTCGCATGTGGCGGCCGAAGAAATCCTCGAAATCGGTGTTCCGAGTGGAGTTTGTCCAAGGTTGGATGCGGTCTGACCTGTAGTGCTCGGCCCAAAACCGCATCCAGATTACCTCCTCGAAAGACTCGGGACTGTCCAGAGAAACCATGAGCCCGTCCCCGTGCGCCCTCTCCCTTGGCAGGTCTTCAGTCGCAAAGAACCGGGAGAATCGGCCCCAGAAGAGTGGACACAGAACAAACGGCATGTCTCGGTACGTGTGCGTGGCGAAATAGCCCGTCGCTACAAGCATGTCTAGGAGGATCGTCGTGCCCGAACGGGGGAGGCCGGACACGAACACCGGTCGAGCGAAGTCGACGGAGTCGATCTGTCCCGAAAAGAGTTGATCCTCGAGGTCGGCCAAGGCCTCCTGTGCCAGGAGGGCTCGAAAGGCACAGCGATGGAGGAGGCGATCGAGCCTACCGTAGCGGTTCTCGAAGCTCATCGGCCACGGAGGAGCCGGATGACCCCGTATCCAAGGCAGCCGGCCACGCCTACCGCAAGGAGGAAGTCTATTCTGGCGAGCACGGCCAGGACCTCACCGAATGACCCCAATCCAACAAGGCCTAGAAGCCACACTGCGACCAGAGGCAGGGCGACGGCCAGACCGCTAGCCAGGACAATTCGGCCGAGTAGTCCAAACAGGCGGAGGGACTCCTGCCTAAGCTGACGCTCTTTGGAGTCATCTTCCAGCGATGGATCGGTGACGACCTTTAAGCTTGCACGCGCGCGGCTTCCTGCCTCTTTCGAATGACGAACCACGCCTGTCCGATCGATGATGAATGCGAATCCCACAACAACCAGGATCGCCAGGGTGAGGCTCACTCCGAGGCGGGCCTTGACGAGGCAGGGAGCTTCGGCGGCATCACTTCCTCTCGACTACGGATTCCACGAAGGAAGCGCCTCAGTGGGAACCAGAGGAATCCAAACACAGAAGCGAAGAGCGCCGCTACAAGTGCGATTAGCGCGCCGATCCCCGAAACGACGCCACCGGGACCGAGGTAGGCCTCTGCAGAGGTGGGTACAGCGAGAAACTGGAGTTGACCCGGTTTAGTGGACCCCTCAAGGGTGAGGGAGAAAGGAGGAGTCCACGATGCCAAGGACGCATGCGGCGTACCCGCCGGAGTTTCGGCGGCAGATGGTCGAGCTGGTCCGATCGGGCCGGCCTGTGGAAGCGTTGGCCCGGGAGTTCGAGCCCTCAGCAGGAGTGATACGCAATTGGGTCAAGCAGGCTGACCTGGACGAAGGACGTCGCAGCGACGGACTAACGACGGAGGAGCGAGAGGAGCTCCGACGGCTGCGTCGAGAGAACAAGCAGCTGCGCATGGAGCAGGAGATCCTAAAAAAAGCCGCCGCCTGGTTTGCTCGGGAGAGCAACTCGATCCCCGATCGGGGTTCGAGTTCGTGAAGACGAATCAGGCGGACCACCCCGTGCGTGTGCTGTGCAGTGTTCTGGGTCTCTCCCCCAGCGGCTACTACGCCTGGCTGAAGCGCCCTCCCTCGGCCAGGGCGCGGCGCGACAGAGAGCTTCGCAGGCGAATCGAGGCGATCTTCGAAGAGAACCGGAGGGTCTACGGGCGGCCGCGCATCCATGCCGAGCTCCAGCAAGCCGGCGAGCGGGTTGGAGGCAAACGCGTCGGCCGGTTGATGAGAGAGGCCGGGATCCAGGGTGCGAGCCGTAGGCGCTACAAGCCTCGAACGACTCAGCGAGACCGAAATACTCGGCCGGCTCCCGATCTCGTGGACCGAGACTTCACAGCCGAGGCTGCCGACCGGCTCTGGGTGGCCGACATCACCTACATCCCGACCTGGGCCGGCTTTCTCTACCTAGCCGTAGTGGTGGACGCCTGGAGCCGTCGCGTGGTGGGCTGGTCCATGGCGGCTCATCTTCGCTCGGAGCTCGTGCTCGATGCCCTGAACATGGCGAGTTGGCAGCGTCGACCCCAACGGGTGATCCATCACAGCGACCAGGGGACGCAGTACACATCGATCGCGTTCGGGCTGCGGTGCAAGGAGGTGGGCGTGAGGCCCTCGATGGGCTCGGTGGGCGATGCCTACGACAACGCCCTGTGCGAAAGCTTCTTCGCGACGCTCGAGTGCGAGCTTCTCGATCGGCAGCGCTTTCGCACTCAGGCGGAGGCCAAGATGGCCGTCTTCGACTTCATCGAGGGCTTCTACAACCCGCGCCGAAGGCACTCGGCGCTCGGCTACGAGTCGCCCGTCAATTTCGAACGAAGCCGGAGGGCTGCGGCGTGAACCTGCCTTCTACTCCCCCGCTGCGCGAGGGAAGCTTTCGACTCCCCAGCAAGGGAGATAGGATCAAAACCTCAGTGTTTACCTGTCCACCAAAGCGGGACAGCTCCAAACATGGCAACTGCCAGGATCGTCGCACCGGCGACAGCGCGGGTTATGCTCAACGGTCTTCTCCGGCGCCTGTGGAAACGGTCGGGGAGGAGGGACACGGCCACTGCCCGATCTGCTCGGCGGTTAGCGGATACCGAGTGCCCTCACTGACTTCGATAACCCAGGAATCATCGACGGGCTCGTGGATCCACTCCCACACGGTACGCCCGTCCGGAGCCACCTCTACCACTCGCCCAGCCTGGGATTCAGTGAGGAGCATGTTTCCATTCGGGAGTTGCTGCCACTTCCCCGCAAGCATCGTATAGAAGGACTCAGAATTCGGTGTAGGAAACAAGACCTCCACCGAATCCGTGTGAGGCTGCAGTGCGACAATCCTACTTCCACCAAGCATCGAACCTCTCGCCGTGCCATCCTGGTTATTGTCGAACAGGCCGATCCATCCGTCCCCGATGAAGTCGGGGTCATGCTGTTGGATGAAGGGGTCCGATACATGCCACTTCACGACGCGCGTCTCTGGGTCCAGCACGAAGACCAGCTGAGAATTCCGTAGCGATACCAATAGGTCTCCGGCGTCGAAGAGCGGGTACGACCCCGCGATACTGTCGCCCAGCGGCTCGACGTCATTGAGATGCATGATGTCTCCAGTGAGCTCGCCAGCCTTCGCGAGTTGTCGCTCCAGCCCGCTTGCATAGAGAGCGTCTAGCACCGGTACATCCTCGAGCACCTCCCCTTCGGGGGAGACCCTTAGAACCCGGTTGTCCAACAGCGGCGGCTCCAATCCAGGGTAGTCGCCGGATCGGGCTAGGCTGGCGTCATCGTCCCAGTAGTCGAAGACAGGAATCCAGAAGCTCCCGTCGTCGGCCTCGGCGATGGGATGATGAGTGCGCCGCTCAAGCGTCCACATCACCTCGCCGCAAGCATTGAGCCGAACGGAGCCAGCCGCTTCGAGGTTCACGAGAACGTCGCCATTACTGAAAAGATGAGCCCCGTGGATATAGCCGTCTTCGAGCCTGAAACCCCTGGGCCTCTCTCCTCTGGAAAACAATTCCGCCGGGGCAAGTCGCCACTCGTGTAGGACAGTGCCAGAGGAGTCGATGAGATTGAGTCCCGCGGTAAAGCTTCCGTCCATCGGCGAGAGGGTCGCGATGAGGGTCGTTCCTGCTTGAACCATGGTCGGCGCGGCGATCCGGACCCCGCTTCGATCGTACACCTTCGCCACGAGGTAACCGGGCCTCCCGAGGGCGACCTGGCCCTGGGTCAGGGCGTTCATGACGAACGGACCCGGAAACCAGCCCAGAGCGCCGGCGCCCCAGCCGTAGAGGAATGCGAAGAAGCCTATCGATGCGGTGAACGCGAGCCGTTCCAACTGACCACCCTTCATCGTGTGGGCGCCATGTTATCTCGGCCCACACGTTGAGAGACTGCCGTGAGGAGGGGCGTCAGAATGGTGTGCATCCTCCCTCGAGGAACGCCGCGGGAATGACGGGCTCGGGCTGCCCATCACTGAAGTTCGTTTGAAGGTAGGCGAAGATGATGTCCAAGTCGCCTACTGGGGGGTTTGGAAGGTGCTCTACAGCATGACAAGTGCCGCAGTTGTTCAGCGCGAGTTTTCGGGTGAACGTCATCCTCGGTTGCGGGATGGCACGGGCGATTGGGACCCGCCCAAAGCTCAGAATAGAGGCCGGGCGGGTCGGTTGCAAAAACCAGGCGATACCTTTACAACGGAGCACATTATGGATTGATTTCCGCTTCGGCCCATAGGTCCTCGCTCCCCTCATCTCAGCCAAGACGTTGAGTCGAGAATCCCCTATCCCTCGGACCTTCGTATCCTCCCTGAGCCCCTCCCCCGTGGAGGGAGGCGCAGCGCCCGGTAGGCGAGGCCGCAGCGACCAATGCTCAGCTCGTCTGAGCCGGCTGTGGTAGGAGGCGCCGCCGCCGTCCCGAGGTCCCCAGCCGGATCGAGTTCGATGGTCTCCGAGCTCCTGATGCCCCAGCATGTGAACAACCTGGGACACGTGTTTGGTGGCGTGATCCTCTCCATGGTTGACCGAGCTGCGGCGGTGGCGGCGATGCGCCACGCCGGGCTGCCTTGCGTCACAGTCTCGATCGACCGGGTCGACTTTCGCGAGCCCATCTACTCCGGCGAGCTCGTGACCTGTTCGGCCCAGGTGAACTATGTCGGCCGTACCTCGATGGAAGTCGGTGTGCGCGTTGAGGCCGAGAACCTCCTGACGAGCGCTCGACGGCACACGAACACCTGCTACCTGACCTTCGTCGCAATCAATGAGAAGGGGGAGCCCGTGACCGTTCCTCGCCTGTTACTCGAGACCGACGAAGAACACCAGAGGTTTCGGGAGGGTGAGCGCCGTCGAGAGGTTCGGAGCGCGCTGCAAAGAGAACTGGGCGATGAGGCCTAGGGCGAGCCGCGAAACCCCGGGCGGTCGCCGTCAGGCCCGCTCAAGCACCATGGCAAAACCCATCCCGCCCGCAGCGCAGACCGTCAACAATCCAAACTCGGCATCCGCCCGCTGGAGTTCATGGGCGAGCGTCATGGTGATCCGCGCACCGGTCGCGCCGAAAGGATGCCCGAGCGCGATCGAGCCCCCCATCACATTGATCCGATCGAGATCGGGGTGTCCCACCGCCTTGCTCCGACCCAGCTCTGCCTCTGCGAATCGCCTCGAATCCAGTGCCTGCAGGTTAGAAAGGACTTGAGCGGCAAAGGCTTCGTGCATTTCCATGACGTCCACGTCCCCCATCGAGATGCCTGCCCGCTCCAGAGCCATTGGGACGGCATAGGCGGGGCCCTGTAGCAGCTGAGCTCCCGGATCCAGCCCAGTCACGGCATAGCTGCGAATCCATGCGAGCGGCTCTCGGCCGTGCTCCTCCACCGCCTCCTGCGACATCAGGACCACCGCAGCACCACCGTCGGTGAGGGGAGAGGCGTTGCCGGCTGTGACGGATCCGTGCCTTCTGTCGAAGACGGGGCGCAGACGCGCGAGGGCATCCAGGCTCGTATCCACCCGGATGCCGTTGTCTTGGTCCATAACGATATCGAACTCTGGCGGAAGATAGAGCGGGGCGATCTCCGCAGAGAGACGGCCGTTCTCGACTCCTTCGGCCGCCAAACGGTGCGACCTTAACGCCCATTTGTCCTGTGCTTCACGGGTGATGCCGTTTTCCTTCGCCATCCGCTCGGCCGCCTCCCCCATCGTCTCCCCGGTCGTAGGTTCTGCGATCTGAGGCCGCACGGGCATGAGGTCTTTAGGCCTCAGCCTCGAAAACGCGGAGACCCGCTGCTTGAGGGAACGGGCCCGCGATGCCGCCATGAGTGACTGCCCAAGTCGCCCCGAGACTGTAATCGGGATGTGTGACAGGGACTCAGCCCCGCCCGCTATGGTTACCTGCGCGAGCTCCAATTCTATGAGGTTGACCGCGTCCGCAATCGCCTGGTTCGACGAGGCACAGGCTCGAGACACCGTCGTTGCAGGCACCTCCTTCGGGAGGACAGCAAGCCCCACCTCGCGCGCGATGTTTGGCGCTTGTGGATCGTGGACTACGGTTCCGAAGACGAGATGATCCACCGCTTCTCCGGGGACCTCCGCCCGCGCGAGGGCTTCCCGAACGGCCACCTTTCCCAGGTCGATCGCGCTTAGCTCACGCAGCTCCGACCCAGCCTTCGCGAAGGAGGTCCGGCATCCGGCGACGATTGCAGTCCTCATGCGATCTCTCTACCCCTCACGAAACTAGCCCGTGCCCCTGGTATCGCCTGGGATCGGTCGGTAGTCTGTCGGGATGCGGGCCGTACAGTTCGACGTAACCGTGCGGGGATTCATCCTGGCTCGCTCACTCGGCCGGGTGAGCCAATCGGCGGTCTTCGGATTGCTGAGCAACCTCCGCCTCCGAAACATCCCGGAGGTCGAGATCCCTGGGCCCGGCTGGGTCGCACTGCGCGTCCTAGGCTGCGGAATCTGCGGATCGGACGTCGGGAATCTCTCCTATTCCTCGAGCCCGACCATGGAGCCTTTCGGCTCCTTTCCGGCCGTCTTAGGGCACGAGATTCTCGGTTCGGTCGAATCGGTGGGGCCGGGCGTCACGCGGGTATCTACAGAGGACCGCGTCTCGGTCGATCCGCTAATCTCCTGCCACGTACGGGGGCACAGGAATGGCGCGGTCTGCCGGTCCTGCCTAGACGGTCGGTACAGTACCTGCGAGATGGCCGGCGAAGAAGGTTCTCAAATGTTCGGTCAGTCGGCTTTAAGCCATGGTCTGACTATCGGTTACCATCGTGATCTCCCCGGCGGGTGGGGAGAGCGCATGCTAGCGCACGAGTCGCAGCTCTTCCCCGTGGACCCAAGGATCTCGGCTCGAGCTGCAGTTCTGGTTGAGCCCCTTTCGATTGGGGTGCATGCGGTCCTAAATGCACCTCCTGAGGACGGAGAGGACGTTCTGGTGATCGGAAGCGGCCCGATTGCGTTCGGGACGATCTGGGCGCTACGAGCTACGGGGTTCCAGGGGACAGTCGTCGCTCAGACGAAGCGCTCTCACGAGGCGGAACTCGCCCAAGCACTGGGCGCAACGGAAGTTGTGGGGCCCGGACCGGGGGCACGCGCGGCGTTGATCGAAACCGGCGCGATGGCCTATCAACCGATCGTGGGGGACGAAGTATTCTCAGCGGGGGGCTTTGCCCGGATCTTCGATTGCGTGGGAAGCGCCACGTCAATTAAGCAGGCACTGCGCTACTCCGCGCCCCGTGGCACGATCGTCCTGCTCGGATGTGCGGGTGAAGTCCGGCGGCTCGATCTCTCTCTCTTGTGGGCGCGAGAGCTGAAGGTCCGCGGTTTCGTCGGCTACGGAGTTGAGAATTGGCGAGGCGGACTGCGGCACACGATCGAGGTCACACACGAGCTGTTGCTCGAGACCGGGGCGCCGGTGGAGCGGCTGGTGACGCACGTCTTCCCGTTGTCGGAGTATCGACACGCCCTGTCTGCTGCCGCGAATCATCGTCGAAGTGAGGCGGTAAGGGTCGTCCTGACCCCCACGGAGTCTGGTCTTCCCTAGGATCGCGGGTCAGGCGGGGATCGCAATCGGACTGGAGAAGCTGCTGCCCTCTGCTGTGATCCCTTCGAGCCTGAGCAAAGCCACCTTCAGGTCGAGACCTCCCGAGTACCCGCCCAAGCGGCCGTTGCGGGTTACGACCCGGTGACACGGAACGAGGATAGGGAGGGGGTTCCACCCCACGGCCTGTCCCACCGCCCTCGGGGAAGCGCAGCCCACTTGATCGGCGATCTTCCGGTAGCTGACCGTCTCCCCGAAGGGGATGTTCAGGAGCTCCTCCAACACGGATCTGCGGAACTCGGTTGCCGACTCCAGGTCCAGCGGGAGGTCGAAGTGCGTACGCTGGCCCTCGAGGTACTCGCGGATCTGACTCGCCGCCACCGCCGCAAGGGCAGATTGCCCGCCTCGAGCCCGTGTGGAGAGCGCTTGCCGCCCATCAAAGCGAACTCGTGACACCCCACGCGGGGTCACTTCTATGAGGAGCGGATCAAATAGTCTCTTATTGTCTAAGTGCTTCATCCTCCCCTCATGATGATTACCGAAATTACGCCATCCGCGTGCCCGAGCCCCCACCGCGTGGTCGCGTCGGCCGCTCCGATCAATACCATTCGTGAGATATCCTCGGAGGAGATCGCGTAGAGAGAGTCAAGGAGCCCGAAGGGGCGCTCATCCACGTACACGAGAGGATCCCCGGCGTTGGGGTCAAGGAACGACGGTCGGCCCCGTCCTCGAAGCCAGCCCGGCCGAAGTCGACGTACAACTTCATAGGCGTTCGTGGCGACCGCCGCTTCACGGAGAATCTCAGCGCGAACGATCTCTCGGGATGAGCCGCGCTCCTGACCTGCCCTCGCCGCCGCGTCGGGTGCGAAGGCATCGCTGGACCTCGCCCCGGAGGCTCCACAAGCCGTGAGGAAGGCAGTAAGGACGAGGGCGCAGGTGTTGGCTAACCGGAGAGCTGGACTGTGCGGGTCGCTCATGGTGGCTCCGTGGTAGTCGGGCGAGACACACTAGAACCTACGATGATACCTTCCGGTCGCGCATCCTCGCCCGAGAACCGCTCGCGGAGCTAACTCCGAGAAGCTCGATCAGATCGCGGATCAGCTCTCCTCCGCGGTCCCGTCCTCCCCGGGCGGGGCGTCACGGGTCTGCTTCACCGCCTCCTGAAGAGCATCGAACCCGAGAAGGGCGCACTTTACTCGAATCGGGAACTTCGAAACTCCTTCGAGCGCTCTGAGGTCCCTCAGCGACCGATCCCGGGCAGCCTCAGCATCACCGTGCATCATCTCGGTGAATCTCCGTGCCAGCCCGATGGCGTCGTCCAGCGACCTTTCCTTCAACATCGTCGTCATCATCGAGACCGATGCCTGGGAGATCGAGCACCCCTCGCCCAGAAAACGAAGGTCCCGAATTACTCCGTCATCGACTTTCATCTGCAGCTTGATCTCGTCGCCGCAGGCCGGGTTCCGCATGTGCACCTCGACCGTGCTCCCCTCAAGCGTGCCCCGGTTCCGGGGCTTCTTGTAGTGCTCCAGGATGAGCTGCTGATACAAAGAGCTGAGCTGGACGTCTTGGAACCCTGACATGCTCTACTCTCCCTACTGGTCGCCAAATATCGAGCGCACTGTCTCGAGTCCTTGGACGAGCCGGTCCACCTCTTCTCGCGTGTTGTAGAGGTAGAAAGAGGCGCGAGCAGTCGCTCCAACTTCGAAGTGCTGCATTACCAGTTGTGCGCAGTGGTGTCCAGCCCTGATCGCGACTCCCTCACGATCCAGAACCGTAGAGATGTCATGTGGATGGGCCTCAGCCATCCTGAACGAGACGACCCCAGCGCGCTCGTGTGCAGGAGGGCCGAACAGGCGGACCCCAGGCGACCCGCCGAGCGCTTCGAGCGCATAGGCGACGAGGGCCTGCTCGTGACGAAGAATCGCCTCCGGCCCGACAGATTCCAGGTAGGTTACGGCGGCTGCCATTCCTATGGCCCCTGCAATGTTGGGCGTTCCCGCCTCGAACTTGTGCGGCGGCGCGGCCCAGGTTGAGCTGTCCCTCTCTACGAGGTCGATCATTTCGCCCCCTCCCTGATACGGAGGCATCTCATCGAGAACCTCGCCCCGCACCCAAAGCGCGCCGATCCCGGTCGGTCCACACATCTTGTGCCCGGAGAACGCAAAGAAGTCGGCGCCGAGCTCCTGCACATCCACCGGATGATGGGCGGCACCCTGAGCACCATCTACCAGGATGAGCGCCCCGGCCTGGTGCACCTGGCGTGCGATCTGGGCCACCGGGTTGATGGTTCCGAGCGCATTCGACACATGCGCGATGGCCGCGATCCGGACGCGTCCTTCATTCAGGATCCGCGGGAGATCGTCCAGGATGAGCTGACCCTCGTCGTTCAGCTCGAGGTATCGCAGGGTGGCTCCGGTCTTCCTCGCGAGGAGCTGCCAGGGAACGAGGTTGGAATGGTGCTCCAGCTCGGACAAGAGGATCTCGTCGCCGGGCCTCAGATTCGCCTCGCCCCAGCTTGCGGCGACCAGGTTGATGGCTTCCGTCGTGCCTCGGGTGAAGATCAACTCAGAGGGAGAGGGAGCTCGGATCCAGCCCGCAACCGTGCCTCTCGCTCCTTCGTAG
The DNA here is from genome assembly GCA_965197485.1 of Longimicrobiales bacterium. Classification (GTDB taxonomy): domain Bacteria; phylum Gemmatimonadota; class Gemmatimonadetes; order Longimicrobiales; family Gaopeijiaceae; genus JAAXGI01. The sequence continues at coordinate 215,524 of CBDANG010000011.1, forward strand.
GCGTCGGTTGCCCTTCGACTCAGCTCGTGAAGCCCACGGTGGACGTTCGCGTTGTCACTCTGGTAGTAGTCTCGTAGCGCGTCGCTGACTGCCTGCGGCTTCTGGGATGTCGCCGCGTTGTCGAGATAGGCAAGGGGATAGCCGTTCACGCACTGGGTGAGGATGGGGAAATCCTCGCGCACGCGCTCCACATCTAAGGATGTGACCTGCTGCGCAGTCGAAGTCGCGGGGGTTGCGCTCATGAGTCGACCTGGACAAACACCTCTTGGTCCCTGATCTCAACCGGGAAGGTCTTCACGGGCCGAACGGCCGGCAGCTGAACGGCCTTTCCCGTCCGGACGTCGAATCGGGCACCGTGGAAGACACATTCGATTTGGCCATTCTCCACTTCTCCCTCAGAAAGAGGAAAGTCCTCGTGGGAGCACCGGTCCTCAAGCGCGAAGATCTCGTCGGCCAAGCGGGTGAGGACAATCGCCTCGCCGTTTCCTAGCACCCGGTGGAGGCAGCCCTCGTTCTGGCACTCTTCCACGCTGGCGACCCAGACCCAATCAGGCACGAAGCCGCTCCTCGATAATAGCGGAGACCTTCTCGACCACTCCTCCCAGTGGGAGCCGTGAGAGCACCTCTCCGAGGAACCCCATCACCACCAGACGTTCTGCTTGGGGGCGCGAGAGTCCGCGACTCATGAGGTAAAAGAGATGTTCCTGATCTAGCTGACCCACGGTAGCGCCATGAGAACAACGAACGTCGTCAGCCTCGATCTCCAGATTCGGCAGCGACTCGGCGCGCGCATCCTCTGAAAGCAGGAGGTTGCGATTGGTCTGATATGCGTCCGTCTGTTGTGCGCCTGGGTGGACCTTGATGATTCCCCGAAACACGGCTCTGGCCCTGGCGTCCAACGCTCCCTTATAAAGCAGGTCGCTCTTCGAGTGGGCGGCCCGGTGATCCTGCCTGGTATTGTGGTCGAAGTGCTGATCGTCCTTACCGAAGTAGAGCCCCAGCATATCGGAGTTAGCCCCGGTGCCCCGCAGCTCCGCGTTCAGGTCCACGCGGGCGACCGAAGCGCCGAGACCGACGTTCAGAGTGTCCAGAGTGGAGTCATTGTCGGCCAGGGTCCGCTGCTGCGAGAGGTGGAAGGCGCCCCTTCCCATCCGTTGGAGCGAAACGAACTGGACCTGGGCTCCGTTCCCGGCAAAGACCTCTACCGTCGATGAGACCAGCGTCTGTTCATCGAAGTCCGGCGACAGGACCTCATCGACGAACGACACGCGGCTCCCTTCTTCAGCAAGAATCAGAGTGCGTGAGAACACCGCTCGGCCAGGCTCCGAGACCCACCGACTCACACGAACTGGGAGCTCCATCTGCACCCCTCTCGGGACGCGCAGGAGGATTCCGTCAGTCCAAAGAGCGGCATTCAACGCCTGGAACTTTCCATCCTCTGCGGGAACAGCGTCGGTCGCCAGGAACTCTTCGAGTAGGTCAGGATGCCGCTCGACCGCCGCCCGCAGCGAAGTCAGGACGACTCCCGATGAGGAGAGCTTGCGGTCGAGGTCGACGTGAGCGACCGAGCCGTCCAAATCGACAAGATGTCCCGAGGCCTCTCGGTCGGAGGCCATCGTCGTGCGCAGCGCCTCCGGCGAGTCGGCAGTTGCAAAGCAGCGCTCGCTCCATGGAAGTAGCCTCATTTGATCCAGCTTGAGCTTCCGAGATAGGTCGGTGTAGCGCCACTCCTCGAGCTGAGTCGTCGGCATGGCGGTACGCTCGTAGACTGCCCAAGCATGTAGACGGCGCTCTCTCAACCATTCCGGCTCGTGAGCGGAAAGCGCTTCCACCGCCTCGGCGTTAATCTGCTCGGTCACACCTTCGATCTGCTCAGTGACCGGAGGTTCGATCGTGGAGGAGTCAGGCATCAGTCCGCTGCTCGAGGCGCCCGCAGCGCGCGTCGGTTGATCGAGAATGGAGGGCGGCGTGGGAATCAGCCGACAGACCCCTCCATTTCCAGCTCGATGAGGCGATTCAACTCGACCGCGTACTCCAGGGGAAGGAGCTTGGCGATCGGTTCGATGAATCCGCGGACGATGAGCGCCATCGCCTCTTCCTCCGACATCCCCCGGCTCATTAAGTAGAAGAGCTGTTCGTCACCGACCTTCGAGACCGTTGCCTCGTGGCCAACGTTTGCCTGCTTCTCCTCGATCTCGATGTACGGATAAGTGTCCGTACGAGAGGTGGGGTTGATCAGCAGAGCATCGCACTCGACGTTCGAACGAGAGTTGGTCGACCCCTCGTAGACCTTGCAGAGCCCCCGATAAGTGGATCGGCCGGTGCCTTTGGAGATCGACTTTGAGATGATCTGCGACGAGGTGTTCGGCGCCGCGTGAATGACCTTCCCACCGGTGTCTTGGTGCTGCCCGTTGCCGGAGTACGCGATCGAGAGCACCGAACCGTGCGCGCCCTCTCCCACCAGGAAGCAGGAGGGGTACTTCATGGTAAGCTTCGAGCCCAGATTCCCGTCCAGCCATTCCATGGTGGCGTTCTCATGCACTAAAGCCCGCTGAGTCACGAGGTTGTACATGTTGTTCGACCAGTTTTGAATGGTCGTATACCGGAAATGGGCACCCGCCTTCACTACAATCTCGATCACGCCCGAGTGGAAGGATTCGGTCGAGTACACCGGCGCGGTACACCCTTCGATGTAGTGCGCCTTCGAGGCCTCGTCCGCGATGATCAGCGTCCGCTCGAACTGTCCCATCTGCTCCTGATTAACTCTGAAGTAGGCTTGGAGTGGCGTGTCCAGCTCCACGCCCTTCGGGATGTAGACGAACGACCCCCCGGACCAGACAGCGGAGTTCATCGCCGAGAACTTGTTGTCGGCGGACGGGATCACCGTGCCGAAGTGCTCGCGGAATAGCTCAGGGTGGTTCTTGAGTCCATCCTCGATAGAATCGAAAATCACGCCCTTCGCGTCCCACTCCTCCTTCAAAGAGTGGTAGACCATCTCGGACTCGTATTGGGCGCCGACCCCCGCCAGAATCTGCCGCTCGGCTTCCGGAATGCCGAGCTTTTCGAATGTATCTTTAATGTTAGCCGGGACGTCGTCCCAGGACCGTTCCATCTTCTCCTGGGGTCTGACGTAGAAATAGATTTGATCCAGAACCTTTTCGAGGTTCGAGAGATCGCCCCCCCAGGTAGGCATCGGCTTGGCGTTGTAGATCTTCAGTGCCTTCAGCCGAAACTTAAGCACCCACTCGGGCTCGCCCTTTTGCGCCGAGATCTCTCTTACGACCTTCTCGTTCAGGCCCCGCCCCGACCGGAAGACGGGCTCGTCCTCGGTAATGAAGTGGTACTTGTACTGATCTAGTCCCAGACCTTCTACGACTTCGCTCTGTGGCATGGCTGTCCCCTAGGTTACCGGTGCCCGGAACTGCTCGTAGCCCTCAGACTCCAATTCCTCCGCCAGCTCGGGGCCGCCCGAGCGGACGATCCGCCCATCTACCATCACGTGGACGTGATCAGGCTGGATGTAATTCAATAGGCGCTGGTAGTGGGTGATGATCAGAACCGTCATCTTCGGGTCTTCCTGATGTAGTTTCTTCACACCGTTGGCGACCACCTGAAGTGCATCGATGTCCAGTCCCGAGTCCGTCTCATCCATCACGGCGAGCTGGGGCTGGAGGACAGCCAACTGGAGGATCTCGTTTCGTTTCTTCTCTCCACCCGAAAAGCCGTCGTTCACGGGTCGTTCAGCGAAGGACGGATCCATGTCAAGCAGCTCCATCCGATCCAGGAGCTGGTCCTGGAAATCGAAAAGATCCACCTCTTCTCCCTCACCGAGCTGAGCCTGCATCGCGGTGCGGAGGAAGTTGGCGATCGAGACTCCAGGGATCTCGACTGGGTATTGGAAAGCGAGGAAGATCCCACGTCGAGCGCGTTCGTCAGGCGCCAATTCGAGGATGTCCTCGTCGTCGTAGCGCACCTGACCGACTGTAGCTTCATAGGCCGGATGTCCTGCGATCACCTTCGCGAGCGTGCTTTTGCCCGAGCCGTTGGGTCCCATAATAGCGTGGATCTCACCCCTGGTCACCGCTAGGTCCACGCCATAGAGGATTCCCACTTCCTCGTCCGCCACCTTGGCGTGTAGGTCTCGGATCTCGAGGATCGGCTTCTCGCTCATCCGTCATCTGGGTCTGGGGCGAGGGGAGAAGAGGCCCCGCGGATGACCCGCCGAGGCCTCTCTATCGAGAATGATTCTGATTATCGTAAGCTAGGCCTGGCCGTGGGGAGCGTCAAGAGGATTGTTGGCCTATTTTCAAGGGGTTTCAGGAGATCGGCGGACGCATGGTGAGGGGCGGATGACGAGTATCTGGGGGTGGATCAAGGGCCGAAAACCGAAGGGCCCTGAGTTCGGCGGAGTCGTCCTTGGGGACCGACCGTGGCTGGTTCTCGGTGGTGGCGGTCTGAAAGGCCTCGCGCACCTCGGGGCTTGGAGGGTATTGCGGGACGCGGGATTTGATCCGGCTGGAATCGTGGGAACGAGCATAGGGGCGTTGGTGGGTGCCTGTCTGTCCGCAGAACAGCCGCTCGCCGAGATGGAGCAACTAGCGCGAACGGTCACACGAGAGGACATCGCGCGCATGCCCAGACGCCTCGTGTGGTCGCAGGGCATTCGGTCCTCGGCTCTCTACCGCGGGGATGTCCTGAAGAGCTACATAAGCCGTGTGGTGCCACCAGGCGGATGGGAGTCACTCCGCACGCGGTTCCAGGCCAACGCGGTAGAGCTCGGGAGCGGCCGCACCGAGTGGTTCGGCATCGGCGCACGAACGGATGTGCCATTGCCCGAGGCGATATACGCGTCCGCCGCACTCCCGCTTTTCTATCCCCCCAGCAGCCTTCCTGGCGGGCTTTATGTAGACGGGGGCACCCAAGATGCTCTGGCGATCCGGCGGGCAGCTGAGCTCGGCGCTACGGGAATCGTGGCGATCGACGTCGGTTCCGGCGAGAGGACCAATGCCGGCAAGATCGTCGACCGAGGAATGCTGGCGATCCACGAGCGCGTGTTCTCGATAATGTCAGAGCGCCGCCGCCGTAGAGCGCTGAAGGAGTGGGACGGCCCGCCGCTACTCTACATCCGGCCAGAGCTCGATAGGTACGGAATGCTCGAGTTCACGCACCTAGATGAGATGATCGACGAGGGGGTACGCGCTACGGAAGCAGCACTAACTCTCAACCACTCACCATCTGGCTGACGACCGCATCGATCCTCTGCCTGACCTGGCCCCCGGTGAGGTTCGACCCGTTCGAAAGGATGCTGAACATGAGCTCCCGTCCGTTGTCGGAAATGAGATAACCGGAGAGAGAACTCACGTGACTCAGGGTGCCCGTCTTGGCGAACACTCTTCCCTCCAGTCCCCTCAGCCGCGAGGCAAGTGTGGTCTCCTCCAAACCGGGCTGCGCCAGGGTGGACCGAAAAGCCGGCCCCCAAGGCTGACGACGCGCATGGCGCAGAAGCGAGACCAACGCACGGGGGGAGATAAGGTTGTGATTTGAAAGCCCTGAGCCATCCTCCCAGTTAACCTCCTCCGAACCTACCCCCGCCTCAGCATCCAAGTAGTCTGCCATCACAGCGAATCCCTCTGACCAGCTGCCTTCCGCGCCTCCTTCCGCACCTAGAGTCCGGACGAGCTGCTCAGTCATCCAGTTCTGGCTGGGCCCCAGTATGGCAGCGGCGACCTCGATCAAGGGGGGCGAGCTGATCCCCCCGAGTCGCAGCATCTCCGCACACGAGGCGATCCTACCCGCAGAGCAGCTGGTCTCCAGGGGAAGGTCACGGTCCCAGATGATCTCTGTCCCTCCGGAAATGTGGATGCCCCGCTCCACTAACGCCTGGGCGAGAGCAGTCACACCTAGCCGGACCGGATCTCGCGCCGAGAAGGAAAGCGTCCGGAGCTCGCCAACCGGTACCTCGCCCTCGAGAATCCACCTTCTCGACTCGGGGAGAAAGCTAGCCCGGAGCATCGCGGTGCCTCCCTCTGCGAGGGTGTCTACGCGATAATCGACGAACGGGAGTGCTCCACCTCCAGACTGGGTACTCGCCCCGCCCGGTCTCCATTCCACTGACGCCGCCTCGCCCGGTCGGTCGGCACCGCGCACGCGTATCTCCAACTCGCCTCTCTGAACCACAAACGCTCCGCCGGTGGCTCCCGCCGTTACCGACAGGTCCTCGACCATCCATGATTCCGCCACAGTGGTCGAGTCCCACGCAGAGACGTCTACGATGAGTCGTCCGGTCACCTCACCTACGCCCGCAGCCGAGAGCGAATCGGCGAGCGCACCAAGGGCGCCTTCCGCGGAGTCGTGGAAGGGCTTCCCAAGTGTGGGATTCCCTTCGGCGGGAAGGTAGATGTCTCCATCGATAACACCGTCCACGGGCAACACTCGAGAGAAAAAGGTTGTCTGCCATCGGTACTCTGGCCCGAGGAGCCCGAGGGCCGCGACCGTCACCGGGACCTTCATGTTCGACCCCGGAATGAAGAGCAGGTCCGGATTCCTCTCGTATAAAACCGTCCCGGATCCAGCGTCCATTAGAAGAACGCCCCAATGGACCCGGTCGAAGGGGGGCTCTCCGAGGAGGGTATCGACGCGCTCCGCGAGCGTGGGGAGGTTCACTGGGCCCGGAGCGGCGGCCCCTGCCGCACAGCCCCAGGATGCCAATGCCAGAGCCGAAAACCCGAAGAGCGTCGAGGGGCGTGGCATGACCATACGGCTTCCAGCGCTCCACCTTACGACAGGAATCGGTGAGAGACCCACGGTAGCGTTAGTCAGTCAGCGATGGAAACGGAGTGAGTCGCCAGCCCTTTCCGCCCGGATACGTTGCTCCCGAAGATAAGGGATACGTCCGTATCCGGCAGATGTCGCCGCCCTCTTTCCGCCAGCTTTCGCCGCTTTCCGGAATCGAGCCCGGAACTTGCAATGACCTCTCCAGAAGAGAAACAAATGAAGTGGGCTGTCGGCTTTCCACCAACGAGGAGGGGCGAGGTGATCATTCGGACGATCCGGGCGTCGTTCGCCCGTCAGGACGCCCAAAGGCTCATTTATCTCCTGGGCGGACACGACTCCGAGCTCGTAAACGCTGCGACCGAACGTTTGCAGGAAACGGGTATGGACGCGCTTCTGGACGATCCCCGTACGCGCAACGCGCTGCTGACCAATCCCTCGGTCACCGTCTCCCCCGAATTGACTGCATACGTCCTGGTGCGCCACGCGCTCCTTGAGGGGCGTATCGAAAGCCGATCAGTCGCCGATTACGTGGCGTCTGTGGTCGTTCGCTTCGGCGAGAAGCGTCGGGCGTATCGCGCAAGCCGCGACGGGGAGGAGATACATTACCTCGTCGACATCGTGATGAGGAGCGTTGAGGGCGACGGCCGCCAGCGCCTGCTGTTCCACGCCCACTTGGGAAACTTTTCCCTCTGGTTGGCCGGGCTTTTCCCGCAGCACATCGAGGCCCGGGAGTGGAGACGAGGTGCGCCGCCGCTCGAGTACTACGAGCGGATGGGCGCCGGGGGGTTTCTGAGAGCGGCCGACGCTCGCGAGACGAAGGACCTCGGATTGACACCCGTGTTCCGCTTCATGGCGAGGCGCTTCCGAGGCGTGAGGATCGCGCTCAACCGGATCTCCGACCGACTGCTCTGGCCGACGGGCGGGAATCCTGAGTGGCGCCTACTCCGTGAAATCGAGCAGGCCACCGGATAAGACCACGGATATCTGGTGTCGACCGCCGAGTCTTCCGTGACCCAGGCCTACCCGGGAGCGGACCCAATGACGACCCGGCGTGTCGTAGAGCTCGGCGAAACCAGCTGACGGGACTCGGTCGGGACCCACCCAGGCCGTAAGTCGTTGTGGCACTTGGGGAGTCAAGCTGTTAGATACGTTCCTCCCGAAGATACTTACTTGAACTGTGGGTTTGCCGGAATGTCAGGGCGGTCACACGACCGCCACGCTGACGAATGTGACGACGCTCCGCCGATGACCGACACGCCCTTCGACTTCGACACACCCCCCGAGGAACTCTCGGCCACGAAAGCCCAACGGGAAGCCGAGGCACTTCGAGCGGAGATTCAGCGACACGATCATCTCTATTATGTGGAGGGAGCACCCGAGATCTCTGACGCCCGGTACGATGAGCTCTACCGAAGGTTGGAATCCCTGGAGGGGGCGCACCCTGAGCTCGTTACGGAGGACTCTCCGACCCGACGCATCGGTGCGGCGCCGAGGTCCGATCTGCCGACCGTCGAGCATACGGCGCCGATGCTGTCCCTGGACTCAGTGCAGGAAGCGGATGGGGTCCGACGGTTCGACGAGCGCATTAGGGCCGCGGTGGATCCCGAGGCCGTCGAGTACCTGTTGGAGCCAAAGCTGGACGGGGTTTCGATCGAACTCGTCTACGAGAGTGGCGTCCTCACTCGGGCGGTGACCCGCGGGAACGGCCGCGAAGGTGAGGGGGTGACGGAGAACGTTCGGACCATCCCGTCCGTCCCATTACGACTTAGGAGCTCAACGCGCGCGATTCCTGGGTTTCTCGCGGTCCGAGGAGAGGTCTTCATGTCGCTCTCGGCCTTCGAGAGGCTGAATCAGGCCTTGGTGGAGGAAGGAGACGAACCCTACGCCAACCCGCGCAACGCGACCTCAGGCGCGGTGCGTCAGCTGGACTCCTCCGTCACCGCGAGCCGGCCACTGGTATGCCTGGCGTATGACCTGCTCCGCGCACCCGGCGTCTCCTTCCGCACCGATCTCGATGTACTCGGTGGGCTTCAGAGCTGGGGATTCAAGGTCCCCGAGCGGGTCCAATGCGTGCGTAGTGCAGAGGAGATCTTGGACTATCATGACGCCTATCGGCGCGACCGAGATTCGCTCGATTATGAGATCGACGGCGTGGTCGTGAAGCTGAACGATCTGGATGAGCGAGTGGACCTGGGTAGCACCTCGCACCACCCGAGGTGGGCGCTCGCCTTCAAGTTCGAGCCCCGACGGGAGCTGACGCGGATCGACCGGATCGCGGTGCAGGTTGGTCGAACCGGGGCTCTCACCCCGGTGGCCCTCTTGCTCCCCGTAGAGGTCGGAGGCGTCACCGTATCGCGGGCCACCCTTCACAACCGAGAGGAGCTGGAAAGGAAGGATATCCGTGAGGGTGATCTTGTCCGGGTGCAACGCGCCGGCGACGTAATCCCCCAGGTCGTGGACGTCATTCCTGAAGAGGGCCGAAACCGAGGAAAGCCTTTCGAGATGCCGGGTCAGTGTCCCAGCTGCGACACCCCGGTGAGATTGAGCGGCCCTCTCACGGTGTGCCCCAACCGTTTCGGCTGCCCAGCCCAGCTAACGGGTAGGCTCATCCATTTCGGATCGCGAAACGGTTTGGATATCGAGGGTCTGGGAGCGGAGACTGCCACTCTCCTCGTTGGCCGAGGATTGGTCCGAGAGCTGGCCGACCTCTTCGAGCTGACTTCCGAGCAGCTTGAGGATCTTCCCGGTTTCGCAAAGAAGTCGGCCCAGAGTTTGGTGCTGGCGATTCAGGGTCGCCGTTCGACCGAGCTCCGTCGCCTCCTCTTCGGCCTCGGAATACCAGAGATCGGAGTGTCGGCTGCAGCCGATCTGGCGACTCACTTTCGCGGATTCGAGGCTCTCCGGGAGGCAAATACTGACGCCCTCCAAGCCGTGCCAGGCATCGGCCCCAAGATGGCGGGTCAGATCCGGTCTTTCCTTGATGACCCGCGGATCGATGAGGCGGTGCGAGCTGTCGTCGGCAAGATGGAGTCGCTTTCGGTTCCCGCGGTAGAGCGGCGGTCGGGGCCTCTCGCGGGGGAGCGATTCGTATTCACCGGGACCCTGGAATCGATGTCGCGCGCGCGAGCGAAGCGACTCGTTGAGGAAGCGGGAGCTAAGACGACTCCAACCGTCAGCAACGAGACAGACTACCTAGTCCGAGGCCGAGGTGGGGGATCCAAAGCCCGGAGAGCTGTCGAGCTGGATGTTACGATCCTGGACGAGCCTACGTTTCTGGAGCGGTTAGAGGAGTTGGGGATCGAGCCGTAACCAGAATGGTTAGAGGTCTAACTCGTACTTCTTGATCTTGCGGCTGAGGGTAGGGCGTGAGATCGACAGCATGCGAGCAGCCGCGCTCCGGTTTCCTCCGGTCAGCTTGAGCGTGGCACGCACTGCCTCTGCCTCAATCTGCTGCAGCGTCTTCCCTTCAGGGGGAATCAGGATCATGTTCCGCGAGGGAGGGCCACTACCCTGGAGGGGTGCGTTACGGCGCGACTTGATCCGAAGGTGCTCCGGGCCGATTCGCCGGCCTGGGGCCAGCGCTGGCGCGCGCTCGAGGGCATTCCGCAGCTCCCGCACATTCCCAGGCCATGGGTAGGCGTACATGGCCGCGATCGCCCTCGTCTCGAGAACCGGCATGGATACGCCCTGGGCTCTCGCCCAGTTCTTCAAGAAGTGCCGAGCGAGCAGTTCGATATCCCGCTCACGGCTTCGGAGCGGTGGCAGCTCAACCATGTTCTCATATAGGATGCTCTTGAACTCTGCGGCGAGATGGTCGTCGTTCCGGCTGACCTCAGGCTTCATCCTGGAGGCGCCCGACAGCGCTGAGGGCCGGTTACATCGACACCGGCGAAGCGGGAGACGAGACGGCACCGAATAGAATCCGGAAGATCCTGAACCTCATCCAAGAATACTGTCCCTGCTCCGGCCAGCTCCAAGATCCCCGGCTTCCGCTCCACCTGGCCCGGCAACGAGCCGGCGGGGGCGCCGAAGAGCTCCGCTTCGAGGAGATTGGGTGGCAGGGAGGAACATTGAACTGCGATGAAGGGATCCTGAGGGGCCGGACCATCATAGTGGATGCATCGCGAGAAGAGAGTTCTTCCGGTCCCGGGTTCACCCTGGAGGAGGATGAAGGGCTCACCGTTGCGTACGAGGCGGCGTGCGGCGGCCAGGGCATCTAGGAATATCTGCGACTCCCCCAGAAGATCACCTGGGCTGGGCACCACAGGGTCCACCGACGCGAGCTGGATTCCGCTCGGGTCGTCTCGTTCCCACACAGCCGTCATCCGCCCATCCCCTCCAGAAGTCCGAGAGTCTTTGTTCCAGGAGCATCAACGGCGCAATCCCCGTGCCAGACGTACCATCTCCGCCATCTACCCTCCGCTGATACCGATAGAACGGCGTTATCATTGAACGTTGGAGTGGTGCGCCAGCCCAGCCATATGCAGCTTGCACCGGAGCCGCTTCCTTTACCCATCGGCAATGTTTTCTCATCCGAAGGAGTTCAGTCCCGCAGCCACCCGCAACTTGGGTGCGCTCCTTCCCAAGATGGAGGTGGAGCCTCCCGGGCCGGTCTCTCGGCAGATGGCCGACCACCTGGCGCTCTCAGAGCCTAGGAGCGTCACCTATCGTGGCGACGACTCTCCCGTGTTCTGGTCGGAGGCAAAGGGGGCGAACGTACGGGACGCGGATGGCAACATCTACGTCGACCTGACGGGTGCCTTTGGTGTCGCGGCAGCTGGTCACGGGCACCCGAGAATTGTGGAGGCCATCGGTCTTCAGGCACGAAGCCTCATCCACGGTATGGGCGATGTGCACCCCTCCAGGCTGAAGGTGTCGCTCCTGGAGCGGCTCTGCGCGCTCTCGCCATGGAAAGAGTCCAGGGGGATCCTCGCCTCAGCGGGTTCCGAGGCTGTAGAGATCGCCCTCAAGACCGCGCAGCTGGCAACGGGGAGGGGAGGGGTGATCGCGTTCGTGGGAGGATACCATGGGCTGACCCTGGGTGCCCTTTCGACGACAGCCAGGAAGGACTTCCGTGCGCCGTTCTTGGACAGACTTCCTGACTCAGTGTCCTTCGTTCCCTTTCCAGATCCACGCGAGGACGTCGAGGAAGAGAGGACCCGCTGCCTGGCCGCACTCGACGAGGCATTCGCCGACGAGTCGGACCGTGGTGCATCTCCAGGTGCGGTCATTGTGGAGCCCATTCAGGGACGGGCTGGAGTCCTGATTCCACCTAAGGGGTTTCTTTCTGAGGTGGCAGAGCGAACCCGAGAGGTGGGCGCCGTCCTCATATTCGACGAGATCTTCACTGGATTCGGGCGTACCGGCTCCGTCTTCGCCTTCCAAGACGAAGGTGTCGTCCCAGACGTGATTTGCCTGGGTAAGGCGCTTGGGGGAGGTCTACCTCTTAGCTGTTGCCTGGGAAGTCTGGAAGTGATGGATGCCTGGCCCACATCGAAGGGAGAGGCCCTACATACCTCGACATTCCTGGGGCATCCGTTGTCTTGCGCCGCGTCGCTAGCTTTCCTCGAGATTCTCGAGGAGGAGAAGCTTGCCGACAGAGCCCGGAAGGAAGGGGCGCGGTTTCAGTCGGCCCTCTTCGAAGCGCTGGACGGCTCGGCCAAGCTGACTCAGGTGCGTGGGAGAGGGATGTTCATCGGGGTCGAGCTCACTAACAACCCGACGCCCGGGGGCCGTCGAGGTCCTGCGACGGAGTTGGCGGCTAGCGTTCTCGGAGAGGGCCTCTTCGTGCTGCCTGCGGGAGAGCAAGGTGAAGTCGTAGAGATCACCCCACCGCTCACCATCTCACGAGAACAGCTCGACTGGTCTATCGAGGTGATCGCGCGTGGGGTGCGCGGACTCCAGCGATAACCCCCGCGAAAAGCTCGAGCGCTGGATTCAGGCCGTGATCTCTTCTCCGCCGTCGACATTGATCACATTCCCAGTGACCCAGTGTGTTCCCGGTGCGCAAAGCGCTACCGTTGCAGCCGCGACGTCCTCCGGTGTCGTGAGGCGTCCCGATGGGTTACGGGCCGTCGCTCCCTCGATGAGAGCTTCGCTTCCGGGGATCTTGCGGAGCGCGGGGGTATCCGTGACTCCGCCACGGAGGGCGTTCACGGTAATGCCCGATGGTGCTAACTCGTAGGCAAGTTGCCGGCAGTGTGACTCGAGTGCCGCTTTCGCCGCCGACACAGGGCCATATGAGGGAATGATTCGGCTGGATCCGGAGGAAGTCATTGCGAAGATCCGCCCGCCCGATCCCATCAGCTTGCGGGCGAGAACGGCCCTGGTCCAGTCGACGAGCGAGTGAGCCATCACCCTAACGGTCATATCCATCTGTGCCGGCCGGACCGCCTCTTCTCCCACGAACGGGCGGAGCGTCCCGAAGGCTAAGGAGTGCATGAGCACTCCGATATTCTGACCGGGCTCCATATACGAGGCCATCTCGTCGAGAGCCGCCTCCATCTTCTCGGCGTCCGCAGCGTTGATGTTGAAAAAATGCGCTCCAACTCCGCCGCTCCTCAGATCCTTCATCAGCTCCTCGACCTTCCTGAGGCCGGCCCGCCGATCGAGGTGAACACCGAACACGTTGTACCGCGCGGTCGCAAGAGCGCGGGCACATGCCTCACCAAATCCGCTGGAAGCACCTAGAATGAGGGCCCACCGACCCGCCCCGGTCTCTTCGGACATACCGAGCACTCCTTTCTTTTGCGAAGCCCGAGTCGATCCCCTGCGCGGGGTACTGTAGAACTGCGATGGCGACCGCCAGCGAGGGTCCCCGCGAAGACCGCGGTGAAGATAGAGGGGTGAGAAGGACTCGCAAACCCAGGCCCGTCAACCGACTGAGGCCTGCCGAGCCGATGGTTTGAAACCCGGCCCAGGAGCTTGATCGGCCCATTTTTCGCCCTTATCATAGCTATCCCCTCGAAACGAGGGTCATTTTTTTGCCCCCATCGTCTAGTGGCCTAGGACACCTGGTTCTCAGCCAGGAAACCGGGGTTCGATTCCCCGTGGGGGTACTGTAGGACGGTCGCTTAGCTCAGTTGGTAGAGCACTACGCTCACATCGTAGGGGTCGCTGGTTCGAGTCCAGCAGCGACCATGGCCCAACAGCGAGCACCGCAAGGCCTTTTCGGCCCTGCGGTGCTTTCTCGTTCTCGAGGGTGTGTCCTGGGTGTGTCCCGACGGTCAGCTCCCTTGTTCAACCACGCGCAGCACCATGGCGGCGTCGGCCTGCTGATAGGACACCTTCGTGGCTCGTATGTCTTTCCACCCCGCGGCGTGGGCGACGTCCACATCCGGGAGTGTCTTCCCGCTCACTAGCCCACAGCCGCTGGTAGGGATGGGGGGCAACCAAAACCGCGGCCTGGCGGGTGGCCTTGAGCTGGGCTTCCTCGTTCCCAGGGAGGCGGCCGCGAGTGCTTCTACCTGGTGCCCGTGCCTGTGGTGACGAGCTTCTGCACGCGCCAGTTGATGAGCTCGGCCACCCAGATCTCGTTCTCGGACGGGCACGCGATGCCATGAATCCAGCCGAACTCGCCGAGGTTGCGGCCGGGCTGGCCGTACACCCCGAGCACCTTGCCGTCGAGCGACACCTTGTAGATGCGGCTCGGGTACAGATCGCCGATGAAGAGCACGGGATTGGGCCCCGGCGTCATGCACAGGGCGTCGGGAGCCCCCGGTGCTAGGGAGCCCCTCGTCGCGTTCGGAGCTTCCCGCCCGTACACGATCTTGCCCCGCGTCACGTCCACCGGCACGTTGACCGTGAATTCGCGCAGGTACGTGCCTTCGGGATCGAACACTTGAATCCGGCGGTTACCGCGATCGGCCACGTAGATTTCGTCCTGGGGAGACACTGCAATGCCGTGCGGCGTGTCGAACTGGCCGGGTCCGCTGCCGAGCGATCCCCAGCTGGCTACCCATTCGCCTCGCGCGTTGGCCTTGCCAACCCTCGAGTTGATGTAGCCGTCGCTGAAGTACGAGTTCCCGTTCGAGTCCCACGCTACGTCGGTGGGTTGGTTGAAGCTGTTGTCCTGATGCACCGGCACCGGCCAGCGCGGGTTGTTATTCTCGGGAATGTCCACGTCCACGCCGGCGCGGTCGAGCAGTCTGGCCATGACGGTTTGGTAGTCGGGCGGCACGATGAGGTGCGAAGCCTCGCCCTTGCGGCCGAAGACCCAATCCACGTGACCCTCGGGGGTGAACCTGAGGATCATGTTCGATCCCTTGTCCACGACCCAGATGTTGTCTTGGGGATCCACTCGAACGGCATGTGCGTAGGACCATGCATTCAGGTTCTTGCCTATCTCGCGGACGAACGTACCGTTGGCGTCGAACTCCAGGAGCTGGGAGGCGGTGGCCATATAGGACGGCCCGGTCGAGTTGCCGCGCGAGAAGACGAAGACATGCCCCCTCGAATTGACCGCCACTCCAGCGATCTCACCGAAGTGAATGTCGTTGGGCAATTTCAGCGGATTGGGCACCGATTCGAACGGAAGTTCCGGAACGGTCTGTGCGAACGCCGGAGTCATCGTCAGGCCGAGCACAACGGCCGCAAGAAGAACACGTCTCATCAAACACCTCCCTGGGAATTTGCCGATGACGCCCCTCGACGGGCCTCGGGCAAGAAATCGTACCTGTCATCCTGGGGGCCTGCAAGGGAAGACACGGCAACTCACTATGGATCGACCGGATGGCCGGCTGGCTATGTCACCGAGAGTCGGCCGAGCTGTAACACAGCCTGTATCATCGCCTATCGGTGCGTCACTATTCGGATTGTTGGGAAAGCTAGGGACGCCGCTCAGCGTCGGCGGCCATGGGTCGGGCACCACCTGCCTCAACTCCTTGAAGAAGTTTTGGACGAGGATGAAGGTGGGCCGCCGCGAGCGATGGCGGACGGCCCAAGCGTCAAATCACTCGATGACATTGATCAGTGCGTAGGCCATTGACTCTCTCGGCTCCAGAAGCACCTGGTGCCAGGAGCGGGCGGGAACATGTACCATGTCGCCCCGAGTGACCTGGAACTGTTGAGCCCCGGTGAGCTGGGGCCTCTGCTCTTCAGGAGGCAGACCGTCGATCCAGCCCACCCTTTCCCCGCCGATTCGGACGCGATGCGGTCGGCGGCCGCCTCTGACACGAATACACCCCGCGAGAAGCATGGGCAACGCGCACGCGCTAAGTCGGGGGAGTGAACTGCTCAATCCCTAAAGTCAGCCCCGGCGCAACGTGAAGGGAGTTGCTGTGAAAGGCGTAGGGGTCGCTGGTTCGAGTCCGGCAGCGACCATGGACCCCCAGGCGTGGCCCGCCTCGCCGGTACTGTCCCCATACGGGCACGCAACCGCCTGTCTTGCTCAGTGGGAGGGAGTTGAGCTTGTCAGCCGCCGAAAAGGATCCCGGCTGAGATGATGAATTGTGAGGTGCCCACCAGCCCGAACTTGCCCTCAACGAAGCCGGTCAGGTCGCCAAGTGGGTATTTGAGTCCGCCCAGCAGGTTAAGGCCGATCTCCGTGTCCGCGACCGGGATAACACCCGGATCTTCGACGGGCCCGTGGGTGTCGACGGAGAACCGGGTCAGATGGACTCCGCCACCGAAGTACCCGGTCAGCGATGTGTCTTCGATGGCAAAGGGCACACCTGCATTCCCATTGAACTCAATGAAACCGCAGTCTACGGAGTCCGGGACCAGGGGATCGCAATTGTGAAAGAAGTAGGATCCTGTGGCGCTCCCGAAGAGGTTCTGGAAGGGTCCGTCGTCGATAGCGAGAGGCCCGGCCAGGTCAAAGTCAATGCGACCCCCGATCCCGAAATCACTGTCATCTCCCCAAGCGAGCTGAGGTCCGAAGGAGGCCTGAGCTAGAACCGGTTGGGCCACGACTATGAGTCCTGCGGTGACGGCCAAAGCTGCCCATCGCTTCATCGGGTCCTCCTTTCGGGTTGCGTATGGAGATCGGCGTGACCGACGCGCCGCTACGCTAAGAGATCGGCTAGCTGAAATCCATCCCGAAGAAGAGGACCGCCACGATGACGGCGCCCACCGCGGCAGGGGCCACGAACCGGATAAAGACGCGCCATGCGGCATAACTGAACCACCGCGGTTCGTTGCCATCTACTAGCTCCCCCTTCGTTACCTCCCGAGCCATCATCCAGCCGGCGGCAATCGTGATCGCAAATCCGCCGGTGGGGAGCATCCAATTCGACACGAAGTGGTCGGCGGTGGAGAACCAACCCGGCTTGCCCTCGAAGATCTCAAAGCTCGAAAGGGCAGGAACCGCGCCAAATGAGAGCGCGGCTAGGACCGTGAAGGCGAATACCGTGGCGCCGCAGGCGAGGGTTGCCCTGTGCCGACCGACCCCATGCTCGTCGATCAGATAGCTGGCAACGACCTCCAGGAGCGATATCGTCGACGTGAGTGCCGCAAGCGCGACGAGCACATAAAAGAGCGGTCCAAGGAGTGTCCCGAAGGGCACCTCGGAATAGAAGAGCTCCGGAAGGGAGATAAAGAGCATCCCGACGGTGGAGGCACCTACCTGTTTGCCCATGCCGGCGACGGAGAAGATCACCGAAAACATGATGACCGTGGCGATGAGGGCGATCACGGTATCGAGCAGAACGATCATCGCGGACATCTTCACGATCGACTGGGTCCGGTCGATGTAGGAGCCGTAGGTGATCATCGCCCCCATTCCCAGCGAAAGCGTGAAGAAGGAGTGACCCAACGCCTCCAAGAAACCACCTGGCTCGAGCTCACTGAAGTTCGGGCGGAAGATGAACGCCAATGCATCTCCGGAACCTTCCATCCGCAGGGCACTGAAGAGAAGTAGCAACAGGATCCCGAACAGAATCGGGAGGACAATCCGGGCCAATCGCTCGATACCCTTGTGAATCCCGAGGTATACCACCGAAACAGTAGAGACGCTGAAGAGGAGAGAGAGTGTGAGCTGGAGGGCTCCGTTCCCGACCTGTTCTCCAAAGAGGTCGCCCGTCTCGAGGCCTCCAGGAAACCCGGTGAGCGACCAGC
Organism: Longimicrobiales bacterium; assembly: GCA_965197485.1. Taxonomy (GTDB): domain Bacteria; phylum Gemmatimonadota; class Gemmatimonadetes; order Longimicrobiales; family Gaopeijiaceae; genus JAAXGI01. The sequence continues at coordinate 233,353 of CBDANG010000011.1, forward strand.
CGAGCGTTCTCGTGAAGTAGAAGAGAGACCATCCTGCGATCACCGTATAGTAGCTGAGCAAGATGAACCCACAGAGAACGCCCCAACCTCCAACAATCGCCCAACGCGGACCTACGACTTCCTTGAGAGCCCCGACCACACTGCGCTGGCTCTTCCTACCGATCAGGAGCTCTGCCATCATGATCGGCAATCCCACACCGGCTATGCAGGCCAGATAGACGAGGACGAACGCCCCACCCCGGTTGTCCCAGGTGATGAACGGGAACTTCCACAGATTTCCGAGACCGATCGCACTCCCGGTGGCAGCGAGGACGAAGCCGAGGCTCGACCCCCAATGGGCGCGTTGCTCTTCCATGCGAGGTAGCTCCAAGATCAATCAGTCCCCACCGCCGGCGGCGCCGGAATCGCGGCCCATAATACCCTGCCCGGTCCGGCCGCGGGAGGCCTCACGAGGATTCACGCTAGACGCGCGAGGCGTCCCGTTGGCTCACGGCGCCCTTTTTCGGGTACTCCGTCCGCGTGCGAGGGAATCGGCGAACCGAGAGGAGACCGGGAGAGATGCTGGGACCGAGATCATGGGTAACCTTGGCCCTGGGTGTGGTTTGCGGAGTCGTGGGCTTCGGGTTGATTCGGCTTGTGGCCCTTCCCCCCCTCGATTCGACTCACTATCACGCGAACTGGGCAGTGTGGGTCGATGGAAAGCGGGTCGACTTCTCTGACGACCGATACATGGAGGACGTCGCTGCCTGCTCGGCGGACGCGGTCAACATCACCGCTGCGCAGCGTGTCCACCTCCATGAGAACAACCCAGACGTCGTGCACGTCCATCACGGCGGAGCGACCTGGGGCCACCTCATGCAGAACCTCGAGTGGGGAATCGGCTCGGACTGGCTGTTCACAGACGGTGGAGAACTTCTCGGGGAGATTGACGGACGGCAGCTCTCCTTCGTCCTGAATGGTTTTGTGGTACCGCCCGCGTACAACCGGGTAATTCAACCTGGCGACCGCTTGCTGGTCTCTCTGGGCGAAGAGGAACCCGGTGTTCTCCTTCGGGACCGGTTTTCATCGGTTGCGGGGAACGCGCCCGAGTTCGACCTGGGATTTGATCCCGCCGGCTGCCAGGGGAACGCGGTCGAGAGCCCAGGGGCGAGGGTTAGGCGAGCGCTCTGGTTCTAGGGATGGTACTCTGGGTGTGCATAGCTCGGGAGAGGGTGGGAGTGGCGGAGCACGACGGAGGATGCTGATGGCGGCGACAGAAAAGGATGTTCTCGACGCGCTGAAGACGGTGAAGGACCCGGAGTTGAACCTGAACCTGGTCGTTCTAGGACTCGTCTACGACGTTGAAGTCGAAGGTTCGCACGTAGATACCCGGATCTCGTTGACCAGCCCGATGTGCCCCGTGGCAGAGCAGATCGTGCACATGGCGGAGCAGGCGGTCCTCGCGGTCGAGGGGGTCGAAACCGCGAAGGTGCAGCTCACCTTCGATCCTCCGTGGACCCCAGAGCGGATTAGTCCACTAATCCGGTCGTCGCTAGGGCTCTAGGCTCGACTCATTCCGCGATGAGCTCGACACCTTCCAAGAAGTCGCGAAGTGGGTGAGCGATCTCGACCAAGCGCTTCGTAAGCACCGTACCTGCGGCAGGTGAACCATCAGCGCCCGCCTCTACCAGGTGATCGACCGCGACCATTCCCACCGCCTGATCCGACCTGCGGGCGGCAGTGTAGTACTCCGCATAGCGGGCACTCACACGCTGCTCAAAAACGGGAATCTGAGCCTGCGGAGTACCATTCTCGACCATGTCCTCGAAGACTGCTCGGTGTAGATGATCCAGCCCTACCTTGATCCTTTCTCTCTGTACCGTGCGAAAGAAGGACAGCTGGACTGCCCTCGAGTGAGCCCACATGTGGAGGATGAGCAGCTCCTCCGCGATGCGCTCAGCAGGAACGCCGTCCTTGAGGGGAATCCCCAATCGGGCCAGGAAGGCGCGATACTCCGGATCCGCGACAAAATCGGAGAAGCTCTCCCAGACGAGCTGCGCGAGATTGTCACCCAGCTCGGCGAGCGACATGCGGCCCGAGGGATATGGTTCCTCGAGTTCGCTTCGTACGAGGTCTAGATCTAGAAAACCGTTCATTGGCGCTGAGGAGGAACCCTTGCAGTGAGTCGAACCATTAATACTGTACTTAACCGCCAGGGAACAAGCCCAGGCACAGCTGGTTCCGTTTGACCTCCTCCCGATGAGGCATGGTCGGATGAGGCCCGAGAGGACGAGTGCATGATTCATCCGCGCGGCACCTATGCCCTTCTGGTTTTCTGGATCTCAGGGTTGGCTGCGTGCGCCGGCCAGGTCCCCCGGCCGGAGCCCCGGCCTATCGTCGTGTATTCCGGTGAGCGGATCCTGGCGGATGGGGACCGGATGGCAGAGATCGAGGCCTGGCTGACGCCCGAGCTCGAGCGGATCAACCTCGATCCTGAGTTCCTCATCCGACTCGCCGCCGAGCGGGAGGTCGGCTATCCGTGGGACACGATTGAGATCCTTGGGGATACGGTCGACCTTTCCCTAGTTGGAACCGGAGCCGATGCAGAGTCACCGTACCTCATTTACGGATACTTGCGCCTGCTAGATCAGTGGGGCACACTGGTTGAGGTGCTCCCGGAGGCCCAGGGTGAATCGGGTTATGGGGTGGAGAAGGCGATCCTGACGCGAGTGGCCGAGGTGTGGCTGCTGGGCCGCTCCGTGTTTGATACCGCCCCTTTCGGGCCCCTCGATGAGCTCGTCTACGCGGCCGAATTCGACTATCTGGACGAGTTCATCTTCGCGACTCAGGGCGATTGTTTTAGCGATGCCGCCGGTGCCTACGCTGCGCGCCGTCCCGGCCGCGATGCCGAGTTCCGCTCCTGGTTCCGGCGGACATTCGACGCCGACGGGCCTCGGTTCATCCTGTCGCGGGAAGAGGAGGAAGTGCCAGACGCTCGGGGCGGAGACCGGGATTCCGCCCGATAGTAGAGATCGGCCGTGAGGCGACCTAGGTCCCGGTGAGCTGCAACTCCCACGTGGCCGAGACCATGCCCATGGCCTCCGGACCTTCGACTACAAGATCGACCCGTCTGGTCGACCGGATCCGCGAATCCGACGGCTCTCCTCCAAACACTGGGAACCCGATGATCCGGAGCTCGACCTGGGTCCCGTCGGGACCCCAAGCCCGGAGCCGAGAGCCTTTGAGCTCGTCCAGGGTCGGTGGCGTCCCGACGAGCACCCTGGTCCGCAGGATTCGATTCCCATGAGGATGATCCAGGGCGTCAAGGACGCGAAGGAGGGCCGGCTCCAGCTTTGTGTTTCGGGTCATATAGTTGCTACCTCACGCCCTCGTGGGACACGCTGTGAATGGCCGCATCGGCCCATTTACGGCAGAAAAACTCACAGAGAACAGGGCTGATGTACAGTCCCGCAGCGCTTGCGGAGGGGAGTCGGGGATGACCGGCGCTGCTGACTCGGTCGACGGGGCGATCTCGGAGCGGCTGGCCACTGCCGTGGATCGCCGCCTTCGGGTCGGCATCGGACTCACCGTCGTAGGGATCGTGGCGCTGTCGGTGACGACGAGGTTGGGTTTCTGGCAGGCGCTGGGGCTGAGCCTCTTCTATCTTCTGTTGCCTTCGCTCGCGGTGGCGCAGCTCCCGCTCCTCCAGGTGCGCGAAATCGAGCGAACGGCCGTCTATCTGGGGTCGGCCGCAACGATCCTCGTCATCGGTGCTCTTGCCCTCGGGTTTGGAGTGGTGGTCGGCGGGTTCTCGGGCCTAGGTCTTACCTGGATCGCTCCGCTCCAGATGGCCGCCTGGGTGGTCGGCGTCACCGCCGCTGGGCTGGCCATCATCGGTGCCTTCTGGCCTGCCGGGCGGAGCGGTCCCCGCGGAGCCTCGGATCTCGTGCTCCAGCTCATCCCCCGGACCGCTCAGGAAAAGCGACTCTTCATGGGCCTGTCGCTGGTGGCAGGCGTGGGTGAGGAAATCGCCTATCGTGGGTATGCGTTCACCGCAGTCCAACTCTTGACCCCTTTCCCATGGACGGCAGCGGCTCTGTCCTCGGCCGCGTTCGGAGTGCTTCATGCATACCAAGGCACGGTTGGGATCGTCAGAACAGCGCTAATCGGCTTGATCTTGGCCGTTCCGGTGGTGGCGACCGGGAGCCTCGTGCCCGCAATCATCGCGCACACCTTGATCGATCTCGTCGCCGGGCTCGTTCTCGGTCCACGCCTCGTGGCAAGGGTGGAGTCGTGAGGCCGCGGCTGTATGAAGGACAGCTTTGAGCCGGTTCAGATGTGCAGGTGCTGGACATGACCGGAGGCTCAGTCTGCAGAAACCTTTCCCTCCGCGGATGAGTATGGTAACTGTGAGGGAGCGCCTACCCTTCGAGGGTCAGGCGTTGGACAGCGGAGGCCTCAGTGATCTTGACCTGCAACTACGAGGAGCTCACGGCCCTTGGCTGCGGAGCGAGAGCGCTCCTTGAGGATCAGCCAGCCACCGGCCCCGTTGCGGCGCCGAGCGCTACCCGCGTCGCCGTCGAGTCCCTTCTTAGCCGTCTCACTGAGGACCTCTCGCTTGCCACGCTTGGGGAGCAAATCAAGGTGGAACGGGCAGTGCAAGCGATCGCGGAGTACCTGCGAGCCGAAATGGATCTTCATGTTCTGGCGACCCACCCGGCCTCTGAGCCGTCAGTCGCGGCCTATTTCGACTTCGCGCATGCTCTGTCAGTGCTTGGACGAGTCCGAGACATCGGTAGAGAGATGACGGTGTTGGTCGAGGTAATGACTGGTGCCCTCCCGGACGAGGAAACGATCAGGTCGTTCGTCTTTCCCGACTGAAAGATGCCCATACCCATTCTGTGAGGGACTCCGGAGAGCCGGGCCTGTCCGCAGACCGCACTTTCAGTGAGGAAGCTCTCCCTCAGTTGGATGCGGTGTACCGCTTTGCCCTCCGCCTGACCCAAGACCCAGACGGTGCCTCGGACCTCACTCAAGATACTTTCGTCCGAGCGTACCAGAACTGGGACCGATACACTCCGGGAACCAAGGCCAAAAGTTGGCTATTTACCATCTGCAGGAACTTGTTCCTGCGACGGGAGGAGAGGTCCCGCCGCCATGAGGAGATCGTGACGGCGGTCGCCGACGAAGACCCCCGGAGTATCTCCCGAGAGGCCACCGTGTTCTTGGCGGTCAAGGACCGGGATCCGGAGGGGGCCTTCTGGGATGGTATCGTGGATGAGGAGGTGCTGAGAGCGATACAGGATCTCCCGGCCGAGTTTCGACACGCTGTCGTGCTGTCGGATCTCGAGGACCTGTCATACGCCGAGATCGCAGAGGTCATGGCTGTGCCAGTGGGAACGGTGAAGAGCCGGCTCTTTCGAGGGCGGCGTATACTGCAGGAGAAGCTGCACGACTATGCGGTTTCGGAAGGAATCATCGCAGCCGCTGACAATTTGGGGGGGTACGCACAAATGAAGGATTCAGCAGATGAAGTGGACTGAGGAACTTCGGCGTGTCCTACAGCGTCTGCGGGGGGAGGCCCCGAGCGAACAGCCGCCGGGGAGTGTCGAGTGCCACGGGGCGATGGAGCGGATCTTCGATTGGCTCGACAACGAGCTAGATCCCGAGAAGGCGGCCGGCGTTGGTGAGCACTTGGAGACCTGTGCTCGGTGCTATCCGCGGTTATCGTTCGAGCGCGCTTTCCGGGAAGCGATACGGAGGGCACCGCATAACGAAATGGCCACCGTTGAGCTACAGAGAAGGATCCTGGACGTGCTGAACGAAGAGGGCTTCACGAACGACTGACTTCCTTTCCTTCCATCGCGGACCTTCGTCCGCGTAACCCCGCTCCCGACCTGACTTCCATCCTGGGACCGAGCGAGTCATCATAGGTGCGTCCCACCGAGCGTCCCCTAGAGGAGTAGGAGTCCCGATGAGCATGGCCCAGAAGCGGGAGCGAATCCTCCCCCGTCTGATCGAAGAGGAGATGCGGGAGGCGTTCCTGGACTACTCGATGAGCGTGATCGTGCAGCGGGCGCTCCCAGATGTCAGAGACGGTCTCAAACCAGTCCACCGGCGGATCCTATTCGCCATGAGCGAGCTCGGACTGCTTCCTGATCGTCCCTACAAGAAGAGCGCGACTGTCGTCGGGGAGGTGTTGGGCAAGTACCACCCTCACGGTGATACTGCGGTCTACAACACCCTCGTACGGATGGTCCAAGACTTCTCACTTAGGTATCCGCTCATCGATGGTCAAGGGAATTTTGGCTCGATCGACGGAGATGCAGCTGCAGCGTACCGGTATACCGAAGCGAAGCTCGCCGCCGTTTCCCTCGAGCTTCTCGCCGACCTCGAAAAGGAGACGGTGGATTGGGCTCCGAATTTCGACGATCGTTTAATCGAGCCCTCAGTGCTCCCGGGAAGACTCCCGAACCTGCTCGTCAATGGCTCCGCCGGAATCGCCGTCGGCATGTCTACGAATATCCCTCCCCACAATCTCGGGGAAGTCGCCAGTGCGTTCCGACACCTCGTAGAGGATCCCGGTTGCTCCGTAGAGGAGCTGATTGCGCATATTCCCGGACCGGACTTCCCCACCGGTGGTTTCGTTGTCGGGACCGACGGTATTCGAGAGATGTACAGGTCCGGCCGCGGTCGGATCGTCATGAGGGCCCGAATTCGCAAGGAGGCCCTCAGAGGAGGAAGGGACCAGCTCATCGTCACCGAACTCCCCTACGGGATCTCCAAATCGCGAATCATCCAACAGCTGGTGGACCTCTCGAGGAAGGGAAGCTTGAGCGAGGTCACGGATGTACGCGATGAGTCGGACCGAGATGGCATGCGACTGGTAATCGCGCTCAAGCGGGGAGCCAACGTGAGCTCGATGTTGAAGGGGCTTTACCGGAGGACGCATCTGCAAGCCAACTTCGGGGCCATTCTGCTGGCCTTGGATGGAGGGGAGCCCAAGGAGTTCAATCTCAAGCAGCTGCTCGAGAGGTATCGAGATCACCGCCTGGAAGTGCTGGTGCGCAGGTCTCGCCATGATCTGGAGAAGTCCGCAGCCGAGCGACACCTTGTGGAAGGGCTCCTCCTGGCGCTCGATCAGATCGACGATGTGATTCGGATCATCCGAGAATCGCCAAACCGAGAGACAGCGGGCAGGCGGCTGCAGGACCAGTTCGGACTCTCCGACGCTCAGGCTGACGCGATCTTGAAGATGAGGCTGGGTCAGCTTACCGCCCTTGAGCGTGAGCAACTCGAAGCGCGCAGGGAAAGGCTGGGTCAGCTTATCGCTGATCTCAGGAGAATCCTGGCCAGCGAGTCCGAGCAGCTCGCGCACGTCCTCCAGGAGCTCGATGAGGTGACAGAGCGTTTTGGAGATCCCCGCCGAACCGTGATCCTGGATGGTGCCGTGAGGGAGGAAGCCCCGGTCGAAGATGCCATCGCCGACGAAGACGTGGTGATCACTGTCAGCCACCAAGGTTTCGTCAAACGAATTCCAATACACCTCTATCGACGGCGGGTGAGGAGCGGAAAGGCGCTCGCCGGGATGGAGAACTACGAGGACGATTGGCTCGAGCGCGTGTTTACTGCTCGGACGCGGGGGTGGCTACTTGCCTTTACCGAGCGGGGGCGGGCCCACTTCGTCTCGGTCCTAGATGTTCCTGAGTCATCGCGCGCCTCGAGAGGACAATCGATCTACGGGCTCGCGAATGCAGAGCGGGGCGATCGAATCGTTGCGCTTGTCCCGGTGGAGGAGCTGCATGACAAGGGGAAAGTTCTGTTGTTCGTGTCGCGCAGGGGCGTGGTAAAGCGGACCGAATTGGATGAATTCTCGAACCCACGGACGGGGGGCGTCATCGCTGCCGGCCTTAGGGAAGAGGACGAGATTATCGAGGTAGTCCTATCGGACGAGCGATCCCAAGTGATGCTTCTCACGAGAAATGGCCGAGCGATCCGGTTCGAGGAGAAAGACGTCTCCGTGGTTGGGCGGACCGCTCAGGGGGTCAAGGGGATCGACCTGAAGGGGAATGATCGCGTAATCGGAGTCATCCTGGTACGACGAGACGCAGACGTTCTCACGTTGAACGAGGAAGGGTGGGCGAAGAGGACACCTTTGTCGGACTTTCCCCTTCAGAGGCGAGGCGGACTCGGGACCATGGCGATTCCTTCGGGAGCGGGAGCGGGCCCGCTTGTGGGCGCCTTGGAGGTTGTCGGCAGAGAGGAGGTCACGATCGTCACCGCGAGTGGAGGAGTAACTCACATCGATGTCGAGGCGGTTCCTGAACAGGGCCGACGAACTCGGGGGACACGGGTCGTACAGATCCCGAGGGGAGACCGAGTCGTGGAGGTCGCCAGAAGCATCGGTAGCGAGGAGGGGACGAACGGCTCGGCCACTCGGTCCATCGAAGAAGAGCCGCAAGTCGATGAGACAGTGCTGAGTTTGAGCCAAGCGCAGTCTGAGCTGTTCGAAGAGGGCTGACTGGTGCTCAGATAACCCGGTCGAGGAGATCGCGGAGGATCCTCCGGGTAAGACCCCACACCACCTGGTCCTCTATCGCCAGCGCAGGGAACGAGAACGTTCGACCTTCGACCTGGAGGTGATAGACGGTCTGTGCCCGTGGATCCACGAAGTGCGTCAGGGGAATCCAAAAGGTCCTGGCAACCTCCGATGGGGCTGCCTGGGCCAGGGTTCCCGCCGGCACTGAGAAGACCAGCGGTAAAATCGAGAGTACCGGTAGTCGGACCGAGTCGGATTGAACAGTCTGAAGCCGGCCGAGGGCCTTACCATAGGTATCCAGCTCGACGGCGGTTTCTTCGCGAGTCTCACGAACGGCGGTTTCGAGGAGCGATCCGTCCTTTACTGCGCGCCGCCCGCCGGGGAAGGCCATGTGTCCGGACCAAGGGTCGTCATCCACCTCCGCTCTCTCGATGAGAAGTATCTCGGATGAAGTCGCTCCGGGCCGCAGGATCACGGCGACGGCAGCAACTCCCCCACCGGGTCGAGGCTCGGGATCGTCACGGGGCCCACGATACTCGGCGAGCCCTCCTCCAGCTCTAAGTACTCCAAGCGTATCGTTGCGGCTGGCCCCGGGGCACATGCGGTCAAACCCCCCTTCGATTGGGCTCCCAGATGTGCTTGTGTAGCTGAGTCTGGATCCTCACGCCCAGTCGATCTTCCAGAATCCAGCTAGAGAGGTCCTCGAGGCCGGGGCCTTCCCCCCCCCAGACGGGTGAGAGGAGAACAGCCCGGAGGGAGCCTTCCCGAACGCGTCGAGCCAGGCCGCGCTCCTCGATCGTCTGACGAGTCCATTCATAGTCGGCACGGTCGGCGACGACGAACTTGATCTCATCGCGCTCGTCCAAGTCGTCGAGGTTCTCCCACCGGTTTCTTGCCGACTCGCCAGAACCAGGGCACTTCAGGTCCATGATCACATGTGCTCTCGGGTCGAGGGGAGAGAGATCCTCCGACCCGGCCGTCTCCACTAGCACGGTGAACCCCTCGGCCAGGAGGCGGTCGACCAGCACAAACGCACCAGGCTGGATGAGCGGCTCACCGCCCGTAACCTCGACAAGTGGGCAGCCGATCTCTCTGACGCGACCCAAAACGCTCTCTAACGGCAGCTTCTCTCCCCCGTGGAAGGAGTAGGTGGTGTCGCACCAGGCGCAACGCAGGGGGCAGCCAGTAAGCCGGACGAAGGTGCAGGGTGTCCCCACCCACGTAGATTCGCCCTGAATCGAGTGAAAGATTTCCGTCACGCGTAGAAAGGGAGCCTCGACTCCGCTCACCTTATCCATCAGGCTCGGAAGCCGCCCGGCGGCCGATGGTGTCATCCAAGAGTCCCTTCACCCTCAAGAGGGGGATCTCTCCGAGCCGTTCGATAACTGCGTCGCGGGATCTCCCGGTGAGCAGCGTCGGGGTCTCCAGATGGCCGACCACCCCGAGTCCGGTAGCAGCCCAGCGGGGAAACACCAGATAACCCTGGTACGGTGCCTCCAGACTCGGGGTCTTTTCCGCCTCCGGCGAAACCGTATACGGCTCTCCGTCAGTGCCTTCGAAGGCGGGGGGGCGGCTGTGCTCCCGAAAGTATCCTCCCAGGGTGGCATCCGGATCCGCGTGGAGGTCCCAGTCGGTGGGCGCATTCCCGGGAACCTCAATCTGAGGGTCACTATTCTTCGATGCCATCGTTCCCCTCCGAACAAATCGCATCCTACCGTCCAGAGGAGGGAAAATAAGCCGTGTGTGTGATGGTTGAAACAGAGAAGGGCCGGTCCGTGGCACTTCCACCATGGAAGTAGCCGGGACCGGCCCCTCGATTCCACACTCTTAGGTCGACTGGATGTGGTCTACAACGGCACCCGAATCTGACAGGAGACGGATTACTTTGTACAGAATCCGGGAGGCCTCATGGGCCTTCTCAATAGCCTGCCTCCAATCCTCCTGTCTGAGCGCTGCCTCCGCCTAGACGATCAGCGCGTGAGCGCGGCCCAGATAACCGGCGATCTCGGGTCGTGGCGGATCTCCCGCCAGCGCCGTGGCTCGGTCGAACAGGTCTTTCGCGTGCTCCACGGCATGCTCGGCGCGGGCCTGGAGTCCGTCTGAAGGGCGGTCGTGAGTTAGGAATCCGATTATCCTCCGCGAAATCGCCGCCGACTCGCGAGCCAAGCGAATGGCTTCTCGCCAGTGCTCCTGCGCCAACGCTTCCGTGGCCTGCCGGAGGTACTCGCCCGCCTCATCTAGCGCCTGCTTCACGGCCGGCTCCGGGTTGTCACCTGCCAGGCCGATAGCGCGGTGGTAGAGGTCCTCAGCATGATCCACAACCGCAGTCGCGTAGGCCTCCAATCTGTCATTGGGAATTCCACCCGACAGGAGTGCGATGACCCGGCGCGCGAGCGTTGCGCACTCCTGCGCTTCGCGAACGGCCGTCTGCCAGTTCCCCGCTTCGAGCGCGCGGGTGGCGGCTTCGCAGTGTGCATCCGCTGCACGCAGAACCTCGGCGATCTCCGGGCGGACGTCTGGGCCAGCGAGTTCCTTGGCTTTCGCGAGAAGCCTATGGGCCATTGCGACGAAGTGCTTGGCTCGCTCCTCGGGGCTGACATGTCGGAGCGCGTCAGCTGCAGCGATTCCGTCCCGCAACGCTCCCACATGGTCTCCGCGGGCGAGGTCGGACCTGGCCCGATCCACATGGCCACGTGCCTGGTCTACGGCACCTCGAACCCCGGGTGAGGCGGGCTCTACTCCGAGCGCTGCTTCCACCTGACTCACAGCAACCTCGACGTTCGAGACCGTCTGGGCGGCGAACGTTGGGCCGAGGGCGATGGCAGCGGCCTCGACATACGCGTCTCCAGCCCATGAGGCCAGGGTTCCTGCGACCTCCGCCTCCCCCCCTCGTGCGGCTGCCAGCGCCTCGGCTTCGAAATCGCCAGCTTGGAGAATGAGCGCGTCCGCGTCAGGGTTGGCTCCCTGCGCGAATACGGCTTCGACCGTGGTCAGCTGGACCTCTTCGGCGCTGGGAAGGAGGTCCCATGAGTCCTGCAGGGCATCGATTGCCGCTTGGTCAGATTGAGGCGCTACTTCGGGCGCCGGTTCCATCGGTGTACGATCACACGCGGCAACCACGAGGGCCGCGAGGACCGCCACGCTCAACTTCCGAGTGTTCCACATCTTTCTCACTCCTCTGTTTCGCACCGGGCTCCAATCAGCCGGGCGAGTGGACGTTCCGTGCTGCGGTGACCCCCCTCCAGAAGGAGCTGAGAGGCAGTGCGACGTTGTCCACCACTATGGGCAACCAAGGTGCCAGACCCGTGCCAATCGTCCGTAAGTCGTTTGTTAGTAACCTATTGAGTACAGTCCAGCAGCCAGACAGTATCCACGTCTTCCCTATCGACTCACGCCTTCCTTGCATCACTTGGTTCATGTTGCATATTGTTTGTGACATGAATCGGACGATCGGATGAATCGAAAGACTTCGACGCGGGAGCCACGAGTGCTTGCTCTGCTTCCCGGCACGACGCGGGAGCTGATCGAGAGTGCTCTCGGGGTGTCCGTGGAGTGGTTCGAGGGGCCCAGCGAGTTCCTTGCCGCTTTGGGCGAGCGACCGTGGCTGGTCGCGCTGCTCTCGCTCGATCATGAAGCCGTAGACGAGAGGTTGGCGAAACGGATCGCTGAGTCCGATAGCGCAGGCGCCCTCTTCTTGACCTCGAGCCAAACCTCCGTCGAGCAGGTGATCGCCGCGGAGCGGGCAGGGTCGGTTGCTCTCCTTCCGCATCCACCTCCCGAAGAGCAGCTGAGGAAGCAGGTGCGCCCGGTCGTAAAGGAGCCCGGCGAGCTGAGCGTGCCGCCGCACAGCCCCACGGAGGACGGACTCGTCGTTGGCTCCAGCCCGGCTCTTATGGACGTGTTTAGAGTTGTGGCTCGGGTAGCGTCCACTCCTGCCACAGTTCTGATTGCTGGCGAATCGGGCACGGGAAAAGAGCTCGTCGCGCGCGCCCTGCACACGCAGGGAACGAGAGCCGAGGGACCATTCGTAGCCGTGAACTGCGCGGCTATTCCGGACACGCTCCTTGAAGCCGAGCTCTTTGGCTACGAAAAGGGTGCGTTTACCGGAGCGGTTTCAGCGAGCGAGGGGCGTTTTGGGCGGGCGCACGGTGGGACCCTCTTCCTCGACGAGATCGGTGAGCTGAGCTTGCCGTTGCAGGCGAAGCTTCTCCGGGTGTTGGAGTCGGGGGAGGTAGAGCGCCTGGGCAGTGGCGGAACGGTCCAAGTGGATGCACGTGTGGTCGCCGCAACAAACCAGCCTCTGCGCGATCGCGCCGACTCGGGCCGATTCCGAGAAGACCTCTTATTCCGACTTGCAGTGGTTGAGGTTGAACTCCCCCCTCTCAGAACGCGGAGGGAGGACATTCTTCCCCTCGGGCTGCACTTCGCCTCCAGCTTTTCGGAACGATACGCGCGACCTATCACGGCCTTAAGCCGATTGGCTCGCGACAGACTCCGGACCTATCCCTGGCCCGGCAACGTCCGTGAGCTCAGGAACGTAATGGATCGAGCAGTCTTGCTGGCGCGCGGTGGGGTCGTTCGCTCCACCGACATCCATCTGGGGTCAGAAGCGCCCCGCACCTCCCCAGTGGACGAGGGCAGTGGCGTGGGATACGCTGCAACCATGTCGCTCCAAGAGGTGGAGGCGCACCACATCCGAAACGTCCTAGAGCACACGGCGGGTCACATGGGTGACGCCGCGCACATTCTGGGCATTCACCGAAACACGATGACGATGAAGGTTCGGGAACACGGAATCGACGTGGCGGCCATCTCAGGGGGCGGATGACCGTGCCCGCATTCGGTGCACTGCACGAACAACGGGAAGCCGATAGACGGCTGCGTCGATCCCCCTTTGATGGATCCGATGTGCCCCACCCAGGCCGAAAGACCATGCGATCAGCGGATTCTGGCGCTATACGAGCAATCCGTTCGCGGAAGAACCGGGATTCGGTGTGCGGAATCTCATCTCGGCACGACCCCTGCGCATTCCTGAAGAGATCATGACCGCCTCGTCCACGTCCGGTCCCGACTCTGGCGCCCCGCTGAGGGTGTCCGAACTCCTGGGGATCCTTCCCCGGGTACGGGAGCTCAGCCCGTTCTTGGACCTGCTGGTGACGAGATCCGTGCCGGATCCGGAACGTCGTTGGGCCGGCTCGGGAGAACTCGGGACCGTGGGTGGTCGGATCATAGAGCTGAGCGGCGTGAGTGACGCCGCGTCTGAGCTGAGCACGGCGGAGGCCCACCGGATCAGAGCGGTTCTCGGAACAGCGGCCGGTGTGGTCGAATCGATCGCCCGGAGGGACTGGGAGGAGGTCGTGAGGCTCCTGATAGACCAAGGCGTGGCTGATGAAGGAAGGGGCCGCAGCCGTGAAGCGGAGGCCTGGTACCTGTCCGCACACCGTGTCGCACGGGATCAAGGATTGGTACGGGCACCACGGGCGCTACGTCTCGCGGCCCGCGCAGCCCGAAGTCTGGGGAAGATCGAAACAGCGGCCCGCCGCTACGAAGAGTCATGGAGAGCTGCGGTGGAGCTGGAACTCGAGGAGGATCTGATCGTGGCAGCGACGGGGAGAGGAAACATAGATGTGGATCGGGGCAGATGGGCCGGAGCGAGATCCTGGTACCATCGCGCACTCGAGCGCCTCGGCGAGACGGGAGAGCCCCGGCGCGAGCGTTGGCAGCTCCTCCAGAATCTCGCAATCGTCGAACGAAAGACGGGTGATCTAGAGGGCGCGCGACGCCTATTAGAAAGAGCCCGCCAGGATGGAGACGGATTGGGCGACCCGGATGCAGCTGTCGAGGTGGAGAACGGATTCGGCCTGCTCCTCCTTGCTGTGGGGGACCCGAGAGGAGCTGAGCTGCACTTTGCGGAGGCCTTGCGCTCTGCCCGGACCGCCACGGCTCGTGTCACGATCGGTGTGAATCTTGGAGAGGCTCTCATGGAGCAGGGACGATCGCTTGAGGCCGGAGAACGTGCCCGTCAGGCGGAGGCGCAGGCACTCGCCGCCTCGGTAACGGGAAAGTTGCCGGAAGTCTATCGACTTCTGGCGAAGGTGGCGCGAGAAAGGGCCGAGGGTGAGGCGTTCGTGTTTCTTGAGCAGGCGCTGGACCTGATCCGGGAGCGAGGGCTTCCGAGCTACGAAGAGGCTCTAACACACGAGGCATATGGCGATCTCCGTCTGGCGGAAGGAGACGTCAGTCGCGGCCTGCCTCAGCTCCGCGAGGCCGCCGAGATATTTGATCGGATCGGGATGGATGAGGCCGCGGCGCGAATCCTCCAAACAGTGGCGAGGCACGAAGGCGATGTGAGGGAGAGCGATGAAAGGGAATAGACACTCGATTGGGCCGATCCGACTCTTGAGTGCGTTCGCATGTAGCGCGTTCGCGCTAAGCAGCTTGTGGGGAGCTTACCTCTGGTGGCGTGGGTGAGCTGGAGGTGGTCGTGGCCGCGGATTCGGTGCCTGTGAGCGACCATTCCCAGAACCTAGTGCAGCAGAGTCTGTTTGCTGTGGCGAGTGCTGGACCACCGGCGCCTCAGGCTCCCGATGACTCTCGGCCGATAGAGGGGACCCTCACGGTCAGGATTCAGGTCTTCGTTCTGCGACGTCCATCTCAGTGGATCGAGGTGACCCGCGGGGTCCAACAAGTGGTCCTTTCCATTGGGGACCCGCAGCCGGCAACTATCGCTCAGATGAGTCTTCCCGCCGGTCCGTATCGAGCGGTTTGAACCGTGTTCCGAAGGGTTGTCGCTGAGGTGCAGAGGGGGCTAGAGGTCGACGGCGAGCCCATAACTGGCAGCATTCTAGTAGATCTCGGCCCAGAGGACCGGCTGCAGGTCGACACCGCGATCGAACTCGATGTCGTCGAAGAGACGATCTCAGAGCTCGCGGTGGATCTCCATACAGCCCGTTGGCTGAGGCGGCTCGACCGGGACCTCCGGCAGGTAGATCGAGCGCATTTCGAGGAGGAGTTGAGGCTCAGGCACCATCGCTGAGCTAGAACACCCGGCGCAAGGGGATCGGGGACTCAGCGCCCGCCGGGTGATCACGCGCCAGCGGTGAGATGACGCCGGATCCGATCCAGGGCCAGCTCGATGTTCTCCACCGATGTTGCGTAGGAGAAGCGAAGGAAGCCCTCACCGCCTTTGCCAAAGGCGGTTCCGGCAAGTGCGGCGACCCCGGCTTCGTTCAATAACTGCCGCTCCAGTTCGCTCGCCGAAGTGCCGGTCTCGATGATTCGGGGGAAAACGTAGAAAGCTCCCTTCGGACTGAGACACTCGAACCCGGAAATCGAGTTTAGACCGTCCACGATGGTGTCGCGTCTGCGCCGGAACTCGCTCACCATATCGTGCACTGGGCCGCGGTCCATTCCCAGCGCTGCGGCACCGGCCACCTGACAAAAGGCAGGCGCGCACGATAGCGCATTGATCTGCAGCTTCGTTACCTGCTCGGCGAGGCGAGGGGGCATCACGCCGAAACCCAGCCTCCAACCCGTCATCGCGTACGTCTTCGACCACCCATCGAGGATGATCGTCCGTTCCCTCATGCCAGGGAACTGGCTGATGGAGACGTGGTCTCCCTCATAGAGGATCTCGCTATATACCTCATCGGAGAGGACCATGAGATCGCGGTCGGCCAACCCGGCCGCCAGCCGCTCGAGATCCACAGCCGGGAGGACGCCACCGGTGGGGTTTTGGGGCGAGTTCAGTACGACGAGCCTTGTGCGCTCCGTCAGCTTGCCGAGTAGCTCATCCGGATCGAAGGTGAACTCCCGTTCGAGCGTAAGTGGCATGGGCACTGGCGTCGCACCGGTATATCGAATCATCGATTCATAGATCGGAAAGCCGGGATCCGGATAGATGACCTCGTCGCCCTCCTCCAGAAGAGCGAGCATGGGGAAGAAGATGATGGCCTTCGCCCCCGGAGTTACCACGACCTCCTCCGGCCGAGCATCGATCCCTCGCGTCTTCGAAACGTAATCCGCCACCGACTCCCTCACGCCAGGGATCCCCGCGGCAGGGACGTAGTGGGTAAAGCCATCGTCCAACGCTCGCTTGGCCGCCTCGACGATCTGCACCGGGGTATCAAAATCCGGCTCACCGATCTCCAGATGGACGATGTCTCGACCCTGGCGTTCGAGCTCCCTTGCGCGTGCGAGGACCTCGAACGCGGTCTCCGTTCCCAACCGGCTCATGCGGGTGGCAAGTCTCATGGGCGTTTCATCCGTTTCTCATCTGTTCGAAGAAAGCCGCAGAGCCACCTCGTGGAATGGTGAGAGACTCCCAGCTATCGACTTGCTGGCGCGAGAGCATGATGATCTGGCCGACGTGGTAGGCGGCGTGAGCGAGCTGTCGCGAAAGCGCTGCACCCACACTTATCGGTTGCCCACGAAGCTGGACCGTTCGGGGAAGATCCGGTTCCGTTAGCCGTCCCAATTCTTCGAAAACGAGGTCCCAGCCGGTCGTCCAGCGCGCCATGAGACTCTCACGAGTATCCTCGGCGGTCAACTCGAACTCGGAGTCCCGATTCCGATCCGGCTTCTCACCGTCGGTCGTACGGAAATCAGTCCACCGGGACTTGAGGTTTCCGGCCAAATGCTTGACAAGGATCGCCGCGCTATTCACGTCTGGGCCGGGACGGAGAGAAAGGCATCGTCATCCAGCCGAGATAACGCTCTCTCCGCGAAAGCACGGTAACGTCCGAACTCTTCTCGGATGCCGTCGATGGTAGGGTCGATGAGTCACCTCCTTCTCCACCCCGGGGGTCGAAGTCGACTTGGGCGGGGGCAGTGTAAAGGATCAACCTCTAGCTCCGGTTCCGCTGGGTGGAGGACCCGAGAGAGAGAACAGTTGTTCCTCCGGAGATCTGCGATACCGGACAAGTACTTGTGGGGCAGGCAGCTTTCCGACACGGTTATCGTCCGGGATTTGTTTAGCGATGGGCCAAGCCCCGGCGTGAACTTCCGTTTCTGGAGGCGGTGACTTCGTGCGAATCGCATCGATCATCGGCCTGACAACCGCGGCCTTGGCTGCCCACTGCGTTGCAGATGTTCGTGGGCAGGAGCTCCCGCTCAAGACGGACCTACCCCCACTTCCCTCGAACGCGTGCGAGGCGCGGGGTTACGTCTTCCAGGCGGAGTCGGCTCCACCGGCTGAAGCGGCAGCAGAAGCTCAACGTCTCACGGCGGAGGCGAATCAGGCTGCCATTCTGGGCGATGTACAAAGGGCGCGCTCACTTTTGGGAGAGGCAGCTGCGCTGGACCGGACTTCTTCCGCGATCAGCTATGTGTTCGGTCGCCAGCTCGAGGCCGGGGGGGAGCACGAGGCCGCCCTCTCGGAGTACTGCAGGTTCCTCGGGATCGATCCCGACGCCGCCGAGGTGGACGACGTGGAGGCACGCATCGAGCGGATAGGGACCGAAGTGGGAGCACTCGGCGCTGGGCCGGGCCGCACGGCGCTCGAAGATGGGATCAGGACGTTCGAGCTCGGGGACTTCGACGAGGCGGTCCTCGACTTTTCCCGCGCTCTGGTCGAGCGGCCAGACTGGGACCAGGCTCACTTCAACCGGGCCGTGGCCTATCTGTCTTCAGGTCGAGACGCGGCCGGAGTGGCCGATCTCGAATTCTATTTGGAGGTGGCCCCCGACGCAGAGGATCGCGCAGAAATCGAGGCGTTGCTGGACGAGATCGGGCCGCTTGCCGAATACAGTCCGAGCACCGCGCTGGTGAGTGGGCTTTTCATCCCGGGGATGGGGCACTTCTATACAGGAAGACCGGGCATGGGGGTTCTCGTGCTTGGCGCGGCAGCAACAAGCGCCGGGTTTGCTGTCTTGCATCGGGAAATCCAGATAAGCTGCCAGGTTCCGCCCATTGACGGGGCGTGTCCACCGGGGGAGGGCTTCTCGCCAACTGAGCAGCGGCCCCTGCTAGTCCCCGGCCTCGTAGCGGCTGCTGCGATCACTGTTCTGGGGGCGATTCATGCATCCAGGGGTGCGAGACAGGACGCCATCCAGCTCTCCGACGGTGGCGGGTTGGAAGGGTCGCTTCCCATGCTATTTATGCGCGGGTCGGAGCCGACGCTCAGGGTCGAACCAGCCTATGATCATGCCGGTCGCGGGCTCCGAGCCGAGCTGGAGGTACGCTTCTGATCGTCGATGGGCTCCGAGCCGGACGCTCGGAAGACCGGCTTAGACCTGATGCCCTGATCGTGGGATCCCCCGTCGCCAGGGTCTTTTTGGCTCTGCTCGTAGGATCCCTTTCTGCAGGCCTGGTGGCGGCTTGCAAGAAGACGATCGTAAACGTGATTCCGCTCGCCGGCCTCGAAATCTGCGTCGAGATGTCTCCTTGCCCCGCCAGCCAGGTAACGCTCCTCGAGCGCGAAGAGCAGGATCTGGAGGCTCGCTTGACGGGCCCCGACGGCGAACCGCTCTCGGGAAGACCGGTGACGTGGACTAGTGCAGACCCCGGGGTGGCCTCGGTCAGCTCGACAGGAACGCTGACGGGAGTGTCGGCGGGCGTAACCTTCGCGCGTGCCCAGGTGGAGAGCCTACAGGCTTCTCTCCCCGTCACGGTTCTCAAAGGGCCCACGATCGCCCTCTCGTCGCAGCTCCTGCAGCTGCAGGGGACCTCGGGAGAGGCGCCGATCGAGATCGCTGTCCTGGTCGAAAACTCCGGGAATGGGACGCTCTCCGGCCTTTTCGCGTCAGTGGAGAGCGAGGGCTCGGAGAGTGAAGAGTGGCTGGTAGCCTCGCTCCAAAGCACCGGGGCACCCACCATCCTGTTGGTACAGGCGTTCCTGTCGAATCTGAATGCGGGTACCTACCGGGGCACGGTGACGATCACGGATCCTTCCGCCCTGAACAGCCCACAAACGGTGGAAGTCGAGCTCCAAGTTGAGACTGGCGTCGCGCTCAGTCCTTCGGCTGTCCTTCTCGTAGCACCCTCTGGGGCCTTCCAACCAGCCACGCAAGACGTGGCGGTAGAACCTGTGGGCGGCGGAGTCCTGGCAGGCCTTACCGCGAGTGTATCCTACGTTTCGGGTGGGGCGGAGGGGTGGCTCTCGACGAGCTTCGCGAATGCTCAGGCTCCCACGACTCTCGAGCTTTCCGGGAGTGCGCAATTCCTAGTGCCTGGCACATACGTTGCGATGGTCGAGGTGACTTCTACTTCGGCGCCTCGGGCTAACGGTACGGTTTCCGTCACCTTCACGGTTCAGTAGGCGTTTTCGGTCGTGGAGGAACGTCCATTGCCCCGTATCGCGGGTGACACGTCAATGAAACGATCGCTGGTCCGAGGCGTCAGACGACTCGTCCTTCTGTTGAGCGCGATCGCCGCCGGAGGATGTGAGTCCACGAGCGTCACGGCGGTGGAAATCGTCGTCGTGAGTGTCAATCCGCCGCAAATCATCATCTTCGTCAACGATACGGAGCAGTTGTCAGCGCGCCCGCAGGACGCCTCGGGGAGCACCCTCCAAGGACGCACGGTCGTTTGGTCGAGCACGAACCCCAACATCGCGTCCGTGAGTGCTGCAGGACTCGTACGTGGATTGAACGCCGGGTCCGCGACTATAAGAGCCACGGCTGAGGGGGTTAGTGGATCAGCCTCGGTAACGGTGATCCAGCGTCCGCAGATCGTCCTCTCGCCGTCCGAGGTCCAGTTCGAGAGCGAGTTTGCCGGTGCACCGACCCCGACTGTGCCCGTTGGAGTCACCAATGGGATAGAGGGCACGCTCTCCGGGCTCGATGTAGACGTTTCGTATTCGCCAACCGGACCTCAAGGATGGGTGGAGGCCGAGCTCACTTCCACCACGGCGCCGGCCACGGTCAACATTCGGGTGCTTCCCGAGCTTTTGCCCTCAGGAATCCACGAGGCCTCCGTGCAGATCAGCTCGTCGGTTGCAGGAAATTCCCCCCAGATGATTAGGGTAGTGCTCCAGGTAGGGGAAGCGCCCCCGACGATTGAGGTGAGCTCAGAAGTCGTCAGTTTCGCGTCCGACGCAGGGCAGGCAGACCCGCCGCCTCAAGGAGTGAGCGTAACCAATGCAGGAGGTGGTGTCCTCTCCGGCCTACAGGCAGTGGTTCGTTACGAGCCCGGTTCGGGAGCCGGTTGGCTACAGGCGGTGCTCACCGGGCCAACCGCCCCGGCTCAGCTGACGATCTCGGTTGATCCGCAAGGGCTGATACCCGGCGTGTACGACGCGGTGATATCCCTAACCGCGACCACTGCACCCGGCCCACCAGTCGACGTCGATGTTCGGTTCAGGTTCGGTACTCCACCGCCGGAGATCGAGCTCCTCCCAGCGAGTCTTGAGCTGGAGATTCTGGAGGCAACTCCGGTTTTCGTGCCGCCAAGCGTGAGTGTCGGGAATAGGGGCACTGGGACGCTCGGGAATCTTAGCATTCAGGTCATGTACGGTCCGGGCGATCCCACTGGGTGGCTCCAGGCCGTGTTGGATTCCAACACGGCGCCGACGAATGTTCAGCTCTTGGTCTCCGACACCGGATTCCTGCCAGGGGAGTACCTGGCCGAGCTGATCGTTTCGTCTCCTGACGCGATCAACTCGCCGCAGAGTGTCGAGATCCTCCTAACCGTACTTCCTCGGCCCTCGCTCGTGCTATCCACCATCACGCCCGTCCCGGCCGCAATTGTGGCCGACGGCTTGGACACATCGAGGATCGAGGTTCAGCTCAACGACCTGCGTGGAAATCCGATCACGACGGGTCAACACGAAGTGACGCTCAGTGCCACGGCGGGCGTCCTTGGTCCGGTCGTGAACAACCTCGACGGGACCTACACCGCGATCCTGACGTCGACCACCCTGGCGCAGCAGTCCACAATAAGCGGGACGGTGAACGGCCAGGCGCTGCTGGCGCCCGCCATCGTCGATTTCGTGGCCGGGCCGCCTGATCCAGCGCTTTCCACCATCGACGCGGCGGCCACGTCTATAGTCGCAGACGGTGTGGAGACATCGCTGTGATGGTGCAGCTGAGGGATGGCGGGGGCAACAACCTGACGACGGGTGGGGACGTGGTGGTGATCTCGACGAACCTGGGCTCGGTGACCGGTACGAGCGACAACGGGGACGGGACCTACACGGCGACGCTGACCTCCACGTCACCCGGCACGGCAACACTGACCGCAACAGTGAACGGTCCGCAGATCACCGACGATGCGACGGTCACGGTCAACGTGGGTGCAGCATCCACAGCCACGAGTCAGGTCACGGCTGCTCCGACGACGATCACGACGGATGCGGGCTCGTCATCGACGGTGACTGTGCAGCTGAGGGATGGCGGGGGCAACAACCTCACGACGGGTGGGGACGTGGTGGTAATCTCGACGAACCTGGGCTCGGTGACTGGCACGAGTGACAACGGGGACGGGACCTACACGGCGACGCTCACCTCCACGTCATCCGGCACGGCAACACTGACCGCCACGTTGGGCGGCTCTGCAATCGCAGACGACGCGACGGTCACGGTCAACGTGGGTGCAGCATCCACAGCCACGAGTCAGGTCACGGCCGCTCCGGCGACGATCACATCGGACGGGGTGTCGTCATCGACGGTGACGGTGCAGCTGAGGGATGCGAACAGCAACAACCTGACGACGGGTGGGGACGTGGTGGTAATCTCGACGAACCTAGGCTCGGTGACCGGCACGAGTGACAACGGGGACGGGACCTACACGGCGACGCTCACCTCCACGTCACCCGGCACGGCAACACTGACCGCCACGTTGGGCGGCTCTGCAATCACCGACGATGCGACGGTCACGGTCAACTGACCAGGCTCGGACCCTCCGTACCCTCCTTCAGGGTACTAGCGGCGGGTAGGTAGTGGTAAAGTTCGTACCACTACCGGCGGGTATTGCTACGTGTCGCGCAAGCTTGGCTTCTGTATTATTCGGAATCCTCTGGTTTCTCACGGGCGCACCGAGCGAGGCCCGCTTCTTGCAGTTGCGTGCTCGAACACCGGAGATGAAAGACGCGCCGACGATGATGATTGGGGAGGGATGGGGATGAGTCTCGGCCTGTTCGAGGGCCTCTGTCCGTTGGCCCCACAGGGGGCTTTCGACTCCGTCGGGTGCTTCGTGGCCTCCTGGGAGATTCCGATTCTCCTACTGGTTCTGCTGGGTGTCTCCTTCGGTGTCTGGGCTATTGCTCAGCGCCGGAAGAGAGAGGCGGATCCCGGTTGGCTGATCCTCCCAATGGGAGGCTCCCCAGGGCTCCAACGCGATTCCTCCGGCACGCTGGCGTGGGACTCAGAGGAGGAGGCTGAGCGGCAGCGCGCGGATTTGAGAGCCGCCCTTTCCTCTGTGGAGCCTTTTGCAGTGGATCCTCCTCCGACCGAGCGCATGACGCTCACACGGGAAGAGGTCCGGGCCTCCGACCCAGCCGCCTCGGTGTTGCCCCACGGCCCATCGGGCACTCCTACGACACAGCCTTTGGGTGACCGCTCGATCGAGAACGATAGACCGCCTCCGGACGGCACGCTTCAGCTACTGCCG
This sequence comes from Longimicrobiales bacterium, assembly GCA_965197485.1. Taxonomy (GTDB): domain Bacteria; phylum Gemmatimonadota; class Gemmatimonadetes; order Longimicrobiales; family Gaopeijiaceae; genus JAAXGI01. Next base: position 256,418 of record CBDANG010000011.1, read on the forward strand.
GGCCGGCTCGAAATCACGCGGGGGCCCGGTACCGGAGCGGAAATCCGGTTCGTCAGGGTCCCTGGGGGCAAGCCCGAGGTCACGCTTGGGAGAGTCGAAGGCCCACCTCACCGGCATGTGCAGCTGAATTCGCAAACCGTGAGTCGGACCCATGCCAGGCTCAGCTTCGCGGAGGGGATCTGGACTCTCCGAAATGAGTCGAGCACCAACCCGACGATCCACAACGGCCGCTCCTTGGGCTCCAATCTCGAAGAAGTCCCACTCCATGACGGAGACCAGATTGAGATCGGCGAGGTAACCCTTGCCTTTCATCAGGGGAAATCCGTCGCCGGTCTCCCTCAGCGAAGCTCTTGGTATACCGACCGTGGGCGGCGAGCGGTGAACCAAGATGCAGTTGTGGTGAGGACGCTCACGGATGGAAAGGAGCTTGCCGCGGTATGTGATGGAATGGGGTCCCATTCGGAGGGTGGGGTCGCAAGCCACGTGGCGCTCGAGGCGCTGATCGCGGCGCTCACAGACGGCTCGCGACTACGCGATGGCGTAGCGAAAGCGAACCAGGCCGTGCAAGCGGGCCGCATGTCCGTGGAGGAGGCAAAGCGATCACCGTGGAAGAGTGCGGTGACGAGAAGCCTTGGCGTGGAGCCTTCGGTGGATATCGACATGTTCAGCGGGAATGACGCCTCTGTATCATCCATCGTTATTCTATGTACGGATGGCGTGCACGGAGTCCTGGAGGAACTCGACATTATCGATCTCGTAGCACGGACAGCCGACATTCGAGACCTGGCTCGCGCTCTCGGCGAAGAAGCTCTCCTGAGAGGCGGCAAGGACAATGTCGGTGTCGCAGCGATGAGGCTTGGCGGCGCCCAGTCCCAGGGAGCTACTGATGTCTGAGGAACGACCGGGAGATCTTCCCCATATTCCCGAGCTAGCAAAGGATTACCAGCTCGTTCGAGAGTTGGGGCGAGGGGGAACGGCCGTCGTATACCTGGCACGGGACCGCGAGCTCGGGCGCGATGTTGCCATCAAGCTCATACGCCCAGCATATGTCCGCGACGAGGACGCCATCGCCAGACTACTACGCGAGGCCAGGACGATCGGGAAGCTGCAGCATCCGAGCATTGTGATGCTTCTGGGTACGAGACGCCTCGGCGAGAACGGGCTTACGTTGATCCTGCAGTACATGCCCGGTCAGACCCTCAAGGATCGGATCCAGGCGAAGGGCCCCCTGCCCCCTTTAGATGCAGAGCGGATTCTCAGGGATCTCGGGAGCGCGCTTCAGTATGCGCACGCTCAACGGATCGTGCACCGCGATATCAAGCCCGAGAACATCTATCTGGATGAAGCGCTTAGCCTCGCGCGGCTCGCCGACTTCGGTATCGCGCGAGCCTGGGATAGCGACTCGGGGCTGACGATGCCGGGGACCGCCATTGGGACCCCCGCTTACATGTCGCCAGAGCAGGTGGATGGGAAGGAGCTGGACGGCCGGAGCGACCTCTATAGCCTTGGCCTAGTGGGATATGAGATTCTGACGGGCCGGCAGCCTTGGGCGGGCGAAGGCCTGTACAACGTCATCTACAAACAAAAACATGAGGAGCTCCCTTCGATTTCTGGCCTCCGACCCGATGTGCCCGCGAACCTGATAGAGGCCATCAATAAGGCGATTCGAAAGAAGCCGGCCGATCGGTGGAACAACGCAGGTGAGTTTCTCGAGGCGTTGGCGGAGGGCTCGACCCTCCCCCCCCTTGCGTCCCCCGCCAAGGGTGAGGTCGAAGAAGCGCAGGACTGGGAGGCTCGCCTCGAGGCTATGGAGACCGCGGTTACCCAGCTGGGGGCCGAGGTGGGGACGGTTGATGCTGGCGACCGAGGGCCAGCGCCAGAGGATCCGGATCAATGGGAGCCGGCCGTCGGGTCTGAGCCGAAGAAACGGCGACGGGTACTGTTGGGTGCCGGTGTGGTGACCGTCGCGTTCGTCGGGGCGGGCCTATTGGCGATCGGTACCGGCGGCGGTCCAGGTGGTGTGGCCGGTGAGGGAGCATTTGAGGGTGTCGGCACGACCGAGGATAGGGTTGGGCTGCCGGGAACAGCTTCTGACGGTGACCTTGCTAGGATCCCCCTTGGGCCGGAGCAGGCGACTCCAGATCAAGTCGCATCGATGATAGGAATACCTGCGTCGCTTGAGGTTCTGGATGGGGATCGGCAAGTGGCGCCCTCCGGTACGACTCTCCCCGTCCCGTTGGTCGTTCGGGTGACAGATCGCGAGGGGCTAGGTGTTGCCAGAGTTCCTATCGTGTTCGAGGTGATCTCTGGCGGAGGAACGTCCGCACCCGAGAGTGACCTCAGTGGCGTCGACGGGACAGTGAGTGCGCGGTGGACCTTGGGTGGGGAAGAGGAAGAGGGACAGATGCTGGTTGGCTGGGCCGAGGGGTTGGAGGACGAAGGGGCGGTGTTCTTGTCGTTTGTCGAGGGCGTTGGGCTTGCGCTCCCCGTTCCCGCGCAGGCGGAAATCGTGAGTGGTGCCACCCAGCAGGGCACCGTGGGCGAAGAGGTTACCGAGACTCTGGCTCTCCGAGTGTTGGACGATACTGGATCCCCGGTGCCAGGAGTCGGAGTACGATTTGTTATCGAGAGTGGGGAAGGTCAGGTCTCGCCGGTTTCAGCGACTACTGCAATCGATGGCACTGCGAGGTCGACGTGGCAGCTCGGGCTGGCGCTCGGGATCCAGAGCGTTTCCGCAGAAGTGGACGGAGCGCCGGGGGTCGGCGTCAGGTTCGAGGCTACGGCGCGATCGGCTGGGCTTGCGCCTGTCCCGTCCGTTGTGACCGGTGGCACGCATAGCTGCTCCCTGGGCTTCGACGGCTCGGTGGTGTGTTGGGGCGGCAATGCCGGTGGACAGCTCGGGGACGGTTCTTCGGTCGGGCGACTCGTCCCGAGCCAACTGGTGCTAGGAGGCACATTTGCCCGCGTAGTGTCCGGCCTCGGTCATGTCTGTGCCCTAAGCTTGGACGGCGAGGCATTCTGCTGGGGCTCCAACGGTCAGGGTCAGCTAGGCACGGGCAGCAGAGAATCGGCGTCTCAGCCCACCCCGGTGTCCGGCTCGGGGAGGTTCATCGCGCTGTCTGCAGGGGTCGGTCACACCTGCGGCATAGAGCGTGGCGGCGCGGTCCTTTGTTGGGGGGCGAACGACAGCGGACAGCTCGGAGATGGATCTCGAGACCAACGGAATGTTCCGACGCGGGTGAACGGAAACGCCGCGTATACTCGGATCGCAGCGGGTTGGCAGCATACGTGTGGTCTGGACGGCCAAGGCCGGGCGTTCTGCTGGGGGGCGAATGCCTCCGAGCAGCTAGGTACCAGTGCGGACGGGTCCAGCCCCACTCCCGTGCCCGTGGGAGGGGGGTACCGATTCCGGGCCATGGCAGCAGGGAATGCGCACACCTGTGGCCTCGCCGACGACGATCGAATCCTATGCTGGGGCGCAAATGACAGCGGCCAGCTCGGAGATGGGACCAATGCAGGAAGATCGGCGCCTCAGCCGGTCGCCACGACAGCGAGATTTGCGTCGGTCGCTGCGGGAGGGGTCCACACATGTGGTCTCACTGTAGATGGCGGCGCCATGTGCTGGGGCACGAACGTTTACGGTCAGTTAGGAGATGGGACCAGTCAGGCCAGAAGTGCTCCAGTCCCCGTATCAGGCTTCGACCGATTCAGCCAGATCGAGGCCTTCGGCTCTCACAACTGTGGACGCACCCCCTCAGGGAACGTGCTCTGCTGGGGATACAACGTAGAGGGCCAAATTGGTGACGGAAGCCGAGAGAACAAGTCGGTTCCTACCCCCGTCGCCAGCGCTCGACCCTAGCCGCCGCTGATACGCATGCGGGCCGCAGTATTCTCCGAGCATGGCGGGCCTGAAGTCCTAAGTGTATCCGACGTCGCGCAACCCGAACCCGGCCCGGGCGAGGTGCGGATCCGGGTGCGAGCGACTTCGCTCAACCACCTGGATCTTTGGCTAAGACGGGGGCTGCCCATCTCGATTCCGATGCCTCATATCGGCGGGTCGGATATTGCCGGTGAGGTAGATCACCTCGGTCCCGGGGTGGACGGCGTTCCGCCCGGCACCCGGGTCGTCGTGGATCCGTCCCTCGATTGGGAATGGTATGAAGGGGCGCGACGGGGCGACGATCTGGCGAATCCGCAGTTCCGGGTGCTCGGGGAGCACACCCAGGGAGGGTTGGCCGAGTATGTGGTGGTACCGGCCGACAACCTCATGCAGCTTCCAGAGGCCGTTTCCTTCGAGGACGCCGCGGCGGCTGGCCTCGTGTTCGTGACCGCTTGGCGAGCTCTGGTCAGCCGAGGCGGCTTGAGGCCCGGCGAGCGCGTTTTGATAACTGGCGGCTCGGGCGGAGTCGGGAGCGCGGGAACCCAGATCGCCGTGCGGGCCGGAGCCACCGTCTTCGCCGTCACTGCGGGCGAAGAGCACAGCGAGAAGCTCCGCGAGCTTGGGGCGCACGTCGTGATCGACAGGACTCGGGGAAAGCTCGGCGATCTGATCCGAGAGGCGACAGGAAAACGCCGGGTTGACCTGGTGCTCGACTCGGTTGGAGAGGCGGCCTGGGATGATTTGATCAAGGCGCTCGACGTCGGAGGAAGGCTTGTGACCTATGGAGCGACCAGCGGACCGCACGTGATGACGGATCTGCGACACATTTTCTGGAAGCAGCTTTCCATCCTTGGTAGCACGACTGGGAGCCGGAGCGAGTTTCGTGAGGTAATGAGGATGGTTTTCTCGGGGAGCCTGAGCCCCGTCATCGACAGAATCATGCCCCTGGATCAGACCTCGGAGGCGCATCGTCTGCTGGAGACCGGCAAGGTGTTCGGGAAACTCGTGATTCGGCCTTTGGACTGACGAGGGTCAGATGGAGCTGAGTGAGGCCCAAAGGCAGGTGGACGAGTGGATATCCGGGTTCGAGGAGGGCTACTGGCCCCCGCTTGTGAACCTGGCGCGGCTCTCCGAGGAGGTCGGCGAACTGGCGCGCGAGCTCAATCACCGATTCGGGGCGAAGCTCAAGAAGAGTGAGGAGCTCGAACAGGATCTGGCTCTCGAGCTTGCCGACGTGCTCTTCGTGCTGATTGTACTGGCGAACGAGCAAGGGATTGATCTGGACGACGCGCTCAGCCGGACTCTCGACAAATATCGCTCGAGGGACGGTGATCGATGGACCCCGAAGAGGGGGTGAGCCGCCCCATCCTCGAGTCGCGTGGGGTAACCCGGACGTACCGGATGGGCGAAGTCGATGTCCATGCCCTCCGTGGCGTCGATGTGGCTATCCGTGAAGGCGAGTTCATGGTCCTGCTTGGGGCGTCCGGTAGTGGGAAATCAACGCTTCTGAACATTCTTGGGGGGCTCGATAATCCGAGCGCGGGTCAGGTATTCTTCCGCGAGCAGGAGCTCACACAGGCCTCTGACAGCGAGCTCACGAGCTACCGAAGGAACCACGTTGGGTTCGTCTTCCAGCTGTATAGCCTGATGCCTTCTCTCACGGCGCGGGAGAACGTCGCGCTCGTGACGGACATATCCGGGGCTCCGATGGAGCCGGCACAGGCCCTGGACCTGGTCGGGCTGGGTGCGCGTCTGGACCATTTTCCCTCACAGCTCTCAGGGGGCGAGCAGCAGCGCGTTGCCATCGCCCGCGCTATAGCGAAGCAGCCGGAGATTCTGCTTTGTGACGAGCCCACGGGAGCGCTCGACTACACTACCGGCGTTGTGGTGCTGGAAATCCTCGAGCGAATCAATCGAGAACTGGGGACCACGACGGCCATCATCACCCATAACGCTTCGATCGGGGAGATGGGGGAGCGGGTGGTGACCCTCCACGATGGCAGGGTGCAGGAGGAGCGGGTGAGGGACCATCGGACACCCGCGGCGGAGATTCGGTGGTGAGTGCACTGCGTCGGAAGTTGATCAGGGATCTCCGGACGATGCTCGGCCAAGGGATCACGATCGCTCTCGTCATAGCGGCGGGCATTTCCGGGTTCATTACGCTGCGCTCCACCTGGCAGTCTCTGGTAGACTCCCGAGACGCGTACTACGAGCGTTACCGCTTCGGCGATGCCTTCGTGTCACTCGAACGGGCACCCGACCGGATCCGTAATCGACTCGAAGCCGTCCCTGGGGTGGCCATGGCGTACGCACGGGTGACCGAGCCAGTGCGAATCCTTATGGAAGGACTGGCTCAGCCACCCATCGGGCAAGTGGTCAGCCTTCCCTCGAGCGGTCAGCCCCCATTGAATGACCTGCTTCTCCAGGAGGGCAGATTTCCCAATCCTGGAGACGCCGAAGAGGCAATCCTTCTCGAAAGCTTTTCCGAGCGGTGGGAGATCGGTTTAGGCGACACCATCAGGGTGGTCATGGAGGGGAATCTCCGGTCCGTGCGGGTGGTTGGGGTGGGGGCTTCCCCTGAGTTTGTTTTCCCCGTATCGTCCGCCGCTGAGCTGATTCCCGACGACGACCGTTTTGCGGTGCTGTGGATGGATCGAGAGGCGATTGCGCCCGCCTTCCAGATGGAGAACAGCTTCAACGGTGTTGTTTTCCGCCTCGATCGCAACGCGTCGTTGCGGGAGGTCCAAGATCGCGTCGATGCCCTACTAGAGCCGTACGGCGGGTTGGGCTTGGTGGGTCGGGATCTGCAGCCCTCCAACTACATCCTGAACGGGGAACTCCAGCAGCTCGGGCAGTTCGCGATGGTTCTTCCCATGATCTTCCTAGGGGTCGCGGCCTTCCTGCTGAACCTCGTGCTATCCCGGACCCTCAAACTGCAGCGGACCCAGATCGCCACGTTGAAAGCGGTCGGATATCGAGATTTGGAGGTAGGGGTCCACTACCTGCAAATGGCTTCGGGGATTGTGCTTACGGGCGCCGCCCTGGGGCTCGCGCTGGGATGGTGGATGGGCTCTGGGATGACGAACCTTTATGGGAACTATTTCGGGTTCCCAGCGCTGGAGTTTCGCGTTCGTGTGATGGACATGGCCATCTCGGCCGGGATCGCAATTGGTGCGGGATTCCTTGGTGCAGGCCTGAGCCTGTGGCAGGTGTTGCGGCTGGCTCCGGCCGAAGCCATGCGCTCGGAACCGCCCGCGCATTACCGCCCGACGATTCTGGAGAGCTTGGGCGTGGGGCGCCTGGTCGGACCCTCGGGTCGAATGGTCGTTCGCGAGATCGGTCGACGCCCGCTGAGGCCGGCTCTGTCGTCGCTCGGAATCGCGATGGCTGTGGGACTTCTGGTAGTGGGGCGATGGTCGGGCGACGCACTCGATTTCCTCATCGACCACCAGTTCTATCGGGCTTGGCGGGAAGACGTCACGGTCGGTTTCACGGGTCCCGTCACGGAGCGGGGGATTCGGGAGCTCCTCCAGTTTCCGGGAGTGACCCGCGCTGAAGGCCTAAGGGTCACCGCTGCGCGAATTCGGTCCGGACACCTCTGGAGGGATGCCGCTATCCAGGGCTACCCGATGGATTCGCAGCTGAGACAGCTTGTAGATGATCGAGGTCAGGTCTCGCGGCTACCGGAGGGGGGGTTTGTGATTACTCGAAAGCTGGCGGAGCTTCTCCACGTGTCGCCCGGGGACTCGGTCCGAATAGAACTCAGGGAAGGCCGATCCCGCGAACATCGGATCCAGATTACAGGGTTGGTAGACGAGATGTTCGGGCTTCAGGGTCACATGGCTCTGACAGATCTGAACAGGCTGTTAGGAGAGGGACCCCGCGTCTCGCAAGCGCTTCTCAGCACTGAGCGCGGCAGCTTCGGGGAGTTGGAGCTGCGGCTGGCGGGGGTGCCAGCAGTCGGCAACGTCACTCGTAGGGACGCGATCATTCAACGATTCCGGGAACAGAGCGCTGATCTGCTGATCATCATGATGTTGATCATTTCAGCCTTCGCCGCGGTGATTGCTGCCGGCGTCGTCTACAACAATGCGCGCGTGGCCTTATCGGTGCGGGCGAGGGATCTTGCAGTTCTGAGAGTCCAGGGGTTCACCCGCCGGGAAATCTCTTCGATCCTCCTCGGAGAGCTTGCCGTTCAGGTACTTCTGGCGATCCCTCTGGGACTGCTAATCGGGTATTGGCTGTCCGCAGGAATCGCAAGCACCGTTGACCCCGAACGCTATCGACTGCCAGTGGTTCTCACGCCGTGGACCTTCGGATACGCCGCATTGGTGGTGATCGTCGCGGGAGTCGTCAGTGCACTGTTCGTGCGCCGGAAGCTCGACCACCTTGATCTGATCGCGGTGCTCAAGTCCAGTGAGTAGAGGCTGACCTCGATGGCCGAGATATACGACCGGTCGACTCTGAAGAGCATGGTGCCCCGAAGTTGGGAGGCGCCGCGCTGGCTGCGGACACTCCTCCTGATCCTTTTGGGGCTGGCAATCCCCGCAAGTATCGTGCTCGCACTGCGGCCGCAGGCGGTGCCTGTGGACATCGTGACCGTAGAGCGAGGGCTTCTCGAGGTTGCCGTGGAGGAAAACGGCCGCACCCGCGTGAGAGACCGATATCTAGTCTCGGCTCCGATCTCCGGAACCCTGCTCCGAGTCGAGCACGTGGGTGGAGATCGCATCGATGAAGGAGGCCTCCTGTTCCGAGTGGCTTCGCCCGAGGTGCCGCTTCCCGACGTCCGAACTCGGGCTCAGCTACGCGCGCGACTCCAGGCAGCGCGGGCCACCCTAGATGCAGCAGGTGCCCAGCTGGAGGTCTCCGAGGCGGGCGCGGTTGACGCGAGACAGGAACTACTGCGACAAGAGGTGCTCGCCGAGACCGGGGCCGGAACTGTGGCGGGCCTCGAGCGGGCCCAGGCGCTTGTTCGTGCCCGAGAAGCTGAAGTCCGATCAACTGGCTTCAGGATTCAGGCAGCAGGGGGGGAGGTGGAGGATCTCCGCCTCGCTCTGGAGCGCCCTGCTGGTGCGGGTGACCAGACCGTGGCCGTCGCCGCTCCGACCTCGGGAAACGTCCTTCGGGTCGTGCGAGAGAGTTCGGGGCCAGTACTCGCGGGGGAGCCGGTGCTGGAGATCGGAAACCCTCAGGCGATCGAGGTCGTAGTGGATTTTCTTTCGGCGGACGCGGTTAGGCTGAGACCTGGATTGGAGGCCGAGATCACTGGTTGGGGGGGAGATCAGGTCCTTCGTGCCCGCGTACGGATGGTGGAGCCGTCCGCATTCACGCAGATCTCCGCGCTAGGGATAGAGGAGCAACGGGTGAACGTAATCTTAGATCCCAAGGGGGCCGGGTGGGACCTTCTTGGAGACGGGTTCCGGGTCGAAGCTCGAGTCTTGATCAACCGTCTGGAGAACGTTCTTCGCCTTCCCTCAGGCTCAGTGTTCCGGTCCGGTGAAGGATGGGCAGTCTTTCTTATCGGCGACAGCCGCGTCGAGGAGACGCAGGTGGAGGTCGGGAGCCGGACACCCGATGCGGCTGAGATTCTGTCGGGGGTGGCAGAGGGAGATCGCGTGGTCCTCTACCCGAGCGATCGAGTCGCCGACGAGGTGAGGGTGCGGGAGCGGTAGCCGATCGTGCTCTGGCTAGTTGGCCTCGCCGTCCTTCCGTGGGCGGTGGTCGCGGGAATCGTGGTTGCAGGCGTGCGTGAGCCGAGAGCTCTCCCCTCCGCCGATGCCTTCCTCACGCCCGGAATGGATGGTGTCCCTGCGGTACGGATCATAGTTCCAGCAAGAGACGAGGCACGCAACATCGAGGCCTGCCTCAGTTCCCTCGCCACCCAGGAATACCCGGACTTTGCCATCACGCTTATCGACGACCGTTCCACCGATGAGACGGCCAAGCTGGCGCAGAGCATCCCTCACGGCAACGCAAGGACCATAGACATCATCTCGGGGGAGCCCCTCCCGTCGGGCTGGTTCGGTAAGCCGTGGGCGTGTGTGCAAGGAACGAGGGGTGCGGAGGAAGAGCTGCTGCTCTTCACGGACGCCGACACGCGACACGCCCCTTCGCTCTTGAGGAGTGCGGTCTCGGCCCTGGAGGAAGACCACGCCTCTGCACTCTCACTGTTGGGGCGTCAGGAACTCGGAAGCTTCTGGGAGCGGCTCGTGCAGCCTCAGATGTTCACTCTCCTCGGACTGCGATATCGACGACTCGCGCGACCCCTGGGGCATGAACAACGGCATGATGCGATCGCGAATGGCCAATACATTCTGGTGAGGCGGGACGTATACGAGGACGTCGGTGGACATCGAGCCGTCCGAGGAGAGGTGGTCGAGGATCTTCGGCTCGCGCAGCTTCTTACGGGACACGGTTACCGACTCAGCCTTCGAACAGAGCAGACCAGGTTCTCGACCCGCATGTACCAATCCCCTTGGTGAGGTGCTGGATGGGTGGACGAAGAATCTGGCGACCGGCGCCAAGCAATCCGCGCGATGGTGGGGTCGCTTGGCGCTTACCGGCATCATTGGGTACGTGGCCCTGGTGTGGCTCCTCCCGGCTGGGATTCTCGTGGGGCTTGGTGGGACAGCACTTGCGGGAGGACCTCATCGACCGGCTCTACTGGCCTGGTCCGTAGTCGTGACGCTCATCGGATGCGGGGTGTGGGCCGGAGTCTACTCTCGCTTTGAGGTCTCGCGGGGGTATGCGCTCCTATACCCGGTCGGAGCGGCGCTTGTGGGGCTGATTGCCATCCGGAGCGGGTGGCGCGGGGAGCGCAGAGTCGAGTGGAAGGGCCGGCGATACTCGAACGGCGAGACCTCAGGTGACTAGGGCAGATGTGCTGAAGCGTTTGGCTCGAGAGGAGGGGTTCGAGCTCGCAGGAATCTGCCGACCCGATCTGTCCGAGCACATGGACTTCCTGGAGTCGTGGCTCGAGGCCGAACGCCACGGTTCGATGACGTACCTGGAACGACCCTCGGCGCTGGCCCGACGAGCCGACCTTACCGGCGTAATGCCCGAGGTCCGATCCGTGCTCGTCGTTGGGCACAACTACCACCAGCAGGATCCTGAAGGAGTCCCCGAGGAACCGAGTCGGGGCGTCGTCGCTCGTTACGCGCGAGGGCGCGACTATCACCGGGTCGTGAAGCGTGGCTTGGAGCGTATACACAGGCGGTTTGAGGACTCCGAGGGAAAGACGGTACCGGGGCGGGCGTATGTGGATACTGGGCCCATCCTGGAACGCGAACTTGCCGAGCGGGCCGGATTGGGTTGGTTCGGGCGGAATACGATGCTCATTCACCCCCAGCGCGGATCGTACTTCTTTCTCGGCGTCCTCCTGCTAGGCGCGGAGGTCGAACCGGACGCGCCCATCGAGCGAGATCACTGTGGGAGCTGTCGGGAGTGCCTTAGCGTCTGCCCCACTTCAGCACTTCTGGGCCGCGACCCTGCGGGAGCACCCGTGATGGATGCCTCCCGCTGCATCTCATACCTCACGATTGAGCATGCCGGCCCGATCCCCATGGAGCTCCGACCCCTTATCGGAAACCGGATCTATGGGTGTGACATCTGCCAGGAGGTTTGCCCGTTCAACGGCCGGTTCGCTACTTCGGCGAGTGATCCCGGATACGCTGCCCGAGGTCCCGGGCAACGGCCTGTCGGTGTGGAGCCGGAGGGAACCGGCGGCGACTCGCTGGATCCACTAAGTGAAGCTCACCCCGGAACCGACGGACCCGCGCTTACCGACTTGATGGCTATGGACGCCGCCTCTTGGGAGTCATTCTCGCGGGGGTCCGCGATCCGCAGGGCCGGCCGATCCGGCTTTCTTCGCAACGTGGCGGTCGCACTGGGCAATTGGAGGTCTCGCAAGGCGGTTCCCGCTCTTGCCGCCGCGCTTTCCGATCCAGACCCGCTCGTTCGCGGACACGCGGCGTGGGGCCTCGGTCGAGTAGGATCTGACGATGCGCGCGGGGCCCTCGCACGCGGCATCGAGCGTGAGGAGGACCCATGGGTACGCCAAGAGTTCGACCTCGCACTGGAGCAGATCGAGACAATGCAGTGAGCCGGGTCACGTTCCAGAGGAAGGGTGGTGGGAACGATCATACGGTCGGCCGTGAATGTGCTGGATGGTGCTGAACCGGAGAAAGTCAGCGTTGGCTCGACTCTCCTCCCGTTTTTCGGAGGATCAGCTTATGGGCGCGAAGCCGCAACGCATTGATACGGATGAACCCTTGAGCGTCTTCCTGGTTGTAACCCCCCGCCATGTCCATGGAGGACAGCTCCTGGTCGTAGAGCGAGGTGGACGAACATCTCCCAAGAGAGGCAACATTCCCTCTGTAGAGCTCGACTCGAACACGCCCGTCGATGAGCTTCTCGGACTGCCGAAAGGCAGCTCGAATGAAATCCATTTCCGGTGAGAACCAGAATCCGTTGTAGATCAGCTCTGCGAACCGGGGCGACAGGATGTCGCGGAGGCGGAGTACTTCCCGGTCCATCGCCATACCCTCGAGGTCTCGGAGCGCGTGATGTAGAATCGTGCCTCCCGGGGTCTCATAGACTCCGCGAGACTTGATTCCCACGAACCGGTTCTCGACCATGTCAGTCCTGCCAATTCCGTGTAGCCCCCCTATCGTATTCAGGTACTCGAAGAGCTCGACCGGGTCCGTGTGAACTGTATCGTCGTCAAGGCTCTCGACCTTAATGGGTCTGGCATCCTTGAAGTCGATGGCAAGGTGAGCAGGTGACTCCGGGGCTTCTCGCGGGGATCGAGTCAGTTTGAACATATCCTCCGGAGCAGGGGCGTCTGGGTCCTCGAGGACCCCCGCCTCGTACGATCGGTGCATCAAATTCTCATCGCTCGAGAAGGGCTTTTCTGCCGTGGCCTCCACCGGAATCGACTGCGCTCGGGCAAATGCCAGCAGGTCCGTTCGTCCCTGAAAACGCCCCAGGAACTCCCTTTCCTTCCATGGCGCAATGACCCTAAGCCTGGGCGCCAGCGCTGCGAAAGCGAGCTCGAACCGGACCTGATCGTTTCCCTTTCCCGTTGCTCCATGGGCCACCGCGCCTGCCCCCTCCTCGAGGGCGACCTCTACTTGCCGCTTCGCGATGACTGGTCTGGCCAGGGCGGTCCCCAGGAGATAACGGTTTTCGTAGACGGCATTCCCGGCGACGGCCGGAAATATGAAGTCCGCCACGAACTCACGGCGAAGATCTTCGACAAAGACCGCTTGCGCACCGGTTCTTCGCGCGCGATCCGCGATTTCCTCGAAGTTTTCCTTCTGGCCCACGTCCGCGACATACGCAATTACCTCGTGGCCGCGATCGATCAGAGTCTTCAGGATACAGGCGGTATCGAGGCCGGCACTATATGCCAGTACCACCCTGTTTGGCTGCACTTCCATCTCCGATTCCCTATGCCGGCACTCTCTGCGTGACTACATAATCATGCGAATATAACGCATAATCATACGACACGGGGCAATCGAGCAACAGGCCACCTACCGCTTCCGGCCAACAGCGATCGGTAGGTACACTTCCGATCCTGCCTGGTTCGAGGCACATGGCCGCCGACCCCGCGTTCTGCTAACGCGGTGCTTCTGTTCCTCGCTTGCGTCGCGGCTCTCCGCGCGCCTAGGTTCCGCGCCGTGGAAAATCCCCGCCTCCTTTAGGCCCGAGACCGCTGCGGCCGGCACCTGATGGGTCCCCTCTCCGACGTTTGCGTTTGTGACCTCACGCAGAATCTCGCCGGTCCCTTCTGCGCGCAGATCTTGGGTGATCTGGGTGCCATGGTGATCAAAGTCGAGCCCCCCGGGGGTGATCCGGCCCGCGCGTGGGGCCCTCCTTTCTGGGGGACAGACGGGATGCTCTTCCTGTCAGCGAATCGAAACAAACGAAGCATCGTACTCGACCTCAAGACGGACGGGGGTCGAAGAATCCTTCGCGACTTGGCCGCTCGCTCGGACGTGTTCCTGCAGTCGTCCCGTGACCTGACCCGCTGAAACGAGACCAGGAGCAATATTAGGATCGAGCTGGTCTGAAGCTTTTCAGCGAGGAGGTCAGGATGGGAAGGAAGCGACACACTCCGGAGCAGATCATCACTGGACTGCGGGAGGCAGAGGTCGGTCTGGCCCGCGGCAAATCCGTGAAGCTGATCAGCCGGGAGCTGGGCATCACCGAGCAGACGTACTACCGGTGGAGGCGGGAGTACGGCGGGATGAAGGTAAGCCAGGCACGGCGCCTGAAGGAGCTCGAGCGCGAGAACGGGCGCTTGAAGCGAGCAGTGGCGGACTTGACACTGGACAAGCTGATCGTGGAGGAAGCGGCCCAGGGAAACTTCTGAGCCCCGAGCGCCGACGACGTTGTGTGGTGCGTGTACGTCAGCAGCTCGGGGCGTCGGAGAGGAGAGCGTGCCGGGTGCTCGGGCAGCCACGCACGACCCAGCGCCGGGCGAGGAAAGTGGCGAGTGACGAGGGGGCGCTCCGAGGTGATATCGTGCGACTCGCGAGTCGATTCGGCCGCTACGGCTACCGACGCGTCACGGACATGCTCCGCATCGAGGGCTGGGGGGTGAACCACAAGCGGGTGGAGCGGATCTGGAGGCAGGAGGGGCTGAAGGTCCCGGAGCGGCAGCCGAAGCGAGGTCGGCTGTGGCTCAACGACGGATCGTGCATCCGGCTGAGGCCGCTGTATCGGGGCCACGTCTGGTCGTACGACTTCGTGGCCTCGAGGACGCACGACGGGCGTGCGCTGAAGCTGCTGACAGTGCTGGACGAGCACACGAGGGAGTGCCTGGCGATCGTGGTGGCTCGCAAGATCCGCTCGCACGACGTGCTCGAGGTGCTGGCCGATCTGTTCGTCCGACACGGGCCTGCCGAGTATCTGAGGTCGGACAACGGACCGGAGTTCACCGCGAAGCTCGTGCGGCGGTGGTTGGGGCGCGTGGGCGTCGAGACGCTCTTTATCGAGCCGGGCAGCCCGTGGGAGAACGGCTACAACGAGAGCTTCAACGGCAAGCTCAGGGACGAGCTGTTGAACGGGGAGATCTTCTACTCGTTGGCGCAGGCGGCCGTGCTGGTCGAGCAATGGAGGCGCGAGTACAATACCGTCCGACCCCACAGCTCCTGCGGCGGCTTTCCCCCGGCCCCTGAGGCGATTAAGCCGTCGCCCTGGTTCCTGAGGATGCCCGTCCTTCACGGCCCTCCACAGCTGCTGGGACTAACATAGGATGTGGTACCGCTCTTCGGGGTAGGTCACTTCCACGAGGCGGTCAGCTACTCCAAGGAGAGAAACGTGTTCGGCGGCAAGCTGGGTGGAAAGCAGATCCAACAGCAGCGATTGGCCGAAATGCTCACCGGGATCACCCAAGGTCAGCTTCTGGCTTTACAACTCGGGAGGTTGAAGGATCGTGGCGATATGACTCCCCAGCAGGTCTCGCTTGGAAAGCGGAGCAACGTCGATATGGCCTGTGACATAGCACGCGAGGCCCGGCGGCTCCTCGGCGCGAACGGCATTCTGGCGCGATCTAGCGCCATGAGGCACATGGCCAACTTGGAATCGGTCTACACCTATGAAGGCACCCACGATATCCACAGCCTGATCCTCGGCCAGGCCATCACAGGGCAGGCCGCGTACTAGTGTCGGAGCTTCGGGAGACGCAGCCAACAGGGCCGACCGGAGTCCGAGAACACCGCCTGGAGACGCTGCGCACCGCCCGGTTCTCGCTATTGGGAGGAGGCGGGTCCAAGGGATCCGGGCGAGGTCTGGTACCTCCTTCACGGCTATGGCCAGTCGGTCGACCACTTCCTAAAACAGTTCGAGTCGATCGCATCCCACGATCGACTCTTGGTCGCTCCCGAGGGACTCTCAAGATTCTACCGACCCCGACCTGACGGCACTCATCGTCCGTCCGATGATGTGGGAGCGAGCTGGATGACGAGAGCCGATCGGGACGGCAAGATCCGCGATTACGTCCGGTACCTAAACCGTGTCGCGCTCCTCGCAGAGAAAGGGGGGGGCGACAACCGAACGTACCCTCCTGGGATTCTCTCAAGGGGCTCACACAGCGGCCCGGTGGGCGGTCCTCGGACGGGTGGCGATCGGCCGCCTCATCCTATGGGGCGCCGGGTGTCCGCGGGATCTCCCACAGAATGCTGGAAGTCGGCTATCGCGCATGTCGGTTGTGTTAGTGCGTGGGGCGGAGGATGGCCTCCGCCAGGCCGACGAAGAGCGATTAGATGAGGAGTGGCTCACCAGAAACGGAGTCACGTATTCCATCCACGACCATGATCACGGCCACAGGATCGTAAGGCAGGTCCTGGAGGAGTTGGCGATCTAGGGGATCTAGGGTTCTCTGTGGGGCTGGATCCATCTCTTCGGAGTCAGCGATCTAGGTACCCGGGCGAGATCAACCTCGGGATCCACCAAGAGTCTCGCCCGCCGACCATTCAGGCTGACGTAGGCCTGAGCTCGGATCTCCGGGTTCTGGATGCCCTCGGATCGCAACGTGTCCCGAAGATAGTGCGCGAAACCGAGGATCATGTCGGGCTGGAAAGCGAGCTGCCGCTGCTGCTGGGCCGTCAGATAGTCGGTAGGGAAGGCTTCCCACGACCGTCCAGTCGCAGGATCGGTCACGCCGAAGAATACTGTGCCCGTCTTCTCGACCAGCATCACGCGCCAAGAGAATCGGTATCCTTCCTCGGTCCAAAGCACAGCTCCCGGATAGGCTAAATGACGGAGGGGCATCAACAGCTGGATTATGAAGAAGGCCGCCAAGAGGACTCGGGGTGCCCAGCTGACCCGAGGTGACGCGCCCACTCGTCCGGGTGCCAAGCCCGGCTCAGATCGTACCTGAGGCCTTACGGGGATGAGCCGCTTCAACCGCTCACCCACCCATTCATAGTCCGCCGCATCGAAGAAGATCAGCGTTGTGACGATCATGACCCACGGAAAGACGCCGATCGGGAACAGGGCTGCCGTCATCAGATGGAAGCCGATAACGCACAGATATGCCCAAGGTCTCGTGCGTCGCCAGAATAGGAGGAAGGGGATGGTGAGATCGAACGCAGCTCCTGCCCAGCTCATCATGTACGCGAACCAGCTTTGATCGAAGAGAGGGCCGAGGACGGGGAACCCCGACCGGGCGGCTAGCCAGATGCTCAGGGGTTGGGCTTGTAAAAGCCAATCGAGATTCAGCTTGGCGAGTCCTGCGAAGAAATAGACGATCCCAATCTGAGCCTGGAGTACGAGCGGAATCCAGCGTGGCGCCTGCCCGGCACCCGTCCGACCCGCGCGCCGTGCGTCGACTGAGTGCCAGTGGTGAAGCGGGAGGAGGATCAGGAGAAACGCCACCAGCGAGACGAAATAGTAATGATTGAGATAAGTGCTCTGATCGATCAGCTCGACGTAGGAAAAGGAGAGGAAGAACCCGATAGTCGCGGCGCGATAGTGCCATCCAAGTGCGATCATAGCCGCGGACGCGATTTGAATCGCAAAAACTAGGTACATCCACTGTCCCGGGAGGGCGGGGACCCACTGGAAGAGATAGTAGGTGAAGTGGAACTCGGGCTGGATGTACTGGGTCTCGACCCATCCCTTCGCGAGGAATCTCACTGCGGCCCCAAGCATCAGCAGGCCGAACCCCACTCTGAAAAAGGCAAGAGGGGTCGGTGAGACCGGGCGGTCCAACCACGGGGACAGGCGCCCTGCGCTCCGTCGCAGCCCCCAAGTCTGGCGGTCAGTCCCCATCGCTATCACTGAACGTCACCGTGATCCCGAGCAACGCTGCCATGTCCGTCTTCAAGAGCACCAATAGGGTTCGCATCGACTCGAAGGCCGCCTCTACCTCCACCGGGGACTCGGTAACCGCGTCCCGAAGCGCGCCGTCGATGTCGCCGAGCGCGGTCAGCACATCGTCGAATTGGGCGTGGATGGCCGCCGACAATGGGTCACCTCTCCGCCAACGGTCGAGGTAGTCAAGGTAGTCATCGAGGCCGGCATCGAACGTTCGCCGAAGCGCCTGAACGTTCGCGATCATCAGCTCCTTGGAGCTTCGGCTGAGATAGGACTCTACCTCAACAGGCTGAGGGATCCCGTCGGTCGTCTGGCCCATGGGCATTCCCAGCTTTATGCGCATCGTGATCTCGTGCAGCTCGATCATCTCATTCGCGAGGAGGCTTACCGAGCCGTTTAGGTCGGCTCCCTCGGAGTCGTTCTTACGGAAGGACTGCGCGTAGTTCTGACCCTCCCCTGACCAGTACCGGTAGAGCTCCTCGCTCTTCGCGGTAAGATTCGCCGTCAGCGCGGTGAGATAGGCAGTGCGAGCAGGGTCATCGAAGCTCTCCAACACCGATCGGGCGTCTTCCTCCGGGGAGAAGATCAGATACTCGATCGTGGCCAGCCCCTTCGATGTCGATCCCAAAGATTCGATGAGGTCCGAGTCTACCGTCTCGAGCGATGTGTCATCTGCCTCCGCGATGGCCTCCTCGATGAAGGGCACGCGCGCAGGCCGCCTCTCGATCGCATTGTGCAGAAGGAGAAGGCCAGGAAACTCGTAAAGCTCGACCTGCTTCCACGCCAGCTCGGTCGCCAACCACCCAGCTCGCAGCTCCTCGAGGGCCTGTGTGTCTCGCTCTGGCTCCCGCGCGAATTCGCGGGCGAGCTCGTCGAGATTGCCTGCCTCCTGGGTCAGAGCGAGGTGAGCGGGCAGGATCACAGTATCCACTATACTCCCGAGCATCGCTTCGCGGTCGAACCTCAGCTGCAAACAGCCCGCGAGCATGATGCTCCCGAGCAGCGCCAGCGTCGCGAGGGAGAGGGGGATGAGTCGGCGCATCGCGGACAATCCGTCTTCAGAGGGATTCGAGGAAGCGAATCAGCGCTTCTCGGCGCTGGGTCGGCAGCCCGACGAAACTTTGGCGTGCATCGGCGCCCTCTCCACCATGCCAGAGGATCGCTTCGGAAAGACTCCGGGCTCGTCCGTCATGTAGATAGTGGGTGTGCCCGTTGACGGTCTCGAAGAGCCCGATTCCCCAGAGAGGAGGCGTGCGCCATTCACGACCCGTGGCCTCAAAGTCGGGCCGCCCGTCCGCCAGCGCCTCACCCATGTCATGGAGCAGCAGATCCGTGTAAGGGTGGATCCTCTGGTCCGAAAGGGCTGGAATGGTTGGATGGGTTCCCGTCTGAGCCGAGGTTGCGTGACAGGCTCCGCACCCCAGGTCCTCGAATACCGCGGCGCCCTCTATGATCTGGGGATCGTCCGGGTTTCGCATTGCGGGCACGGCTAGCGAACTCGCATAGAGCACGACCTTCATGAGGTCGTCATCGTCGATCTCCGGGTCTCCACCGGAAACAGCTTGGACGCACTCGAGATGCGCCTCCACGCAGTTCTGGTCAGGGAACACGCGGGTCGTGATCCCGATGTCACCGAGAAACGCCCCGGCGGTCTGTTGAAGAACGGAGGGCTGATTGGCCTTCCAGCCGAAGCGGCCAAGCGTGAGACCTTCCTGCAGTTGGTCCCATACCCTGTTTGCTCTCCCGGAGATTCCGTCCCCATCGCGGTCTGATGGGTCGGCCCTCGCAAGGATCTGTTCCTCTGGGATGGCCTCTAAGAGACCCATCCCGATCATCTGCGGTGCGACTCGTGCCGAGAGCATCACCTCAAGGTGTAGCTCTCCATATGCTCGATCCTGGAGACTGTACACGGGCCGGCGCAGCGTGTAGCCAGTGCCATCCGCGAACTCGCCTCGTATCTCCTCATGGCCAATAACGACGCGCGCTTCCGCAGGCAGACCTTCGATGGCATGGTCCTGGATTTGGCCACCGTATGTGGGGTCCGGAAGGTAGCTTCCATCGGAGTCCCGCTCGGGGATGCTGAGCCTCACGAGGAGGCCAGTCCCAGACTCCCCGTCGTGCTCCGGAGGTCGTCCTCTTCCATCCCTGAGGTGACAGCCGGCGCATGACCGAGCATTGAAGAAGGGCCCAAGCCCGTCCCGGGCCCTGGTTGAGGCCGGAGCCATGACCCAGTTCTGGTTGAAGAAGGAATTCCCGACGAAGAAGAGCAATTCCTGCTCCCGTTCGAGCCCCGGTGCTGGCTGGGCGAAGGCGTTGGGTGTGACGTCGTAGATCGAGGTCTGTCCACCTAGGAGCGCGGGGGGACCCGGGGGCTCGCACGCCCTCATCAAGGGCAGGAGAGGCACGACGGATACGATCAGCGCGGCCGGGGTTCCGGCCCTCGGAGATCTAGGGCGCCGACTCACCGCTCACTCCGGGAGCGCCGTATTGATGGCGAGACCAAGTTGGGTCCCGACCTCCGCGATCTTGTCGCCCTGGTCCTGAAGCGCGTACACCGCCTCGAGCACGATCGGCCGGGACTCGGCGTCGATGATCGCTTGATCGAACGGTACGGGGATAGCGTGTACGCTTTCAAAGCCCCGCTCAATCAGAGAGGCCAGTTCGATAGTCGACTCGGGATCCACGGCCTGCAACAGATCCATCAGCCCCGGTCCTTCCACGATGGTTCCGTCGATGCGGACGTAGCGTCCGGTGAACACATTCCGGATCCCCTGAGCATTCGCGATGATGTCCCGATGGGTGTTGTCGGAGAAGCAGGAGTGCTCGTCCTCCTGGTCTTGGTTGTCGTAGGCCGTGAAGATTCGCTCGCCCGCAAGCTCCGATTTGCTGAGGACCCCGATCCCAACAAGGATGGCTTGGAGGGCGTCATCCCGATCCATGGACGTGAACTCGGCTCTGTAGTTCTCCGGATCATTCGGCGCCCAGGCCGTGACGAGGTCCTCCAAGTGCTCGACTAAGAGGTCGGCGGCGATCGCCAGATACCTTGCTCGGCGTTCTGCATGTGGGGCCCTTCCAGCGATGTAGTCGGTGTGGGCGCGCCCGCCCGGCCCCTCCTCGCTGCGGTCCTGTCCCCACAGCAAGAATTCGATCGCGTGAAAGCCGACGCTAATATTCTCCTCCGCGCCGGCCTCGTTCAGAGATACCAGAAGGTCCTGGCTGATCTCCGGATAACCGTCCGGATCGTTGATG
The DNA here is from genome assembly GCA_965197485.1 of Longimicrobiales bacterium. Taxonomy (GTDB): domain Bacteria; phylum Gemmatimonadota; class Gemmatimonadetes; order Longimicrobiales; family Gaopeijiaceae; genus JAAXGI01. The sequence goes on from CBDANG010000011.1 coordinate 277,374, forward strand.
ATCCCGCTCTCTGGGGCGCCTTCGACGTAGTCGACGTATCCCTCGTCCAGGGGCCAAGCGTTGATCAGCCCTTCCGGACCATCGACGTCGTCTATCGGACCCCCAAAGAACCGGTACGCCTCGGTCTGCCCGTAGGGCTCGCGGGCAGCGAGCCACGCGTCTTTTGCGACCTGCTGCGTGGAGACGGACGGAGAAACGAGAAAGGCGTCGATCGCGTCCTGAAGCTGAGTCACCCCCTTGAGGGAATCTTCATAGCTCGAATAGACGATCGTCGCATAGTTTGCGATCAGCGACGACTGCAGAGCTGCGCGTTCGGCCGCGCGTCCGCCGCAGCTGGCAAGAACAAGGGCGAGCACCGTGGAAGAGAGAGTTCGTCGCACGTAAGGAGCCATCGAGCGATTCGAGGTCGTAGGAACCGCTCTCACTAGTTGAGAATGCTTCTCAAGCGGCAGGGGCAGGGTACCCCCGAACGGGGGTGAGTGTCAAGGGCACGCTTGTCGGGGCCGGGCAGAGCCGCAGGCTTCCTGAGCGATCACTTTATTGAGTGGAGTGGAGCCCGACGCGGTTTCCCTCGGAGTCCTCGAAGTGCCCCACGAATCCGAACTCGCCGATACTGATTTTCTCCCTGATGACTTTTCCACCACTCTCGCCTGCTCTCTGTAGGACTTCGTCGATGTCAGACACGGAGAAGTACACGAGAGTACCATCATAGGACGGGACGTAGCTCTCGGACTCCATAGGGGCACCCGTGGCGCCGAAACCTCCCTCAACCACCGGGCGGGGGACTTTATGCCCCTCCCTTGATCGACCGCCGCGGTGGATTCTAGACCTCGTGTTCGAGGAGAACCTCCCCAAAGTCGAGTCGAGGCGCGGCGAGCACGAACACGGTAGGGGGAAGGCCTGACGCCTTCGCCTGAAGTCCGGAGTAGTACGCCGCGAATTCATCATCGGGTCTGGCCATCCCCATCAGGGTGACGTCGGCTCCCTTCGATCGCTCCCGAAGGATACTCTCAAAGAGCCGACCCTCGGCTGCGATCACCTCGGCGACAGCTCCGGGAATCCGCAGACTCGCAACCAGTGACTCGAGGTTCTCTCTTGTGGGGGCAACGGATGCAGCGTTCGAGACCACGAGCTTCAGGCGGATCTGAGCGCGGCGCCACGCGAGGCCGGATCGGAGTAGGTGAGAGAGGATCAGCATGAGCCCCCCATTGGACTCTAGGCCGCCCCACCAGACGTCGATACGACTCTTTTCTCGGAAACCGAGCTCCTCGGGGTCCCTCAAGATGAGTACGTTTCGGCCTGATTCGTGGAACGAGGAGATCATGCTGCAGTACTGGTTCCTGGCCTCGACGCGCTCGCTATCTCCTAGGATGACCGTGTTGGGCACCAGCCTACCGAACCCATAGATGTCAACCAGCCGCACCGCCCCCTCGAAGGTGTCCGGCGCTGCGACCAGGCGAACGAATGCATCCACGCCGCGCTCGGACAGGTAATCCCTCACCGTTCCCTCGAGCGCTCTTCTTCTTCGGGGAGAAGTCGATGGATCCAGCACCGAGCACACCGTCACCAACCCCCGGCCATGTGTGAGATCATCTGCGAGCTCGATGAGGGGCCAGCGCTGTGTCGGCGCTCCCGAAAGCACCACCGGGTGGGGCCGCCAAGTCTTCATGTCCACCTCGTCGGTGACGCGAAGGAGCCCCGATCGCACAATGGCCAGCCATAAACCGCTCCGCACGTCGCCCCATGTGCCTTCGAGCCCGCGGCGTTGCAGCCAGAGGTAGACCAGTAGGACGATGACAGCGGCGAGGATCGTGGCTGGAGCGTTGATCAGAAACATCACGGAGAGACAAAGCCCTGAGCCCACTAGCGAAAGTGCCCAGGGGACCCGGAACGCGGGCCGAAACGACGGACTTCCTAGCATCCCTTCGAATCCAGCAGCCAGGTTCACGGTCAGATAGGAAGTAAGGAAGAACATCGTGAGGATAGGAGCGACCGCGTTGAGGTCACCGAACCATACTGCGACGAGTACGACGCCGAGGGTCAGGGCCGTTCCGAGCCGCGGCGTGTCCTCCTCGCCGCTCCCTCTTCCCAGAAAGCGAAGTGGTCTGGGCAGAATTCTGTCGCGGGCAAGCGCCTGGAGGATTCTAGGGGCGCCCAGGATACTTCCCATGGCGCTCGAAAGGGTGGCTCCCCACACACCGAGCAGAACAACTTCGCCCCAAAGGGCCATTCGCCGCATCACCAGCGGGTCCGCGACGAGGGCCTCCGGAGCCGCCCTCTGCGAGAGGACCACCGGGAGCCCCATGTAGACTAGGTATCCCGTGGCGAGGGCCGCCAGCGTGCCCAGGGGGATCGAGCGCGCTGGGTTCTTCAGGTCCCCAGACATGTTCACCCCCGCCTCGATACCAGTGACCGCCGGGAAGAAGACGGCAAGCACGACCCAAAAGCTCTCTGTGCCTAGAGTCGGGGTGCCAGTGAGGTCCGCAGTAGCGCCCTCGATCGGTGATCCTAGGACGAGAGATAGGAGAGAGATGGCGATGATCGCCATGACTACATACTGGGCCCGAATAGCTAGACGGGCCGATTTGATGGCCAGAGTGGCGATGAGCACCGTCGTGATCAGACCAGTCCAGCGTAGATTCAGAGCGGGGAAGACACTGACCAGACTCTCGGCGAAGCCGATTGTATACAGGGCGGTCGAGAGGGCCACCGCGAAGTAAAGAGGGATACCTACGGCTCCGCCGGTCTCAACCCCGAGCGACCTCGAAATCATGTAGTAGGCTCCGCCGACCCCGACTCTGCGATCGGTAGCGATAGAGGCCATCGACAGCGCGGTCAAAAAGGTGATGCTTGTGCAGATGGTGACGATCACGAGCGTACCAACGAGGCCTACATTTCCAACCACCCAACCGAGGCGCAGGTACATGATTACGCCGAGAATCGTCAGGATGGAGGGGGTGAAAACGCCGCCGAACGTGCCGAGTCCGGATCTCTGGGGCCGCGCGGTCATCTTCGTGTCAACGGCCAGGCTCAGGGGAGACTGAGCCAACCGAGGAAGAGGAGGCCGACACTCCAGCAGTACCAGGCGAACGCGGGAAACGCCCGGTTCCCCAGCATGGCAATGAAGAACCGGATTGCCACGATCCCGGTTGCAGCGGCCACAACGGCGGCGGCGATCGCTCCCCCGGGAGACAGCTCTTCGGGGCGTTGACCGAGAAGATCAGGGATTTGCAGGATGCCCGCGCCAGCTATCACCGGTATGGACATGAGGAACGAGAAAGCGGCCGCTTCCAGGGGTGCAACACCCAGCCAGAGCGCCGTCACGACCGTCGCTCCAGAACGGGAGATCCCGGGGATCAGGGCGAGAGCCTGAGCAAATCCGACGAGCACCGCGGTCCGGGCGCCAAAATTCGGGGAGGACGGTTTTCGCAGGGCCCAACGGGTAGAGAAGAGAAGCGCTCCGGTTACTAGTAGCGCGAACCCAGTAACGTGGGGGTTGTCAAAGAGAGGGGTCACAGCGTCGCCGACTAGGACGCCCACGGCACCAGCCGGGATCGTCGCTACAAGGACGAGGCCAACGTAGCGTAGGTCGGCAGGCCTTCGTTCCAGAGCCGCGCCTCTTGCCAAACGCAGGATGCGCGTGCGGTATACCACCACGACCGAAAGGAGAGTCGCGAGGTGAAGGACAATCTCGAATTGCACTCCTGGGATTCGGAGGTTCAGGAGAGCCTGCCCGATGACAAGATGACCGGACGACGATACGGGAAGAAACTCGGTCGCTCCTTGGAGGACTCCGAGACCCAGCGCTTCCCACAAAGTCATGCTGGATACCTGTCTCCGGTGGAAACTCGGCGGGCATTCCTGCAGCGAACGCAGGGAAGATGGATTGTGGGAGGGGAGGGGACCAGAGGTGCGGCTCGGATTCATCCGGCCGATGGTGTGAACACCTAGGGCCTGCGTTATCATGGGTTCCGGACGCCGTGCTGGCTTGGCTGCCACCCGCGCGTCTGGATTCTGTACAGGCGATCGATGCTGTATCGACAACTATTTTTCTTGTCGGAGAGGTGATGGACGAACTGATTGGCGAGAATCAGGTGATCGGCCAGCCCGAGAGCGGACGGGTCGTCGTCGCTGGGTTCGAGCCTTTCGACGGACGGACGCAGAACCGGTCGTGGGAACTCGTACGCAAGCTCCGGGGCGAAGACGGGAGGGACGTTTTCCGTCTCCCAGTCGACTTTGGTCAGCTCAGGGAGATCGTAGGAGGAATCATCAGTCGAGAGCCCCGAGCGATCCTCATGGTCGGCGAGTCGCCGACGGCCCAGCTTCGGGTGGAGCAGATCGCCCTGAACGTGGCGGACTCCGAGAACCCGGATAACGCGGGGCGCATGCCCCAGTCCGAGCCGCTGGTGCCGGGCGCTCCACTTGCTCTCATGACGTCGTGGGATGCAAGGGGCGTAGCGGGCAGGTTGCACCAGACCGGGATCCCGGCAACCGTCTCCTTTCATGCGGGCACGTTTGCGTGCAACGCTGCACTCTACTTCGCGCTCAGTGGGACGAGAGAAGGCCACCGGGCAGATGTGGAGCGGAACGACGGCTTGGCGCTGGGTCAGACCGAGGAGGATCAGGAGGGACGGCCATCCATCGGCTTCCTTCACATTCCGAATAGTCGCGGCCCCTCGGGTCTGGGGACTGTGAACCTTTCCCGGGCCGTCGAACTGGGGATCGAGGAGCTCCTCAAGGCGGGTCGAGGATAGCTTTGCACATCGACATGGAAATGCCCCCGAACGAAGGGGACCGACAGCGGCTCGGCGAAGCGCTGCTGGAATACAGCGGTACTCGCTTCGGAGATCCGACGGCTCAGTCGGTGGGGTTTTTTCTACGGGACGCTGAAGGAAACCTCTGCGGTGGCCTGACTGGGAACATCAGGTGGGACTGGCTCTACGTTGAGATTCTGTGGGTTCGGGAAGACCTCAGGTGTCACGGGTACGGAAGCCGTCTCCTTGAGGGTGCCGAGGAATTCGCGAAGGCCAGCGGTGGAATCGCCGTGCACCTCGATACTGGGGGCGACGACGCGCTCCCCTTTTACGAGAACCGCGGGTACGAGGTATTCGGAACGCTAGAGGGCTTCCCTCCGGGGGCGAGGCAGCACTTTCTTCGGAAGTGGCTCCAAGCGCTGTAGCGTATGCCTCCCGTTGGGGCTCATCCATCACCCATCGAATCCCCAAAGTCATGGACCACTCTACAATAGCTCCGTTGGTGCTGGACGGCTGGTTTGTTCTTCACCAGTTCTACCGTCTGACGACTCCTTACGACGCGGATTCCGACACGAACTCCGAAGGGATCCAGGCCCTCGAGGAGCTCTTAACGAGCTGGAAGAATCTGGGGGACGGAGGTTGGACGGGTCTCTACCGCATAATCGGCGGTGGCACAGACTATTTGCTTACTCACTTTCGGCCATCCCTCGAGGCGCTCGCCGAGGTAGAGCGGAGTCTCCGGAGGCACCCCGTGGCGTCGGACTTCGTGCTGACGGGAGACTATCTCTCCGTGGTCGAACTCTCGCTCTATCACCTCACCGCGACACTGGTCTCCGAAGCCGAGGCGCAAGGCGTTGATCCGGGCTCGGAAGAGTGGCGTTCGATGGTGCAAGAGCGACTTTGGGAGGAACTGGCCAAGCCTTACGTGCAGCAGCGGCTTCATCCGACTCAGCCTGATGACCTGCCCTACGTTTGCGTTTACCCGATGGACAAGCGCCGGAATGAAGGTCAGAACTGGTACAGACTCCCTGTGGAGGACAGGGCTGCCCTGATGCGCGATCACGGGGTCACCGGGCGACGGTACGCCGGTCGTATTTCTCAGGTGATTTCTGGCTCGATGGGCCTGGATGATTGGGAGTGGGCGGTTACCCTCTTCGGTCGCTCTCCTAACGACTTCAAGGAGCTCATTGCGGAGATGCGCTTCGACGAGGTCAGCGCCGTGTACGCCGAGTTCGGCAGTTTCTGGGTGGGTTACAGGGTCCCTACCGACCAGATCGGAGAAGAGCTCCGAGGTTAGCCGGCGCCGCGCGCACTTCCGGAGACCTCGCGAGGTGGGTAATCTAGTCCAGCCCAGTCTCGCAGAAGGGCACCATTTCCTCGATGGCCTCTAGCGGCTGGCTGTTCAAGTCCCACTTGAACAGCCTCAACACGATCCGATCCGGGGAGAACACAATCTCGGTAGAAGGCGGTCAAGAGCCCGTGTGGGCGCCGTCTGGGAGCGAGCTGTACTACCGTCACGACCACGAGTTCGTGGTTGTTTCAGTCGACGAGACGGGGTCGTCGTTGTCCGTGGGCACCCCGAGGCACGTGTTGGACGATCGGTTTATGCTTGACACGGGCGGCGCGCAGGGCGGTGTGGCGAATTATGACATGCGAGCAGCTCCTGGTGGTCGATGGCCCTTAGATGGGCGGGGAGTTCATCGAGTTGCACTTGGTCCTCAACTGGATCGAGGAGCTTCGCCAGCGGATGGGGGATTGATGACCACAGACCCTATCACCCGCCTGAATTCAGCCCTCGAAGGCCGCTACAGAGTCGAGCGTGAGCTAGGCGAGGGCGGGATGGCTACGGTTTATCTGGCCGAGGACCTGAGGCACGAGCGCGAGGTCGCGCTCAAGGTCCTGAAGCCGGAACTGGCTGCCGTAGTAGGGGTCGAGCGGTTCCTAGCCGAGATCAAGACAACCGCCAATCTCCAGCATCCCCACATACTACCGCTTCACGACTCGGGAGAAGCCGTCGGCTTTCTGTATTTCGTGATGCCGCACATCGAGGGCGACACGCTCAGGGACAAGATCGACCGGGAGAAGCAACTGAGCGTCGAAGAGGCCCTCAAGATAGCCGAGAAGGTGGCGTCGGCCTTGGAGCACGCCCACAAGCATGGAGTGGTCCACCGGGATATCAAGCCTATCCTCTTGAATCCCGAGGGCGAGCCCACAGTAGCGGACTTCGGGATCGCCTGGCTGTAGCTCATGTGGGTGGAGGCCGGGTGACCGAGACAGGACTCAGTCTTGGAACCCCGCATTACATGAGCCCCGAGCAAGCCACCGGCGACCGGGACGTTGATCCTCGGACCGACGTGTACGCGCTCGGGTCCGTTCTCTACGAGATGCTGGTGGGCGAGTCTCCCTACTCGGGGACCACCGCGCAGGCTGTGCTGGCCAAGATCCTGACGGACCCCGCTCCAGCTCCCACGACGGCTCGACTCTCGATCCCGCCCAACGTCGATGCAGCGATTCGGAAGGCGCTGGAGAGGCTCCCCGCGGACCGATTCACAACCGTCTTGGGAAGTGGATGATGACGCGGATCGGGCGAGAACTTCTCGTGCTGTCCCTGTCGTCGATGATACTGATCGTGACTGGGTGCGGCCCGGCACCGCTCGAGCCGTTCGCCGCGACCGAGTACGGGTACTTCCGGAGCGGTGGAGTCCGATTGTACTATGCCTTCGACCTGCCCGAAGGGGTCGAGCGGCCTCCGCTCATTGTCCTCTCGCATGGGTCTGAGCGGGCCAACGCCGCCGCGAACGCCAAGTACGCGCAACCGCTAGTTCGGCGCGGCTTCGCCGTGGTCAGGTTCGACAAGCGCGGCGTTGGTAAGTCGGGGGGCGAGTCCTCCAAGGCGTTCGACCAATGACGGTGCTCGCTGGCGACCTCAAGTGCCCGGAGTGCCTGTGACACGCGTCTCCCGCACGTGGCGCACCCAATCCAGGAGCTCCCTCGCTTCTCTCATCGCTTCGTCAGTTACCTCGGAGAACTCGGCCCCGATCATCGCGGCGGAGCACATCCCGATTCGCGGATGAGTCGGTCGGCCTCGATGCTCTCGATTCGATACGTTGCCACCCGTGGGTCGCGTTTCGCATCGGCGGAGGTCAGGACGATGCCTGCCTTGCATCCCATACACTGCCACCTGTACGGCGAACCGTAATCGCTGATCTCCACAACCGGGTGCTCGCACAGCGGGCAGTGCGTCATGCTACCCTCTTGCACCGAACCTGCGACCCACTCGTCCGCGTTGTCCAGGGTGCGCCCCGTCTCGGCCTCTCATTTTCCTTGCTCCCCATATAAGTGCGGCGCATCTTCCCTCCTAGCTGAATTTGGGCGCAGTTCCCGTTCCTTATAGATGTGCGGGACTATGCCCGCCGGAGGGGCCGAGCGAACCTGACCGACCACCGATCGTCCAGAACACCCACGCAGGAGGTACCATGAGACCCCCAGTGAAACTGCATGCCGTTGCACTTCTGGTCCTCATCGGCGCGACCTCTCCTGCAGTGGCGCAGGAGGTCAGCCACCCCATGGACGAGCTCACCTCGGCCGAGCATTGGGCGCTCTATGAGACCCTCATGGCTCACGAAGAGGTCACCGAGGATGCCGAGTTCCTCTACGCGGGGTTGAATGAGCCCTCGAAGGCCGAGGTGCTTTCCTGGCAGCCGGGCCGCCCGTTCGGTCGTGAGGCCAGGGTCCACTTTGTTCGGGACTACATGGGATATGAGGCGGTGGTGGACGTGGCGAACCGAAGCGTCCTCGAGCTACGCGAGGTCACGGACCGCCAGTACATGATAGGGCCGGCGGATGCTGCTGCTGTCGATGAGGCAAAGGACCACCCGGAGATGCTGGCCGCCTTCGAGGCGCGGGGGATCACCGACCTGGACAAGGTAGAGTGCCGGGTAGGATCGGACGCCTACTTCGATACGCCGGAGGAACGCGGCCGTCGGCTGGGACGGCTGCGGTGCACCAACCAGGTGGGCCGCGTCTCGGGCCTGGGCGTGCCGATCGCGAACCTGATCGCCATCGTGGATCGGCAGACCGGCGAGGTGATCCGGGTGATCGACGACGGTCCGATCGATGGTACGCCGCCCTCTGTTGGAGAGCACCACCCGGAGGCGGTGGGTCCGGCCCGGAAGCCGCTGCCCCCCATGATCATCTCGCAGCCAGAGGGACCAGGCTTTGAACTTCAAGGGAGTCAGGTGAGCTGGGAGGGCTGGCAGTTCCACTTCCGGATAGACCAGCGTCGTGGGATCGTCCTCTCTCGCGTGGGGCATCAAGATGGCGATGAGTTTCGGTCGGTACTCTACCAGGCATCTCTCTCCGAGTTGTTCGTTCCGTACCACGACCCCGAGGAGCCTTGGAGCCACCAGGCCTACTTTGACCTGGGTACCTATCCTAGGGCGTTTGGCGGAGTCGCCAGTGCGATGGAGCCAGGTCGCGACTGCCCCGCGCACGCGGAGTTCTTCGACACCTGGGTCATCCAGGCCGACGGGTCGCCCAAGGAGCGTCAGCGGGTGGCTTGCCTCTTTGAGCGGCTCCCCGGTGAGCCTGCGTGGCGACACACACGGGATGAGGGCGTGGTGGAGAGCCGAGCCCGTCGCGATCTCGTGCTACGCATGATCATGGGTGCTGGAAATTACGACTACCTGTTCGATTGGGTGTTCAGGCAGGACGGGACCATCCGTGTCAATCTGGCCGCGACCGGGATCGACCAGATGAAGGCCGTCGCCGCAACGAATGCTAGGGGTTCGGTGGCGGACAACGGGGGGGCAAGCGATCGGTACGGCCGCTTCGTCGCACCCCATCTCGTGGCGGTGAACCACAGCCACATCTTCAACTTCCGCTTCGACTTCGACATCGACGGCCAGGACAACAGCCTCGTCGTGGACCGACTCGTCACCGAGCTCCAGGAGGGGGACGGCCCGCGTCGGAGTTTCTGGCGGGTCGAGTCGGAGGTCGCGGGGCGGGAGAACGATGCGAAGCGAACCGCTTCCCTGAATGCTCCGGAGTACTGGCGTGTCGTGAACCCTTCCCGGATCGGGCCGCTCGGATACCCTAGCGGATACCTGATCGAGGGGCACGGCATCATGTCGCTGCTCACTCCTGACGACTATCTGCAGAAGCGGGCGGGGTTCACCGAGCACACGCTCTGGGCCACACCGCTGGACCCGAGTGAGCTGTATGCGGGAGGGGACTACCCGACGAGTAGCGTCGCGGGTGAGGGGCTCCCGAGCTGGACCGCCCAGAACCGACAGATAGAGAACACCGACATCGTCCTCTGGTACACGACCGGATTCCATCACGTGGCCCGGCCTGAAGATTGGCCCATCCTCCCGCTGGAGATGCACGGGTTCAACCTTGTGCCGTCGGCGTTTTTCGATCGAAATCCGGCGATCGACCTGCCGCACTAGGCCTGAGGACGAAAAGGCTCTCAAGGAAGCGATCCAGGAGCGGCGCGATTACGTGGTGAGGGAGTCGATCGACTAATAGGAGGTGCAATGCGTTCGGTTGCTCTGGCTGTTGCGCTTGGTTGTGTGAGTTCCCCTCTGTCTCAGCGCTCAGACCGTAACCCACAAGCAGGAGTACACACCCTCAGGCAATGCCGCGGTTGATGCGGTCCGCGGGTTCGAGTTCGAAGGCGATCTATTGGTCCTCACTGTCGAGCCAGCGCGTCAGCTTCGGGTCGTATGGCGAAAGCGCCGATAGGTCCCATGAACCGACCCCATCACCCGCCTGAACGCAGCCTTAGAGGGCCGCTACCGCGTCGAGCGTGAGATCGGCAAGGGTGGGATGGCAACACTGATACTCGAGAATCCGCTCCGCCGCCAACATGTGGGTGTCAGGCTGCGGACGCGAAGACGACACGGGAGGTCGTGGAGTTCGGCGAAACCAGGTAACGGGGACACAATCTGGGCGCACTACCTAACACTACCTAGTAGAGACTATGGGTCTTGCTCTCCATCTTGCCGTTGGCGGACGCTCTCCTCCATCTCTTCTAAGGTCTTGGGCCAGTCGGCGTTGAGAAGCCGACTCAGGGCGCGGTCTTTCAGGAGCCGACCCCCGGTTTGACAAGTGGCGCAGTAGTTGGTCTCTCGTTCCGCGTAGACGATCCTCTGCACTGAGTCCCCGCACACTGGGCAAGGTTTCCCGAATCGGCCGTGCACTGCCATTGCGGGGTGGAACGCAGTGATCCGTTCAGGAAACTCCTTACCCGCTTCGGCGCGGAGGCGAGCGGTCCACTCCTCCAGATTCAGAACTGTGGCCAGTCGGAGCCGCTCCATCTCTTCGTCCTTCAGATTTCGCGTCAGCTGGACCGGAGACAGCCTCGCCGCATGGAGAATCTCGTCGGAGTGGGCATTTCCTATCCCACTCAGGATCCGAGGGTCAGTCAACGCCCGCTTCAATGTTCGATTCTCGCGACGTAGCGCAGCGGTGAAGTCGCCTGGCGCCGCGGTGAGTGGTTCTAGCCCTCCCGGGTCCAGGGTCGACAGCTGGGACCGACCTCGGACCAGGTGAAGGGACGCCTGCTTCCTCTTGCCGCGCTCCGTTAGGAAATATGACGCGTCCACGAAGTCGAACGCTGCGTCAACGTGCTTCCTCGGCAGAGGCGTGTCCGGCGCCTTGCGGTGGAATCGCCCGGTGACCATGAGGTGGAATACGAGATGGAGGTTGCCCTCGAGCTGCCAGACGATTCGCTTCGCCATGCGATGAACACCCACAACCTTGCGGTCCGACACGGCAGAAATAGGAGGATCGAAGGTGCGGAGAAGTGACGGCGAGCGTACTCGGACGCCCTTGAGGGTCCGATCCACGATTCGGCGTCGGAACGCTTCGACGTAGGTCGTGATCTCGGGCAGCTCTGGCATGAGCCTGTGCCGGCCCGCCGAGAACCTACATGCAAGCGTTCAGCGCCGAGCGTGGGGTGGGGTTAGAAGGAGGCCAGCGCGTTGAACGGGCTCGCCGTGCCCCCTTCGACCGGGTTGATCTGGATGGCCACCATGAACTCCCAGCGTCGGAGGCGACGGGCCGTCGCCGCAACCTCCTGCAAGTATCCATTGTCTACGATCGGTAGCCCCAAGTTCACCTGCGTGAGCTGGTGGATCGGCCGATTGATGCCTTCGACACCGGAAGGTTGAACGTCATTGACAGCGTCTCCGACCAGAATGGCAACGTCCCGTTCGTGCAGCCACGGCAAAACTGAAGCGTGCAGACCGGCTCCGCCGGCACCGTACCTCCAGGGTCCCTCTGCGCCTCTTTTCGCCCAGCGTCCCGTCCGGACGAGGAGCGCGTCTCCACTGCCGATGGTGACTCCGGCGAACTCCTCCCACTCCTCCAGGTCGGACACGTAGATGGGGGTACTGGGATCCAGCCAGTCCTCGCCTCGCATGAGGGGAATGTCTACGAGCACGCCGCGAGTGAGATACGAGGTGCCCATACGATCAATCGCGAGGTCTTCGCAGCCGTCGGCGGTGAGGTTCTGCGGGTACCCGTTGAAGATCACGTACTCATCGTCGATCTCCGTACGATAGTGGCAGAGTGCATCCAGGTGCGAGAGCATCCCGTTATGCAGCGAGAATTGAATCTCGTCGAGGGCGAATGTTGGCTCGCCAGTGTCGGGATCCACCCGGCTCATCCAGTGACTCGTAGGTCCGAATGTCTGGCTGTCGAGCGTCTTCTCACTGGTCACAAAGTGCTGGAGCGTTACCGTTTCGCCCGCCGTAACGAGACCGGCCGCCTGTCGAGTCTTCTCAGGGGTGATCAAGTTCAGAGTGCCCCGCTGATCATCCGGGCCCCAACGTCCCCAATTGGACAGTTCATCCTCCCACGTGGCCAGTGTCTCCAGCGTTACCAGCACAGACGGATCCTGAGTCGACGGATGCGGTGAGAATCCCTGTGCGTCCGCGGCCGTCGGCGTAACTAGGGCCACAGTCACCCAAAGGGCGAGCGAATCCATGTTCATGGCCGAGCCTCTACGAAGTAGAAAGGTGTTGCGAGAGTGCCTGACAGTTGTCGGAAGATCCATGGCTTTACCCGGCCAGAGCGCCCGGGATCGCGAAGAGAAGGACCAGGAACATCAGAAAGGACCATCCGATCAAGGCGGTGAGGACGGCTCTCCCGGTTGAGAAGTCGAGAGCCTCTCGGATTGCGACGATCCCGGCTAGCAGGATCCAAACGGCAACCACACCTCGAGCCAATCCGCCAACAAGAGGAAGGATCGCTGCGACATAGAGAACACCCGGTGCCTGCGCGAAGCCTAGCGTTCGGAGAAGCTCTCCCCAGCTCGCCGTGCCTCCCAGGAGCTTGTCTCCCACGACATATGTAACCCCCGCCCAGACGAACCATCCAAGGAGTGCTGCGATGAGGCCTCCAATGATGTTGACTCCACCGCCACCGATCCCGCCTAGAGCCGAAGCCACCGCTACCATCCCGACCACGCCTGCAGCCTGACCGGTCGCCGCATGATCGTGCTCGACTTCGTTGTACAGGCTCGAGTCCAATCTCGCTGCGGCAAACATTCGGTCTGTGAAGTTGCGGCGGGTCCCCCCAATCTGTTGGTAATCGTCCATCGGCCTCTCCCCGATTCAGTCCACCCGGGCCTCGGATACCAGTCGGCCCGCGCGTTCGCTCAGCTTCAGCTCCAACGCGGCCGCATGACCCCGCTCGCTCATCTTCGCCCAGGTCTTTCGCAGAATCTCCACGAGTTTAGGGTCGTCATGCCCCTTCGCGAAGTCGTCAAAGTAATATTCAAGGAAGACGAGGCACACCACGTCCTCGAGAGTCTGAACCTCGGGGTCGCGTTTGAGCCCCCGCTTTCGAAGGAGGCGGGCCACGGAGTCGATCGTCGAACCGTCGTATCCGACGTCGATGAGGACGCTGCCGGCCAGATCAGCGTGATGTTGCATGAGGCGAGTCCGCCACCGCCTATAGCCGGAACGACCCGCCGGGTACTCGGAACGTGGGATGTTCCATCGAGCGATGTGCTGTGCTCGCACCGCTAACCGCAGCGCCTCGGAGGCGTCGGGTTCGAACTGATTCAGGCGATCGGACATCCGACGCGCATACACCAACTCCTTTGGCTCCCCAATCCCTGAGACCTCCTCGGTGCGCGGATCGGTTGCGTTGATCTGGTCGAAACGCTCGAAGGCCCTTGCCAGCCGAGAGCCATGCTGGTTCATCGGGGGCACACAGAGGAAGGTTAGGTGTGCGTGTCGGTCAAAAGCAGGTTAGAGTCGATTCGAAAGCCGTGCAAGCGAGGCTAGAGAGGAGTCCGGACCGGAACTCAGCTTGCGCGCGCAAGGTATGCTCGGGGTTGTCTGGACCCGACCTTTCCTCGGACGGAAGAACAGGATCCACATGTCCCGATGCTTGTCAGCGTATGTCCTGGCGGTGCTCCTCCTTCCCTTCGGGCCGCGGGGAATCGGGGCACAGGTACCTCGACCTACAGAGGGAAACCCGGAAGCCCGAGTGCAGACCAACAACGCAGCTCGATTCGACTACAATCACGAGGGTGCGCCCCGGGCGCGCGCCGTCCGTGTCCTGACCAATGTCGATCTGGACGGTCGGCTCGATGAGGCGGTCTGGAGCGAAGCCCCTCCTATTACCGACTTCATCCAGGAAGACCCCGCCGAAGGTGAGCCCGCGACTCAACGCACGGAGTTTCGCGTGGCCTACGACGATGCGGCGATCTACATCGGGGCGATGCTCTACGACACCGACCGCGTCACGACACGGCTGGGTCGACGTGATCCGGGCCGCGGCGACTTTGATTTCATCACCGTCAGTCTAGACAGCTTCCACGACCATGAGACGGTCTACCGGTTTGATGTGAACCCGTCGGGCACGAGGAATGACGCGGTTTCTGGGGGTGGAGGTGGCGGTGGAGGTGGGGGTCGTGGCGGTGGAGGGGGAGTTGGAGGTGGGGATACTTCATGGGACCCGGTTTGGGATGTTGGCACGCAGATCAACGACTCGGGGTGGTCGGCCGAGATGCGGATTCCATTCAGCCAACTCCGGTTCAAGCCCGATGAGCAGCAGGTGTGGGGGATCGAGCTCAAGAGGAATATCCACCGCAATCAGGAACGAGTAGCGTTCCCCTTCATCCCGACATTGGAGCGGGGGGGCGCATCCAGGTTCGCACACCTCGAGGGGCTCGAGGGAATCGAGCCCGGTCGTCGTTTGGAACTCCTGCCCTATGTGGTCGGTCGAGGTGAATATCTCCAGTTGGCCGATCCGTCGGGAATCGAGTTCGGCAACCCCTTCAGAAGTGGCTCCGACCACTTCGCGGCCGCGGGTCTAGACTTCAAATACCGGCTGGCTTCCAACGTTACTCTGGACGCGACCGTAAACCCGGATTTTGGACAGGTCGAGCTGGACCCATCTGTGATTAACCTGACGGCCTTCGAGACTCGTTACGAGGAGCGTCGCCCCTTCTTCGTGGAGGGTGCCGACATCTTCAGATTCGGGGAGGGGGGCCCCGGGGGAGGAGGCACACTGCGGGCGCCTCAGTTGCTCTACTCCCGTCGCATCGGAAGTTCCCCTTCCGGTACGGTCCCGTCCGAGGCGGTGTTTTCGGATGTAGCTCCTGCGACGACGATTCTTGGCGCCGCAAAGGTTACCGGGAGAGTCGGCGACGGTTGGTCCCTCGGGATCCTCGAGGCGGTGACGGGTCAGGAGATCGCGACCTACGTGGATGCTACGCAAGTGGCGGATGAAGCCATCGTCGAACCCGCAACTAACTATTTCGCGGGGAGGATCCGTAGACAGATCAGGGGCGGAGACACCCGCTTTGGCCTCATCGGTACAGCGGTGAACCGGGACCTCACGGGGACGGATCTAGAACGGCGTCTTCACTCTGCGGCGTACTCGGGCGGAGCGGATTTCGCTCACGAGTGGTTGAATCGCACGTACGTCGTTAGCAGCACTTTCCAGGCGAGCTATGTGAAAGCTGATGCAGCTGCGATTACACGTACGCAGCAGTCCTCCACCCGTTATTACCAACGCCCTGACGCGGACCATTTGAATCTGGATCCGAGCGCTACTTCACTATCCGGATACTACGCTGGGTTCACCGCCGCGAAGCAGGCTGGAGCTTTCACTGGGAGGGTGGCGACGGCCGCCTCCAGCCCCGGCTACGAGATCAACGACCTCGGCTTCCAGTCCGCTTCGGATCGGCTCGTTGTGGACACGAACTTCAGCTACAACCAGCCGAATCCGGGGCGGATCCTGAGGCAGTGGAATACTCGGGGAAGCCCGGACGCGATGTGGAACTACGCTGGCGATCGGGTTTGGACCCAGGTAAACGGCAACTTTTCTTGGGAGTTCTTAAACTATTGGGGTGGTCAGGTCAGGCTCGCGTATGACCCTCCGCACGACGACGATCGGCTGACGCGTGGGGGGCCGCTGGCACGGACGCCCACCGGTCTTTCGGGTACCGTCGACATGCACTCGGACCGCAGGCGGTCGGTCCTCGGACGAGCCAACTACCAATGGGCGGTCGATAGGGGAGATTCATGGAGTCGCAGTCTCAGTTTCAATCTCACCGCTAGCCCGAGCGAGGCTCTCGAGATACGGCTGGGACCTGTGCTCAACTGGGGTCACCAGTCGGCCCAATACATCACCTCGGTGGAGGACCCTCTCGCGACTCAAACATACGGTCGTCGCTACATCTTTGGCGGGTTAGATCAGACGACCTTCTCCATCGATGCGAGGGTCAACGTCACGTTCACACCGAATCTCTCACTCCAACTCTACGCCGAACCCTTCATCTCGACCGGAGATTACAGGGAACTGAAGGAATTCGAGCGACCGCGTTCGTTCAACTTCCTCGAGTACGGGAAAGACATCGGAACGGTCTCACCCGCCCCGGATGGAGGATTTGACATAGACCCAGATGGGGAGGACGCTGCTCCACCCTTCTTCTTACCGGACGAGGATTTCAGCTATCGCAGCCTTCTCGGGAACGCGGTGTTGCGCTGGGAGTGGCGGCAGGGGTCGACCCTCTACCTCGTGTGGCAGCAGCGGCGAATCAACTCGGTGACCGGGCATGGCCTCCAGGGCACCTATGGGTGGGTAGGCCGCTTCAACCTGAACCGAGACGTGGGCGACATGTTCGGCGTCCGTCCGGACAACATCTTCGTCCTCAAAATGAGCTACTGGTTGAACCCCTGATGTTGAGTAGCTAACCTGGCGTTCCTGTTGCGGGTATTAGTGGAGGTGGCGGAGGCCCCGTGGCCACCACCTTCGTCATGGTACGGAACAACTTCTTCGACCCTGCGTCCATCCTGGTCTCGCCAGGCGCGACGGTAACGTGGACGTGGATCGAGGGAGCGAACCCACACAACGTGATCTTTAGCTCGGGCGGGATTCTGCCTTCGGCAACACAGCAGAGCGGAAACTTTCAGGCGGTGATGCCCGTTGCGCCCGGGACGTACTCCTACATCTGCACGATCCATGCGGGGATGGCCGGGTCCGTCACGGTCCAGTAGCAGACAAGAAGCCTGGGTTCCTCAGGCACCGGCCCGGGGCTGCCGGCGACCAGACCCAGCGGCTCTACCGGTGCTCGGGGTTGGGAAAGTCGAAGCGGCAGCCAGCGTCCCACTCTGAGCGTTGGTTCCCGTGCGCGGGAATCCCTTCCTGGTCACGCAGGACCCTCGCGAGGTGCATGAGGTTCCATGTCATGAAGGTCGTGTTGCGATTCGTGAAATCGTTTTCCGGCCCGCCCGATCCAGGATCGAGGTACGACGGCCCAGGGCCCGCTTCGCCGAGCCAACCCGCATCCGCCTGAGGGGGAATCAGGTAGCCGATGTGCTGTAGAGAGTACAGGATATTCATCGCGCAATGCTTCGCACCGTCCTCGTTTCCCGTTATGAGGCACCCGCCAACCTTGCCATAGTAAGCGTACTGCCCTCTGTCGTTCAGATCTCCGGAAGATGAGTAGAGTCTCTCCACGACCCTCGTACAAACCGACGACTTCTCCCCGAGCCAGATCGGCGAGCCGAGGACGAGAATATCGGCCTTCTTCACCTTCGCGTAGATCCCTGGCCACTCGTCCCGTTCCACCCCACGCCCCCGCATGTCTGGGTACACGCCAGGCGCGAGTTCGTGGTCTACCGGTCGGATTACCTCCGCTAGGACCCCCGACCTCTTCATAATTGCTGTAGAAATCCGAATCAGGCCATCGGTATGGGATAGCTCAGGAGTCGGCTTCAATGTGCAGTTCAGAAAGAGGGCGCCGAGGTCAGAAAAGTCCCACCGGCTCTGCGTGCACAACTCCTCCTGCTCCTCGGTCAGCACGCGTTCCTCGGCAACGGGGTGCTCAACAACAGGCTGCATCTAGGTCAGACCTCCCTCTCCAGAAAGTGCACAGAGAACCAGGTGCGGTCGTCGGTCCAGCGCCGGACAGTCGTCCACCCGGCCCGCTGACAGAGTGAAGCAAACTGATCCAGCTGATACTTGTATGAGTGCTCCGTTACGACCTCCTCATTCGCAAGAATGCTTATCCGAAGCGGCTCGGTATCAGGAAGACCAGGATCAAGGGTCACGTGCTGATCGTCCGAGCTTACGAGGCGCATCTCGATCCGACCGTGCTTTGAGTTCCAGACTGCCCGATGGCGGTAGCTCGGAACATCGAAGTCACCACGAAATAGATGATTGAGGTGACGGAGAGCATTGCGGTTAAACTCGGCGGTCACACCCTCAGGATCGTCATATGCCCGCTCCAGCGTCTTCCCTTCCTTCACGAGATCCACCCCAATGAGGAGCGAGGAGCCGACTCCCCCTGCCCACCCGATCCGCCGAAGGAACCCCTCGGCCTCGTCTGGCTCGAAGTTGCCGATCGTTGAGCCTGGGAAGAAAAAGAGAAGCTTCCCGCTCCCGATCTCGGCTCGGTTCGCTACCTCTGGTAGAGTGAACCACTCGGTGTAGTCCGTGACAAGCGGGACCACATTCGTCTCGGGGCGCTCTGCCTCGAGCCGATCAGCGAATATCAGGAGCTGCCTCTCGGAGATGTCGATCGGGATGTACAGGGCCGGCCGATCCAACGCGGCCAGCAACTGAAGGGTCTTTCTCCCATCTCCTGATCCAAACTCGACGATCCTGGCCCCGGTTCCTACGAGACGACGCACCTCCCCGAGGCACTCCTCGAGGATCCCGATCTCGAGCCGCGTGGGGTAGTACGCCTCAAGCCTGGTGATGAGTTCGAAGAGCCGTGCACCGCGCTCGTCGTAGAAGAGCTTCTCGGGGATCCGGCGTGGTTTAGACTGAAGGCCTAGCGAAATCTCGCCGAAGAGTGCCACCAGACGATCTCGTTCCGTTAGGGCGATCTGGGTTGTCGGGTTTGGGTGTGTCAAGATAGATCCCTAGCCAAACGGAGCCCACTGAACTGCCATGCTGCATCCGGATGGAAGAAGTTCCTGTAGGTGGGTCGAATGTGCGTGTCTGGGGTCACGCAGGATCCGCCGCGCAGAACGAATTGTCCGCACATGAACTTTCCGTTGTACTCCCCGATGACTCCGGGATCGGGAGCGTAACCGGGGTAGGGAGAGTAGGAGCTCGAGGTCCACTCCCACACATCCCCGTAAAGCTGCCTGAGCTCGACCGGACCCGTTGACGACGGTGTCGCCGGGGCAGGATGATATCGGCCCGTTCCGGCTAGGTTTCCGATCAGCGGCGCCCTGGCTGCCGCGACCTCCCACTCGTCCTCACGCGGAAGTCGAGCATCGGACCAGCGCGCAAAGGCATCGGCCTCAAACCAGGTCAGGTGACACACCGGCTCGCGGGGGTCTACGGGCCGCATGCCCGAGAGAGTAAAAGTCCACCACTGGTCTTCCCTCCGCTCCCAGTAGAAGGGCTCCGTCCAGCCTTCCACCTCTCGGCGCGCCCATCCCTCAGACATCCAAAGGTCGGGTCGACGGTAGCCCCCTTCTCCCAGGAAGTCCAAGTACTCTCCGTTCGTCACAAGCCGGTCCGCTATCTGAAATGGCTCGAGGAACCTCCGGTGCGGGGGGGCCTCATTGTCGAAGTGGAACCGCTCGCTTGAACACCCGATCTCGTGTAGCCCACCTTCAAACCCGACCCATCCCGCCCGATCCCCATCAACCGCGGCCTTCGTTTGGTGGTTGCCCGATTCCGTTGCCAGCTCACGATACGCTGGCCGCAGGGGACTCACTGAGAAGACATGCTTCAGATCGGTGAGAATGAGCTCCTGATGCTGTTGTTCGTGGCTCAACCCCAGCTCCAGTAAACGGGTCAACTCCGCGTCGCGGGTGTCATCGTCGCTCAGGTCGAGGAGCTCGGTCATCGCGCGGTCGACGTGGCGCCTATACTCCACCACCTTCCTGACTGTGGGCCGCGAGAGATAGCCTCTCTGAGCCCTACAATGTCGTTCACCAGCCTGTACGTAGTACGAATTAAACAGGTAGTGATATTGAGGGTGAAAAGGCTCGTAGTCTGGCATCCATTCGGAGAGGACGAAGGTCTCCCAGAACCAAGCGGTGTGTGCTAGGTGCCACTTCGTGGGACTTACGTCGTCCATACTCTGAACGACGAAGTCTTCGGCCTGGAGTCCTTCGGTGAGGTCCTCAGTGAAGGAGCGTACCGCTTGGTACCGCGACAACAGGTCGGTCGATGGAGCCGGTGCAACCCCCAACACCTCTGTCCCAGCATCTGTCGCCACAGTTTCGTCTCCTCTACACCGGCTCTCCGATAGCCGCCGCCTAGGTTCTCTCACTCCCCTATCTCAGGACGGATCTGAATCGGTTCCTCCTGCAAGACCCACCACCCTCGGGTGGAGAGTCAGCGGAGACAGCGGTCAGCGACCGGACACCATACCACGATATTTGACTGGGCGCATCGGATGGAGCGTCGCCTCACTCATCGGTTACGCAACCATGTGAGGCGTCCTTTACGGTGCGTATGTAGCGAGCCAGCGTGCCCCGGCGAACCTTGTACTCCGGCATGGACCACTGCGACCTCCGTCGGCTCACCTCATCCGGAGTCAGATTTACCGACAGGGTCCTGGCCTCCGCGTCGATCTCGATCTTGTCGCCGTTTTGGACCAGTGCGATCGGGCCTCCTTCCTGGGCTTCGGGGACGATGTGACCGATGATGAACCCGTGAGATCCCCCCGAGAACCGTCCATCCGTCAGAAGAGCCACATGTTCACCCAGGCCGGCCCCGACGATTGCGGAGGTAGGAGTCAGCATCTCAGGCATTCCGGGTCCGCCCTTCGGTCCTTCGTAACGAATGACGACGGCGTCACCCTTCTCAATTTCTGCCCTTTCCAGCGCCGACAGCATGTCTTCCTCTGAGTCGAACACTCTCGCAGGACCCTCGAAGTGAAACCCCTCTTTTCCGGTGACCTTTGCGACAGCCCCTCCAGGCGCCAGGTTGCCCCGCAGAATACTGATATGGCCCGTTGGCTTGATCGGGTTTGAAAGCGGACGCACGACGTCTTGTCCCTCAGCCAGTCCGGGGAGGTCGGCCAGATTCTCTGAGATCGTACGGCCCGTGACCGTCACACAGTCGCCATCGATAAGGCCCTCGGACAGGAGAACCTTCATGACTGCCGGGGTGCCTCCCACGCGGTGGAGGTCCTCCATCACGTAGCGTCCGGAAGGTTTCAGGTCGGCCAAAAAAGGGACTCTGTCGCTCATCGCCTGGAAGTCATCAGGCGAGAGCGGCACCTCGACCGCGCGGGCCATCGCGATGAGATGAAGTACCGCGTTGGTCGAGCCACCCAGCATCATGACGAGAGCCATCGCGTTCTCGAATGCCCGGCGCGTCATGATGTCTCTGGGCTTCAGATCGAGCTCGAGTAGCCGATGGATGGCATCTCCGGCGCGCTGGCACTCGTCTCTCTTAAGCGGATCATCTGCAGGGGTCGACGAGCTGTAGGGGAGAGACATCCCCAGCGCTTCGATGGCTGAGGCCATAGTGTTGGCGGTGTACATCCCTCCGCATGCGCCAGCACCCGGGCAGGAGTGCATCACGATGTCTTCGCGGACCCTGTCGTCGATTTGGTCGGAAAGGAACTCCCCGTAGCTTTGGAACGCAGAGATGATGTCGAGCGTCTGACCGCGGCTGTGCCCAGCCCGGATCGTACCTCCGTACACCATCAAGGACGGACGATTCAGGCGGCCCATCGCGATCACGCAGCCCGGCATGTTCTTGTCGCAGCCCGGAATCGAGATATTCGCATCGTACCACTGCGCGGCCATCACCGTTTCGATTGAGTCCGCGATCAGATCTCGTGACTGGAGCGAGAAGCTCATGCCTTCAGTGCCCATCGAGATCCCGTCGGATACGCCGATCGTATTGAAACGCATCCCGACCAGGCCGGCCTGGGTCACGCCCTTCTTGACCTCAGCGGCGAGACCGTCCAGGTGCATGTTGCAAGTGTTTCCTTCCCACCAAACGCTGGCGATCCCGACCTGTGGCCGGGCCATGTCCTCGGCGGTCAGTCCGGTGCCGTAGAGCATCGCCTGCGATGCGCCTTGCGACCGGGGTTCCGTGATTCGGGAGCTATAGCGGTTCAGCTTCTGCGACATTGGTCGGTTCGGAAGGAGGGACGAAGGCGATAGGCCGAAGGTTATGGATTGTATCTGCCCCCAGCGGAGCGGCCAAGCCCGCCCGGCGGGTCCGTGTGACCGGTGCACAGGGGTTCCAATGGGATGGGTCCTACCGTACCTTTCGCGCATGTACCGCGGCAAGTCCATGTGTGTGCTGGCATTTGACTTTGACAGCACGCTCGTCTCGGTCGAAGGGTTGGACGAGCTCTTCGCGCGGTCTCTCGATGGCGGGGGTGACCACGCAGGCCGTGTCGAGGCATTTGGGGAGATCACCGATCTTGGGATGGCCGGGGAACTCTCCGCGGAAGAATCACTCAAGCGCCGTCTTGGGATCTTGCAAGCGGATCGGGCCCTGGTGGGTGCAGTCGCTGAGGAGATCTCGGAGCAGCTGACACCGTCCGTTGAGAGGCACCTTCACTTCTTCGCGGAGAATGCGCACCGGATCTTCGTTCTTTCTGGCGGCTTCGAGGAGCTGATCCACCCGACCCTCGAACGGATGGGGATTCCACCCGACCGACTATCCGCGCATCGCTTCGAGTATGATTACAGGGGCAACGTGATTGGCGCGGACCCTAAGACTCCTATGGCTCTCGGAGGCAAGCCCGCCGCGGTGGCAGCGATGGGCAACGCCCCCGGACCGGTTTGGATGGTAGGCGATGGGGCCACTGACCTCGAGCTCCTTACTCTCGGACTCGTGGATCGCTTCGTTGCGTTCACGGAGAATCGACATCGAGATCCGGTGGTTGCCCAAGCGGACGCGGCAGTCCGCTCCATGGAAGAACTCCTCGCCCTCCTCGACGACCCGTGATCCTGGACTCGGGTAGCTGGATCGCGAATGTCGGACAGGTCGGCGAAGACGCACTGGCGCAGGAGTTGCAGTTCATATGCGAGTCCGATCCACGTCCGAGCACCGTACTGAGTGGGTTTCCCAAGAATATCTTGGCGGGGGCCGGCGAGTATCGTGCGAGACGCATGGACGGAAATTGTTACCGGTCGGTAAACTTGTCGGTCCGCATTGGCCATTGCTGAGCGTGGCGGACCGGTTCCGGACATACCGCAAGGAGTGACAATGATTACGAGACCATCCGCGAGCTTCCTTTTCGCTCTTCCCTTCCTGGTGGCCGTCGTCGGGTGTGACTCGGCCACGGGTCTCGATGAAGTGAGTCTAGTGGGCACGTGGGACGGCGTTGGGAGCCTTCAGACCAACGATGCGGGGCGGGACCTCCACCTCTTCATCCAATCGCACACGGGCGGCGCCCTTACGGGGACATGGACGAGGACCGATGGGGCTTCGTACCTGGGGAATATCACCGGAGGCTCTGTGGAGAGTGGCGAGATCCACTTCACTCTAGAGAGTTATCCCGGCGACGACCCCTCATTTGCTGGAAGACTAACGGATCAGCACCGGATGTCGGGGAGCCTGGACGGCATAGATCTCAGCGGCACAGCAGTGTTTCGTCGAAGTTCCGTGGACCCGTCCTGAGGGCGGAGCCTAGTCATGCGACTGCAACGAAGTCGCGCCCCTCTTGCCATCCGAAGCCGAGGAGCGCGCGGCGGATCTCGTCTCGGACTCCGGGCTGTCCGACCGCCCCCAAGCTGAGCGAGGTCCGGAGGCCGCGCGCTTCCTGGATCGATAAGACCGGAGCGCCGTGAATCTGCTGCCCTAACTTTCGCGGATTCAGTTCCACAAATGCACGTACGGGAATCCCGCGGGCCAGCGCGACTCTAGCGAACGCCTTCCCCAACGGCCCCGCCCCCCAGATCACCACCCCGTCCCTATCGCGCAGCAGCGTGCGTGACAGGAAGTGCAATTTGATTTCTCGAAATGCGTGGGGCCCGTAGCGAGTGTCGGTGCGGGATAGTCGGTTCTCGGTCTCCCTCCAATGGTGCAGGACTTCGGGAACGACCGCGAGCCCCAGGCCCTCCGCCCATAGTCGCAACACGAGATCGTAGTCTTCAGGCCAGCCCCGGTCGCGATAGCCCCCGACCCTATCGAAAGCCGCCACCCTCATCGCGAAGGAAGGGTGGGCAAGCGGGCATTCGATCCAAAGGCTGCGCGTCAGCTCATCCGGAGTGCGGAGAGAGTTCAGCCAAGCCTCATATCGGCGTGCCCCTTCCCGGATCTGCTCCCTTGGGAAGTAGCGCACGTGAGTCCCGCATAGCGCAGCTTCCGGATGAGCTTCCAGGAACGAGATCTGTTTGGCGAGGCGTTGTGGGTGCGCAAAATCGTCCGCGTCCATCCGGGCGAGTAACGGCGAGCGACAGTGGCTTCGACACCTTTTGAGTGCGGGGACGATCCCCATCCGAGGCTGCGAGAAAACCCGGATTCGCGGATCCTCCGACGCATACCGTGCAAGCATCTCAGAGGAACGATCCCTCGACCCATCATCAACGGCGATCAACTCCCAGTTGCGGAACGTCTGCGCAATAATCGACCGGATCGCATCATTCAGAGTCGTTGCAGCGTCGCGCACCGGGAGCAGGATCGAAACCCTAGGATCAGGCACGAGGCGTGGCGCGGGCCTGGCGCTTCAAGTCAGTCCGACCGAACGAGTGGCTTGTATCTGACCCGTTGAGGTTGGATGGCCTGGGCCCCCAGTCGCCGACGCCGGTCCTCCTCGTACTCCTGATAGTTGCCCTCGAACCATCTGACCTCCGAGTTCCCCTCAAAGGCGAGGATGTGTGTGGCAATCCGATCGAGGAACCACCGGTCATGGGAGATGACGACGGCACACCCGGGGAAGGAGAGCAAAGCATCCTCGAGGGCCCTCAGCGTGTCCACGTCGAGGTCGTTGGTGGGCTCATCCAAGAGGATAAGATTGCCCCCGGATCTCAGGAGCTTCGCAAGGTGAAGCCGGTTACGCTCGCCGCCCGAAAGGACGCCCACTCGCTTCTGCTGTTCACCCCCGGTGAAATTGAACCAAGAGAGGTAAGCACGGGAATTCACATGCCTCCACCCGAAGTCGAGGGTATCGTGCCCGCCGGACACCTCCTCCCAGACTGACTTTTCGGGGTCAAGTGCCGAGCGAGACTGATCCACGTATGAGAGGGTCACGGTCGAACCGAGGGTGACTCGCCCGTCGTCCGGACTCTCTTCCCCAACGATGACACGGAAGGTGGTTGTCTTGCCCACTCCATTCGGTCCGATGACGCCCACGATCCCGCCCGGTGGCAGCCGGAAACTGACGTCTTTCATGAGTGTGCGATCGCCGTATCCTTTACTCACCCGATCGAAGATCACCACATCCCCACCAAGTCGAGGGGGTTTGGGGATGAGAATCTCGTACGTGCGGACCTGAGCGTTGGTTCCCGCCGAAAGCAGGTCCTCATAGGCGCTGATTCTTGCCTTCCCCTTGGCCTGGCGCGCGCGTGGGCTCATTCGAATCCACTCCAATTCGCGTTCCAGCGTCTTCTGGCGCGACGTGGCTTGCTTCTCCTCCTGCGCGAGTCGCCCTTGCTTTTGATCGAGCCAGGAGGAGTAGTTTCCCTCGTGAGGGATCCCACGGCCTCGATCGAGCTCCAGGATCCACTCCGCCACGTTATCGAGGAAGTAGCGGTCATGTGTGATGGCGACGATCGTCCCCTTGAAGTCGGCGAGGTGCCGCTCCAGCCAGGCCACTGACTCGGCGTCCAAGTGGTTAGTGGGTTCATCGAGAAGAAGGAGGTCGGGATCCTCGAGAAGGACGCGACACAGCGCTACACGCCGCTTTTCCCCGCCCGAAAGCCTTGTGATTTCAGCGTCACCTGGAGGAAGACGCAAGGCATCCATGGCGATCTCGATCTTCCGGTCGAGGTCCCACGCGCCGGAGGCGTCAATCTTGTCCTGAAGCTTGCCCTGCTCCTCGAGTAGAGCGTTCATCTCTTCGTCGGTTGAGACCTCTCCGAACTTCAGGTTGACTTCCTCGAACCTTCGGAGAAGATCCTTGGTCGGCCGCGCACCCTCCTCAACGTTCGCTCTCACGTCCAGGGCTTGGTCAAGCTCGGGCTCCTGAGGGAGGTAAGCGATTCTCGTTTCGCGCGCCGCCCAGGCCTCCCCTTGGAAGTCGGTGTCGACTCCGGCCATGATCCTGAGGAGCGTGCTCTTGCCCGAGCCGTTTGGCCCCACCACTCCGATCTTCGCTCCCGGAAAAAAGGAGAGCCAAATCCCCTCCAGAATCGTTCGCTTGGGAGGAACGACCTTCTGGAGCCCCTTCATAACGTAGATGTACTGCGGACCACTCAAGCGAAGTCTCTCTCGTCAACGACGGCTAGCGCGGCATCGGGACCGGCTCTGGTCCTGAGCGAAGGGTGCGGGTCAGCTCAGGTCGCCCGCGCCCTTGAACGGGTCGCCAACAGGAATAGGAGCATCGAGACTCCAAGCACTCCCATCACGCCGGAGAAGATCTGAGACAAGGTGAGGCCTGCCCATATCGTCTCCTCATCCCGCACGTACATGATTCCGAACCGAATCCAGCCGTAGAGAGCCACGAAGCTCCAGGTGATGACCCCCGGAGGAGGCCGAAGGCGTGCGCGAACGAGAAAAAGGAATCCCGCTATCCCCAGATTCTTCGCCGACTCGTAGAGCTGTGTCGGGTGGCGGCATTCGGGTGGGGGCCGAGCCATGTACTCGTTCTGTGAATAGTCGACGCAGAACGGCCCGTCGTACGGCGTGCCGTACATCTCCGCATTGATAAAGTTTGCGATGCGCCCGAGGCTCAGTGCGAGGGCTACCGGGACCGCAATGCAATCAATCAGGGCATACACCTGGATGTCGTGCCGATGAGAGACCCAGGCGACTGCGAGGAGGACGCCGACCAGTCCGCCGTGGAACGCAAGTCCTCCCCTCCACACTGCGATCCAGGCTAAGGGGTCGACGCCGTATCGGCTGAATTCGAAAACAAATACGTGAAAGAACCGGGCTCCGATCAGCGCGCAAAGGATCGCACCGAGTACGAAAGTCTCAGCGATCTCCTCCGTGAGGTTGCTCACCTGTCCCTCGCGGGCAGCCCTTCGGAGCGAAAGGTAGACGAACAGCATCCCCAGCATGTAAGGAAAAGAATACCACCGGATCCCGAATCCCTCCGTGAACTGAACCAGAAAGGGATCGAGGTTATGGACGATGGGGCTCACGGGCCTCCGTTAGAAGAAAGGAGGGAGTTGCCAGGGGATCTATCGCTTGTCTGCCGCGTCGTCTCGAAGCCTTGCGAGTTCCCCGAAGAAGGCCCTGGAGACCGTGTCGAAGGCGCCCCGCTCCCGCAGCTCCGACGGCGTGTGTGGGACGACGGACCGGGGCTCGGTGTCCGACCAGAGGAGGGCTGACCTCAGCGAGGTCCACAGCAGCCCACCGAGCCCCCCTTGATCTCCCCTAAAACCGCAAGACCCTCGGGACCGGGTGATTCAGCGTTTTGGAGAGGGGGTGGAGGGATGCGCCACCTTCTCTTCTCGAGCCTGGCCGAGGCCGTATAGCGGGGAGGGTTGGGAACCGTCATCAGACTTTATCCCCCGAGGTTCGGCCCGTAGTGAGGGTAGTTGCTACCTAACTATTCAAGCTAAAACTTCGTAACGCTGGCCGTCCAGAAGTGCGACTAGCGGACCGCCGTGTGGTCGGTCACGAGCACTCGGCTGCCCTCTTGGCTCAACGATTATCTGGATCGGCGAGCAGAGTCTTAATGGAAGACGGCGGATCGAGACTGGCGGGGTCGACGGAATCGACCTCGACCTCTCGAACCAACATCTCCTGCACCTGCCCCAATGCGGTTTGCACGAGCCTCGTGGGGAGCACCATTCCATGGAACTCTTGGTAGTCCGAGAACCGGGTCGTGACTGGAACCTCACCCATCATGCTTGCCTGCGAATCTTCCGAGGCGATGAGCAGCCCAGTCTCCCCGGAATAGCAGTCGAAGCTTTCACGGCCGGAGACCCAGATGAGTCGCACCTTCCAGCAGGATTCCCCGCCATACTCGGTGAGCCCGACCGTTTCGCGCTCGGGGACGACCACGGAGTCACGGAGGCTGGCAAGAGACTGCGCGCGCTCACGCGTCTGGGCCAGTTCCTGGCCCGTCATCAACATTGCCCCTGAAAGCGGATTCACGGTCCAACCGGTCCGACCATCGTACCCACTCAAGATCTCCCCCACACCTGGGAGTGAGATGCGGGTCAACATTTGGTCCGGTAAGAGTTGGAGGACTTCAAACTCCCCGCGCATTCCCATAGCGGGCATTTCTATGGTGCCCGCCGAGCGGATCGAGACCGGGGAAACGTGTGCGTCCCGCCCCCCGATCGCCTCTACGTAGGTCTCAATCACTTCGTCTGCTGAGGGCAGCGGCTGTGCCGCGAGCGGCGCACCGGTGCCAAGCAGTAAGGTGACTGCGACTCGCGAGGCTCTGGAGCTCATCTCTGCAACCCCTTCTCCTGATCTAAGATCCAGCGGAACGCCTCAGTCAGCACCGGGTCATGCTCTCCCAGGAAAGAGCTCCGATTTAAGGTAACCGGAATATCAGGTCGTACGCCGTTGCCCTCGAGCCGGGACCCATTGGGGGTTCTGAAGTCGGCGACTGCGTGGATGAGGCGATCGCCGTTTGGCAGCCGGACTACCAAGGCCGGGAGTGCTTGTCCAGCCGTAGTCTCACCGATGACCGTGGCGCGTCCAACTGCCTGGAGTCCTCCGGCGAAGATCTCCGAGGTGCTTGCGGTCAGTGGGTCCACGAGGATTGCGAGCGGACCGGCATACGGCTCGACTCTGCGACCGTCAGGCGAAACTCTCTGGGGATTCACGACGAAACGAAGCGATGTATCCCGAGTGCGCATCGTTCCGAGACTCAGAGGATCCCGGAGGAAGTGCCCTCCGATCCCCATGACCAGCCCTCCGATTCCCCCTGGATTTCCTCGAAGGTCCAAAACGATCGCGTCCACGGTCCGGAGCTCATCCACCGCTTCGGCGATCGCCGAAACGGCCACCGGAAACCATGCGCTCAGTCGGATGACCCCGACTTGGACCCCGCCCTCGAGGCTTTCGACGCGATGCTCGGTCTCGATTCGCAACGGGGGGAGGTTGCCGAAGACGACGAGATCACCTGGGGGGGCAGCCCTGGGGATCACAAGGCTGTGAGGCTCGTCGCGGTGGTCGCGGAGCGAGAGTTCGATCGAGGTCCCCTCGACACCCAGGAGGCGGCTTCGGGCCCCGACCGGCAGCCAAGTTACAAGGTCCCTCTCCGCGGCTCCCGGCTCAGCCGCTTCACGAATCCAGTGCGCCAGTGTGTCGACGGGGAGGTCGCCCAGGCCCTCCACGATCCAACCAATCGCAACTCCCGCCCGATCGGCGGGGCTCCCCTCTCGCACTCTCGTGATTAGGAGTGTCTCCTCTATCCAGCGGACGTCGATGCCGGGATCTCCTCCGCCGTTAGCCCTAGGCCGCGCAGACGGTTCAAACGCGGGTGCCGAAGCCGCAGGGATGATGGCGAAGTGCGACTCGCCCAGCCGACCGAGCATCTCGCCGAGGATGGTTCGCAACTCGACGGTGGAGGACGCCGCACGCGCTCGAGGCAGTAGCTCTTCGCGTACGCCCTCCCAGTCGAGCCCTCCAAGCTCTGCGTCGTAATGCGTGTTTTGGACTCTACTCCAAACCGAATCGAGTGTGGCCTCGGCCAGAACGGGAGCGAACGGAACCGGTCCCACGTCGGTACCCGGAGGCCGCACCTGGGCCTGACAAACCTCCGAGAGCAGTCCGCTCGCCACGAAAGAGCCAGAAACCGCAACGAGCAGGGGGAGCAATCGATGGCGAGGGAGCAGCATACCGATCCATCGGCTTGATGAGCATTGCCAGGCGGTCATCTGCGAGGACTTGTCCTCGAAGCCTCATTCGCTGGCTCGTACAGACGGCGCTGCCTACCATACAAGAACTGCACCAATCGGTCCAAACGGAGGCGGACGGGGACGCACCTGCGAAGCGGCGGAGCCGACCCCACTCCTCCGAGACGGTAGAGGCGATGGCCAGGCTCTCTCAGTAGTCTTCCGGTGATTCTCCCTGTCTCTCGTCGAGCACCACACTCCTTCCGCAGCTCCCACACACCCACCAGACGCGGCTTCGCACATAGCTCACCTGAGATTGCGGCGGGATCCGTCGGGGAATGAGTGGACAGCTACAGCGAGGACACACGATCGCTACGCCGTCGCGGGCGGACGCTCTCAGACCCACCAACTCCTCACGCGAGAAGACTTGACCGTTGTCCAGCGGGCTGCCGTTTCAGGGGGCGAAATCTTTGCTCAGACCTATCGTTCCTGCGCGCACCTCCACTGTCAAGCTGGCCCGACTACAGTTGGGTCCGAAAACCCTCCGTCATCATCCTAAGACCTTATGGAGACTTGCGCTGAGATGACTCGCAGGGTGTCTCGGGTCAGTCGCAGTCCGGGATCGCATCCTCGTTGGCTTCAAACGTTTCCCTCTGAGACCCCGAAAACCCAGTATTCAAGCGGGTTTTCAAGGGGTCGTCTCTCTTGACGGCGTTCGGAGGGCCGCTTACCGTTGACTCAGCCTTCGGCCGGGATTTTGGCTTTCTCGCTCCCTGGGATCCGCGGAGGGTTCACGGCGTCCCCGCAGCCGTCTCCCCATGGTTCTGGGCGGCCTCGAAGTCACCGGCTCCTTGGAGCGCGGTCAGCAACCGTCGGTCCACACACCATCTGCATGAGGAGCGACCCTGATGAACAAATCCGACCTCGTGGATGCACTCGCGAACGCCACTGGGATGACGAAGGCCGATGCGGGGAGAGCTGTTGACGCACTATTTGCAACCGACGGTGTGATCGCGGGGGCACTCAGGGGTGGACAGAGGGTGCAGATCACCGGCTTCGGGACGTTCGAAACGAAGCATCGCAAGGAGCGCACGGGGCGGAACCCGCGCACAGGGCAGACCATCCGAATCGCCGCCACGAAGACTCCAGGATTCAGGGCCGGAAAGGGCTTCAAAGATGCCGTGAGGTAGGTCAGGCGCGCGCTCACTGGAACCGTCCGGATCTACGAAGGAAGGGGCGGCACGCCAGATGGCGTGCCGCCTTTCTTTCACTTGTCCTCAGCGCCGCGGCGCCGGACCTCGCGCTTTCGTGAAGTCGGCCTGCGTTGCGCCCGCGTCTCCCCGCGGTCGTAGTCCACACGAATACTACGACCTCGGATCGAGGTCCCATTCAGGGCACGGATCACTCGTTGCGCGAGGGAGTCGTAAACCTCGACTCGTGAGAAGCTCTCCTTCACTTCTATCCGCCCCACCTGACTTCCGTCGATTCCGGTCTCGCCTGCAATTGCTCCGAGAAGGTCTCCGGCGGAGACACCATCACGTTGCCCGACACTCAGAAAGAGTCGGGCCCAGGCCGGCGGGCGCCTACCCGGGGATGCGTCACCACCACCCGCCGAGGGCGATCCACCAGACGTGGTCTGGCCCTGAGCACGACTCCTTCTTCGGAGGAGTGCCGCGAGTGCCGCCGCTACCTCGGAAGCGCCTCGTCGGCGTATAACTGGCTCGAGGAGCGCCAGGTAAGGCACCAGATCCTCTGCCTCCATCGCGGCCTCGAGTTGAGCGATGAAGACCGCAGTGTCGTCTCCGATGGCCAACGGTGACGTCACCACCTGATCCAGCGCATACCCTGCCTCGCGGGCGGCCCGCCGCAGATGGGGGAGCTCATGAGGATGGGCCAGCACCACCCCTCCGCCGAAGGGACCTCCATGGCGGCGATCCAATTCGTCCGGACCGGAGGGAACGTCCACGGAAACCACCGCTACGGCAGGAGCTGTCGGACCCGACAAGCCCGAACGTGCCTCCAGTGGGTCGACCCCCAGCCAAACCGCTGCCTCGAGCTCTCCTGGGCGACCCACTTCGAATCCATGGAGGGCGAGGAGGTCTCCAAGATCCGCGGCTCGATCCTCAGATCTGGCGAACACCACAACATGCGTGGACTCTCGCTCCAAGAGCTCCGATACGATCATGGGGAGCAAATGCTCAAGGTCATCCTCCACGGTTCGAACACGAATTGTGCCTCGTTGGACCGGAGCCGCAGGTCGGCCCTCCCCAGCCGCTTCCGGAGGCAGGAAAACCCCACGCCGGAGGTGTTCCTCTACCCATCGACGGACCACTGGCGTTATCGGGTCGCTCACAACTGCGATCTGAAGGTCCTCGGCTGAGATTGCTTGAAGGACGATGCCTAGGCGCTCCTCTCGATCCTTGCCCGCCGCTAGTAGGGCCGCGGCGCCATCGAGGACGAGGCTCATGACGCCATCGATCTTTAGCTCGCCGGCGCGAATCGCCTCATGTAGATCGTCCAAGGTAGAGAACAGGATGCTGGCTCTCTCGGGTCGTGACCAAGCGACCCCAAGAGCACCGACGCGATGACCGGTTCCCAGGGCCAGCCCTGCCAGAGAGAGAGCCAGAACCCTTGCCTGTACGCGCTCGGGCGTGAGGATGATCGCCACCGGCTGATCGCCCTCAGGAGCAATTCTGTGCAAGAGCGGCGCTCCATAGGCCACCAGCAGGCCGGCTCCTGGCGCACCCTGCAGGACGGCCGAGCTGCCGCGGCGAAGTACGGGGATCGCCTGCTCCTGGAGCGCGGTGGGCCTCTCGATCCCCTCGGAGGCCAGTACCTCGATGAGCTGGGGCTGTAGACCAAGATCCTCAAACGAGTCCATTTGGCGCTTCCGCTGGCATCCCACCCGGATCACCCGAGCCGGGCCCGCCCAGGTCCCCGACTTCGTAGGGAAGGCAGTTGAGGAATCTCTGAATCTCGTAATCGAGGCGCGACGTTCGCAATCGGTCGGTCTCCGCTGAGACCTCCGTATAAAGTGAGTGACGATGGGCCGTCAGGGCCACGGTTCCTTCGTCACCGGTAAACGTCGCTCCATGCTCCGACGCCTTGGAACGGGAGAGTCCGACCCGGGCCGGGAGGATCTCGGACGCCCGATCAAGGACCTCGTCTGGGGAGAGAGCTGTCTTTCTTACGTAGCCCGCCATTATCGTGGCTTCTCCGCCTCCAAATTGCTCTTCAAGAACTGAGTGAAAGCTCCAGCGCTCGGGAGCCCCTCCAAGCGGTGGCCCCCAACCTCAAGCGTTGGCACCCCACGAATCCCCCGGTCAAACGCCTCGTTTCTGCTCGCCTCGAGCGCAGACCGGAATCGATCCACTCCGAGGACGGTCCGGACCTCCGCTGCGTCCAGACCATGCTGGGCTCCGATCGTGACCAGGACGTCGATTCGGCCGATGTCCCGGGCCTCCGTGAAGTGGGCGAGGAAGAGTGCCCGGTGGATCGGCTCAAAGCAACCCTTCTCCCGGGCGTGAAGGGCCAGCTCGTGGGCCTTTCGCGTCCACGGAATCCTCCTGGGCGTCGAGAAAGAAACACCCGACTTACTCGCCTGATCTTCAATGTTCCGAGTCATTTCCGACCAATGCAGGTCCCTGGGATCAGTTGGAGGATTCGGTGGGATTCGGAGCTCCAGCGGTCTCCAGACCACGGATACCGTTTCATGCACCTCGTGGACCCATCGGTCGAGGAGTCTGGTTCCCAGGTACGAGCCAGGATCAGCGTAGTCGAATGTGAAGCCGATCTCGATCTCACTCATGCGGTGCCGGCCGGCCATCGAAAGCGCGAGGGACGGTTGCTCGGGATCAAGGAGACCTTGATATTGCGGGGCTGATATGCGCAGGCGGCCCCATGCGTCTCGCCTCCCATCGGATTTGCGGTCGGGACTCGACCGCTACGTACCGCCCATACGTACGTCTATGACCTACAGCGAAAACATCTCCAGGCTGCAGCCGTCCGCAACCATGGCGGTAAGCTCCCTCGCGAAGAGGCTGGCTGCCGAGGGTCGTGACATCATCAATCTTAGCGCGGGCGAGCCCGATTTCGACACTCCCGGGTGGATCTCGGCGGCGGCAATCCACGGAATCGAAGCGGGACAGACGCGCTATACGCCAGCGGCCGGACTTCCCGAACTCAGAAGTGCCGTCGCGGAGGCCGTGCTTAGCACGGCTGCGCCAGGGTGGAAGCTCGGCTCCGAGAATGTCGTGATCACCGCTGGAGCGAAGCAGTCCCTATTCAACACGTGCTTTTCGCTATTTGGCCCCGGAGATGAAGTACTTGTCGCAGGACCCTACTGGACGACGTACCCCGAGATTGTTGGGCTTGCGAGAGCCGAAGCAGTCTTTGTGACAGGCCCCGGGGACCGCGACTTTCGACTGTCGCCGGAGGACCTTGAGAGGGAGCGGACTCCGCGTACAAGGGGGCTCATCATCTGTTCGCCCTCGAATCCCACTGGCACCGTGTACTCTATCGAGGAGCTCAGGGCCGTCGCCCACTGGGCCAGAGAGCACGGGATTTGGTTGATCAGCGATGAGATCTATCGGCAGATCTGCTTCCTGGATGAGAACCCGGTCGCCCCTGGCGTGATGGACCTGTTGCCAGACGAGGTCGGTCCATTTGTTGTCGTAGACGGGGTATCGAAGACCTTTGCGATGACCGGCTGGCGGATCGGCTATATGGTAACAGAGCGAGGTTTGGCGTCGAAGGCTGCGGCCCTCCAGAGTCAGACCACTTCGAACGCTGCGACACCTTCACAGGCGGCCGCGTTGGCAGCGCTCGCCGAGCCTGAGAAGGCGCGGGCCGCAATCGGCGAGATGGTGGCGGCATTCCGCCGCCGGCGCGATCTCGTGGTCCGACTCGTAAGCGAGAAACTGCCTCACATCTCTTTCGTACAACCGGAAGGCGCATTCTACATGTTTATGCGCGTCGACGTGGAATACGACGGGGGTGCGTCCAACTCAGCGGATTGGTGCTCGCGCGTCCTGGAAGAGAAGGGCGTCGCGCTAGTACCCGGTGCTGCATTTGGCGACGATCGCTTCGTTCGCTTGAGCTTTGCGACCTCCGACGATCTTCTGGAGGAGGCCATCGGGCGGCTTGCGAGAGGCTGAAAAGGGCCCTCAAGCGAACTTGTCGAGGAGTCTTCCCACCCGTTCCCGCACACCCCCTGTGTACGCGGTCCCGAAGAGGTTGACGTGTACTAGGAGGGGATAAAGCTGGTACAGGTCTCTGCGAAACTCGAGGTATCCGTCGGCGAGTGGCGCCGCCCCTAGGTACTCCTCGATCACGCCACCGTCGAACCCGCCGAAGAGCTCCATCATGGCAAGGTCGACCTCCCGGTGCCCTCGGTAGACCGCTGGATCCACAAGGACCGGCTCCCCCTGTCGGTCCGTGAGCACGTTTCCGCTCCATAGATCTCCATGAAGCAAGGACAGTCCGTCGGTTTCCCAGCCACAGAGGATCGGTCCGATCTGCTCCATGAGCTCATCCCACGCACGCTGCGTTCTGCCATCGAAGTAAGGCTCGGCCGATTCCCACTGAGGGAGGAGGCGTTTCTCTCGCCAGAACTCGGGCCACCCGTCCGTACCGGCCCGGTTGCGCTGGGGAAGGGACCCGATAAAACCATCCTCCTCCCAACCTGGCTGGCAGTCCTCGAGTGGATGGTGCAGCCTGGCGAGGCCTCTCCCAAGGAGGCCCGGGGTTTCGGCGGTTGGGCGCCCGACCTCGATTAACTCCAGTAGGATCCAACCCCTCGTGGCGGCTCCACCCGCTTCGAACGCAAGGACCTCTGGAACTCGGGGGCCACTCGCATGCGAGAGTGCGGTCAAACCCCCGGCCTCGATGTCGAACCCTCTCCTGCCTGGTTCTTTCGACCATTTCAGGAAGGCTGTATTGCCCGAAGCCGTGCAAACACGAACCGCCGGGTCGATGCATCCCCCGCCGATCGCGTGCGATTTTGCGAAGGCCCGCTCCGGGCTTACCTCGCCCAAAGCTGCGCAGACGCCAGCGGCGACCTCTGAAGGGATCATCAGACCCCCGAAGATCTCTTGCGCTCCGCTCACAGTTCAGTGGTGTCTTGGAGCTCCCTAAGCAGTCCTTGGCACGAGCGATGGACGATGTCGAAGACTCGATCGAACCCCTCAGGACCACCGTAATACGGATCGGGGACACTGAGATCACCCTCCGGCTCCGGATCGAACTCCCTGAGGAGTGCCGCCGTCGCGTGTGTAGCTCCGGTTCTTCGGTACCGCTCCAAACTCTGGAGATTATCCTGGTCCATGGCCAGGATCAGATCAAAAGTGGAAAAGTCGGAGGCCTGCACCGAGCGCGCCCGGCCCCTCAGCTCGACGCCCCTCTGGGCTGCAGTCTCGACCGACCGTGCGTCCGGAGCCTCGCCTACGTGCCATGCGCCGGTGCCTGCAGAGTCTACCTCGAACCGGCCCTCAACACCGCGCTCCCTCGCCAGGTGGAGAAAAACGCCCTCCGCAAGCGGCGAACGACAAATGTTTCCCAGGCAGACGAAGAGTATTCGAAACGGGCGAGCAGCCTCTACGTGTGTGTCTGCCATGGCCACGGCGTGGGCGGATTGAAGAGATTCCCCTAAACTATATTCGATTGCCCGGTAGCCTAGCCGGTCGTTCCCGAGGGAGGAAGGGTTGGATCAACACAATACGTTTCAGGACCTCAATCTCAGCAAGGAGAGCCTCGCTGCTATTCAGGCGCTGGGGTGGACCCTGCCGACTCCCATCCAGAGGAAGGCGATCCCAGCCGCGCTGAGCGGTCGAGACCTCGTTGGCATTGCGCAGACTGGGACGGGGAAGACCGGCGCCTTCATGATCCCATGCATTGAGACCATCCGTGCCGGAGGCGGCCTTCAGGTCCTCGTGCTCTGCCCCACCCGTGAGTTGGCCCAACAGGTGGCGGAAGACGCGACGGCTCTTTCGACGGGCGGGCAATTGAGGACCGCTGACGTCGTGGGTGGAGTGAGTTACAAGCCCCAGATCGAGGCCCTGGCGAAAGGCTTCGAGATTATTACCGCGACGCCTGGAAGGTTCAACGACCACCTCGAACGTGGAAATGTGAATCTCTCGAGTCTTGGAGTACTCATTCTGGACGAAGCGGATCGCATGCTCGATATGGGGTTCCGCCCACAGATCGAAGAGGTCCTCCGCCTGGCCCCGAGGAGTCGTCAGAGCATGCTCTTCTCGGCGACCATGCCGCGCGGAGTGCACGCGCTTGCGCTCCAGATTACGAGAGAACCAGTGTGGCTGGAGGCGACCCCCGAAGGAACCACCGCGGAGGGAATCGAGGAGGTAGTCTACACCGTGAAGCCCGAGAACAAGCCGGATCTCCTCCTTGAGCTTCTAGACGATCCGGCTTGGGATCAGGTCCTGGTCTTCACGCGGACCAAATCGGGCGCAGATGCCCTTCGAGGCCGGCTTGAGCGGGCTCGAGTCTCGACCGATACGATGCACTCCGACCGCCGGATGCAGCATCGGACCAGGGCACTCGACCGGTTCTCCTCGGGCCGGGTCCGAGTACTCGTGGCAACGGACGTGGCTCAAAGAGGGCTCGACGTGGCGGGAATCTCGCATGTTGTGAACTTCGATGTCCCCATCGATCCCGAGGACTACGTTCACAGAATCGGCCGTACGGGGCGTGCAGGGGCTGTGGGTACCGCCGTGACCTTCATTACCGGAGCCGACCTAGGGTACCTCAGGTCGATCGAGCACCGCCTGGGACGGAGATTGTTACGAGTTTCGGTTCCCGAGTTCGACTATGCTGGGAGCGCAAGGGATCGAGGGGAGGAAGAGCTGAGTAAGGGCTCGAGGTCTGGCCGAGGAATCGGCACACGGTCCGCAGAGGACCTTTCGGATGAGGAGCTTGAGACTCTCTTGGATCCTTCAGGATGAGCGTATGATGCTTCTTCGTCGCTATGGCAGTTCGGTTCAGAGCGTCGTGCCCAACTTCGATTCCAACGCGTTGAATGAGATTGGGTTCCGACGGGATCGATCGCGGTCGTTTGGGTCAAAGGAGTTCGAAGAGCAGTACGAGCGGGTGCGGGACGAGCTGATTGTCGGTGAGGTCGAGGGTCCCGTTCAGTCGGAGGCCGAGGCCGCGTTGCTGGCCCGGATCGAGTCCGAGCTTCGCACCATCCTCGATCAGCTGGAGGAGGGTGAGGTGCTCTTGGTAGAGAGCCAACAGGGCGTGGACTATCCGAAGCTTAAGGACCGTAAGGAAGGGATCATCGTTGGGGGAGAGAATCGCCTCTACTTCCACTGGAGAGTCGATCCCCCCCTCCGCCTGGGGCTGTATAGGCCTCGAGAGCATTGACTCGTTTTCCCAAGGTCTTCTTTCGCTTCGCAGGGGCGCTGTTACCGCTCTTGATCTTGGGATGCACCTTCGAGCGACGAGAAACAGAGCCACAGGCGGCCCCGGGGTCGCCCGAAGGTGCCAGAGCTTCGGAAGAGATAGGATCTGACGACTACACGGAGCAAACCGCGCGGGCTGCCGTCGACACCTTCCGGAAGTCCGTGGCCGAAGGGGATCTTTCGTTCGCCCTGGCCCGGCTCGATGGTGGGGCGACTCTCGTGGATCCCCTTGTTGGGCAGGCCACTGAGGCCGCCAGTCGGGGGGAGTTCCTACTCGAGCTCCGCAGCCGGCATGCCGAAGGGCTCGCGTATGAGATGCTTAACCAGGACGTCCTTTTCACCGGCGACGATGCGGCTTTGGTCGTGAGCCTCCTCTCCGTGCTGAGGGAGGGAGAGGGAGAGAGCGCAGAGGAGATCGGAAGGGTCTTGGAGACCGTGATGCTACTGCGCTCCCCCGAAGGTTGGAAGATCCGACATCTCCATCGTTCGTCAGTGCCCCGGCAGTGAGTATTCGGCAGCGGTAGCTAGCGCGGCTCTACCTCCTGTCAGGCCTCCACCACTGCCACACGGATTCTCGTCGCCAGCTCGTGCCCAATGGTTTGGGGGACACCCCTCCCCCTTCCGACCGTGAGGGTGATCGGCCCATCGAAAGGGGCCCTCGAATCGACATGTAGCAGAACTCCGGGGAGTAGCCCGCGAGCCTCCATGTATCTAAGGCGCTCGGGGTCGTCGTCCCTGACCGCGTGAATCAACACCTGAGCCCCGACTCGGACTTCCGCAAGTGTCGGGTGGTCCGTCAGTTCGACGTCCCCAGCGCGTGTGGGGATCGGTGCCCCGTGGGGATCGTGGCTCGGATCCTCGAGCGCCGACGCCATGCGGTCGATGAGTTCATCCGAGGCCGCGTGTTCTAGACGCTCGGCTTCGTCATGGACGTCGTCCCATGAGTATCCAAGACGCTCGTTCAGGTAGGTCTCCAAGATTCGGTGCCGGCGGATGATGCGCAGAGCTTCGCGGCTTCCCTCCGTACTGAGGCGCACACCGCGGTATGGTAGATGCTCGACATACCCCGACTCCGCGAGTCGCTTGACCATCCCGCTCACCGAGGCCGGCTGGACCTTGAGCGCCTCGGCGATGTCGCTGGTCGAGGCGGCCTCGCCCTCCTGCGACAGGGCATAGATCACCTTGAGGTAGTCTTCAACCGACCTGGAGAGTGTGGGTGAATCGTCTACCATTGCCAGGCTCAGGTTCTCGGAGTGGGCCTGGAAAAGTATCCGCTCGTAGGAAAAGCGTCGAGCCGGGCAATCACAGGTGTCCGCGATCCGGACATCGCACCTCCCCGGTGGAGGGAAAGGGGTAGCACGCGGTGGCCACAGCATGAGAACCAGATGTTCTCAAGAGCGGCATGAGAGTTTTAAGTTTGAACCTTCGCTTGCTCTCGGGTCTCGATGCTAGGAGAGGACTAACGTGAGTGATTCCGTCGCGGTGGATGCCAAGCGCATCCTCCTCCGGTACGGGGCTCCTATCAGGATTATGGACGATATTGACGAGAAGGACCGCATCGAATTCGCGCGTGCAGTGAGCCGCACGCCTGTCCCCGACCGCGGGGAGCGGCTCCTGGACATTCTGGTCGAGCATGGATATCTGGATGCCGAAGTCGCGGAAGAAACTGCGAAGAAGTACAGGAGAGCCAAGCGGAAGTCGCGAAAGTAGCCCCTATCCCACGGCCTGATCTACCTCGGTCTCCCCCTCTGATCTAGCGATAATCGCTGCCCCGCAGGAATCGCTGAAGACGTTCACGGCGGTGCGGCACATGTCCAGTGGGCGATCGATCGCCAGCATCGACCCCACGATCAAGTTGACCTCGGGGCCCCGCAGATTGATCGCCTCCAGCACGATGAAGATCACCACCAACCCAGCCGAAGGCACGGCCGCAGCCCCTATCGAGGCCAAGATCGACGTGAGAACGACCACGGCCTGCTGAAGGAGACTTAGATCAAACCCTAGGATCTGCGCGATGAAGAGGGCGCCCACGCATTCGAAAAGCGCCGTCCCGTCCATGTTCACTGTCGCTCCCATGGGAAGCACAAAGGATGCTACCCGGTTCGACACGCCGACCCTCTCCTCAACAACCGACATAGTGACGGGGAGAGTGGCTCCCGAGGAGCTGGTTGAGAAGGCAACGAGCAGAGGCTCTCTCATATTCGCAAAGTGAATTCGTGGGCTGATTCTCCCGAGGAGAATCAGGAGGAGAGGAAGGCCAAGGAAGAGGTGCACCGTCAGGCCAAACCCGATAGTGAGGGCGTACCAGCCGAGGGCCTGGAATGCCCCGAAACCCGTCGTACCGACCATTGTCGTGATCAGCGCGAAGACTCCGATGGGGAGGAAGAAGATGATCCCGGTGGTAAGTCGCATCATTGTATGGAACAAGGCATCGAAGAGGTCGGTGAGGACGGTGCGACTCCGCTCGGGAAGCGCGCTGATAGCGGCTCCAAAGACGATAGAAAAGAAGATGATCGCCAACATGTCTGCATTGGCGGCCGCCTGGATCACGTTCTCCGGAACGATGTCGAGCAGTAGCTCGACGGGTGAGCTGGGCGTAGACAGCTCAGGTAGCTCCTGTTGGGCCGATCCCCCAAGGTCCGAGCCTACACCGGGCCGGACCAGATTGACCATGAAGAGCCCCGCGAACACCGCAAGGGAGCTGGACACCACGTAGTATCCCAGCGTCTTGGTAAAAAGGCGGCCGATCGTACTGCCGCCACCGACCGTCGCGACCCCCGCAATGATCGAGGTCACCACGAGCGGCACGATGATCATTCGAAGGAGCTCCATGAAGAGGTCCCCGATCCACCCGATCGAATCGGCCGCGGCTTCGCCGAAGAGCCCCCCAGTCAGTGTGCCGAGGGCCATCGCG
This sequence comes from Longimicrobiales bacterium, assembly GCA_965197485.1. Taxonomy (GTDB): domain Bacteria; phylum Gemmatimonadota; class Gemmatimonadetes; order Longimicrobiales; family Gaopeijiaceae; genus JAAXGI01. The sequence goes on from CBDANG010000011.1 coordinate 318,832, forward strand.
ATAAAGACCTGCCAGTGAAGCCGCCGAAACCAGGGAGGGTCGGAGTTACTCAAGGGGCGCCCGGTCCGAGGGGGAAAGCCGGGTCAGCGTACCCCACTGAGCCCGGGCAGAGTAGGAGTGCTTGAGTTGGAGGGCAAGACTAGGTCAGCTGTCGCGACTTTCACCTGACGAAGCACACACCTGACAGGTCCTGGCTCGAGGGATTGCGGGACAAAAGGCGGTGACGCCAACACTTCTGAGCTATAGGTCAGTTGCCTCTGCGAGTCGTCGTCGATCCATGACGAGCGTCTCGTCACCCCTGAACGCAATCAACACGAGGCAAGCCGCAAAGACCGTCAGGGAGGGGAAGAAGAGGTGGTTGGTCCCCTCGAGGAACCATCCCCACGGATCCACGATCGAGGCCCTCACGCTAAGGAGCGATCCGAGGTTGATGAGTGCGATGATCGGATCGACGACCGCACGGTACAGCCCGATCAACCCAAGGATGGCTATGGCACACTGAAGAACGCCTAGAATCGGAACGAGACCTGGAGCGCTCAGCATACCAAAGTAGAACCGATTGGAGACGCCGATGGCATGCTCCACGTCGGCAATCTTGTCCACGCCCCAAATCAGAACGAGGAGGGCTACCGAAACACGGAGGAAGAGTAGGGTCGCCGCTTTCATGTTCACTTCCAGGTAGGGAGGCGGGCCGATTGCCATAGTGGGCCAGTTGCTAGAGACTACGCCAGAAGACCGGTTGACGCCAACCGCCGAAGGCCGTTCGGCTCAAGACGGGAATGCTTGCGCTGGGGCACATGACCGGGAAAGCGAGAGCGGCCTCGTAGGTCCAAAGATATAAAGAAACCGACATATCGGTTCTAATTCTTCTGGCTCAGGAGGACCCACCACTCCTCTGCCCAGTACGGCTCCGTTCCAAACGATGGCGACGGGCCCCGGAGGAGCCAAGTCAGTTGGGAGGACACAGCCCTCAAGGAGACGGCGAAGTGCCGGCTCGTGCAGCTCCACCCGACGAACGTCGGGGATATCTGCGGCCCACCGGGTCAGAAAGTGGCTAGACGGAGTCTCCCTCCTCCCAGGACCTCCTCGGAGAGCCCGGAGTCCAACGGAGACGACCCTCCAGCGGTTTTCCACAGCTCCGGTCCAGCCAGCCACCGGCCATATCTTGGCGGTCTGCGCCCAGATGTGCTTGTTCCGGACCATCCATCCGACCCCGTCAAGAGCAGAGCGCGATAAATCGAACCACTGTACTAATTCGTCTATAGCCCGCTCGATCCGAACCGATGCGGCGTCTTCGGCCTCGCCAGGGAATCCAGAGGGAATCTCGGACCAGCCATTAGGGGGTGTCGTCCCGCGGTGACTCGCACTCGAGTCCACCGAGTGGTCGATTCCTCGCCGTCGCAGGCGCGCCATGAACAGCCCGCCGGAGTTCATATGGTGGGGATATAGACGCCACGCGCGGGCAATATGAGGGTGAAACCGCTGCCCTTCCCATGCCAGGACACCCGGAGTATGGGGAAGGTGAAGGGGAATCTCCTCGAGGGTCACCGCCGCGTATCGGAGCACTCGGTCGAGAATGGCCTCGTTCTCTTCGGGCGCATACGTGCACGTGGAGTAGACTATGGTCCCGCCTGGTCGGGTGAGGTGAATGGCCTTACGGAGAAGCGCTTCCTGGAGCCCGGTCACGTACCTATCGAAGGGGGCGCTCGAGCGGAAGACTGTCCGTCCTGCCTCCGGTAGTTGCCCTCCCCGGAGCACGGGGCGTCTACAAGCACCCGATCGAAGCCAGCAGCGGAGGGAAGCTGCCTGCCGTCTGCTGCGATCACGATGACGTTTAGATAGCCCATTCGGTAAAGGTTTCCAAGGAGGCCACGGATCCGCTTCTCCTTCGAATCGACCGCAACGAGGGGCCCCTCTTCGCCCATCAGCTCGGAGAGATGCGTGGTCTTGCCGCCCGGCGCGGAACAAAGGTCGAGCACCCGATCACCGGGGCGAGGGGATAGGGCCAGCGCCGGGAGGCCCATCACGGCCTGCTGGATATGCAAAAGCCCCAGCCAATACTCGATCGTCTGAGCCACGGAGCCCGGACCTTCGATGACGCGAAAGTAATCCTCCAGCTCGTCAACCGGCTCGAGGCGAAAACCCTTCGAACGGAGTCGGCTGGTCAGTTCGCTCGGTGCAATGAGACCGGCTCGCACACGAAAGGTGATCGGTTCTGGAGTGTGACTGACCTCCCAGAAACGATCCCAATCGTCTACGATCTCTCGGTACCTCTCCAGCGTCATGACCTGCTGTTCCGGTGCTGGGTCCAGTTCACATGCTTACCCATGCGGCTTGAGAAGGCCGATTCGCAGCCAACGCGGAGGGCGTAAACGGGTGGCGTTCGCTGCAGGCCTTCGCTAACATATGATCGAGCTTGGCTGAGCTCAGGGTGATTTGCAGCGTATTGCGACCCGGGAGACCAAACCGCTAAAAAGCTACTTTCCCGGCCTGCTTGTCGTTGCCGGGATTTTTCGTCCTCCCTGTCACAGCACCCTACGCGGTCCCAGACCGGGGCATCGTTCACCGACAGCCGAGCCTCATGGGGACGAAGAGAGGCTTCTATGAACAGATCTGACCCCAAATCCGCTCCCCCGCGATCGCTGGAAACTGTAGTGCGCGACCGGATTGTAATCCTGGATGGCGCCATGGGCACGCTCATTCAGGGGCTCGGTCTCAAGGAGGAGGACTATCGAGGCGATCGCTTCGCGGACCACCGGCAGGACCTGAAGGGGAATCACGACGTTCTTGCGTTGACCCGTCCGGACCTCATCGAGGGGATTCACCGTCAGTATCTGGAGGCCGGCGCCGATATCGTCGAGACCAACACCTTCAGCGCTACCACTATCGGACAGTCGGAATACAACTTAGAGCACGTCGTGAGGGAGCTCAACAGAGAGGCAGCGGGCCTGGCGCGTCGGGCCGTGGAGACGGTCCAGGCCTCCAGTCCGGAGCACCCCCGGTTCGTCTGTGGTGTGCTTGGACCGACAAACCGCACGGCGTCTATCTCACCAAGGGTAGAGGATCCAGCCTTTCGGGATGTCACATTCATCGACCTGGTGGCTGTCTACACGGAACCGACCCGTGGTCTCATTGAAGGCGGAGCGGACCTCCTCATGGTCGAAACAGTCTACGATACCCTGAACGCGAAAGCGGCTCTGTTCGCCATTCAGACTGTGTTCGCGGAGCTCGGGACCACTCTGCCGATCCTCATCTCGGGAACCATCACCGACCTGTCTGGACGCACCCTGACCGGTCAGACCCCCGAAGCCTTCCTGAACTCTGTACGCCACGCCCGTCCGTTCTCTGTGGGGTTGAACTGTGCCCTAGGAGCGAGGCAGCTCGCGCCGCACCTGGAGGAGTTATCACGCACGGCCGACACCTTCGTCAGTTGCCATCCGAACGCCGGGTTGCCCAACGAGTGGGGAGGTTACGATCAGGGCCCGGCCGAAATGAGGGGCCTCATCGAGGATTTCGCGCGGCGCGGCCTCCTGAATCTCGTGGGCGGATGCTGCGGGACCACTCCCGAGCACATTTTCGCAATCGCCGCGGCCGTGGCCCAGATTCCCCCGCGAGCCATCCCCGAACGCGATCCGCTTTGCCGACTGTCCGGCCTGGAGCCCCTGAACATCGGGCCCGATCTCAATTTTGTGAATGTCGGTGAGCGTACGAACGTCACGGGCTCGAAGCGCTTCCGCACCCTGATCAGAGAGGATCGGCTGGAGGAGGCGCTCGAGGTTGCCCGGGACCAGGTAAACGGGGGCGCCCAGCTCCTCGACGTGAATATGGATGAGGGTCTGCTGGATTCCGAAGCCGCCATGGTTCGGTTCCTACGACTCCTGGCGTCCGAGCCTGACATTTCGCGGATCCCCGTAATGGTGGATTCATCGCGGTGGGAGGTAATCGAAGCCGGGCTGCAGTGTCTTCAAGGAAAGGGGGTTGTGAACTCCATCTCGATGAAGGATGGAGAGGAGATCTTTCGTGAAAGGGCCAAGAAGGTCCTTCAATACGGTGCGTCAGTCGTCGTCATGGCGTTCGACGAGGCCGGCCAGGCGGACACCCGTGAACGCAAGGTTGAGATTTGCGGTCGAGCGTACCGGATCCTCACCGAGGAAGTGGGTTTCCCACCGGAAGACATCATCTTCGACCCGAATGTCTTCGCCGTCGCGACAGGCATTCCCGAGCACGATGCCTACGGTGAGGCCTTTATCGAGGCTGTGGGGGACATCAAAGCAGCCCTCCCCCTAGCGCTAACCAGCGGAGGGATCTCGAATCTTTCGTTCTCGTTCCGGGGGAACCTGCAGGTGCGTGAGGCGATGCACGCGATCTTCTTGTACTACGCCATCCGGGCAGGACTAGATATGGGGATAGTGAACGCGGGCGCGCTCCCTGTCTACGACGAGGTTCCCGAAGAGCTGCGCGTTGCGGTTGAGGATGTGCTCTTCCAACGGCGGCCTGACGCCACTGAACGCCTTACCGACCTGGCTGATGGGTTTCAGGGTGGGGGGCAACAGAAGGAAGAAGACGTGTCTTGGCGGGACGCCCTGGTGGAGGAACGTCTGAGTCACTCACTGGTGAAGGGCATCGACCGATGGGTGGAAGAAGATACCGAGGAGGCCAGGCGGAAGGCGGATCGAGCGCTCGGCGTGATCGAAGGACCGCTGATGGACGGGATGAACGTAGTGGGCGACCTCTTCGGCTCGGGGAAGATGTTTCTCCCTCAGGTCGTGAAAAGCGCTCGGGTCATGAAAAAGGCAGTGGCGTACCTACTACCCTTCATGGAGGGAGAGGAGGAGGAGGGCGAGCGCTGGGCGTCCAAGGGAAGAATCCTGCTTGCGACGGTAAAGGGCGACGTGCACGACATTGGAAAGAACATCGTGGGCGTCGTCCTCCAGTGTAACGGTTACGAAGTCATCGACCTTGGGGTGATGGTTCCGTCGGAGCGGATTCTGGAGACGGCGCGTCAGGAGGGAGTCGAGGCCATCGGACTCTCCGGACTCATCACACCGTCGCTAGACGAAATGGTGCACGTCGCCGGCGAGCTCGAGCGCGAATCCTTTCAGATTCCCCTGTTGATTGGAGGCGCTACGACATCGCGGGCGCACACGGCCGTCAAAGTGGAAGGTTGTTACAATGGTCCGACGGTCCACGTGCTGGATGCCTCAAGGGCTGTAGGTGTGGTCTCGAAGCTCCTGAGCGCTAAGGAGCGGGCGGGCTTCGTCGCCCGCACAAGGGAGGAATACGCGCAGCTCAGGGAGCGACACGAGGGGCGGCAAGAGCGAAGGACGCTCCTCTCCCTCGCCGAGGCTCGGGAGAATCCGTTTCCCTTGGATTGGGACTCCTATTCTCCGCCGCGCGCGCGCACAACAAAGCCCCAGGTGGTCGCGGATCAACCGCTCGATGAACTGGTGGACTACATTGACTGGACGCCGTTCTTTCACGCCTGGGAGCTACGCGGGAAGTATCCCGAGCTCCTGAGCGATCCCGATAGAGGAGAAGCCGCCACCGAGCTCTTTGAAGATGCCCAAGAGCTCTTGGAGGACATCGTGGGACTGCGGCTCCTTAAGGCCGCGGGGGCCGTGGGGATCTGGCCGGCTCAGGCGATAGGCGATGATGTGATCCTCTACGAGGACGAGGGCCACCAGCGAGTTCGCGCGAAGATCCACACGCTCCGGCAGCAATCGGACAAGACCGGTGACCGCGCCAACCTCGCGCTCGCCGACTTCGTGGCTCCCACCGGCGTAGATGTCGCGGATTGGGCGGGTGCGTTCGTCGTCACCGCGGGTCTGGGCCTCGATGAGCTTATTGCCCGATTTGATCGCGAGCGGGACGACTATCGAGGCATCCTGGCCCGCTCGCTCGCCGATCGGCTGGCAGAGGCCTTCGCAGAGCTCATGCATGTCCGAGTGCGACGCGAGATCTGGGGCTACTCGCCGATGGAGCGTCTGACTGCCGAGGACCTCATCCGGGAGCGCTACCAGGGGATCCGACCCGCTCCAGGATACCCGGCGTGTCCGGATCATACGGAAAAAGGAACGGTGATGGATCTCTTGGACGCCGAGGCGTCGGTCGGAGTTCGGCTGACTGAGAGCTACGCGATGCTCCCCGCAGCCGCGGTCAGCGGGTGGTACATCTCCCATCCTGAGGCCTTCTACTTCGGCGTGGGGCGGGTGGATCGCGATCAGGTAGTGGACTACGCCCAGCGAAAAGGTTGGAGCCCGGAGGAGGCTGAGCGCTGGCTGCGGCCCAACCTAGCCTACGAACCGCGAGGATCCGGGTGAGCGACCTTCGAGGCATGATAGGGGACGGTGTGCCGCACCTGTTCGATGGCGCAGTGGGCACGCTCCTCTACGAACGAGGCTTCTTCGTGAACCTCTGCTACGACCAGCTGAACCTCACGCAGCCCGAGCTGGTGGAGGAGATTCACCGCGAATACGTGGAGGCGGGGGCCGAGATTATCGAGACCAATACCTTCGGTGCGAATCCCGTTAAGCTCTCCGGATTCTCTCTCGAGGGAGAGACGGAAGAGATAAACCGGGCGGCGGCTAACCTGGCGAGGACGGCAGCAGGCGATCGTGCGAAAGTCGTTGGGGCGATAGGCCCCCTCGGACTACGCATCGAGCCCTGGGGCCCGACCTCCGCAAGCGAGGCGGAGGGCTACTTCCGTAGGCAGGCAGCGGGCCTCCTTTCCGGCGAGGTTGACGGGTTTCTCCTGGAGACCTTCTCCGATCTGAATGAATTGAGCCAGGCACTCCGTGCCGTGCGTTCGATTAGCGACCTGCCCCTCTTCGCCCAGGTGACGTTCGAGGAGGGGGGCAACACATCGTACGGTACGGATGTGGAGACCGTGGCCCGAACGCTCGAGGATTGGGGTGCTGACGTCATCGGGGTGAACTGTTCCGTGGGTCCCGCTGAGACGCTGGAGGTGGTAGAGCGCATGGCCCGGACTACCGCGCTGCCCCTCGCAGCACAACCGAACGCTGGTCTGCCTCGTCTGGTCGGCGATCGGAAAATGTACCTGGCGAGTCCGTCGTACATGGGGAGGTATGCGATTCGGATGGTGGAGGCCGGGGCTCGGTTCGTGGGCGGGTGCTGTGGGACGACTCCTTTCCACATCCGGGAAATTGGGGCCTCCCTATCGGCAAGCGGCGAAGCTTCACAGCAGGCAGGGAGATCGAGGACCCTCGCACCTAATTTGGTCCATCGCTCGGCCGAGCGACCGCGGCCGCCCGGGCCTGACACCGACGAGGTCGGAGGCAAGCCAGTTCCCGTTGTGGAGCGATCCCGGCTCGGAGAGAAGCTGGCCTCCGGGGCCTTCGTGGCCTCGTTCGCGCTGCTTCCTCCAAGTGGGTGGGAGCCAGCACCGCTACTGGCAGCCGCGAAACGCGCCTTGGCGGCCGGAGTCGACTTCCTGACAGTTAGGGAATCAGGGGCAGGTTTGAGGCGGATGGGAGCGATCCCCGCGGCGATTATTCTCTATCGGGATCTCGACGCCGAAGTGGTGGTCCAATACACCTGCCGGGACCGAAGCATGCTTAGGATGATCTCGGATTTTCTGGGTGCGGCGGCAGCGGGAATTCAGAACGTCCTCATAGTCAGCGGTGATCTCACGCCGACAGGTCCGTATCCGGACCATACGGCTGTCTTCGACATCGACTCGATCGGGCTCACAAACTTGCTCGACCATCTGAACCGTGGCGTGGACCCGGGCGGCCAACAGGTCGATCCTCCGACCCGCTTCGTGGTGGGTGTCGCATTGAACCAGGGGGCGGCCGACCTTTCCCGAGAGCGGAGGCGGTACCGCTGGAAGTTAGAGGCGGGAGCGGACTTCGTTGTGACTCAGCCGGTGTTCGACGTCGATGCTCTTTCTGACTTCCTCGATGGATTACCTGGCGCCAAAGAGATCCCGGTGTTTGCCACTGTATCCCCGTTGGCCTCCCTGCGAGATGCGGAATACCTCGCCCAAGAGGTTCCTGGCGGCAGCGTGCCTAGGGCGGTCCTTGACCGGATGGAGGCGGCCGAAGGGAAGGGGGCGGAGATGGCGAGGCAGGAGGGGCTTCAGATTGCTCGAGAGATCATCCAAGCGGTGCGGCCTCGGGTCCAAGGGATACAGGTAACTCCCTCACGATCCGGGGTGGAGCTCAGCCTGGATCTCCTGCGAGAGGTCACTGCACAAGAGGAGAGCCCCCAAGGTGTCGGCTGACCCGGACGCGGGGGATCTATCCGAAGGGATCGCGTCAGCCTCCCGGACGAGTAGTAGGTTCCTAGCGGCCCTAAGCCGCTCCGGTCGACTGCTGACCGCAGAGCTTCGACCCCCTCCGACAGACCTATCGGGGGAGAATTCCGTCGATGCGTGGATTGACTTGAACCGCGCTGTTCGCTCCTTACTGCATGAGGAGCGTTTCGTGCTGTTCACCGACAATGCCGTGGGGTCCCGAGAGGAGGAGAGCCTGCAACACCTGACATCAAATCTGGGCCAGGGCACGGACCTCTCCGGAGTGGTTCCTTTTCTCACCTGCAAACACACACTCGATTACTGCCTTCTCTTTGCACGGAGAGCGGTATCATTCGGACTCGAAGCGATCACGGTGACCGGCGGGGACAAGGACGTTGGGCCTCCACGGTGCGTGCCGCGATCCAGAGATCTGAGGAGGGTTATTCGTGAGTTGTTGCCTCGGCTCCAACTAGGCGCATGGGTGAACCCGTACAGGGATGCGGCCGAACAGGTCGAACTGCTCCTCGATCCGGATCACCGTGCCGATTACTACGTGACACAGGTCGTATCCCACCACCGCCTAGAGCCTCTCGACCGATTCCTCGAAGAGGCGGCTCGACGTGGTCTACGACTGCCGGGGCTGGTCGGCGTCTTCTTCTACCGCAGCGGATCGGCGAAGACCCTCAGTCGACTCAAAGAGTTCATCCCCGTACCTCAAGACGAGATCTCCGCGGAGTTTGCCTCGGGGGCCTCCGCTGCCTCTGTTTGTGCGCGGACCGTGAGAGCTCTCGCAGATCGAGGCGTCGAGAAGACGTACATTAGCAATCTGGAAGCCCATCGGGCAGGTCGGAGGCTCGAGACGATGGAACCGATGGTCTGGGGAGTCGGAGTGTCAAAGAGGAGTTGACAAGAAAGCCGGAGTGGGACTACCGTTTTGGCCGTTTGAGTGGAACACTGGAGGTGCCCTTGCGGTCTAAAGCGAATAAGGGAAGAAACATGAAAGGTATGCCGGAGTTGTGCTGTTTGGCGGCCCTATTGGTGGCAGGTTGCGCCACGACTGGGTCAGCGCCAGCCGACGACCCTGGGGAAGAAGCCGTGGTGCCGGTCGCGGAGGTAGAGCCGGAGACCCGGGCGGGCATGACCATCTGGGATGGGGTGTACACCGCCGCCCAGGCCAACCGCGGGCAGCAGACAGCCCAATCTGTCTGTTTCGCATGCCACTCTCAGAGTGAGTGGCAGAACCCGATGTTCATCCGCGTCTGGTCGGGGCGACCGATTCACCAGATGTGGGAGAATCTTCGTATGACGATGCCTTACGACTCTCCGGGAAGGCTTTCCGCGCAGGAGTATGCGGATGTGGTGGCCTACATGTTGGAGCTGAACGGCGTGCCTGCTGGGGAAATGGAGCTCCCAAGCGATGCCAACGGGCTCATGCAGATTACGGTGACCGCACAGCAGTAAGTCGCCGGAGATAGCGGGGAACAACAAGCGGGGCTGCGAACGGGGTTTTCGAGCGCAGCCCCCTTTCTCTTCTGAGGGGCCGATCTGGGGCAGCTCTATACGGTTGCACCCACTCTAGACGGCGCCTACCTTGCCCGGCCGCGAGATTGCCGACGAGGAGCCAAACGGTGCCGAGCCGACCGGAACCGGCAAGAGAACCCCAATTAAGAGAGGCGTAGGGGATGAACGCGATCCTGCTAGCAGCGCTGGGGCTTGGGACATTCGCCTTGGGCTACAGGTTCTATGCGAGGTTCCTCGGACACCGAGTCTTCCAGCTGGATGCGGACTTTGAGACCCCAGCGCACGTGCAGGAAGACGGTGTAGACTTCGTTCCGACCAACCGATGGGTGCTTTGGGGCCACCACTTTACCTCCGTAGCCGGTGCGGCGCCGATCGTAGGCCCAGCGATTGCGGTGATCTGGGGTTGGCTGCCTGCGTTTCTCTGGGTAACCCTCGGGACCGTATTCTTTGCCGGTATACATGACGCGGGAGCGCTCTGGGCCAGCGTGCGCAATCGAGGGCAGTCGATCGGGGCCCTCACTGAGTCGGTGGTAGGCGGCCGGGCGAGAAGCTTGTTCATGGTCGTCATTTTTCTGCTTCTCCTGATGGTGAATGCGGTCTTCGCCATCGTAATCGCGCAGCTGTTCGTGGACTTCCCGAGTAGCGTGATCCCGGCATGGTTTGTCATCGCCGTGGCGATGGGGATCGGGTGGGTGCTGTATCGGCGGGGGGTGCCCCTGCTTTGGCCATCGGTCATCGGGCTGATCCTGCTTTACGGGTCGATGTTCGTGGGTAACGAGATCCCTGTGTCGATGCCTTCCGTATTCGGACTGCAAAGTGCGCCGGTCTGGGTAATCTTACTGTTCGTGTACGCATTCTTTGCGTCCACCCTCCCGGTGTGGCTGCTCCTCCAGCCAAGGGACTACATCAACGGGCTCCAGCTGTTCATCGCATTGGGCGTGTTCTATGGAGCCGTGATACTGGGCAACCCAGAGATCGTCGCGCCGGCGTTCAACACAGCGGTCCCCGAGAGTGCACCGCCGTTTGTCCCCCTCCTATTCGTGACCATTGCCTGCGGGGCGATCTCAGGGTTTCACGGTTTGGTGTCGTCGGGAACGACTTCGAAGCAATTGAACCGGGAGACGGACGTACCATTTGTCGGTTATCTGGGAGCCGTCGGTGAAGGGAGTCTGGCCATCGCAGCGATCCTGGCAACGACGGCGGGCTTCGCGACAGTCGAGGCGTGGGAGGGGTTCTACTCAGCCTTCGCAGCACAGGGGGTGCCGGCCTTCGTTATGGGTGGCGGAAACATCATTTCGGAGGGCCTCGGATTCTCGAGCGGCTTCGCACAGACGTTCTTAGCAGTGATGGCCGTACTGTTTGCGGCGACGACGATGGATACCGGGGTGCGGCTGCAGCGATACATCGTCCAAGAGTGGGGCAACATCTACAATCTCCCGATCCTGCGAGGACGATGGATTTCGACCACGGTCGCCGTCGGGGCCTGTCTTGCTCTTGCGTTTGGGGCGGGAGAGGGCGGTGCGGGCGGACTGCAGATCTGGCCACTCTTCGGAACGACGAACCAGCTGCTCGCGGCGCTTACGCTGCTCATGTTGAGCGTAATCTTGATGAAGAAGGGGAGAGGGACCGTTTATACCCTTGCTCCGTTCACCTTCTTGATCACCATGACCATCTGGGCACTGCTCGTCCAGCTGAGGGGCTACTGGGACCAGCGGAATCTGCTGCTGGTGGCGATGGACGTAGTGATCCTGATTACGACCATTTGGGTGGGGCTGGAAGCGCTCGGAGCGCTGAACCGCGCCCGCACCGAGGGAGAGGACACTCCCTCCCCCGCCGCCCGGGAGGCCTGAAGACCGGCTGCCGGCCAGCGGAACAGCGGTTAGGCGAAGAGGGTCGGAGGTTCTAGGATCAACTTCCTGGACCACGAGACAGCCCAAATCATGGGACTCGACGACAAGCTGCACGAGGGATGGGAGCTCCTCAAGGAGTTCTACGAGGGGCGACATCGAGGTGCGCTCGCGCGTGAGAAGAGAGAAGAAGAGGACTTGTTCATGCTTCTCGTCTTTTCCGAGATGATGGGGATTCCAAACCCGGCGAGCTATTACACGCTGGAGCTCCTGCCGGTCATGTACGATCGGTTCCACGAGTGGCATACGCGGATGGGGATGGAGAAGTCGCCCCTCGACAACTTCCGCTGCTGCTGATCGCTTGACTGCTGCAACCTCGGAATCTTCGCTTCCCAAAGCCTGCCCGAGCCCATGAGCGGCCTTCCGGTTCGCGGTCGAACCCTGCTCTTCGTTGGAGGGAAAGGTGGCGTAGGGAAGACGACGACCGCAGCGGCCCTCGCGCTGAAGTACGCCGAAGAGGGTGACCGCGTTCTTCTGGTCTCCACGGATCCGGCTCACTCGCTCGGCGACCTCTTCGACCATTCCATCGGTAACCGCGAGCGAGAGCTACTCCCCAACGTCTGGGGTCTCGAACTGGAGCCCGAGGAGGAACTCGACCGGTATCTGGAAGCGGTGAAGTCGACGATGCGTTCGTTCGTTCGTCCAGCGATGTATGCTGAGATCGAGAGGCAGATCGAGCTCACCCGCCACTCCCCAGGGGCGACGGAGGCCGCATTGATGGAGAGGCTCGCCGGGCTGATGGGTCAGGCGACCGACAACTATCAAAGAGTGATATTCGACACGGCGCCGACGGGACATACACTCAGGCTTCTCGCTCTTCCGGAGATCATGGCTGCATGGATGGACGGGCTACTTCGAAGTCGTGATCGATCCGACTCCTTCGGCCACGCGCTCGATCGCCTGACCGGCCGGGGCGGCGCCCCGCAGGCAGAGAACCGCCCTGATTCGGAGGGAGAGGCCACACCGGGGAAAGCGGTCGAGCCGTCTGATCCAGCGGGGGATGAACTGTCCTGGTTTCAGGGAGTCCACGAAGCTCCCCGAGACGGGAAGAGTCGGAAGATCCGCGAGATCCTCCTCCACAGGCGCAGAAACTTCTCCCGGGCCCGTCGGCTGCTTCTCGACGCAAACACGACCGCGTTCGTGATGGTCTTGATTCCGGAGAAGCTGCCCATCCTGGAGACTGAGAAGGCGCTCAACGTACTTGCCGAGCACCATGTTCCGGTGGCGGGCCTCGTCGTGAACCGTGTGCTTCCCCAGGAACCTCTCGGTGATTTTCTCGAGAGTCGGCGTCGCCAGGAGGGCGAATACCTTTCTCGAATCGATCGCCTGTTCTCCAAGTTTCCGCGTGTGAGGGTGCCTCTCCTTCAGAGGGATGTGGACGGGGTCGAGGGCCTCAACGAAGTTGCCCGCAATCTAGTGATGTCCGGCTAGTGCAGCGTCCAAGCAGTGCTCAACCCGGTCCCGCGCTTGCCAGTGGGCCCTCATTGACCATCTTCCTACGCATCCCTTGGGCGAACCGAAGGGAGACCCCCAAGCCTCGCCCCGGTAGCCCGCCGATCTGACCGTCGGAGTCGCTCCATGTCTGATCCCCCGGGGTCCGCTCACCGGGATCGGGAACGGTTCCTAAAGAGTGTGACTGCGCATCTGGAGCTCCTCCGGAAGGCAAGGGCTGAATTGGAGGAGGACCCGGTTGAGGCAGCGGCCGCGCTTCGGCGGTTTTCCCGCTTCATTGCTGACGAGGCCGCTCAACTGGAGCTGGACCTGATCGCGGGCGCGGCGCGTTCACTCTCTCAAGAAACGTCGTCCGATCTGGCCATCCCCATAGAGATCCTCGAGGCTGCGCTGACCCAGATCCTGCCCAAGGAAACTCCTGTCCAGATCCTGATCGTGGAAGGATGAGGCAACGTCAGCCCAGTTGGCCCAACGATCCCTGGAGGGGGAGGGTCGGACGATAACGGTCGTCGGGACCGCGGAGGAAGCGAGGACACAGCTCGAAGAGCATTCGATCGATCTGGTGGTGCTGGATCTCATCCTTCCTGACGCCGATGGTCGTCACCTCCTGATGGAACTCGGTCGCGAGCTTGATTCATCTCGCACCGCAGTGGTTGTCGTGACTGCCCAAGGGACTCCCACCACGCGCGCCGAGTGTTTCGCCTATGGAGCTAGCGCGTTCCTGGAGAAGCCACTCGATCCTCCGACGCTCGGCAGAGTGGTAGCGGATGTCCTGAATCGCAAAAGGACAGGGCGAGATGAGGCCGGGGGGATTTCAGAACTCCCTGACCGCGGGCAGGTCCGAGACGCCTTTCTGCACATTCAGGCCCGGCGGGCGGAGACGGGGGCTTCTGTCGTCCTCGCTCTGGTAGAGACCGATCCGAGCGGACGGGGATGGGACGATGAGGGTCGGGTGCCTCGCGACCTCCGAGATCTTCACGGACGCGTGGCCGCGGCACTACAGGAGGGACTAACTCCAGGTGACGTTTGTAGGGCGCTGGGGAGTGAGTGAGCTCGCGGTCCTTTTTTCCGGCCGGGACCCCGAGGCATGCGTGCGCGTGTTGGAGCGAGCTCAAACGCGAGTAGAGCCTGGCGCGAGATCGTTTGTGGCTGGTGTTACTGAGGTTGCCGAGGACGCTCTCTTCGAGGACGCCGTGTCCTGGGCGAGCCGATTGGTCAGCGAAGCCAGGATGAGCGCCGACGCAGGCATACTGCATACCACCCTGGCAAAGACGCGGGCACCGTTCGTTCTCGTCGTCGAGGATGACCCGATCACCGCCTCCCTTTTGCGCCATCGCCTGGAGCGAAGCGGGTTCGAGGTGGAGCATCACGAAGATGGCCTTCGTGGTCTGGAAGCGATCCGGCGAGCCCTTCCGGATCTCGTCATCCTGGACATCCGACTCCCCGGAATGGACGGCTTCGAGATCCTGTCGCGAATGCACGACGAGGGCGTAACCCAGAACGTCAGAACAATCGTTCTGACCGGTCTAGGCCGAGAGTCCGATGTCGCGCGAGCTTTCTCGCTGGGCGCGGACGATTACTTGGTCAAGCCTTTCTCCCCCGTGGAACTGACTGCCCGGGCCCTGCGCCTGGTTCGGCGCTGATGGGGTCAGCTGGCTCCGACGGCCTGGATCCCTTGATCGCGGCCCTACAAGCCCTCCCCGTCCAGAATCGTGCCTTCATCTTCGTAGTCATCGCCGTGGCGGGTTTGGTTGTGGTTAGCATCCTGTTTTCGGGATACGCGGTTTGGCTTCGGATTCGAAATCTGATGCGGGCGCGCCGATGGGCGGATCGCGAGGCGAGGTGGACGGACCTGACTCTAGAGGCCGTTGTCGGGGAACGCACGGTAGAGGAGCTTGCTGCGCGAGTGGGCGATGGGGAGCGACTGTCTTTCCTGGACTATCTGTTACGCTATGCTCACCGCCTCAGTGGCACAGAGCGAGATCGGGTGAAGGAGTTAGCTGTGCCGTTCCTTGGTGCTATTGGGCCTCAGCTCGAGGACCGCGATGTATACCGGAGGACACGAGCTGTGCAGACGCTTGGGACGCTCGGCCTGGAAGAACAGCACGGGGTCCTTGTGCGGTACGTCAGCGACGAGTCCCCGATCGTATCGATGCTGGCGGCGCGCGCGCTGGCCGCATACGGAGGGTCGACGTACACAGAACCCATACTGTCCAACCTGGATCGATTCGAGCACTGGGGATCGGAGTATGTAACGAGTCTCCTCGTCAGCTTGGGTCCCACGGCGGCCTCGGGTATCCGCCGAGTCATGGGGGATGAGGGGCGAACCGCTAGGATTCGTGCCCTCGCAGCGGACGCGCTCCGCAATCTACATGACCTCGAAGCGGTTAGGCCGGCGAGCGCGATTCTCAGTGCTCAGCTGGATCCCGATCCGGACTTGGCAGCTGCCCTTCTTCGACTGATCTCGGTTCTGGGCGGTCCTGAGCAGTTTGGGCTCGTCCGATCGCTCCTGGATCACCCCCACTTCGCTGTCCGAGCGGAAGCGTACTCGGCTCTCGGGGCGATCGTGTCGGACGAGGACGAGCTCCTGGAGCAAGGACTCAGCGATCCCTCGCCGTGGGTCGCACTGCACGCCGCAAGAGGGATTCGGGACCGAGGTCGCGAAGTGCGGCTCGTGCAACTGTCCGAATCGGACCACCCGGGAGGCAGAGCCGCCGCTCAGGTCCTCGCGGAGGATTAAGAGCGTGATCGAAGCCGTGGCCCGGAACGCCCTCTGGATAATCAACGGGCTCGTGATCGTCTACTTCGTGCTCCTGAACGGCGCGTACTTCGCGACAAGCCTACTGGCCTTCCGGGCACTCCGACGCTACGCCGCTCGCCTCAAATCAGTCGACATTCAGGAGTTCCTGGTGTCCGCGGGAGCTCCTCCCATCACCCTGATTGTGCCAGCGTACGACGAGGAGGCCACTTGCGTGGATGTGGTCCGCTCTCTCTTGACGCTGAACTATCCTGAATACGAAGTGATCATCGTGAACGACGGCTCGAGGGACGCGACGGCGGATCGCCTCGCGAGCGCGTTCGAGATGGTGCCCGCAGCGAGGATGCAGATTGCCGATTTTGAGACCGCTCCCATACACGGGATTTTTCGTAGCCGATGGCATCCGAACCTGTGGCTTGTCGACAAGGATAACGGTGGGAAGGCAGACGCCCTCAACAGTGGCCTCGCCTTCTGCCAAACTCCTCTGTTTTGCGTCATGGACGCCGATACAATCCTTGAGAGAGATGCGTTGATCCGCATCGTCCGTCCCTTCCTCGAGGATCAGCGTACTGTGGCGGCCGGAGGGGTCGTCCGCGTTGTAAACGGCTGCACAGTAGAATCGGGATCGGTCGTCGATATCCGGCTCCCGAGGAACTGGCTTGCTCAACTGCAGGTCCTCGAGTACTTAAGAGCGTTCTTAGCCGGTCGAATGGGCTGGCATGCCCTGAATTCGACCCTCATCATCTCCGGCGCGTTCGGGGTCTTCCGGAGGTCAGTGGCTGTTGGAGCCGGGGGATTCCGGACGGATGTGGTGGGAGAGGACATCGAGCTCGTCGTCCGGCTACAACTACTACTGTCGGGAAGAGGGGAAGCCCTACGGCATCGGCTTCGTTCCCGATCCAGTCGCTTGGACCGAGGCGCCGGAGACGCTGGGAGCGCTCGGGCGGCAGCGGGATCGATGGCAGCGGGGGCTCAGCGAAGCCCTGACGCTCCATCGGAAAATGATCTTCAATCCCAGATATGGGCGGATCGGACTCCTCGCGATGCCCCACTTCTTTCTGCTCGAGATGCTCGGTCCTGTGATCGAGCTGATCGGCTACGTGGCGTTCGCCGCCACCGTCCTACTTGGGTGGGCGACCGCCTCGTACGTTTTGGCCTTCTTGATGGTTGCGATCGTTCTGGGCGTGGTTCTCTCTGTGGCGGCCGTCGCTCTGGAGGAGATCACCTTCCGCCGTTACCCTCGCTCCCTGGACCTCGTACGACTCTTTGGCCTGGCGGTGATCGAGAATATCGGCTACCGCTAACTGATTACGTTATGGCGAGTGAAGGGGATGGTCGCCTTTCTCACCAAGAAGAAGGCCTGGGGTGAGATGCCGAGGAAGGGTTTCGAGGGCGAGACTTAGCCTATCGCGCCGTAATTGGGGGAAGGCTCTCCCTGTCCCCCACGCTCAGAGGCTGAGCGGTGCGGATTGTGGCTTCCACCCCCGGCGCAGTCTCGAGTTCAGCGACGATGCTGTTGCCGCCGTCCCGTCCCAGGGTCACACCGCTATGCCGCAACGGCCTCCCCGTTGCGGGCTTAGCATCGCTCCTATAGTGACTTCCAATGCTCTCTTTTCGGAGAAGCGCGGCCTGGGCGATCATCCTTGCCGAAAGAAGCAAGTTTCTCGATGAGGGCGGAGTCGCATAGGGCAGTCGACGGTCGATATCGTCGAGTTGATCGACTGCGCCAGTAAGCCCCTCCTCGTTGCGCACGACGCCCACCCCTTCCCAGAGCAGCGTGCGGATTCGGAGCACAAGTGACTCTGGGAGAGGCGCCTGCACCTTCGCCGCGTGGGAGACGGCAGTGGCTTCGCGTAACTCCCGCCCAGACAGTTTTCCGAAGGGAGCCGACGTTTCCATGATCGCTTGGGCCGCCCGTGGCCCGAAGACCAAGCCTTCCAACAGCGAGTTACTCGCGAGTCGGTTTGCCCCGTGAACGCCAGAGGCTGCGGCCTCTCCGACGGCCCACAATCCCCCCAACGAGGTTCGGCCCGCCTCGTCAACGGCAATGCCACCCATGTGATAGTGCGCCGCCGGCGTCACGGGGATCAGTTCGCGAGCTGGGTTGATCCCGTGAATCCGACACAACCGGTGAACGCCGGGAAAGCGCTGGGGGAGGGAAGAGCTGAACACCTCCCGTGCATCGAGGAACACCTGGTCGCCGTCTCGAACTCTGAGCCAGAGCGCACGGGCGACACGATCACGAGATGCGAGCTCATCTCCCTCTTCGGGCTCCAGGATCCTGCCGCCCCTTCGGTTGACTAGCAGGGCGCCGGCACCCCGCAGCGCCTCGGTTACCAGAGGGAGCGGGTCGGCCGGTACATTCAGGGCGGTGGGGTGGAACTGCATGAACTCTATATCCCGGAGCAACGCCCCAGCCCTCCCCGCCATGGCCATACCGTCGCCGTCGAGTCCCGCCGGTGCGGTAGTCCGGAGGTAGGTTCTTCCCGGACCACCGGTGGCCAGGATCGTCTCTTGGGCACAGTAAAGGTGAAGGGCCCCGTTGGCCCCTCGCGCCCAGACACCGCGGACTCGACCCTCGAATGAAAAGAGATCGACCGCCCGTGTGCTCTCAGCGATCTCGAGTGAGCCCGCATGCTGGACTGCTTCGGTTAACGTTCTGGTCACTTCCGCACCGGTCCGGTCCCCATCGGCATGAACGATCCGCCTTCGGGAGTGCGCGCCCTCCAGCCCAAGCGACACTTCCCCGGATGGATCGAGATCGAACCTTGCGCCGAGGTCCAAGAGTTCACGGACACGCGCGGGTCCTTGAGTAGTCAGGATCTCTACGAGATCACGTTCGGCCAGACCGCTTGCGGCCCGCTCTGTATCCCTTGCGTGGAGAGCCGGCGAATCCGACGGATCAAGCGCCGCCGCGATACCGCCTTGAGCCAGCGGGGAGGCTCCGTGGCCACCGATCGAGTCACGGGTGAGAACGATTACGCGGGCGCGGGGCGCGATTCGCGAGCACTCCAGGGCCGCTGCGAGTCCCGCAACTCCCGAGCCGACGATCAGAACGTCGGTGGATACAGTCCTGAAGGAGTCTGCGGGTTTGCCAGGACCCACATGTGGGCTGGTTGTGATCATCCCCCGCTACCGCGACCGACCTCGAGCATCCGCTCGACAGCGCTTCGCGCTCGTGCCGCAGTGGCGGGGTCCAGCTCGACTCGATACTCGAGGGCTTCGAGCGAGTGAAGGATCTTCGGGAGCGTGATACGCTTCATGTGCGGGCAAAGATTGCACGGCCGAATGAACTCGATGTCCGGGTTCTCCAATGCGACGTTGTCGCTCATGGAGCATTCCGTGATCATGGCCACCCTCGCCGGCCGACGGTCTCGAACATAGTTCGCCATTCCAGAGGTCGAACCCACGTAGTCGGCTTCGGCGAGTACATCGGGCGGACATTCCGGGTGCGCGAGAACAACCAGGTCGGGCAAACCCTGTCGATAGCCACGCACCTCCTCGGCCGTAAACCGCTCATGCACCTCGCATCGCCCCTGCCATCGGACGATCTCCACCTCCGTCTGGGTATTGACGTAGTCTGCGAGATACTCATCCGGGAGGAAGATCACCCGTTCTACTCCTAGGGACTCGACCACTTGCACCGCGTTCGAGGAGGTACAGCAGATGTCGCTTTCGGCCTTCACATCGGCTGATGTATTCACATAGGTGACCACTGGAGTATTGGGATAGCGAGCTCGGAGGATTCGGACGTCTTCACCGGCGATCGATTCTGCGAGTGAACATCCCGCTCGTAGGTCGGGAATCAGGACCACCTTGTCCGGGCTCAGAATCTTCGCGGTTTCCGCCATGAAGTGGACGCCACAAAGCACGATGACGTCGGCATCCGTCCGCGCCGCCTCTATCGCCAATCTCAAACTGTCGCCGTTCAGGTCGGCCACTCCGTGGAAGATCTCTGGCGTCTGGTAGTTGTGCGCCAGAATCACCGCATTCCGCTCGTGCTTGAGCTGCTCTATGCGGTGGATATACGGCGCGTGCACCGGCCACTCTACCTCGGGAATCACCTCGCGCACCCGCTCGAAAACGCGCTCGGTCGCCTGCGCGACCTCTAGTGTGTAGTCCAACTCGGTTGGAGCCGCGGGGGAAGCTTGTCTAGACATCTAAGGCCTCTTATGCTCACTCTGAGTATATACAGTCGAAAAAAAAAAAAAAACAACCCTCTAGGGACTAATACGGTAAGCCCGGCACCCCGGGTCCGTCAACGAGGGTTTGGCTCAACGGGCTCCGGGTGGCCGGACCCCGGGGGCCCGACGTTCACGCAGGACGCCCCTGCGAAAGCTGAAAAGCTCAGCCGGCCGACCGCCTGTCCTCGGATCCAATCTCCCTGTTCCCTCCACGAGACCTCCACGTTCCACAAGCCTTCTGAAATTCTGCTTGTGCAGCCGGATTCCGGCCAAAGCCTCTACGACACGTTGAAGACGGGTTAGAGTGAACATACGCGGCAGCAGCTCGAACACGACGGGGCGATACCTGAGCTTCCCCCTCATGCGACCCAGACCCGTGGCCAGGATCCGTCGATGGTCCATATCCATCGGTCGCCCAAGCTCAGGAATCGTGGGCCTTCGGGCGGGCGGGGAGCGGTCACGAATCGATTCGGAAGCCAGTCCTACCTCATACAGGAGTTCGTAGCGCTCGAGGACCCGGTCTCCGTCCCAACCCGAGCCCATTAGCCCGAAGGCGATCCCCGCGCGCTCGAGTCGCTCCTCGCGCACGGTACGCTTCGGAGCTTCTCCGATCCAGGTGTTGAGGGCCGGTTCGATCACTTCTCTGATCACGGGCGGCTGGCCCTCCCGCCAGTCCTCCCACGGGAAGAAGGTGTACCAGTCTCGCCACAGTGCTTGCGACGAACCAGACGGCCGGTCTTCCCGAACGAGGGCTAGGTAGGCCACGGAGAGCATGCCTGAAGACGCGTCGCGAGATCGCGCAGTCCTGTCGCGATCTCCAAATGTGTAGAGCTGCTCGACGTAGCCCAGCTCTAATCCAGTGCGTTCCTCAACCCACCTCCTGAGCGAGAGCTCGAGCGTTCGGTCCGCTTCGGGGTCGAGGGGACCATAGGGCAGGACATCGAAAGAGCGATTCGGGTGAAGCGCATCCCCAGCCTTCTCACTCTCTTGAGAGCCGGAGATCGTGAGGATACGTGGGCTCTCCCTGGTTACGGCCACAATCACGGCGTTCAAGCCGATGACGATCGAGGGTGTTCCCGGCACGGCCTCCCTCTGCTGCTGACACACGGCCAAGCTTTATGATCACCGACGAGTAACTGATCGAGAAAGGGCGGACAAGAGCGGATGATCGGGGCGACCGGCCCTTAGGGAGCGTCCCTCCCTATGATTTTTTCCTGGACAGAACCCCTGGTACCTGCTCTTATTATTGCCTTACGCCCTGTGCGTCTGAGGCGCGCCCGAGCACGGGATCGTCAGTCACACAGTACGAGGAACTCTCTCACAGGAGACGTCATGTTCTCGCAGACGCGTCTGCTTTCGTCAGGACACGTTGGGGTCAGGAGTACGCGACTCGGCTTCGGCCTGATTGCCACGACCGTGGTGAGCGCCCTCCTGGGGCCCAGCGGCCTAAGTGCCACATCCCCCGTGAGTACCGTCCTACTTCAGCAAGCGGCTGACACCATCCCCTTGGCGCCGATCGA
This sequence comes from Longimicrobiales bacterium, assembly GCA_965197485.1. Classification (GTDB taxonomy): domain Bacteria; phylum Gemmatimonadota; class Gemmatimonadetes; order Longimicrobiales; family Gaopeijiaceae; genus JAAXGI01. The sequence continues at coordinate 340,428 of CBDANG010000011.1, forward strand.
GGTGCAGGTTCTTCGAACTCCTATTCTCCAGAACGCTGCCCCGCTCGCGGTCTCGGCGCTTACCGGTGAGGATCTCCAAAGGGGCCGAAGCGGCTTCTTCATCGAAGAGGCCCTCCAGGGACTCCCAGGGGTGCAGGTTCAGAACCGGTTCAACCCCGCGGTGGGTGAGCGAGTGGCCATTCGTGGCTTTGGTGCCCGCGCGCAGTTTGGGTTGCGTGGGATCCGAGTCGTAGTCGACGGGATCCCAGGGACTCTCCCGGATGGTCAGAGTAGCCTCGATCATCTGGATGTGGGGTCGCTCGGACGGGTCGAGGCCATCCGAGGACCGGCGTCCGCGCTCTTCGGAAACGCCTCTGGGGGAGTCCTCTCCTTCACCACCAGGGATCCTCCGGACACGCCCTACAACATGGAGGTAATGGGTGTCACGGGGAGCGACGGCTTGTGGCGCGGAGGGCTGACCGCGTCTGGAACCGTGAACGAGACGGGATACCTGATCACGGTGTCGGGACAAACGTGGGACGGCTACCGTGTCATTGCGCCGAACGCGAGCCGCCCGCGCGCCGATACCGTGTGTGCCTCTGGAGCGAATAGCGGCAGCATCGATGATCGAACTGGCTGTTACGGCGGATCGGATCGGCTGGGCCTGAACGCGAGGGTCACGACCCCGCTCGCAGGAGGCCAGCTGGCTCTGACGGCGAATGTGCTGGACCTAGATGCCCAGAACGCTGGATCGAAGGCGGCCGACACGGACGACTTCCGGGAGATCAATGACCTCTATCTCAGATTCAGAACGGGGAAAACGCTAGAGCAGCAGCAGGGGGGTGCACGCTGGACGGGTCTCCTGGGCGGTCTTCAGGCGGACTTCTCTGCGTACGGGGTCCACCGCAAAATCAACAACCCGATTCCTTTCGACGTCATCGACCTGTCGAGAAAAGGGGGGGGTGCGCGCGCTGCACTTGGCAACACAATCTCGACTGGGATCGGGGATCTAAACCTGCAGGCCGGCGTCGAGGTGGACCTGCAGCGCGACGAGCGGTCGGAGGTGGCTGCTTCGTTCGGTACCGGATTGCCGACGGGCGACCCCTTTCTGGATCAGTCCGAGGATGTGACCAGCACCGGCGTCTTCCTACAGGGGACTCTGGAGCTGCCCGGCGGCGCTATCGCATTGGCAGGGCTCAGATACGATTACCACGACTTTACGGTCGGTGACAACGTTCCTGTAGCTGCGGACAATGCCGACGACTCGGGCAGCCGGACGATGGATGCGATCAGTCCCTCGATCGGGGTCAGCCTTCCCGTCGGTGAGTCTGTCAATCTGTTCGGCTCGGTCGGCACCGTGTTCAATACGCCGACGACCAGCGAACTCGGGAACCGGCCAACTGCCCCGGGCGGCTTCAATCCCAACCTCGATCCGATGAGAGGGGAGTCGTACGAGGTCGGAATTCGAGGCAACCTTGGGTCAAACGCCGCTTTCGAGCTAACCGGATACCAGACGAATCTTCGAGACGAGCTCATTCGTTTCGAACTCGAGGGCTTCGATGACGTCAGCTTCTTCCGGAACTCGGGCGAGTCACGACATCGCGGTGTAGAGGCGACGCTCTCTCTCGCTTCCACTGATGGGCTGGTCAGGGGGGATGTGACCTATACCAAGGTGGATGCCGAGTTCATCGAGTACTCCGTGGGCGACGACGATTTCTCCGGAAACCAGATCCCGGGTGTTGCCGAAAACCGGGCCCAAGCCCGCCTTCGAGTGAGTCCGAGTTTCTGGTGGGCGGAGGTCGTGGCCAGTCATGTGTCTGATGTCTACGTGAACGACGCGAACGAGCGGATGGGTGAGAAGACGGTCGCGCCCTCCTACAATTTGGTAGACCTTAGAGCGGGACTCCAGGAGCTCGACCTCGGTGGAATGAGCATCTCGCCGTGGGTGGCCCTCATCAATGCACTCGACGAGGACTACGTTGCCTCCGTTGCAGTAAATGCCTTCGGGGGTCGTTTCTTCGAGCCGGGGCCGAACCAATCCTTCCAGGTTGGGCTACGGGCTCGTTTCGGCGGAGGGATGTAGTCGGTCGATCACGACGCGGGTCAACCGCCACCGCGTCGACCCATTCCGGCGAGGTTTCGACCCAGCTCGAGCGTCGCCTCGATCTCCCGCGTCCCAGTGTCGATCACTACAAGCCGTGCGACCACGTCCGGCGTACTCGCCTCCGGGGGACGCTCGCCCAGAGGTGCGGCGCTGTTCGAGACGAACGCGCGACCTCCGTCGGGTGAGAATTCGATGGTGTGGGCTGCCCGAAGCCCTCACCGCGGATCCGATCCACCACTGTCCAACCCGCTGTCTCCACCACCACGACTTCGTCCTGACCCTTGATGGGAATCCAAACCGTCCTCCCATCTGGTGCGAACACGGGGTCAAAGGGCCTAGCCCCAAGGGTGAGCGACGTTACGAACTCGGGCTGTGCCCCATTCTCCAGATCAAACACTAAGAGCTCACCGGAGAGCTCGCCGGAGGCCACCAAGGTTCCCCCACCGGGTGACACCGCGAGTTGGACGAAAGCCTGCTGGGAGCCCGTAACGTCCAAGAGCTCAATCCTCTGTGACGCCAGCTCGATCGAGGCGAGCTGATTTACCCCGAGGCTCGCCGTGTATGCATATCGGCCATCGCGGCTCATAGCTACCGCGTGGGGACGGGGGAAGAGAACGTCCAGCTCCTCGAGTTCCATGTCGGCGGTATGCGCGAGGCCCAATAGGCGTGGGGGATTCGTCGCGCTCATGGAACGACTGATCACGAGCGTCTCCCCGCCCGGGTCCAGCCCCACCATACCCGGAGTCTCCATCTGCAGAGTCCCGACGAGACGGTCTTCCTCGTCGAACTGAAGCACCTGATGCTCCCCGACCAGGGAGACATACCAGTTACGGCCGTCCAGACTTACGGCAACATCATGGGGTGCCGCCTGAGCCCCGAAGCCGAAATCAGACAGCTGGACGACTCTCTCCACTTCCAGGTTGTCCATGTCGATAATCGCGATCGACGCCTCGTCTTGGACACAGACGTACAGGAGGTGGGCGGGAACGGGATCCCCGACCGACCCAAGGAGCGAGAGGCCGAGGGTACCAGCTACCGCGAAAGGGAGGGGCATGTCAGCAGAGGTCAGGAGCGGCGCGCACTTGGTCGTATGGGCTGCTAGCGGATTGGGAGTCGTAAGGTTCCGTGCACGAGCACCACTTCGGCTAGCCGCATTCGGGCTCTCCGCACTCCAAAAGCGCAGGGAGCGCCGCTAGACTTACCCTCCGATGGTGAACGGGGCCAAGGATTCTCACGGGGACGTTAGCTAGTGCCGATCCGAAACATCGCGATCATCGCCCATGTGGATCATGGGAAGACCACGCTCGTGGACAAGATGCTCCGCCAGTCAGGTGTGTTCCGCGATCACGAGGAGGTCCAGGAGCGGGTCATGGACTCCAACCCTCTCGAGCGGGAGCGGGGCATCACGATCCTCTCGAAGAACACCGCCGTGCGATGGGGTGAGGTGAAAATCAACATCGTGGATACTCCTGGGCACGCGGACTTCGGCGGCGAAGTAGAGCGGATTCTGCGCATGGTGGACGGAGTCCTCCTCTTGGTCGATGCCGTCGAGGGGCCGATGCCCCAGACACGTTTCGTCACGCGGAAGGCGCTTGAACTCGGGCACATGCCCGTCGTGGTGATCAATAAGGTGGACCGTCAGGCAGCTCGACCTGATGAGGTTCATGACGAGGTACTGGAACTCTTCATCGAGCTAGATGCCTCCGACCGCCAGCTGGATGCCCCGTTCGTCTACGCGTCGGCGCTGGCCGGCTGGGCTTCGTCGAGACCCAAGCGGGACGATGATGGCCTTGAGCCTCTCTTCGACGCCATCCGCACACATGTCCCGCGGCCGGCTTCGAACTCGGCTGGACCGCTGCAGATGCTCGTCTCGACACTCGATCACTCGCCCTACCTCGGTCGGATCGCGATTGGGCGCATCGAGCGCGGGCGGATTGTGTTGGGCGAGGAAGTTGCTCTCCTGCCATTTGGGGAGCCCGGACTAGTAGGGGAGGAAGAGGTAGAGCGAGCCCGAGTCATGAAGCTCTTTTCCTTCGAGGGACTCGAGAGAGTCGAGGTCAGCGAGGCTGTGGCTGGGGATATCGTAGCCCTTGCCGGACTCGAGACGGTCGAGGTCGGCAAGACAGTGACCGATCCGGAACACCTCGAACGCCTGCGAGGCATCCAAGTCGAGGAGCCGACCTTGTCTGTCGACTTCCGGGTGAACGACTCTCCGTTCTCGGGACGTGCCGGTAAGTTCGTTACCACGCGTCAGCTCAGAGATCGCCTGATGCGAGAGCTCGAGCGCAACGTGGCGCTCAGGGTGGCCGACACCGGCGAGGTCGACGCCTTCAAGGTTTCGGGCCGAGGAGAGCTCCATCTGTCGATCTTGATGGAGACGATGCGCAGGGAGGGGTATGAGTTCCAGGTGTCTCGGCCCCGAGTGATTACGAGTACAGATGGTGACGGAAACCAGCTCGAGCCCTATGAAGAGGCTCTGATCGACGTGCCGCAGGAAATGGTCGGGACCATAATGGAGAAGATGGGCGCGCGCCGTGGGGAGCTGCTCGATATGAAGCCGGTGGGAACCGGGTCAGCCCGCCTCCGATTCCGGATTCCTGCTAGGGGGCTGTTTGGGTACCGATCCGAGTTCCTCACCGACACCCGTGGTGAGGGCACCCAATACCACCGGTTCCTGGAGTACGGCAATTGGGCCGGGCCCATCGCGGGCCGCCGAAGGGGGGTCCTCGTGGCGGACCGCCCGGGGAAGGCTGTAGCGTACGCCCTGTTCAACCTCCAGGAGCGAGCCACCATGTTCATCCCTCCAGGCGATGCGGTCTACGCTGGGATGATCGTGGGGGAGCACGTTCGACCCGGGGACCTCGACGTGAACGTATGCAAGGGCAAGAAACTCACGAACATGCGAGCGGCTGGCTCGGACGAGAACGTGAGACTCGAGCCGCCTCGGGAGCTGACGCTTGAGATGGCCCTAGAATTCATCGAAGAAGATGAGCTCATCGAGGTTACACCCGATGCCCTACGGCTTCGCAAGCGGGAGTTGGATGCCATCACCCGGAAAAAGGCTCGGAGGTCGTTGGTCTCTCAGCAATCTTGACGAAAGCGGCTTCGCGCGATGCCCATCGTTTACAAGGACTTGGTTCGGGAGAATATCCACCCTCTGAACCTGACGGAGGCGGAGACTGAGGCACAGGCGCGGTCGCATCGGCCGGGCCGACCCCCCCTATTCGAAGTCTACATGCGGATGGCCGAGGAGCTTGCGAAACGCAGTACCCGCTCGACGTCTTTCTGTGGGCACAGTGATCGCCGACCCGACCCTCCAGAACGTGGTCGCTATCGGGTATAATGGAAACGCCCGCGGTTTCCCCAACGACTGCGATTCGGCGACCCCCGGGGCCTGCGGATGCATCCATTCGGAGATGAACGCTCTGGCCAAGGCACCAGGCGCGCTTAGGGAGAAAGTCGCTTTCATCACGGCCTCTCCGTGCGTGATGTGCGCGAAGCTAATGATACAGGCGCATGTCAGTCATCTCTACTACCGAGTCCCCTACCGGAATGCCGACGGTCTCGCGGTGCTCGAGGAGGGAGGGGTCGCCGCCGTCCACTACGATCGGTGGCGCCATCATTGGAGGGCAGGGCAGTCTCAGGCGCTTCCCGATAGCTCCGTCAATTCCTGACCGTATCGGCCAACATCAGTCCAAGCAGCAAGGGCTGGTAGGCCAAGGATCCTAGGAAAACGGCACGCACCGCTGGTCGACTCATCTCTCGCGAGGCGCGAATCGTCCGCCAGAGAAACCCGACGCCGAGAAGAAAGGCCCCCACCAGATAGATGATTCCAGTGAGGCCGAGCGCTGTGGGGACCACACTTACCGCGATTAAGGCAGCCGAATAGACGATCATGAGACGCCCTATCATCTTTCCGTCCGCATCTGCTGGTGGTGAGAGGAGAAACCCTGCGCGGGCATAGTCCTCTCGTAGGAGCCACGCTAGCGCCAGTACATGTGGGATCTGCCACACAAAAGCGATCCCGAAGAGCGCCACCGCTCCCGGGGCGATGCTTCCTGATGCCGCGCTCCATCCGATCAAAGCGGGCATGGCCCCAGGAACAGCGCCGGCGAAGGTCGCCGTGTGAGAGCGCGGCTTGAGCGGCGTATACACGAGGTTGTACGCCGCCGCCGAACCAAGTGTGAGGAGAGCCGGGAGAACTCCGACGGTAGCCCAGAGGTGCGCGGCTCCACCGACTACAAGTAGGAGCCCGAAGAGCAGCGCATCCCTGGGCCTAAGCCGACCCGAAGGAATCGGACGCCTTCGCGTTCGCTGCATCAAGGCGTCCAGGTCCCTTTCGAGATATTGGTTTAGGGCCAGGGCCCCCGCTGTTGCGAGCACCGTCCCGAGCAGGGTGTGGAATACCGGTACCAGTTCGGCACTCCCGCGCTCGGACACGTAGTAGGCTACGCCCGCGGTCATCATGGCGAAGAGGGCGATGCCCGGCTTGGTCAGCTCGTAGAAAGCGCGGGCCCGGGAACCCCTGGCCGAATCCCCTGATCTCCGCTTTCCGTCCGGGACGTCAGCCAGCGTCTCGCCCTCGGGAACCTGGGATGAAGAGGACATAACCGAGCGTATGGGCGGTCGTCGAATGTGTTTGCGAGGATAAGGTCACGCATGCAAGACTTCAGGGCCAGAGCCCCCGACCCCCGTGTGTGTTGGGTAGCCCAGCTGCCGCGCGTTTCGAAGGCTAGGGATCTCCCACCCCGGAGAAGTCGTAGAAGTCCCAGGAGACCGCGTATCAGGCCCGGCCGTTCGGTGTGCCGAACGAAGGCAGCCCGTTTTCTGCCTATGGAGCGCAGCTTGGGATGATCCCCCAACAAGACCGCGTGCAGAACCGCCACGAGGATGTGCGGCAGAGGAGGGCGCGGGAACGCCGCATGTGGCGTGCAGCGTTCTTGGTCTCGGTGGCCATCCACGTCCTGATCTTCATCCTCGGCCCGCGGGGCTCGATACCACTCTCGTCCCTGGCTGCAGCCGGGCCAGACCGTGGCGACTTTCGGGCCGCAGATGGGAGCATGGCAGTCATTGGCCTGTCCTCCGCGCCGCCCAGGCAGATCGTACGTCCGGCCCTTCCGATCGTAGACGTCGAGGTGGCGGTTCCCGAGTTGAACACGGCGGAGCCCCTCGCCGAGGTTGAACTCAACCTCTCCGATCTCCTCGATGCGGGCGTGGGATCCACCTCGGGACGAGATCCCGGGGATGTCTCAGACGCGGGGGTACCTGGATCCCGGGGCGCCGGTAACGCGGGGACGTCCGCGCAGGGTACGTCGCGCCTCATACCTCCTTCCCCTCGTGGCATCATTCTCCCTCCTACCAACGACGACCTCAGAGGGAGTGAGATCGAGGTATGGGTGTTCGTCAACGAGCAGGGCCGGGTGGTTGCCGACTCCACCCGGCTCCAGCCCCCGACCCCTGACCGTGGATACAACGAGCAGCTCTTGGGAGAGGCTGCGCAGTGGGTTTTCGAGCCAGCCCGACAGAACGGTACGCCGGTCGCTGCCTGGTTCCCCTATACGATCAGCATGGAATAGCCGGGCCTCGCAATCCCGTAGGCCAACCAGCTCTCGTGACCCTCAAGTCCGTGGCCCGAGCCCGGGGTTGTCAGTACTTTCCTGCCCATGACCACCTTACGGGGAGCTAAGCGGATCCTTTGGGTGGACGACGAGATTGACCTCCTGCGTCCACACTGCCTCTTCCTGCAGCAGCGCGGATATCACGTCGATGCCATTACGAACGGCGATGACGCCCTGGCCTTACTGCGAGAGCGGCCCTACGACTTGGTTCTGATCGACGAACAGATGCCCGGCCGGCGCGGACTCGAGGTCCTGGAGATCCTACGCCGAGAAGGCCTTCAGGCTCGAGTCGTAATGATCACCAAGTCCGAAGAGGATCGGACCATGACGGAGGCGATCGGCCGTCGCGTCGACGACTACCTCGTCAAACCAGCGAGTCCTCGCCAGGTACTTTCGGTCGTGACCCGGATACTCGAGGGCTCATCGATTCGGCAGCAGCAGGTTGCACAAGACTTCGCCGCCCGCTTCCGAACCCTCGGTCACCTGAGGGAGGAGGCCGCCTCGGCAGACGAATTCGCGGAGTTGTTCCGGGAGCTGGTCGACTGGCACGTCAGGCTCGAGGCAGCGGGCGAGCCGGCGCTATTGAGCTCCGTGAACTCGCTTTTGGAGGAGCTGAGAAAGGACTTCGGAGTCTGGGTACGCGAGATCTATCCCGAGTGGATGCAGGGACGCGAGACACCGCCCATCCTCTCGACGGATATCGTCAAGCGTTTTCTGCTTCCGCTCCTTGGCGAGGAGCCCGTCTTCCTCCTCATCCTTGATTGCATGAGGCTTGACCAATGGAGGGTCATGCTACCCCTCCTCACTCCCTTCTTCGAGGTCGAGGAGGATCTCCACTACTCGATCCTACCGACGGCGACCCCGTACTCCAGGAACGCCATTTTTTCTGGTCAGTTTCCTGAAAAGATCGCGGCCGACCGGCCCGGATGGTGGAGCGGAATCGAAGAAGAAGGAAGTATGAACGACTTCGAGGACAAACTTCTCCGCGACCAGCTCCGCCGTCTCACGGGCCGCGAGGTGCCTGTACACTACGAGAAGGTCTTCTCCGAGAAGGAAGGGGAGCGAATCCGTGCGAAGGTGAACTCCGCGGTAGCGAGGCGGGGTGGGGTGATCGCGCTCGTCTTCAATTTCATGGACCTTCTAATTCACTCCCGTAGCGAGTCACCGGTATTCATGGAGATGGCCCGCGACGAGATTTCTCTCCGGGATCTTACTCGGTCGTGGTTCGAGCGATCGATGCTCTTCCAACTCCTAAAGGAGATGGCGGAGAAGGGCCTCAGAATCGTGCTCACGACCGATCACGGCTCGATCCACTGCAATCGCCCTACGACCGTTTTCGCGCGACGGGATGCGACCTCCAACCTCAGGTACAAGTTCGGGCAGGAGCTACGGGCCGAAGACGCTTCTACGGTGGTATCTACGTCGGACCCGACGGAGCTGCGGCTTCCTGCCAGCCGGATGGGCACCAACTACGTCCTCGCCGTCGAGGACTTCTTCCTCGTGTACCCGACCAAGCTGCGCGAATACCAGAACCGCTACCGAGGGGCCTTCCTGCACGGCGGCGTCTCCCCTGAGGAGATGATCGTTCCAGTGGCCACACTGCGGCCGCGTTCAAGGTGAGTCTCTACCTTCGGATCCTATCATACCTGAGGCCCTACCTGGGCGTCTTCGCATTAGCGGTAGTCGCGACCTCCATTTTCGCCGGGCTCGACGCGTTCTCGCTCACCCTGCTCATCCCGTTCCTCCGGACGCTGTTCGCCGAGAACGATGCGGCAGCTCCTGGCGGAGCTGCCGGCGCTGATGAAGCGCTGCTGGATCGCCTGCTGAACGGGACGTTGGGCCGCTTTGTGGATCTCAGCGCCCCGCGGGACGAGGTGATCCAGGGGATCATCGTCTTTCTCCTGATCGTCTTCCTTCTGAAGAACCTGTTCGATTTCGCGCGTATCTACATGGTCGCTTGGATAGAGCAGTCGGTGACCCGGGACCTGAGGGACGAGGTCTACGATCACCTTGTCGAACTGGATCTGGTCTTCTTCGGACGGACGCGGGTCGGCCAGATCATCTCTCGCCTCACTCACGACGTGGAGCAATTGAGGACGCTCGTTACAAAGGAGTTGGCCAAGATCCTCTCTTCGGCATTCGAGCTTGTCGCCGCCCTGAGCGTGATGGTGCTCATATCATGGCAGCTGACTCTAGCTGCGATCATCGTGCTTCCGGGGGTTCTCGCGATCTGGGGCCCGCTCTTGCGGCGGGTCCGGCGGGGGGATCGGAGAGTGCTGAACCTCGCCGGTGAGGTGAACAGCCACCTCCAGGAGACGCTGTCCGGCATTCGGTTGGTCAAGGCGTCCGCAGCTGAGGGACACGAGAGGAGGCGCTTCCACCGCCTCACATGGGCCTACTTCAAGAGCTTCGTCAGAACCGAGCGATTCAGAGCGCTGGCTAACCCCGTCACGGAGATGGTTGGAGCCCTTGGGACCGTGGTGATCCTCTGGTACGGGACCCGTCTGGTGTTCGACGGAGGCGGGATCTCCCCGGAGGCCTTCATGGGGTTCTTGGCGCTCTCCATGAAGCTGTACGCGCCGGTTAAGTATCTTGGGAAGCTTCCAGCCATCATTCAGCCTGGGATCGTGGCTGCAGAACGGGCCTTCGAATTCCTCGATGCACCGGTGGAGATCCGGGATCGTCCCGATGCCCGTACCTTCCCAGGCGTCGCCAACGAGATCGTGTACGAGGACGTCTCGTTCGGATACTTCCCGGGGGAGCCTGTCCTCTCGCAAGTCTCTTTCCGAGCCGGGGCGGGGACCGTCACGGCTCTAGTCGGACCCTCGGGTGCCGGCAAGACTACACTAGTGGACCTCCTGGGGCGCTTCTACGATGCGAGTGCGGGCAGAATCCTCATGGACGGAACCGATCTCGCGGACTTCTCGATCCGGTCTCTAAGGGAGCGCCTCGGCGTCGTTTCCCAGGAGACGGTTCTCTTTCACGACACCGTGCGCGCAAATATTGCGTACGGATTGGACGATGGCTTCCCAGAGGGGGAGATAGAGCGAGCAGCGAGGGCTGCTCATGCGCATGAATTCGTTTCCCAGCTACCCAACGGTTATGAGACGGTGGTCGGAGAGCGTGGGACTCAACTGTCTGGGGGTCAGCGTCAGCGGATCGCGATTGCCAGGGCGATCCTTCGCGATCCTCCGATCCTCATTCTCGACGAGGCCACCTCCGCCCTCGACTCGGAGTCGGAGCGATTGGTGCAAGAGGCGATGGAGCAGTTGTTGGCCGGCAGGACCACTTTCGTCATCGCCCACCGGCTCTCGACGGTGCAGCGGGCCTACCAGATTCTGGTCATGGACAAGGGACGGATCGTACAAAGGGGCACGCACGAGGAGTTATTGGATGAGGGGGGGCTTTACGGCTACCTCCACGATCTCCAGTTCCAGCCTGACGAAATCCGGACCCCAATGCCGGCTACACTCACGTGAACCAGCCACGCTTCTTGCATCGGCTCGAGCACCTGCTCGTCGTGTGCGCTGCGGCGGTTGTCGTTCGCCTTCCGGAGCGAGGGGCCGCCGCTCTCGGGACGGCCTTCGGGTGGCTGGCGGGGTCGTTGTTTCGCATCCGTCGCGGCGTCGTTCAGGAAAACCTAGCGCGAGCGTTTCCCGAGCGTTCTGCGGGCTGGCGCAGGCGGGTGGCCTCGGCCACCTACCGACACTTCGGGCGAGAGGCGGTCTCTCTCCTCCTCTTCGAGCATATGCGCCCCGCCGAGGTAAGGGCGCGGTGCGAGGTGGAGGGTCTGGAGTTGATCAGCGAGCCACTACGGCGCGGCCAGGGAGTGCTCCTCCTTCCAGGTCACTTCGGCAATTGGGAGATTTCAGGTGTGAGCCTTACTGCGAGGGGGATCCCGGTGGATGCGGTGACCCGCAGGCAGGCGAATCCATTGGTCGAAGTATACATGACCCGGGCGCGCAGACGCCTCGGGATGGGCGTCGTGCACCAAAGCGACGCGGCCCGGGGTGTGGTGAAGGGGCTCCGTGATTCAAAGGTTGTGGCGTTGGTAGCCGACCAGAACGCCGCGCGCAACGGAGTCTTCGTAGACTTCTTTCACTTCCCCGCTTCGACGGCTCGAGGCCCGGGAATCTTCGCGGCTCGCACCGGCGTCCCTGTGATCTTTGTTGACCCGAGGCGTTTGCGCGGCTCGAAGGCTCGGTACCGGGTTCGATTCACCCAGGTGACCTTCGAGCCAGCAGATGACCTCAAGGAGAGCGTGCGTCGACTGGCGGGTGCATACATCACGAGCTTGGAAGAGGTCATCCGCGAGAGTCCCGAGCAGTATTTCTGGTTCCATAAGCGCTGGAAGACGCGTCCCGAAGTCCATGAGCTGGCATCTCCCAGGCAGGTAACACACGCAGCGAGAGAGGGGCCCGCCATCCAGGTCGAGCAGTTACCCGGAGATACCGATTGATTTACATCAGCATTCCCGTCCACGACGAGGAGCGGACCATCGGAGTACTTCTCTGGCGCGTCAGGAAGGTCATGGCTGCCTTCGGGCGACCCTATGAGGTGGTGGTGTTGGACGACGCTTCCACCGACCGCACCGCTGAGGTGCTCGCGGGCTACGACGGGGTTCTCCCACTTCATGTGATTCGTTCAGACGAGCCTCTCGGCTATGGGCTGGCGGTTGAACGCCTCGTGCGAACGGTTGTCCACCGGAGCCCGTATCCCAAGCGGGACGTGGCTGTGACGCTTCAAGGGGATTTCACCGAGGACCCCCAGGACCTCGTCATGATGGTGAAGACGATTGAAGGAGGGGCCGACGTGGTCGCCGGGAGCCTCCTGTCGCACGGTAAGGGGATACCCCCCGCGCTTAGGATCTCGCGTTGGGTAGCTCCCCTGATTCTGGGAAAGGCGCTCCGGGATGCTCCTGTCAGGGATCCGCTATCGGGCTATCGAGCCTACCGCGTGATCGTGCTGAAAAAAGCCCTGCGAGGCCTGGAGGAAGGTCGGAGGCTGGTGGCTACTGAAGGCTGGGGAGCGAACCTTGAGCTGCTCTTGAGGGCTGCACCGCACGCCAGACGGATCGAAGAGGCTCCGTTTACGGTGGGCTGCCTCCGGCGGGCCCGGGCATCCCGATTTCGGGCCTTCCCCACCCTCAAGGGACTCGTGGGTCTACGCCGCACGAGCTGGCCTTCGCCTCAGGGGCCTTCCTGAAGATCGGATCCCTGCACGGATTCCTGTTCCATCAAGAAGAGCGAGGGTCCGCGGAGCTTCTTCCCTTTGATCCGAATATGGAAGGTGTATTGACCGGGCTCGGGGAAGACCACCCCCTCCAGAGGGAGGATCAGCCGTGTTCGTGGGGGCGGCCTATGGGATGGCTGTCGCTCCACGTCGGTGTGACCCTCCACCGTAAGCGCTGGGCGTCCGTCCGGGGTCGTCATGTCCACCCGAAACTTGTTTCGGCCTTCGTCGGTCCTATTCCACTCGATCGTGGTTACCAGGACCATCCGGTCTTGCTTGGCCGGGAACCCCGCAGCGGCAAGGTCATTGAATACGCCCTCACAGTCTAGCTTGCCGTCGGGCCGCATCCGCGCTTCGTCACACACGAGAGAGAGTTGGATATACATGGGAAGGCCGGTGGATTGTAGTTCGCATGCGCGGGCTTCATTGGGGGCGGCCCCATCCGCCGCCACCCGGTGATCGGACGCTCAGAATGGCTCCCGCGTCGGCGCTAAAGGAGACCTTTGCCGGCAGGGTCCGCGTTTTTCCGTCCTGATGCAAGACATTCTTCCCAGGAGCCCCCGACTCCCCTCCAGCCTGCCCCGCCGGACCCGATTCCCGCCGCTCACTCCAGAGAGTGACTTGCGCGTGGCCGAGGAGCTCGAGGTCTCTTTGAAGTCCCTCCCCTCCTGCGTATCTGCCCGCCCCTCCCGACCCACGGCGGAGCGAATATCGGAGAACACGAAAAGGATACGCGTGCTCGAGCGCCTCCACTGGAGTATTCAGGGTATTTGACATATGGGTGTGGACCCCAGAAAGGCCCGGCCCATCGGGACCCGCGCCCATCCCTCCACCGACGGTCTCATAGTAGCTGAATGGCTGCCCAGACCGCTGATCGATGCCGCCAATCGCGGTGTTGTTCATCGTGCCCTGAGAAAGCGCCGGGATTCGATCGGGGAGCGCCTGTGCGAAGGCCCTGAGGAGCACGTCGGTGACCCGTTGGCTCGTCTCGACATTGCCGGCTACGACTGCTGCCGGTGGCTGGGCATTTACAACGCTCCTAGTGGGAAGCTCTACCTCGAGCGCCTTCATTGAGCCACCACCGGCGGGTAGCGGGGAGCCGAGGAGGTCCTGTACGACGCACCGGACGACGTAGCGGCAGGCCGACACCGTGACGGCTGCGACCGCATTGACGGCTCCGTCCACCTGTGGGGCGCTTCCCGCAAAGTCGATCCTCACTCGATCCCCGTCGATGGTTAGCCGGGCGCGAATGGGAATCGGCTGGTCGGTTACGCCGTCGCCTTCGAGGGTATCCTCCGCATGCCAGCTGCCGTCAGGGATACGTCTGATCCCCTCCCCAAGGAGGAGATCACCGTACTCGAGCAGTTGGTGTTGAGCTTCCAACAGCCGAGGAACGCCGACCCGGCCGGAGATCTCGAGCAGCCGATGAACTCCGGTGTGGAGCGCTCCGAGCTGTGCATCCAGGTCCCCCTCGCGTTCGTCTGGGGTCCTTACGTTGGCCAGCACCAGCTTCCACACCTCCTCGACCCGCCGCCCCTCGCGATGTAGCAATACAGGGGGGATCCGGACGCCTTCCTGATAAATGTCTCGGGAGATTGGCATCGAACCGGGACTCATCCCGCCGATATCGGAGTGATGCGCCCTCGCAGCCACGTATCCCAGGGACTTGCCTGTTCCGTCATCGACGACGGGAGCCAGGACGGTCACGTCCGGGAGGTGGGTTCCGCCCTCGAACGGATCGTTTAGTACGGCTACATCGCCTGGACGGAGGGGGCCGAGCGCGGCGAGCGCAGCGGAGACGCTCATGGGCATCGCCCCGAGGTGGACGGGCATATGGTCTCCCTGAGCAACCGGGTGCCCCTCCGGCGAGAAAAGCGCGCACGAATAGTCCCTGCGCTCCTTGATATTCGGGGAGAACCCGGCCCGCCGGAGGGTGGCACCCATCTCCTCGGCAAGGGCCGTGAACAGATGGCGGAACACCTCCACCTCCACCGGGGCGATCAGCCTGGTGGAGGCATCCTGAGTGGGTGTCATATCGACGCGCCTATGGTTTGCCTTGTCCGTCGCATCGGTTACTTTGGTGTGCTTTTGATCCGAGCCGTTACCATAAGACGGAGGCGTCATGACCGATAGGAATCAACTGAAGGAACGTGCGCGCGACGAGCTCTTCAGCCACATCAATCGCTGTGGCGTGCTACGGGCGGCGCACGAGGATCAGGAGCACTGGCTAGACGAAACGATGGAGTACCTCGGGGAGCGCTACCCCGATCTCGGAGAGACGGATCTCCGAGAGCTGCGTCAGTTGGGGTTGAGATTCTGCCGCCCTGCCATTCAGAACGCCAAGGAGGAGACAGAAGCAGATAGAGATGAAGCTGAGACCGTTACAGCCGCCGCGGAGGATGCTACCGCAAGCTGACGGGTTACCCCCCCCCCCTCCTTTTTCCCCTCCAAGACATACCATCCGGTTCCAGCGAAAACCTCCTAACGACTACAGCCGGTAGGGTGGTCACCGAGCCAACTCCCATTTACATTCGGGCAGAGCTGTCCCAGTGTCTCCAGACGCGCGGGACCGCTTGGGTTCCCACCTTCACTTTGCTTGAGGGAGAGCCTCTGCATGTCTGACCGATTCTGGAGCTCGGAGGAGTATGACGAACGAGCTCACAGTCTCTACAACGAAGGTGACTACGACGGGGCCCTCGAGACGCTGAAAGAGGGCCTCGCTCTTTATCCCAATGCCGTGGAGCTCTATGCCGGTTTGGGTCACGCGAGGCTCGCTCGCGAAGAGTTCGCCTGGGCCCGCCTCGCATTCGAGCGAGCGCTGGTCTTAGATCCCGCTCATGAGGATGCCATGGTTGGGATGGGTGAGGTCTTGCTCAGACTCGGGCGGGTGCGAGATGGAATCGGCCTCTTCCGCAAGGTGGAGGCACTGGGATATACGGATGACGTCGAGCTCATGCTCACGATGGGTCGGGCACTCTACCGGGAGGACCTGTTCATTCAGGCCAAGGAGGTCTTCACGCGGTTGGCCACCGCCCGTCCAGACTCGGCGGATGCGGTAGCAGCGATCGGTTACTGCCTCCACCGAGTGGGGGATGAGGTTGAGGCATGTCGCTCTCTGAGACGGGCCCTGCGAATCGATCCGGATCTACATGAAGCCCGCACGTATATGGGTCAGCTGCTCTATGATCGCGGTGATTGGGAGGGGTCCCTGAGAGAGTTTGAGGGTGTTCCTCCAGCCGAGCACTGGGACGCCCTCGCGGTCTGGCGGGTGCTGGAGCTCAAGTCGTCCGTATCCGGCCTTCCCGAAGACGATCCGCGGCTAGCCCCGTGGAGGGAGCGGCTCGAACAGCTCGAAGCGCTGGAATCCGATCCGGTCGAGCAGCTCCTAACCGAGGTTGAGCTGAGCGTGTCGGGTTCTGGTCCTTGGACCCATCGCGACGAGAGCCAGCTCGAGCTATTCGAGGTCGATGCAGAAGCAGATTCCGATGTCGCAGTTGTCCGGGTGCGGCTCTCGGGCGGGCAGGTCATCAGGGGAAGCTGGCACGATGCGGTCCGGCAGTTCAGGGATCACGTCGGCTTTACGCACGAACCGCTCGCAGCTTTCATGCGGCGGATGGCCGAACGCTGGCACGAACAGTATGGAGTAGAGGTTCCCGCTACCGATCCTAAGGCATTCCTTCGCAGGGCGGCTCAGCTCGGTCTCCTTCGCCTGACGGAACGAGCGGTTGACCCAGAAGGTGGTCAGTCCAGTGACTGACGCGGCCACCCTCGAGTCGACGAATCCGATGGAGGCAGACGAGAATCTGGTGGGGCGGTTTCATAGGGTCCTGGTAGAGTCGATCCGAGATGAGGCCCCGGCATATCTCGATACTCGGTTCACCGTGGCTGAGATCTATCAGTCCTTGGTCCCTTACCGAACCCATCGGGATCGGCTGGGTCTGGCAATGAACGGAGACTATGAGGACACCCTGCTGAGGTTGTTGGCCGGCGAGGGCGACTTCCTGATTCTGGAGTCCGATCCGGCGCGTAAGCGCATCAGAAAGGAAATCGATAGCCGAAACCCCAATACCGGGATCTACCGTGAGTTCGCGGCCGCCGAGGTCCGCTTGAACCCGCACCGGCTGTCCGACCTGGAGACATCTGCGGAGACCCGGTCCGGGAGCGGCAACTCCGGCGATTCTCAGTCCGCGAGGCCGGCTCATGCCGACGATGAGAGCAAAGTTGGCCTCGCGGGCGGTGGAGCCGAAGAACGGGAGAGTGCATCGCCTTCCCTCGAGAAGCCAGAGCCCGGCGCCCAGCCGCAGGAGACCCTCTCATGCCCCGATTGTGGAGAAGCGCTCCCGGACCGCGAGTCCCTCAGGTTCTGTCCTCACTGCGGGACCAACATCCTGGAGGTGCCTTGCGCAAGCTGTGACGAAGTCCTTGACCGCGGGTGGAGGTTCTGCGTTGCTTGCGGCGCTCCAACGAACAAGTAGGGTCGTTCAAGAGCACCTGCCTGCCACCGTTGGCTCCTCCGGGTCGGTCGGACTCTGTCTGGTTATGGGCCTGACCACAGGTTGCGCAACCCAGGAACCCCCGGTCCCTTCTGACCCGGAACTCCGGGCAGAGCTTGGGATCCCCGCCGACGTAACCATCCATCGGATCGATCTGAGTGCCCGCGGGGACGAGACACGGGTCCTTCCCCGGGAAACCGAGATTCGTCGCGGAGAGGTCGTCCAGTTCGTCGTGCTCGACCATCGCGTCCACCTGGTGCGTTTCGAAGAGGACCGGCTCACCCCTTCCGCGGTCCGGTTTCTGAGAGATACGGCGCAGGACAGCCCGCCACCGTTGGTCGAGCAGGGGGCCCGACTCGTCCTCTCGTTCGACGGCGCCCCACTAGGATCCTACGCGTTCATCGTGGATGGGGGCGGACCACCGGTGGTGGGTGAGATTCGAGTTACGGATTCCCGGCGTTGAGTGAACGAGATATGACGGCGACGTCGAATGACAGCCTCCGAGCTGCCAATCAGGAGGTCGTCTTCCTGTCCGCCAAGCGAACCGCGTTCGGAGCTTTCGGGGGGTCGTTAAGGAAGGTTTCGGCTACAGACCTCGCCGTTGCCTCCGGACAGGCAGCGCTCGACGCAGGAGGCCTGGATCCGGGCGACCTCGACCATGTGATCTATGGAAACGCGCTGCAGACCTCTTCAGACGCGATCTATTTGGCGAGGCACGTAGGTTTGAATGTGGGAATTGGGATGGAGACTCCCGCGGTCACTGTGAACCGGCTATGTGGTTCGGGCTTTCAGGCCGTCACGCAGGCAGCGCAGGAGATACTGCTCGGCCACGCTGAGGCGGTTCTCTGTGGGGGAAGCGAATCCATGAGCCAGGCCCCGCACGTAGTTCGCGGTGCCCGGTGGGGAGAATTGCGGCTGGGTGACCACGGCCGATTCGAGGACCTCCTTTGGGCGGCGCTGCTCGATACGAACTGTGGGCTCACGATGGCGCAGACCGCCGAAGAGTTGGCGACCCGCTACAAGGTGACGCGAGAGGAATCCGATGCGGTCGCCCTCCGCAGCCATCGCCGTGCACTCGCTGCATGGGAAGCGGGCCGATTCGATGCTGAAGTTGTCCCAGTAGTGATCGAGACCCGAAAGGGGGAGGAGGAGTTCGCCCACGACGAGCACATCCGGCCCGATGCGACCGAAGGAAGTCTGGCGCGGCTACGCCCCTACTTCAGCAACGACGGCCTGGTCACTGCAGGCAGCGCATCGGGGATCGGCGACGGTTCGGCCTCGCTCGTACTCGCATCACGACGATCGGCGGAGCGTAAGGGTCTAGAGCCCCTGGGTCGCATCCTCTCATGGGCCTATGTCGGCGTCGACCCGCGAATCATGGGCATCGGTCCCGCTCCCGCTATCAGAGCCGCGCTCGGACGCGCCGGATTGGCTCTTGCCGACATGACGCTGGTAGAGGTGAACGAAGCCTTCGCCCCGCAATACGTGGCGGTCGAGAAAGAGCTGGAGTTGGACCCGGAGCGGACGAACGTCGATGGTGGGGCAATCTCCCTGACGCACCCCCTCGCTGCGTCGGGAGCCAGGATCACGGCTCACCTTCTTCACGAGCTCAGGCGCCGGGGGGGTGGGTATGGAGTCGGCTCCGCATGCATTGGGGGAGGGCAGGGTGGAGCCGTCGTGATCGAGGCTTTCGCAGGGTCATGAACGTTAAACGAGTCGGAGTCCTCGGCTGTGGCCTGATGGGCAGCGGGATCGCTGAGGTCGTGGCACGCGCCGGTTACGACGTCCGGGTTCTCGAGCTGGACGAACAGGCCCTCGTCGCCGGACGCGAGCGGATCGTTCGGTCAATGGAGAGGGCTGTCGGGCGGGAGAGGATGAGCACGGAGGATCGAGATCGCAGCCTCGACCGGCTGTCCTACACCAGGGCGGTGGAGGAGTTGGCCGATCGGGACCTGATCATCGAAGCGGTCGTCGAGGATCTAGAGGTGAAGAATCAACTGTTCGCGGAACTCGACAAACTCTGTTCAAGTCAAACGATCTTCGCTTCGAACACCTCTTCCCTCCCGATCACCGACATGGCGGCCGCGGTCGGTCGACCGGACAGAGTGATTGGCCTGCATTTCTTCAACCCCGTGCCGGTGATGGACCTTGTCGAGATCATTCGAACGATCTCGACCTCGGAGACCACGCTTGAATGCGCGACCTCGTTCGCTCGCAGCCTCGGGAAGGAACCCGTCCAAGTGCGCGATAGCTCCGGCTTCGCCGTGAACCGACTGCTGGTGCCCTTCCTGCTCGACGCGATCCGACTTGTAGAAGCCGGGGTCGTGTCCGTCGAGGAACTAGACACATCTATGGCGCTCGGGTGCGGCCACCCGATGGGACCCCTCACCCTTTGCGACTTCATAGGGAATGATACCATCCATCGAATCGCAGAGATTATGTATTCTGAGTATCGAGAGGAGCGGTATGCGGCTCCTCCGCTCTTGAGGCGACTCGTCTCGATGGGGCGGTACGGTCGGAAATCAGGAGCCGGTTTCTACGATTACTCGCAGAGCAAGCCGGTGGCGCTGGAACTCTGACCCCGCGGGACACACCACAGGAAGCATGCGAAAGCGTCCCCCCGGCTGATTCCAGGGGGACGCTCTCCAGGCATTCTCGGCGGACGAGGAGTGGGGCTTCAGCCGCGTGGTCTTCCGTCTCGCCTCTGCCTACGTCTTTCGCGTCGGATCGCTGCCTCGCGCTTGCGCTTCCTCTGTGCGCTCGGTTTCTCGTAGAACCGGCGCTTCCGGAGCTCCGAGTACAGCCCGGATCGTTGAACCTTACGCTTGAATTTCCTGAGCGCCCGCTCAAGGTTCTCGCCGTCTTGAACGATCACTTCCAACAGTATCACGCTCCCCAGTTGAACCGACCGAGCCTTCTTGACCGCTGTCCCACACGATTGACCCGCTAACCTACACCGTCCGGCCATGAGGTACAATGGCGATGGCGTCTAGGGGAGACGTCCCTCTCTATGCAGAGTATGCGCATAGAGCCGGTATTCCTCGGGGCGAGCAAGGTAATCCTCCACCCACACCTCGAAGGGCGGAAGGGGAAGATGCGACTCGATGAACTCGACGACCATCATCGCGAACTGTAGCCGGTCCTTAGCCCCGAAATCGAAACTCTCTCCTTCGAGGATCTTGTCCACCGATTGTCGAAAATCCTCAGGTCCTACCAGGGTGATGAAGTGAGCTACCTGATCGAGTCGGTAAGAGGCGTAGATGGATCGAAGCTCAACGAGGCTGCGCTGCCCGGCGGTGTTACCATCCTCTTCCCACGACCCTGCAAGCTCTCGGGAGTTCGTCTTGAGGATGTTGCGAAACCATTTCTTGAGGTGAGGCGGGTCGGAGTTTCCTCGAGTGCGGGCCTGGAGTGAAGAAGAAAGCAGCCCCGATAAGAGCGGCTTTCCAAGGCCTCTCGCCTTCCTGTCAATCTGATTCTCAGAGTCCTCTACGAAGATGTCCGCAGTACGGATCTCGTCCTGTTCGGTACCGCCTTCTTGAGGGCGGAACGAAAAGTAGCCCCTCCAACGGGTTCCCCCTGATCGATAGGTTACCAGAAAGCAGGCCCAACTCTGACCGTCCCTTTCGAGAAAACCGACGGACCGTCGTCGTTGCGAGTCGAGCGGCACTCATCCTCCCGATCGGATTCTGGCCGGGCCGAGAGCTGTGGAGACGTCAGGTGTGCGGGAGCTAATCGACCGGAAGATGTCCCATTGTGGGAGGGTGAGCAAGGATCCAACCGCTCTTCGCAACTGGAAGATCCGAGGGGTCGGTAGCGTACCTTGAGCCGGATTGTTATGGTGGACTTCCCCGAGCGGATTCGGGTCATCCGAAGGGTGCGAGGTAGCTGTCACAAGGGAGACCGTGCATGGATCTCAACCTGAATGCAGGTACTGGGTTTGAGCTAGAAGCTTCGCTGACCGGTATCTTTCAGGTCTCCCTCACGCGGGCGGTCTTGCCCTATCGGGATGGCCGAGAGCTGGCGTTACCGGGGGGGAGGCTGGCCGACGTAGGACTCGGTGTGGTTATCGATGGGGCCGACCCCGCCAGAGCTGAGGTTGTAGACCTCGGGAGCGCTGAGATCCGGGTCGTGGATTTGACGGGTCCGCTCGTCGTTCTCGGATGGCTCTATCCATCTGGTCTTCGCAGTCTGAGGCGTGTGGTAGAGGACAGCGGCTTCGAGGAGCTAGACCGGACTCGGGCGTTCACCTTCAATATGGCTCTCAGGGCTCTCAACTCAGCGGGATTCAGCCCTCTCACTCGACCGACCGTCTTACGCATCGGCTTCCGTGACCTCTGCCAGGACCTCGATCTTCACGAGGGAACTGCGGTGCGGCTCTTGCTCCCTTCCGGGGGGTGGCGCGGCTACACCTCGACTATGAGACGGTCACGCTGGTTGCGCGCACGGGGGGGTCGTTGCCGAATCGGGAGCTCGAGGCCGCGCCCGTTGACGCGTTTGGAGGAAGGCAGCTCCTCCGCGGCTCGCTTCAGGACCCAGTCGACGCCCAGGCCTATCACCTTCCCCTGCCGATTCCGCGCAGCCTCGAAGACACGCGGCGTCTGCTGGACCGGATGAGGCGGGGATTCGTACATCTGTTAGCAAGGTTCGAGCCCGAACGCTACCGCTCACTCCGAGACCTCACCGGTACCCTCGGGGAGAGGGATTCGCTCAGAAGCCTGAAGGACCGTCCGGATGTTCCCAGGATGGAGACGGTGATCCCGACCGACCGACAGTCTTCGGGGGTCAGCGGCATCCACTAGGCGTCTTTTTCGGGCGCGTTTTCAGGCGCGACTTTTTCCAAAAAACTTCGCGTTGCGACCACGCTGTCTTTGCGAAAAGTTATCGTCCAAAGTCGCTGTAGATCCTAGATATTCAGAAAAAGAATTGCGATAAATTCGAGTGACTCCTTCGCTCGGAACAGGTGGAGTTGGAGAATCCTCCATTTTTTAAGTGCTGTATTACCAAGCAGTTACAAGTTGTCTCATGCGCGAGAAAAAGTGCGCCAACGCTCTTGCGTGAGACGAAAACGCCAAGTATCATCGTGCGAGCGTCTAGTGCCATCCTTCCACCAAGGTGACGGAAACGCGAATGTGGGATACCTGCTCTGTCCAGTTGAAAGTCCGCCTTCCCCGAGACGTCGCAGAGCAGGCCGAAGAGGTCCAGAAGAGCGACCCAGAATTCCTTAGCCGAGTCGTGCTATACGGGTTGACACGTCGCTCGATCTACCGGCACCTTCGAGAAACTGCCGCAGAAAAATACCAGGCGTTGCCAGACGGAGAGTCGGCCGTCATTTAGGGCTCGCCCTACCCTCCCCCTATCGCTTCGGACCCGTTCTTTCGCAAGGCGGGTAGAAAAAGATCGGCCCGCGAGGATTGACTCCTTTCGGTCTACTCGAAGACGTTGATTAACGAGGGTTTCCGGTACCACCGTGACGGTGCCCTGGAGGCGGCGTTGAGAGATCCCGGGAAGGCGGTTCCGAAGGAAGAGGGGAAAGCGTCATCTGACCCTGTTTTGCGGGCGAAATACCTCGACTACTGCTCGGCGAGGGTGGCTGAAGTGCTACTTCGCCTGAGTGCGGACGATATGTACTTGCTCGCTCAGGAGGTGGCCCGTGAGTCCGGGGAGGTACATAAGGAGGTCCCCTCCTTCGGCACCATCGTCCGATTAGCTACGGAGCGCATCACCCGGGAGCTGTCCCTACCTGACTTCCCCGATTGGATGCGAGAGTACAAGAAGAACCCAGAGGGTTTCGAACGGGAGATGATCGGCCTCTGGGAAGCGGATCTGAAGGAGTCGAACCAGGGCGTGAACTGACGGCTCGGCAAATCAGAAGGGCAGGTCGTCGTCTGGCTGACTTAAATCAGGCTGCGATTGCGGGCTCGCTGCGGTTCGCGGCTCGGCAGAGGGCCCTCTAGAGCTTCCATCCATCTCCGAACCCCCCGCGCCCAGCATGACGAGCTCCTGCGCGACGATGTCGGTCCAGTATTTCGTGGCTCCCTGATCGTCCTGAGTCTGCGAGTACTCGATACGTCCCTCGACGTAAAGTCGGTCCCCCTTTGACACATACTGCTCCGCAATATCGGCCAACTTCCCGAAGAGGGTCACGCGATGCCACTCTGTACGCTCCTGCTGTTGTCCCCCGCGGTCTTGGAACCTCCGGTTCGTCGCGATCGATAGCTTCGCGACCTTCGTGCCTGACGGAGTCATGCGCACATCGGGATCGGCACCCAGGTTACCGATCAGCATCACCTTGTTCAGGGAACGGGCCATGGGCTCAATTCACTCCTTTAGGCAGTGCAGCGGGTCTCTTTTTTTGAGGCTCGCGGGCCCTCCAGCCTACCCGCCTCGCCCGGTCTCCGGACAGGAAGGTATCGTCGACCTCGGGCCGCGGCCATGCCTATCTGGGGTGACCCGATGCGGTGACAGACGAGCCCGGTCTGAGGTAGCTTCCCGCATGCTCCTCACCCGCCTCGGCCTTGACGGATTCCGGAACCTCCACGACAGCCAGCTGCCGTTTCCGTCGCAAGGCGTCGCCTTGATCGGTCGGAATGCTCAGGGGAAGACCAATCTCATCGAGGCGATCCACTACCTCGAGACGTTTCGGTCTTTCCGTAGAGCTCGTGACGAGGATCTGGTACGCTTCGGCGGAGAGTTCTTTCGGATTGCGGCTGAGCTCGAGGAAGGGGGAGGGGCCGCCCGCTCAGTCGCGGCCGCATTCCAACCGAGCCCGCGGCAAAAGCGAGCCACTGTCGACGGGGATGACGTTTCCCGGATCGGAGACGCGATCGGCTCGCTAGCGACCGTCCTGTTCACCCCCGATGACATTAGATTGGTAAAAGACGGCCCCGGGGAGCGGCGGCGGTTCCTCGACCTGGTTCTTTCGCTTAACGAATCCGGGTATCTCAAGGCTCTACAGACGTTCCGTCACGCGCTAGCCCAACGGAACGCTGCCCTTCGGGAACGCGAGAACTCCGCGGCGGTGCAAGCGTGGGACACAGTCCTGGTCCGCACAGGGGCGGAGGTCAGCTGGAAGAGGGCGCGATGGGTAAGGGAATTCTCACAGGTCTTTCGCGAGCACTACCGCGAGATTTCGGGAGAGACCGCCGCCGACATGCAGTACGAACCCAGCGTGTCCGAACCTGGTGGCATGGATGACGCCGATGAGGTGGCGGAAAGGTATCGGACCGCGCTGATCTCCTCCCGCGCGCAAGAGTCGAGACGACGAATGACCTTGATCGGTCCACATCGTGATGAGCTGACCTTTTCGACCGATGGCCGCGAGGGTGGACGTGACCTCAGGGAGTTCGGCTCCGGCGGCGAGAGCCGCTCTGCGGCGCTAGCGCTAAGGCTCACTGAAGTTGAGACCACCCGAGCACGTCGAGGCCGGGAGCCAATTCTCCTTCTGGACGACGTATTCGCCGAGTTGGACGACCAACGGTCCGGCCGAGTGCTAGAGCTGCTGAACCGATCGGCTCCCGGGCAGGTGATTCTCACCGCCCCAAAAAAAACGGATGTCCAGTTTCGCAGTGATGTGCTAGCGCGCTGGACAATTGAAGGCGGAAGGATCGAGAGTTGAGAACCTCTCATGGTGGGCCGTTTGATTCGGCGGTACCCAAACCCTCCCAAGGCCGACCCGATCTCGTGGGGAACCTCCTACCTCAGCTTGTTCGGAAGCTGGGTCTAGCCAAGGAGATTGCGCGGCAAGACGCGCTGACGAGGTGGGAACAGGTGGTGGGCGAGCGGATCGCAGCGGTGACCGAGACAACTGCGGTATCCCGAGGCGTTCTCTTCGTGAGAGTGGCTTCCAGCGCCTGGCTGAGCGAGCTGAACTTGATGCGTCAGGACATTCTACGCCGCCTGAACGCGGGGCAGGGTGAGGGAAGGGTCGAGCGAATCGTGTTCACGCTCTCCGCGGGAGGGACCGGTCGGCCAGAGTCCGGGTGAGGCCTGAGATTTCCACGGCCGGTTCGGAACCTCGGAACGCCCTCGCGGAGGGTTCGCACGGAGGCCACTGGGAATGGAAAGATGACGGCAATACCGCTAAATTTTGATGTCTCTTTCGGCGCGTTCTTCTTTCCCCGGATTCCTCAGAAACTGGCGCGTTAATGGCTGATACACCTCCCGAGATTCACGACTCCGAATATACCTCTGGAAAGATTCAAGTCCTCAAGGGGCTCGAGGCGGTCCGCAAGCGGCCGGGTATGTACATCGGATCGACTTCCGGGAGGGGTCTACACCATCTGGTCTATGAGGTCGTCGACAATTCGATCGACGAAGCCATGGCCGGCTACTGCGCGCACGTCGATGTCACGATCCACGCTGACAACTCGGTCACGGTAGAAGACGACGGTCGAGGGATTCCCGTTGACAAGCATCCCACTGAGAAAGTTTCGGGTGTGGAGGTGGCCATGACCACTCTGCACGCTGGAGGGAAGTTCGACAAGGACAGCTACAAGGTGTCAGGGGGACTTCACGGAGTCGGCGTGAGTGTGGTCAATGCCCTTTCTGAGAAGCTAGATGTCGAAGTATGGAGGGACGGGAGCCGGTGGCATCAGTCTTTCGCCCGGGGGGAGAAACAAAAGGAACTCGAGAAGCTGGGCCCCGCCGACGGAAGCGGTACTCGAGTCACCTTCAAGCCTGACACCGAGATCTTCACAGAGTTGGTCTACAACTTCGAGACTCTGTCGTCGCGCCTGAGGGAGCTCGCCTTTCTAAATCGCAGTCTGGCAATCGCGATTCGAGACGAGCGGCCGGGAGACTCGAGGGAGGAGCTCTTCCAGTATGAGGGTGGGCTGGCGGAGTATGTCGACTACCTAAGGGGCAGCCGTGCCCCGGTCCACGATAAGGTCCTGTACTTCGAGACAGAGAAACCCGAGGCAGAGATCGAGCTGGCCCTTCAGTACGACACCGGTTTCGCGGAAAACACCCACACCTTCGTGAACAACATCAACACCCACGAGGGTGGGACGCATGTAACCGGGCTCAAGGCCGCGCTCACCCGGACCATCAACGATTACGCCAAGAAGAACAATCTGCTGAAGAAGGCGGACGAGTCACTCTCGGGCGACGACGTGCGTGAGGGGCTGACGTGTGTCCTGTCGGTTCGCGTGATGGAGCCCCAATTCGAAGGGCAGACCAAGACGAAGTTGGGAAACTCCGAGGTGCGCGGTGCCGTGGAGACGGCCGTAAACGAGAACCTCGCGATCTGGTTGGACGAGAACCCCAAGGGTGCGAAGTCGATCATCGAGAAGTCCCTCCAGGCTGCCAGGGCCAGGGAAGCCGCGCGGAATGCTCGGGAGCTGGCCAGGAAAAAGAACGCTCTCGAGGGTGGCGTACTTCCAGGCAAGTTGGCGGACTGCTCGTTGAACGATCCGTCGATTACGGAGATCTTCATCGTAGAGGGTGACTCGGCTGGGGGATCGGCCAAACAGGGTCGCGACAGGTCCTTCCAGGCGATCCTTCCGATAAAGGGCAAGATTCTGAACGTTGAGCGCGCCCGGATCGACCGGGTGCTTTCGAACGATGAAATCCGAGCCATGATCACGGCGATCGGGGCTGGCATCCGGGATGATTTCGATCTCGAGCGTGCCAGGTACCATAAGATCATCATCATGACCGACGCCGACGTAGATGGCGCCCATATCCGGACACTCCTCTTGACTTTCTTCTTCCGGCAGATGCGCGAGCTCATTGAATCTGGGTACGTCTACATCGCTCAACCGCCGCTCTACCGGGTCGCGAAGGGGAAGGAAGAACACTACGCCTATTCGGAAGACCAGCGAACGGAGATCGTGGGCCGCCTCACGAACGGGAAGGAGGAGGAGTCACGGAGGCTGAACATCCAGCGGTACAAGGGCCTGGGTGAGATGAATCCGGAGCAGCTCTGGAACACCACCATGGACCCGGGCGCTCGAACGATTCTCCAGGTCACGATGGAGAGCGCCGCCGAGGCGGATTCCATCTTCTCTCGGCTTATGGGCGACGACGTCGAGCCGCGCCGAGAGTTCATTGAGAAGAACGCACGCTACGTGCGGAACCTGGACATCTGATCGCTAGTTGATGGTCTCGCCTTCGCGATCAGCTACCTCTATGAAATCCACGATCGTTTCTACCGCGTTCAGGTAGAACTCGAAGGTCACATTCTCGAAGGTGTCCGACGGTCGGTGGTAACCTGGGTGATCCTCGACTCCGAAGTAGATGAAGGGGATTCCTGCCTCATGGAATGGGCCGTGATCGGAGGCGCTCGTCCAGTCATCTCCGGTCGGCACATCCGGCGAGTCGTGCCCCAACAACAGAGAGATCTCGGTGCGGGCGGCTACCTCCCCCACGAACGGTGCAAGAGAGGGATAGTGATACGTTCCCGCAGCGTACAATTCCGCGCTCTCGCTTCGACTCACCATGTCCAGATTCACGTTCAGAAGAATCGCGTCGAGGGGAACAGGCGGGTCGGAGATGAATGCTCGGGCGCCCAGAAGCCCTACCTCTTCTGCATCGAAGGCGACAAGTAGGAGAGAATGTCGCGGGCGGTTTTCTTCGAAGAACTTGCCAACCGCCAGGAGAGCGGCGGTCCCTGACGCGTTGTCGTCTGCTCCATTGTAGATCTCACGACCCCGGCCTCCGAGGTGATCATAGTGGGCGGAGATCACCAGGTACCGATCCGAAAATTCACGGCCCTCCACCATTCCCAGCACACTCGCTCCAGTAACTCGTGCACCCCTTCCGGTGATCTCGAGCGGAAACTCCTGCGTTCTTTCGCCCTCGACAGGAGAGAAGCCTCGGTCCTCGAACGCCGCGATGAGAAAACGACGGGCCCGTTCATTGCCCACCGTACCCGTGCGTCGACCCTCCATAGAATCATGGGCAAGTATCGAGAGGTCCCCGAACAGCTGGACTCGATCGACCCGGGGCAGATCCTGCTTCTGTGCTACGGGGGCGGGAGTCTCCCCCGATCGCACTCTAGGTGAGAAGGCCGTACACGCAATCAAGAACGGGACGGCAATCCCCAGTACCAACGGGCGAGTGTACTTGTGGGTAGTTTCTCTTAACGCGTGTCGGCCAGAACGTGACTGTCGGGATGGTGTATCCACCCCTCCAATCTGGTACCAAATCGCGGCTACGAACATTCGGGGCGGGAGGAGCCTGTGAGTCGACGGCAACGAATCCTTAGGATGGGTTCCATCCTTGGCCTGTCTGGCATCTTCGCGACGCTCCCTCCTGCGCCCGCCGGGGCCCAGGTACCAAAGGGCGAGTTTGCCGAGCGGCGAGCCGATTTGGCTGTCCAGATCGAGGAGGGACTGATCGTGGGAATGGGGAGCGCTCAGCCTCCCGAGGACTACATCAACTTCTACCAGAACTCCCCTTTTCGATACTTAACAGGCTTCCTTGAACCGAACGCGACCCTCGTGTCTTTGGTCACTGACCGTGCGGTAACGAAGGAGCTGATTTTTGTGAATCCCAGGAATCCCGCTGAGGAGACATGGGAGGGTTACCGCATCGGCCCCTCAGGGACCCAGGAGGTGGTGGGAATCCAAGGCCGCAGCGTAGGAGAGCTTCAGCCCGTATTTGATTCGCTGGTCGCGCAGGGATGGAAGACAGTCTACGTCATAGGGAGCTACGACCCGTCCTCGGACCTGCTGAACGACGTAACTCAACGCGTGGCCACACTCGTGCGGGGTCACCCGAGTGTCGAGGTTCAGTCACTGTCCGCCGAGGTCAACGAGCTTCGCGGAGTCAAGACGGAAGCAGAGCTGGAGTTGATACGGCGGGCCACGACGATCACCTCCCAGGCTCAGCGTGAGTTCATGGGGGTAGCGGCCCCTGGCGTGAACGAATTTGAGATACAGGCTGTCGTGGAGCATACGTTTCGGCGATACGGTGCCGAGCGCCCAGCCTTCGCGTCGATCGTAGGGTCAGGATCCAATTCTACAGTGCTCCACTACAACGCAAACGATCGCTTCATGCAGGACGGCGACGTGGTCGTGGTAGACATCGGTGCGAGTTACGGGGGATACGCGGCAGACATTACCCGGACGGTGCCAGTGAACGGTCGGTTCAACACTGAACAAGGCGAGATCTACCAACTGGTCCGCGACGCGCAGTCTGCGGCCGAGGAGATCGCCAGACCCGGAGTCTCCGCTCGCGAGATGGCTCAGATAGCTACAGAAGTCCTGGCCGATGGGTTGGCTAACCTGGGGCTCATCGAGTCACAGTGGGCTACCTATGAGGATGAGAACGGGAGTGAGATACCTCAGTATTTCCTCTACTACATGCACGGGCTTAGCCACGGACTGGGCCTCGATGTTCACGACCCATGGCCATCCGTGATGGAACCCGGGGTAGCGTTTACCATTGAGCCGGGGATCTACGTGCGCCCGAACCTCTTTGATGAAGTCGTGCCCGACACGCCTGGAAACAGGCGGATGCGCGACGCCCTCATGCCGGCCTTCGAGAGATACGTGGACATCGGGGTCCGGATTGAGGACGACTTTGTCATTACCGCAGACGGAGTCGAACGGATTTCCACGGCTCCCCGCGAGATTGAGGAAATCGAGGCCTTGATGTTGCAGGACTGGCGGGGGCCCGAGGGCCGGAACGCGGAGTGGGTCGACTGGTACCGGAGGATGCCCTGATCGGCCTGTCGCTGGGCCAGCTCTTTCGGCGGTTTCTGGGCGTCGCCCTAGGCCTCATTGGGTGGGGCTGCTTCAAGTTTCTGTCCGAGCGGCCAGAGCTGGCAGGGGTCGTCGTCGGCATCGGTCCGATCCCGGCGCTCATGCGAGGTCTTTCAAACCTGACCGCGGCGGTGCCCTTCCCGCTCGCTGAGGCACTCGTTGCAGGGTTCATTCTCCGACAGCTCTTTGGTGCCTGGCATGGTTTCGGTCAGATCCGGAGTCGTCTCGGATCCACGTTCGGCGTCCTTACCCGCGGTGGACTCCGCCTTTCCCAGGATCTGGGCATCTTAGTCTTCCTGTTTTGCCTACTCTGGGGATTCCAATACGCTAGGCCTGGACTGGAAGACTACCTGGGTATCGAGTCGGCGGGGGAGGTTGCGGCGCCGGAACTTCGTGCGCTCGCTGAGCGCGCGGTCGAGCTAACCAACCAGAGCTACGAAGAGCTTCACGGCTCCACCGATATTGGGGAGCCGACGCCGGCAGGCTCGCTCGAGGAGATCGTTCCGTCGCTGGAAGTCGGCTGGGATCGGCTGCGAGAGGAATTGGCGCTTCCTCAGCGTGTAGCCCTGACTCACGGTTCCCCGAAACGCATTCTCGCCACACCGCTCATCAAACGCCTGGGAGTGTCGGGGATCTATTTCCCGTATACTGGGGAGGCGCTCGTTCTTGGCGACCTCCCGGGGGTGCTGCTAGGTAAGGACCTGGGTCACGAAATGGCGCATCAGAGAGGGTTCTCTTCTGAGTCGGACGCCAACGTTCTAGGAGCTCTGGTCGCTGTCTGGTCGTCCGACCCTCTGGCACGGTACTCGGCGTACTCCTTCCTGCAGGGACAGCTCGTCAACGCCCTGCAAAGGGTTTCGTCCTCCGATGCTCAGGAGGTCGTTGAAGGACAAGCCCCAGGAGTGCGGAGAGACCTGGCTGACGTCTTGGCGTATTGGCAACCCGCCCAGACTCCGGTTGGGGCGGCGGCGTCTCGAGTGAACGACGCGATGCTTCGTACACACGGGGTCAGCGAGGGCGTTGCGAGCTACCAGGGAAGTACCTGGGTATTCGTTGCCCTCGCAAGAGAGCGAGGGGTCGAGGCCCTCTTCTTCTGAGGCTGGACCCAGCTTGAGAGGCTGAGACTACGCAGTCCGCACGCCCACAGCATCTCGCGGCGGTGAATTCAAACAGTACGTGTTCGGTTGGGGACGGCATCGGCAAGGGCCGAAGTTGAGCGGGGGTGGGGTGTGCCCGCCGCCTATTCGAGCCTCGACCAGATCGGCCAAGATCCAAGCAAACCTGGGATCGTTGTGGGGAACCGGGACCCGATGGAATTCCAGGCCCGCTTTCTCAGCCTCTCCCCTCAGCTCGAGATCGAGCTCGGCGAGCGTCTCCGACTGTTCATGCATGAATGATACAGGATCGACGATGACTCGCTTCACCGGTACAGATCGGATGACGTCCTCCACGTTAGGCAAGGTCCACTCGATCCCTCGGTTGGAGTGGTTCTGGTATCCAATCTCGTAGTCCGAGAGCGACAGCAAGTCGGCGATCTCATCACAGAACTCCTCGACATACTCCACGTAGCGGCTTCCCTCGTCTAAGTATTTTCTGGGGGTTCCATGAGCTGAGAAGATCATGCGGGTCTCGTCGTCACACAGATCCAGCCCCTCACTGCTTGCGAGCTGTCGAATTCTATCCGCTCTCATCTGAAGATAGAGAGGGTGCCTGTGCCAACCCGTGATCCCCTGGATCTCAACTGCCCATCCTCGATCCGCAACGGCCGCCTCAAGTACATTGAGCGCGGCGACGCTTGTGGAGGGACCGCACAGCGGGTATACGGGAATGGCTACGAGCTGCTCGATACCGTCCGACTGCGCCTGCTCAGCCACCTCCTCTATGAGCGGGGAAGTGAATTGGAAGGAAGAGTAGACCCTAGCCCCGGACCCTCGGAGCCTCAGCTCCCGTGAGAGGTCACGGGCCTGAAGGTTTGCCTGCTGGTTCATCGGTGAGGGGCCAATCGCCTCGTACTCCGCGATCAGGCTCGAGGCCCTCCGCTCAGCAAGCTGTCGACTGCGAAGTCGTATCTCCTCATCATCCGTGTGGCCCTCCAGATCGGCGTTCGCGAGGAAGATTCTTTCGAGGAACGCGACGACGTTTTCGCGAGTCGGGTCATCCGGCTCGCCGAAGTTCAGAAGGATCACACCGACCTTCACACCATTCCTTGCCATCAGGCTTCGGCCCTCAAGGCAGCCAGGTCGATCGAGTGAACGTGGTCAACTACGGCACGCACCACATCGGGGTCGGTGTCCGGCAGAAGGCCGTGCCCAACATTGAAAATGTGGCCCGGTCTTCCCCTAACCTTGCGGACAATCTCATCGGATCGGGAAACCGCGATCTCGCTACCTGCCAGGAGAGAAACCGGGTCTAGATTCCCTTGGATCGCGAATTCCGACCCCAGGAGCCTCCAGGCCTCGTCGATCTCGACTCTCCAATCCAGCCCGATCGCGTCTCCTCCTGCCTCCGCGATGAGGGGAAGGAGCCCGGGATTCCCGGTCGCGAAATGAATCGAGGGCACTTCGGATTCTCGAAGGCCCCGCAAAATCCTCCTCGAAAATGGAAGTACTCGGTCACGGTAGTCATCGGGGGCCAAGCATCCGGCCCAAGAGTCGAAGAGCTGGATCCCTTTTGCCCCCGCCTCGGCCTGAGCTCGAGCGAAGGAGAGCAGGTGCTCCGACCAGTAGGACATGAGCTCACTCCAAAGCACCGGCTCCTGCCACATGAGCGCCTTTGTCCCGTGACGGTTGTTGGAGCGAGGAGATTCAACCATGTAGGTCATGAGCGTGAAGGGGGCTCCCACGAATCCTATTACCGGAACGTCCAGCCGTTCTCCAGCGATCCGGATGGTCTCCAGGACGAAGGCGAGCGTATCTCGGGGATCGAACGGCTTCAGGGTCCGGATTCTTTGGGCCGAGTCAAAGGGATGTGGAAGTACCGGCCCGACCCCCTTCTCAATGCGGACATCGATTCCCGCCCCGAGGAAGATCGTCGAGATATCGGCGAAGAGGACGGCTGCGTCGACCGGAAAATACTCTAACGGGAGCGCAGTAATACGGGCGGCCAACTCCGGATCCCGAGTAACTTCAAGCAGGTCGCGGCCACCTTTGAGATCGTCATATTGGGGAAGCGACCTGCCCGCCTGCCGCATGAACCACACTGGGGTACGGTCGAGTGGCTCTCGTCGAAGGGCTCGGATCAGGAGATCGTTCATCTCGGGGCGATCAAGAGGGATGCTTTGTGGCGCGAGGAATGTATCAGGATCGCCCTTTTGGGTCACCGCAAATCGACCCATTCTGCCAGTTGCCCAAAGGGTCGATCCACTCTCTATTTCGTTGCGACCCTCGAAGGAGATGCCCTTCCTTCGGTTTGGGGTCGGGCACAGAAGTGTTCCCAGGATCCGCTTCCACGAGTTCATGGATACGAAACGTCCGACAATCCCTGCCGCTGAAGAGATCCTGGGCGGATACTTCCCCGTGCTAGACCACGGATTCGTCTCGTTAGTCGACTACATGGGCTCGGACGACGACATTGAGAGGGCGGCCAGGGTGAGCTACGGGTACGGGACGAGGAAGCGTTCTGCCACTCGCGGACTCGTCCGATATCTACGCCGCCATCGCCATACGACCCCCTCGGAGATGGTGGAGTTCAAGTTCCATTGCGCGATGCCGATGTTCGTCGCGCGCCAATGGATACGTCATCGGACCGCTTCAGTGAATGAATACAGCGGGCGGTATTCCCTCATGCCGTTGCTCTTCTACAGACCGGCGTTGGAGCATTTTGCGCTTCAGAGCCAAGCGAACCAACAGGGTCGTGGGGAGGGGGCCCCTCGCGCCGTGTGGATGGACGCGGTGGACCGTTGGGATCAGCTCCGCTCGGAGAGCGCGAACACTTACGAGTGGCTCTTGGGGGAGGATGTGGCCCGTGAGCTGGCACGTATCGACCTTCCGCTCTCGACCTACACCCAGTGGTATTGGAAAATCGATCTCCACAATCTCCTCCACTTTCTTTCATTGCGTGTCGACGACCACGCCCAGTGGGAGATCCAGGAATTCGCCGGAGTGATGGCGGGGATGATGAAACGGGTGGCACCCTTGTCGTACGAGGCGTGGGTGGACTACGACCTCTGTGGCGCACCGATGAGCCGGGGCGAGCTCGAAGCCTTGGGAAAGCTCCTCGATCTGCAGGGTGAAGACGGATTGGACGCACGACCGGGGGTCAGACTGGACGGCAGCGCCCTCGCCGCCCTCGGCCTGTCATCTCGAGAAATCTCTGAATTCCGAGGAAAGCTCCAACCTCGGGATCGGCCAGATTTCGAGTTAGAGCTTACCCGAATGCGGTCGGCAGAGTCTGTCGCAGCCGAAATCGAAGGCGCCGTGCCCGCTGCCGAGCGATGACCTCCCGCGCCATTAGGACCTAGATCGGACCTCGACCGTCTGAGTAGGCTCGGACCGCGTTCCTTGCGGAACCTCAGTGGTTCCAGAGGGTTTGGAGCTACGCACCTTCGAAAGGTTTTGGCCGTTCTGGTCGGAGAGATCCCGGCCTGAGCGGCCTTTCGTCGCACTGGTGGAGGGGCGGTCTGATGAGCGCCAAGCCGCGGCCGACCAATTCGGGCCATGAGTCACCGGTCACCCAAGCGCCCCCAACGCCTCGGGTCGATGACCACATCGGGCAGACTCCCCTTGTGAAGTTGGTAAGGGTGGTTGAGCCTGACATGGCTGAGGTCTGGGTGAAGCTGGAGGGCCTGAATCCAGCCGGTTCGATCAAAGACCGCACGGCTCGGGCGATGGTAGACGACGCCGAGGAACGGGGCCTCCTCAAGCCCGGTGGCACGATTGTAGAGCCGACCTCTGGGAACACGGGCATCGGCCTGGCCCAGATCGCCGCCGCGCGTAAATACCACCTGATCCTCTGCCTACCGGAGTCGATGAGCGACGAGCGGAAGCTGACCCTGACGTCGTACGGTGCCGAGTTGGTTCTCACAGACCCGGAACGTCGGATGTTGGCTGCAATGGAGAAGGCGGAGGAGCTCTCGCACGAGCTCGGGGCGTTCTACCCGAATCAGTTCTCGAATCCGGCCAACCCCAAGGTACACTACGAAACCACTGGCCCCGAGCTGTGGCGCGATATGGAGGGTGACATTGACACGTTTGTCTACGGCTCCGGGACTGGCGGTACGATCACCGGAGTTGGTCGATACCTGAAGGAGCAGGATCCGACAGTCCGTGTGGTCGCCGTGGAGCCCGGGCGCTCCGCGGTCATCTCGGGCGGCGAGAGGGGACCCCACGAATTTCAGGGGATGGGTCCCGGATTCATCCCTGATAACCTCGATCTGGACGTCCTCGACGAGGTGCGGCCCCAATGGGAGGAGGAAGCGTTTCCCCTAGCGCGTCGGCTAGCCCGCGAAGAAGGGCTGTTCCTTGGTATGAGCTCGGGCGCGATCATCCTCACCGCGATGCAGGTCGCCAGCGAACTTGGCCCCGGACATCGTGTGGCTGCGATCTCGCCCGATTCAGGAGCCCGCTATCTGAGCACTTCGCTCTTTCGGGACGGCGATGAGGGTGACAAGGGGAACCTGGGGGCGAGCGACCCGGATTCCTGATCAAAGGGGTCTCGCATATGATAGCCAGCCCGACGGTCAGCCTCGACTCGCTGGACGAGCTTTGGTTCCAGGTGGCCGGCACGGTCTGCAACCTCCGTTGCAAGCACTGTTTCATCTCCTGCGCACCGGACAACCATTCCTTCTGGTTCATGACACGGGACCAGATTCGACCCATCCTCGAAGAGTCAACGACACTCGGCGTGAAGGAGTATTACTTCACGGGCGGTGAGCCCTTCATGAACCGTGAGATGGAGGGCATTCTTGAGGACACGCTTACCCTGGGTCCTGCGACCGTGCTGACGAATGCGACGCTAATGCCGGCCCGAAAGACAAAGCGACTGGCTCAAATCGCCTCGGAGTCCATCTACACCCTCGAACTACGGGTTTCCTTAGACGGCGTGACGCCGGAGAGCAATGATGCTATTCGTGGCGACGGGGCGTTTGCGCGTTGCATGGAGGGGGTGAAGGCTCTGGTCGGCGAGGGATTCCTTCCGATCATATCGGCGATGCGGAGTTGGCCCGAGGAGAGAACCGAGGGGTATCTCGGCGAGTTCCGTCGAATCCTCGCCGGCATCGGATATGATCGGCCTCGCCTAAAGATCCTGCCGCCACTCCTGATCGGCGAGGAAGCCAAGCGGACTCGGGGATACGATGTGACGGAGCGCGTTACTCACGAGATGCTCCATGGGTACGAGCTGAGTCAGCTCCTCTGCACCCGTGCCCGGCTCGTCACTGCCGAGGGCGTGTACGCATGCCCAATCCTGTTGGATTTCCCGGCGGCACGGGTAGGCGCGACGCTCACGGAGGCCGCACGACAGCCGGTTGTCCTGGGCGAGTCTGCCTGTTTCACCTGCTACGTAAGTGGGGCGATCTGCTCTAACGCGCCCCCATCGCAGGGTGGGGACTGGTAGTGGAGAAGCTTTGGCTTCCTGGCTGTTGGGGCGAGGAGGCAGAGCCTCAGTTTGACCAAATCGCGGTCTTCGGTGGAGTCTACTCGAACCACATCGCACTCCGTGGCGCTCTGAACGATGCGTGGGACCGCGGTGCCGACGCGTTGCTCTGTCTGGGAGACCTTGGGGCCTTTGGTCCGCATCCTGATCGGACTGCGGAGCTCCTGCGAGAGGCCGAAGTGCCCGTCGTGCGGGGCAACTACGATGACTCGATTGCGCGCGGCCTCGAGGACTGCCAGTGCGGGTACACCGATCCGCGCGATAACCACTATGCCAGACTCTCCTACGACTACACCTTCTCCAATACCTCTCCCGAGCACCGTCGGTGGATGGCGCGTTTTCCGGACTCCCTCCGATTCCGGGTGGGTGAGGCGAGCGTGCTTGCCTTCCATGGCAGTCCGCGGAGGATGAACGAATTCCTGTGGGAGACAACGACGCCGACACATTTCCTGGAGGACATCGCGACCGAACGCGGCGCGGATGTACTGTTGGGGACCCATACCGGGATCCACTGGAGTCGCCGGCTAGCGTCTGATCGATGGTACATCAACGCCGGGGCGCTTGGGAGGCCCGCAAACGACGGAACAAGCCACGTGTGGTATGTCATGCTCGAGTCCGACGGCGGTGAACTCAAGCATCAGTTCATACCTCTCGAATACGACTACGACAGGCTGGCCCGCGAGATGGAGCAGGAGTCTCTTCCGCGCGAATTTGTAGAGACGATTCGCACGGGTTGGTGGACCACATGTCTCGAGGTGCTGCCTGGCAAGGAACGCGCGCGCGGCAGATGGTGACCGTCTAACTAGGGAAGAGACTCCCCAACCGCGACTACTGCGATCTCGGGCACCAGGTGAAGATCATCCTCCACCAAGTGCGCGGCCTCAGACAACACGATAATCGTCGTACCCTGTACCAACTCACGGTCATCGCCGGGCACGAGATGTTCCTCCGAGGGAGAGTGTACAACCACCTGACCCCGCCGCAAGGAGGGGTCGGCGCAGGTGCCTACCAGGCGCACCGTGGCCCAGCCTGGCCTCGGCGTCCACACGACATTTCTCGAGGTCTGCAGTCGGGTTTTTTCAACGCTCATAGGATTCGATACCGCGTTTCCGCGAGAACCGTTCCACTCGGTCAGCGATCCGGAAGCCTCACGCTCCCTAGTGCGAGCAGGTCCACAGACGCTCTCTGGGCTCCGGTAAGGTCGGAGGGCGCCCCCACCAGGACCGCCTTCGCACGCAAATCATCTGGAAGGTGGAGGATCAGATCCTGCCAGGAGGCCGGGGGCGAAAAGGCCCTTGCTCTCCCCGTCTCATCGATCACGACGTCTCGGCCGGGATGAAGTCGCCGGGACAGATCCCGGCCGAATTCGAGCCAAGAACCCAGTGGCTCGGCGCCCTCCTCGACGATCGCTCCGAGGACAGTCTTTTCGAAGACCGCGACCGTCTCTTCGTACTCCGCTTCGTCTCTGAGCCTCAGCTCACGGAGCATGCCTCGATAGGACTCGCGTGGGTCGCGCGCTCCTGTCTCTAGGAGGGCCCGGCCTAGACGCTCTTCTGCTTCCTTCCTGAGGCTGGGTTCCACGCCTCCGGTCTCCATCGAGGAAGAGTGACCCGGAGGATGAGGGCCCGTGCATCTCCCGTCAACCTTCGAACGGTCGCTAACCGACGCAGCTCAAGCACCAAGGGTGGCTGCGACTCGATGCGCGTCCTCCAGCCGACCCGCAATCCCTGGCCTGTGGGCGAACGCCGCACAGAGGTGAAGCCCGTCGGGGAGACGGAGTGCGTCGATGGCTTCCCAACTCCGATCCCAGGCTGGCATGGCCGTGCGATGGACGAATAGCGGCGCCGCTGACACACCTGTCACCGCCCTAAAGTCACTACTGGCTTGTGCCATAATATCCGGATCGGGGAGACCGAGTACTCCTTCCGCTCCCATCCCACCCAGGAATGCGGTAAACAGCCCCGGCCGGCCAAAGAGAGTCTCATGGGCGGTAACACCTCGAGTCGCAGAGTGGTCATCCAGAGTCATCTTGAATCCGGATCCTGTCTGCGGGGATCGGGTGCCAGCGGACACCACCAGCGGAACAACAGCGAGGGGATTATACTGGAGCGACGCCAGGCGCTGGGAGGCCTCAGGGACAGCAGAGGAGAGTGTCCTCGCAGCCTGGGGGGCAGGCAGGGTAAGCACCACCTGGTCGACCTTCAGAGACGCTCCCTTCGATTCCATCCTGTACCCGCCACTGGGTGTACGGCTGACAGAACGTACCGGCTCTCCAAGTCGGATCCGCTCAGTGTGCCGTCTCGCGAGAGCCCCTGGAAGAGCGCCCATACCCGCTTGGAAAGAGATGACCGGGGTCCCCTCCCACCTTGCTGCGCGGAGGAGCCCGACAAGGAGGCTTCTCTTGGCCCCCGTGCGGCCCAACGCCGGTAGGAGGGTGTGTCGGGCCTGCATACGCTTAGGATGCGACGCGTAGAGCCCTCCTAGAAGTGGACCGGCCAAGCGGCGGTAAACTTGGGAGCCGAGCTTTCGGCGGAGGGCGTCGGCAACTGACTCCGCGGGCCGCGGCGCGGGCGTGACGAGGTCTGCGAGGGCTCTCGCTTTTCCACTCCAAGAGATGAGGTGAGTGCTGAAAGCCTCAGCGACGCTGAGGGGAGCGGGATGGAGCACACCCTCGTGGTAGACGGTAAATGGGATCCCACTGGGGGCGTGCTGAAGGCTAGGCGTAAGATCCAGCTCATCGATGATCCCCGCGAGGCCAGGTGTCAGGCGCATTCGCTGTGGACCTAGATCGACCGTCACAGGACCCTCAGGCCCCTCCACACGCCGGCTCTGCATCACCCCGCCAGGGACTTCCGAACTCTCGAAGAGGATCGCCTCTTTGCCGGACTTGCTCAGGAGATGGAGGAGGAAGAGGCCTGAGATCCCGCCTCCCACGATGCCGATCACCTTGCTCTGCTCAACTACCCTGCATGGAGTCCAAGAATTCCCGATTGGTGTCGGTTCGTTTCATCCGGTCCATGAGGAAGCCGATGGCTTCAGCGGGCGGCATGTCGGACAGGAAGTTTCTCAGGAGGTACACCCGGTTGAGCTCGGTCTCGCTGAGGAGGAGCTCCTCCTTACGTGTTCCGGATCGGTTGATGTCGATGGCGGGAAAGATCCGCTTGTCGGCGATGTGTCGATCGAGGATCAGCTCCATGTTCCCCGTGCCCTTGAACTCCTCAAAGATCACCTCATCCATCCGGCTCCCCGTCTCCACCAGTGCGGTCGCGATGATTGTCAGGGAGCCGCCCTGGTCGATGTTCCGAGCCGCCCCAAAGAAACGCTTCGGCTTATGCAACGCATTGGCATCGACACCGCCCGATAAGATCTTGCCGGAATGGGGAACGGTGACATTGTACGCACGAGCGAGTCGGGTGATCGAATCCAGCAGAATCACGACTTCCTTGCCATGTTCAACTAGGCGTTTCGCCTTCTCGAGCACCATTTCCGCAACCTGGGTGTGACGCTCGGCGGGCTCATCGAACGTCGAGGAGACGACCTCGGCATCCACGTGTTCCTCCATGTCCGTCACTTCCTCGGGCCGCTCGTCGATCAATAGCACGATCAGGTAGATCTCCGGCTGATTCTCACGAATCGCGTTCGCCACCTTCTGGAGCAGCATGGTCTTTCCGGCCTTGGGCGGCGACACGATCAATCCCCGTTGGCCCATTCCGATCGGGGCAATGAGGTCCATGATCCGCATTGATAGGTCCCCTTCCTCGTCCTCGAGCTGGATCCGGTGCTCAGGATATCTAGGCCGAAGGTTGTCGAAGGCGATCCGATGTTTCGCTTCCTCGGGGTCTCCGAGGTTCGCTTCTTCAACCTTGAGCAACGCCAGGTACCGCTCACCGTCCTTCGGAGGCCGGACCTGTCCCAGGATCGTATCGCCAGTCCTCAGGTCGAACCTCTTGATCTGCGACGGAGAGACGTAGATGTCGTCGGGTCCGTACAGGTAGTTCCAGTCCGGTGAGCGGAGAAAGCCGTAGCCCTCCGGCAAGACCTCGAGTACTCCTTCGCCCCTGAGAACTGTGTCCGTGTCGAGCAGGTTCTGCTCGATGCGAAAGATCAGGTCCTGCTTTCGCATGCCGGAGTAGTTCTGGATACTCAGTTCCTCGGCCAGGTTGTGCAGCTCCTGGACGTTCTTCCTCTTTAGTTCAGCGATGTCCACTGGGATCTCCAGGTCGGTCCTACCGACAGGGGTTCACGAAGGGGAGGGCGTCAGTCGAAATGCCCGGGGTTTAGGGTTGGTAGGGTTGAAAACAGGCCAGAGGCCGAAGTCGTGCAGGATATAATCCGGGGGCGGAGTCGGGAGTGGACTCTGAACGTCCGTTCCCGGAGTCTTTACTTGAGGAATTGGGGAGATACTAATGGCCGGATGTGGGCCGGTCAAGGCCGATCTACCCTGCAGTCGTCGATCCGGCGCCCCCTTAGGCTATCGATCCCTTGACAGGCGTGGACCCCCACGGGGACATTCGCCGAGTCCGCCTGTCACCGGTGACGGGCCGGGCCGGACCGGGGAGGATACCCTCACGTTGGAGGATTCTTGGGAAGACACAATCGTGAGGGCTGGGGAGTCGACCAAAGGGGCTTCGCCTACGGTGTGAGCTACCAGCCGGATTGGCTACGCCACGTCAAGATCACTCGACAGCTTCCATCCGGACGACAGTCCACCATGACGCTCTTCAGGAATCCTGCAGGGCGGAGCGAACGGCAGCCCAACGATCGCGTAAGAACCCGGATCACCTGCCCCGAGCAGGGGGTCGACGTCGAGGTCGTCGTAAACGGCAATCAGGCGTCCGTCGGACAGGTAACGGTCACTTGCAAGGTTCCGACGGCGGATGGGAGAGGTAGTGAGGAAGTGACGTTTATCCTCACAAATGGGCTCACCCCGGTCTCCGACGGGTAGCGGCTGCTTCCCGGCTTCGTTTATCTTTTTCCGTCTCAACACGCGCTTCCTCTTCCCGGGAGGCATCAGGCTGGACCGTCTTCCACCGCGCAAGACTTCTGCCTTCATCCCGCGACCGCGGCGGAGATGACTGACCGACTCCTGGCACCTTTCTCAGCTCTCGGAAGAGGAGGAATCGCCCTCGCTACCGGGATCGGGCGTTGGGGTGTCCTTACGGGTCAGACGGCGCTGGCCCTGAGGCACGTCGACGTTTGGGGCCGCCTCCTCATCCAACAGATGGCCCGCGTAGGCGTGGACTCGGTTCCGATCGCTCTCTTTATCGCGGCCTTCACGGGGATCGTCCTATCCCTACAGGCGTCGTACACATTTACGGGGGCCATCCCCCTCTACTTCGTCGGAGTCCTGGTGGGCAAGACGATGATGCTCGAGCTCGGGCCGGTACTGACAGGGCTTGCACTGTCCGGCCGGGTGGGCGCGAACATCGCAGCGGAGCTCGGAACGATGCGGGTCACCGAGCAGGTGGACGCGCTCGAAACGATGGCGTATCCCCCCGTGGCTTATCTGGTGCTGCCGAGGGTGATCGCCGGCATCATCATGTTTCCGGTGGTCACTGCGATTGCGATTGGGATGGGCATTACCGCTGGCTGGATCACCGCCCTGCAGCTTCTGGACATGAGTACGCCCGAGTTCGTGAGCGGCCTGACGCTGTTTTTTCTCCCTTTCGACGTGACCTTCGCGCTCGTGAAGGCCGTCAGCTTCGGCTTCGTCGTCACATCGATCGGATGCTTCTTCGGATTCCATACTAGAGGAGGGGCTGAAGGGGTTGGCCGCAACACGACCCGGGCAGTGGTAGCCAGCTCCATGGTGATCCTGATGTTAGACGCGTTCTGGGCACTGGTCTTGCTATGAAGAGCGCGAGGAGTGCCGATGAGCATTGAGCTGCGCGACGTGCACAAGGCGTTCGGGTCCAACGAAGTCCTTCGCGGGTTCTCGATCGTCGCGAAGGAGGGAGAGACGCTCGTTATTCTTGGACAATCCGGTTCGGGAAAGTCCGTTGCCCTGAAGCACGTGGTTGGGCTGCTGACGCCCGACCGCGGTGAGATATCGGTCGATGGTCAGGAGGTGGGTGCGCTCTCTAGGGAAGAGCTTTACGAGCTACGGCGCAAGGTCGGATACCTCTTCCAATTCGCGGCCCTATTCGACTCGATGACGATAGCCGAGAACGTGGGGATGGGTCTTCGGAGGATCGAGGGAACGACCGCTGATGAGATCGAAGACCGTGTGTCGGAATGCCTGGCCCTCGTTGACCTGCAAGGGTTCGAGCAGAGGCTTCCAGCGGAGTTGTCCGGTGGGCAGCGGAAGCGCGCTGGTATTGCTCGGGCGATCGCCACTCGACCGAAGTATCTGCTGTACGACGAACCAACAACAGGTCTCGACCCGGTGACAAAGGCGGTGATCAACCGCCTGATCCTCCGAATGAGAAAGGAGCTGAGGGTGACGGGCGTCGTGATCACACACGACATCGAGAGTGCATACCGGGTCGGCGACCGTATCGCCATGTTATACAGGGGTCAGTGCCGGTTCGTAGGGAGCCCTGAGGAGATCCGGTATAGCGATGACCCGGTCGTAAAGGGGTTCATCGAGGGTCGGCCCGAACTGATGGAGGTCGCATCATGAGCAGGAAGCGGGAGGCCATGGTCGGCGTCGTCATCGTTGGTGCTGTCCTATTGACCACCGCAGGTACCCTTTGGCTGCAGGGGGTTCGCTTCGGCCAGTTTCGCCA
Source organism: Longimicrobiales bacterium (assembly GCA_965197485.1). Lineage (GTDB taxonomy): Bacteria > Gemmatimonadota > Gemmatimonadetes > Longimicrobiales > Gaopeijiaceae > JAAXGI01. Next base: position 383,883 of record CBDANG010000011.1, read on the forward strand.
AACCGTTGAAACGGTGCTCACGGAGGCGGGCCAGATCATGCCGGGGAACGCCGTGAAGTTGCGAGGAGTCGATGTGGGGAGGGTTGGCGATATTACAGTCGAGCCAGGGGGTGAGCTCGTTCGCATCCGACTTCAACTCGCGCAGCCTGTCCAGCTCCCCGATGATGCGGTCGTCATCCTCTCCCCGGAGTCGCTGTTCGGCGACTGGGAAGCGGAGATCCGGTCTCGCGATGCCTTTCCCTACGTCGACTACCCGGTCCCGTCTGATCCGAACACGCTCCCTGGCTATGCGCTGCCTGATATTTCGCAGCTTACGGCAACCGCCGATCGGATCTCAGAGAACCTGGCGGTGTTGAGCGAGCGATTCGGAATCGCCTTCTCCGAAGAGACAGCTCGGAATGTCGCCTCACTGATCGAGAACATTGAAAACGTCACGACGGGTTTGTCGGAACTCGTCGAGCAGCAGGCGGTGTCCTTCGCAGAAGTCACAGACGGGGTTCAGGCCGCCACCGACGAGATCGCGTCCGCGGCAGATCAGGTGAGGGGGACGTTCGCGGAGGTATCGACGCTGCTGGAAGACACCGACATGGATGCGACGCTCGAGAATCTGCAGGTGATTTCCAGCAATATGAGAGAGCTGTCAGAAGAGCTGGGCGGCACGAATCAAGAGCTTCGTGAGATGGCGGCGCGAATCGATTCGACCTTCTATCGAGTGCGGGCGGTGGTAGCGACGCTAGAAACGGGAGACGGAACGCTTGGGCGTCTGCTACAGGATACATCGATGGCAGCGGAGCTTGAGAGCACGTTAGCCGAGCTGAGCGCGCTCCTCGAGGACATTCGGGAGAACCCCAACCGCTATGTCCGTCTTTCGATCTTCTAGCGACCGGTCCACAACAGCGCGAGGGCTCAAACCGTGACCGAGCGCACGGTGGAACGAAGTGCCGGGGGTGTGGTGGTTCGCATCCTCGACGGTCACCCCTACGTCCTCCTGATCCGCGATCCCTACCGAAGGTGGGGTCTCCCGAAGGGCCACCTTGAAGAGGGCGAGGGAACGAAGGAGGCGGCGCTTCGTGAAGTGAGAGAGGAGACCGGGTTGGACGACCTGACACTCGGCCCCGACCTGGGAGAGATCGACTGGACATTTCGGAAGGGAGGACATCTCGTCCACAAGTACTGCCGATTCTACCTGATGCGCACGACCAGAAGCGAGGTCCGACCCGAGGTTTCGGAAGGAATCACGGAGTGCAGATGGCTCCGGGTGGACGAGGCGCTACAGACGATCGCGTACGACAACGCGCGGGCGATCCTGCACAGAGGAGCGAATCGACTACGGGAGTCGGACGAGGACGGAGGATTTCCGGGGCACGGAGCCTGAAGTGGCTCAGGGAACCGATCGAGGCAGGAGCCCTTCGCTAGGGGAGGGAGTGGCAGGAGGAGCAGCGCTCGTGCTCTTCGGCTTCCTGATCTTCTTTCTCAGAGAGGTCTTGAACCCGATCCTCCTTTTTCTTGCACTGGTCGGGGGAATGCTCCCGCTTCGACGAAGCGTCTTCTTCTGGCCAGTGATCGGATCAGCCAGCGGACTTACGATCTTCTGGCTCCTGAGTGAATTGGGCTTCCTCCTGGCCCCGTTCGTACTCGCACTGGTGGCTGCCTACATCCTCAGTCCAGTGGTCGGGTGGGTGGCACGTCGGCCCTTCCTATCTCGTCTCGATGGTGAGAGCGACGAGGGAGGCCGTAGCCGGACGGTCTCGATCGTCGGCCTCTCGCTTCCGCTTATTGGTGCCTTGGCTGGCCTATTCATCTGGGGCATTCCAGCACTCCTACGCGAGTTGAACGAGCTTTTTCGGCAGGCACCCGAGCTCTTGGCGCAGGTGGCGACGATCCTGGCGCTTCTCGAAGGCGCTCTCGGCAGGCTGCGTCTTCCGGGCATCGACGGAAGCGAGTGGGTGGCACGGATCCAAGGGCTCGATGGGGCCGATGTCATCGAATTCCTGCAGGAGAGGAGTGCGGTTCTAGCGCGCCGAGCCTGGGAGGGCGTCCTAGGACTTGGGCGGGGAATAGGGACACTCATATCAATTGGGGGCTATCTGGTATTGACCCCAGTTGTTGCCTTCTATCTGATGCGGGATTTTCCCCGGCTGGGAAGGAGTGTTCAAGACCTGATCCCCCCTGAGCGGGACGGTATCCGTGCCTTTCTCGCGGAGTACGACGCGCTGCTGTCATCCTACCTGAGAGGGCAGATCACGGTGGCGATCAGCGTGGGAGTCATAACAGGAGTAGGGCTTTGGATAGCGCAGTTCCCGTACGCCTTTCTCCTCGGCGCTTTAGTCGCGGTGTTCAGCGTCGTTCCCTACCTCGGCCTGCTGCTCAGCCTATTCCCGGCCGTCGCTATCGCACTGGCGAGCGGGGCCGTGGGGGTTTCTCTCCTGAAGGTCGGGATCGTTTATGGGGTCGCGCAGATCCTGGAAGGAACGGTGATAAGTCCTCGGATTCTTGGCAGCTCTACCGGTTTGCATCCGGTGTGGATTCTTCTGGCTATCGCACTTGGCGGATTCTTCTTCGGATTCGTCGGCCTTTTGATCGCGGTGCCGGCCGCCGTAGGCTTCAAGCTGCTGGTCAAGCGAGGGGTACAGAGGTATCGGGCCTCGGAGTTCTTCAGGCCTAATGGGCGGGTGGCCGGACCCCCTGAGTCAGTGGGCGGCCTCTAGGAAGCAGGACATATCCCATCTCAGGCCCAGGTGGGGTTCTACCGGCTGTGCTTCGGGTATATCCTATCCAGAGCCACCAGGGGTCGCGTGGCAGAGATCCGGGGGAACTGAAAGGTGGAGTTAGCGGTTTCCTTTGATAGCTGCAGGGATAATCAGATGACGATCGAGTTCGACGCGGTGCTCATAGGCGAGGGCTAAGGGATTCTCGTGATGATAGATAGAGCAAAAGAGCGCGTGGTGATCATCGGCTCAGGGCCGGCTGCCTGGACCGCAGCGATCTACGCTGCCCGAGCGAAGCTGGACCCGGTGGTATTCGAGGGTGAACCCTCTCGGGAGATGATTCCGGGAGGGCAGCTGATGTTCACGACCGAGGTCGAGAATTACCCTGGTTTTGCAGGTGGAGTGGACGGGCAGGAGTTGATGTCTGCCATGAGGGCGCAGGCAGAGCGTTTCGACACTCGAGTGGTCACGGAGGATATCGTCGACGTAGCCACCGAGGTTCTACCCTTCGTGCTTCGATCCTCCAGTGGCAGGGAGATTCGGGCCGAGGCGTTGATCATCGCCACCGGTGCGCGCGCAAACTGGCTGGGCTTGGAGAATGAGCTGCGGCTGGCACAGCGAGGCGGGGGAGTTTCGGCATGCGCGGTCTGCGACGGCGCGCTCCCTGCCTTCCGGGATAAGGTCCTCGCTGTTGTCGGCGGGGGCGACAGCGCCATGGAAGAAGCGATTTACCTGACGAAGTTTGCCCGAGAGGTAGTGATCATCCATCGCCGCGATCAGTTTCGTGCCGCACCGATACTCGCCGAACGTGCGCTTGCGAACGAGAAGATCCGTGTCGAATGGAATACCGTCGTCGAAGAGGTCTTGGGCGACGACTTCGTCACGGGGATCCAGTTGAGACACACGGAGGGTGGCGAGAAACGGGAGCTGGAAGTGGGTGGGCTCTTCATCGCAATCGGCCACACTCCAAACACGGGGTTCTTAAGAGGCAAACTGGATCTCGACGAGAGCGGGTATATGATCACCCCCACACCGTGGCGGACAGAGACCACCGTGCCCGGGATCTTCGCGGCGGGCGATGTGATGGACGCCTACTATCGTCAGGCTGTGACAGCAGCGGGGACCGGGTGTATGGCTGCTCTCGACGCCGAACGCTGGCTCGAGCATCGGACAGACCCTGAGCCCGGCCCGGTCTCCGAGACCAGGGCCGAACCTGTGGCTGGAGAAGTCTAGGCGGTCGCCAGATCCGGCCAGTCAGTAGCCGAGCAGCCGGCCCCCATCCACGACGATTACCTCGCCCGTGATGAACGGGGAGCGTTCTAGAAAGAGAACGGTTCGGACCACGTCTTCTGGCGACCCAAGAGTGCCCAGTGCTGAGCGGGTCCGAGATCGTTCCCTCTTGGTATCGTCGTAATGCTCCGGGAGCAGCACGGCTCCCGGTGCGATCGCGTTGACCCGGACGCTCGGTGCCAGCGCCCTCGCCATCACACGGGTGAGTTGGAGCAGGGCGGCCTTCGACACTGAATGGTGGGGGTGGTCAACCCATGGCCGAAAGGCCGAAAGGTCTACCAGGTTCACGACCCGGCCGCCCGCTCGGGTCAGGAATTCGGCGGTAGCCTTCACCATCAAAAAGGGGCCCTTGAGGTTCACGGCCATCACCCGGTCCCACTCACTCTCTTCGATCTCCAGGAGGTCGGCACTCTGGAAGAGTGAGGCGTTGTTGACCAAGAGGTCCAGTCTCCCGAATTCGTCGGCCACTCCTCGCGCGATTTGCTCAACATCTTCGGCCCGGGAAACGTCGCCTGGTAGCACGATTGCCCTTCTTCCTAGCTCCTCCACGCCGCGCGAGGCCGTCTCCGCCTCCGCTTCGGACCCGTGGTAGTTGATGGCGACGTCATAGCCTTCCGCCGCCAGACCCAACGCCAGGGCCCGGCCGACTCGGATCGCGCCGCCGGTAATCAGCGCGACAGGTGGCTTTCTAACTTCCCCCTGGGGTTCACTCAACGCAGGTTGACCCTCGTCGCCGGTAGTTGAACGAAACGCGGTGAAGAGATTGCGGTACTTTACCCTCCTTGTGGGGCGATCCTAATCTGGATGGCGGAGGGAGAACAGGGGGCAGGCCCCCTCCCACCGCAGCCGTTTCCCAAGGAACACCGGCCGGTCGAGGAGGAGCTGAGTGGTAGAATTCGCCAAAGTTGCGGCGGTGGTGACGGGCGCCACCAAGGGGATCGGACGCGCCATCTCCGAGGCATTGGTCTCGAAGGAAGGTCGGGTCGTAGTATCGATCCGCACAGCCGCCGACGTCGAGGTCATGGCGCACGAGCTGTCGGAACAAGGGCCAGGGGAGGCACACGGGTTCGCGTGCGACGTCCGCCACCCCGAACGATGTGAGGAGCTCATACGGGTCGCAGTGGATCGTTTCGGTGGACTGGATATCTTGGTCAACAATGCCGGACTCGGCCGTTTTTCCCCCATTCAGGAGATGGATCCCGCCGACTGGGATCTACAGATTCGAACCAACCTCGATGGGGTGTTCCATTGCTCGAGGCTGCAGTGCCTTACCTGATCGAGTCCGGTAGTGGATGGATCGTGAATATCGGCTCGCTTGCCGGGCGGAACGTCTTCTCAGGGGGTGTGGCCTACAACGCAAGCAAGTGGGGACTCTTGGGCATGACCGAGGCCATGATGTTGGACCTCCGTCACAAGGGAGTGCGGGTCACCTGCGTGATGCCGGGAAGCGTAAACACAGACTTCTTCGGCGGTGGTCCCGACCCTGACGCGTCCTGGAAGTTGCAGCCTGAGGATGTTGCTCAAGCCGTGGTAGACATCCTCTCTTTTCCGGACCGAGCGCTGCCCAGTCGGATAGAACTTCGACCGAGCAAGCCGCCCCGATCGTAGGGCCGAGGCCAGAACCAACCACGAAACTGGAGTAGGAATTCATGTCAGAGGACTTTCGTGTTGAAAAGGACTCCCTAGGCGAGGTTCGCGTGCCAGCGGGCGTCCTCTACGGGGCTCAGACTCAGCGCGCCGTGGATAACTTCCCGATCAGTGGCCAGCGCTTCGGTCGGCGCATGATTCAGGCTCTGGGGATGGTCAAGGAGGCTTCGGCGAGGACGAATCGCGAGCTGGGGCACCTCGAGCCCGAGATCGCCGACGCGATCGCCCGCGCGGCGGGAGAGGTGGCAGAAGGGAAGTGGGATGGTGAATTCGTGGTCGACGTCTATCAGACCGGTTCCGGTACCTCTTCGAATATGAATGCCAACGAGGTAGTGGCCCGACTAGCGACCGGATTCCTCGGGGGCGCTGATGCCGCTGTTCACCCAAACGATCAGGTGAACTTCGGTCAATCGTCCAATGACGTGATTCCGACGGTGATCCACATTGCGGCGCGCCTGACCTTGGAGCGGGACCTCATCCCGGCTCTGCAGACACTCCGCGACGAGCTCGCCTCTAAGGCAGAGGAATTCGACGTCCTCGTAAAATCCGGTCGCACGCACCTGATGGACGCCACTCCCGTTCGACTTGGACAGGAGTTCGGGGGCTATGCGACCCAGCTCAATCGAGGAGTCGCGCGGGTCAGGGGCGCGTCCGAAGAGCTCGCCGAGCTGGCCCTGGGCGGGACTGCCACCGGGACCGGTATCAACACGCACATCGAGTTCGCATCGCGTACCATCGCCAGGATCTCGGAGCAGACCGGCCTCTCGTTCCGAGAAGCGGAGGACCACTTTGAGGCGCAGGGATCGCGGGACTCCCTGGTATCTGCGCACGGCGCCCTGAACACGGTCGCGGCCAGCCTGATGAAGATTGCGAATGACATTCGTTGGCTGGCGTCGGGGCCGACTTCTGGTCTCGCGGAAATTCGACTCCCGGCGATCCAGCCGGGGAGCTCGATCATGCCTGGAAAGGTGAATCCCGTCCTCTCCGAGGCCCTCATGATGGTCTGCGCGCGGGTAGCCGGTAACCAGACGACCCTAACCTTAGCGGGGGGTAGGGGGAACTTCGAGCTAAACGTCATGATGCCGGTCATGGCGCAGGCCTTCATCGAGTCGGCCACTCTCATGGCAAACGCCGCCCGCACCTTCGCCGATCATTGCGTCCGAGGCATCCAACCCAACGAGGAACGGGCACGAGAGCTCCTGGAAAGGAACCCCGCCGTCGCCACAGCCCTCAACCTGTATGTCGGCTATGATCGAGCGACCGAGGTGGCGAAGCAGGCCGCGAGAGAAGGCCGTTCGGTGCGGGAGATCGTGCTCGAGCTGGGCCTCCTGCCAGCTGATGAGGTGGACGCGGCGCTGGATGTCCGGAGCATGACAGAGCCCGGGGTCCCGGACGGGAATTCGTAGGAGGCATGAGTCCGGATCTGTCCCGGGATGAGCTAGGGGCACACGTGTCTGCCGCAGGTGGAGTAGAGCGTGCCCCAGAACGAGCCCGCGACATTGACGCCATCGTCTTTCAGCTCTTCACGAAACAGCCCAATCGGTGGGCCGAGCCCCAGATCTCAGAGGAAGGTGCCCGCGCCTTCCAGGAAGCATGCAGGGCCCACGAAATCAGCGCTACGGTGTCTCACGATTCGTATCTGATCAACCTGGCCAGCCCTACGTCATGGCTTTGGCGCCGGAGCCAGCAATCGTTTCGACAGGAGCTGCAGCGTTGCGAGGCGCTCGGCGTGAACTTCCTGGTCACCCATCCGGGCAATGCCACGGATGGAGACCACAAGAGCGGTCTTGCTCGCAACGCTGAAGCTGTCGGCACGGTGTTGACGGAGATCGAGGGACCGACTCGTGTCCTTCTCGAGATCACCGCCGGTTCGGGAAACTCGGTGGGTGGCAGCTTCCAGTCCCTGGCTACGATTCTCGAAGGGATCCCTTCTGATGTCCGGGACAGGGTCGGGATCTGCTTCGACACCTGCCACGCCTATTCAGCCGGGTATGATCTCGTCGGGGACTATGACGGAGTGTGGGCCCGATTCGAGGATGTCCTTGGCCTGGACCGGCTGGGTCTCTTCCATCTGAACGACTCCCAGCACCCTTTCGGATCCCACAAAGATCGACACGAACACATCGGTGAAGGAACGCTGGGGGACGAGCCCTTCCGAAAGCTCATGCGGGACCCTCGGTTTGAGTCCGTTCCGAAAGTCCTGGAGACCCCGAAGGGGGACGACGTGGTGACTTTCGACCGCCGTAATCTGGCCCGGTTGCGCGCTTTTCGAGCGGAGGGTTGAGTCTTCGATGGGATCTCAGGACCCGCCCTTTACGGGAGCGTCGTGGAAAGCTAGTATGCTTATCCGGTTGTATCGGAGGGCTCGATAATTGAGCCAACACGTGTGAGGCCGGGACTGACTCCTGAGACGGACGACCAGCCCCTGAGGGGGACTTCGGAGGTCGCAGGGGAGTCGCAATCAATACAACCCGGGCTTCAATATCTTCCCTTCGATACAGAACCGTGGGGCCGGCATCCGACGGGTGCCGGCCTTTCTTTTTGGACCGATGCAACCGGGGCGGGGGTATCCGACCGGCTCGTGACAGACGGTGGGTTGAGAGAGTGAGATGAGCGAAGCTAAAGTCGCCAGGGGCGGCCCTACACCAATCCCCACGTCCGATAGGAATCGTCCAAAAGCCGATCTTGGCGAGGTGGCGTCGTCGGACCTTGTCAGAGAGCTGATCGGCCGGCTGGGCGACGACCCCACTCGAGAAGGGCTGATCCTCACCCCGGAGCGGGTGGTGGATTCCTTGCGCTTCCTGACCCAGGGTTACGCCTTATCCGCCAGCACTACAGTGGGAGAGGCTCTCTTCGAAGAGCATCACCACAATATGGTGATCGTGAAGGACATCGAGATGTACTCCCTCTGCGAGCACCATCTGCTCCCGTTCTTCGGCAAGGTACATGTCGCCTATATCCCTGATGGACATATCCTTGGGCTCTCCAAGATGGCTCGCCTCGTAGAGGTGTTTGCGCGACGGCTCCAGGTTCAGGAGCGGCTGACCGAGCAAATCGCGCAGAGTCTGTGGGAGGTGGTAGAGCCTCAGGGTGTCGGCGTCGTGATCGAGGCGTACCATCTGTGCATGATGATGCGTGGCGTGCAAAAGCAGAACTCCTTCTCGATCACGTCGGCGATGCGCGGTGCGTTTCTCGACGACGCTCGCACGCGCGACGAGTTCCTTCGCCTTTCTCAAAGCAATCATAACCCGCTGGACTGACAGGTGATGTCCGAGGACCGGGATGGAAAGCGAGAACTATACGGTCAGTGTGCGAGCTCACTACGACGCCGCACACTTTCTGCGAAACTACAAGGGGAAGTGTGAGAGACTTCACGGGCATCGGTACGTGGTCGAGGTGGCCCTACATGCGTCCGAGCTAAACGAGGCGGGGATCGCATTCGACTTCGTCGATTTGAAGAGGCACCTGCGAGAAGTGGCCGCGGGCCTGGACCACCAGAATCTGAACGATCTACCGCAATTCGAAGAACTCGAGACCAGCGCGGAAGTTCAGGCACGATACTTCTACGATAAGCTTCGTACGCTCCTCCCGGAGGAGATCGCCGGAGGGCTCCTGTACGCCCGTGTTTGGGAAACTCCTACCCAATGGGCCCAGTATGGTGCAGGACCTCCACCGACTGCTCCCGATCGCCCGCCGGAGAGCGTTTGATTCGGCTTCCCGCCGATCATGCATATTTTGGTAACCGACTGGCTCGCGTGTGCCCGGTGCGGCCCTGAATTCGGACTCATCCTCCTCGCCGATGAGCTGAAGGCGCGAAGGGTTCTTGAGGGTGCACTAGCGTGTGCCAACTGCCGGGAGCAGTATCCGGTGGAGGGCGGGTTCGGGGATCTTCGACCTCCTCCACGCGGTCGCCTTGAGGTCGATGAGCCGACCGCCACTGAGGACTCCGAGGTTGCTCTCCGCCTAGCTTCGTTCCTCGGCGTACAAGAAGGGCCAGGCCTCCTGCTGGTCATCGGGGCATCGGCTCGCCAAGCCAGGCTGCTCAGCCGCATGATCGATGGGATCGAGATGATCGCCGTCCATCCGGAGTTGCGCACCGACCCCGAACAGGACGGAGTCAGCCGGATCGCCATAACGGATCGTCTCCCGTTCCTCACCGGATGTCTACGCGGAGTGGTACTGGAAGGGGCCACCGCCCCTTCGCTCCTTGGCGAGGCCACGCGAGTCCTAGGTCCCGGTTCCCGACTCGTGATTCTCTGGCCGCCGGAGGGCACCGGTGCAGAGATGGAGAGGCACGAACTGGATCTCCTGATAGAGGCCGATGACACCCTGGTAGGTGTTCGCAAGTAGGTGCGATCTGGGCGGTTTCGGCGGTTCTCACCCGCGTTGCGTGCCCCACGTATCTTCTACTAGTTTTGACCACGCCGGATTCCCGCTGAATAGCCGGGCGCGAACCTCTCCCTCCGCTCAGAACGACATGGCCTGGTGGAAGAAGTTCTTCGGAGGCGACCTGGACTCCGAAAGAGTCGACTACGACGAGGAGGGCCTCGCCTTGCTGCGGGAAGGGCGCTTCCATGAAGCTTTGACCTCACTTCGCCTCGCGCTGAAGGAGGCGCCGGGCGATACCGTTGTGCTCCAGCAGATCGCCATTGCATACACCCGGATCGGAATGACGGAAGAGGCATCCAAGACGTATCGGCACGTGCTTCAAAAGGATCCAGCCGCTGCAGGTGCCCACTACGGTCTCGCGTATCTGCTCCTCCGACGCGGGGAGGAGGAGGAAGCGGTGCTACATCTGGAATCCTTCCTCAATAACCCTCCCGGGGGGCCCGAGGCGTCAGAGCACATCGTGCATGCGCGCTCTACCCTGGCTCAGCTTCGAGGGGAAGCGGACCCAATGCTTGCTGACGATGAGCGCTGAACGCGCCGTTCAGGTTCGATGGCTCGGCGAGGAAAAGGTCTTCGAGGGTGCGTGCGGTGGTGCGAAACCGATCCTATTGGACGGTGACTCGAGAGAGGGCCCGTCTCCGACCGAGGCCCTCCTGATGAGTGTTGCGGCGTGCATGGCGATTGACATCAACGTGATCCTCGAGAAGAGCCGCGTTGGAGTGGAGGAGTTGTTTGTAGACGTCTCGGGAGTTCGAGCTCCAGACCCTCCACGAAGGTTCACTTCGCTGAGAATCGTGATCACGGTCGAGGGCCCCGGAGAGACCGACCAGCCCAAACTGGAGCGGGCAGCCCAGCTTTCTCACGACAAGTATTGCAGCGTGTTCCACACTCTCCGCCCCGACCTGGAGGTGGATCTCTCGGCAGTCCGCGCCTAAGGCTCCCTTCGCCAGGAGTCTGTTTCACACGGAGTCTGTCTATCCAGAGTCTGTCTACGATGTCGACACCAGGCCAAACCGTTACGCCCGCCGATCTTGGGGGAGGCACCATCATCGGTCTGCTCTTCGAGGCCGTGGATCGCTTCGGGACGGGGACGGCACTCCGCTACCGCGAAGCAGAGCGTTGGGTGGACGTCTCGTACGAAGAGGTGGAGGGGATCGTGCGGGATGTTTCCCTTGCCCTGTCGTCGCTCGGGCTCGACCGTGGTGACCGGGCGGCGATTCTCTCTCCCAACCGACCCGAGTGGGCGACAGCGGATTACGGATGTCTATGTGCGGGCGTGATCGATATTCCCATTTACTCCACGCTGACTTCGGTCCAGATCCAGTACATCCTGAACGATTCCGGTGCCAGCCTTATCTTTGTCTCCGATGAGGCCCAGCTCCAGAAGGTTGAAGAGATCCGGGCTGAATGCCCCGCTCTCCAGAGAGTCGTCGTCTTCGATCCGCCCGAGGAGCTTCCGCCGGACACGCTCAGCTGGGATGAGTTCGTCGCTATCGGCGGCGGCCAGGAGTCGAGTGACCAAACGGAATCTTTCCGGGTTGTCGCCCTCACTGCACGACCCGAAGACACGGCCACCATCCTCTATACGTCCGGGACCACAGGCGATCCAAAGGGGGTGATGCTCACCCACAATAACCTCTGCTCCAATGTTCGCGCCGCTTCTAAGGTCCTCCCGATCGACGAGCGAGATTCGACCCTTTCCTTCCTTCCGCTATCGCATGTCTTCCAGCGGATGGTCGACTATCTCTTCTTCAATCTGGGATGCTCGATCGCCTATGCACGTTCGATTCAGCACGTGACCGAGGATATCAGGGAGGTACAGCCTACAATTGCCGTTTCGGTGCCCCGCCTCTATGAGAAGGTGTACACCCGGGTGATGGAAGCCGACGGTGGGAAGCGGCTGATACTGGATTGGGCGCTCAGGGTGGGTGGTCGGTGGGCCGACGTTCGGCTATCGGGTGGAAAGCCCGGCGGCTGGACAAGCCTTTCTTACGCGGCGGCAGATCGGCTCGTGTTCAGGAAGATTCGCGAGGCGGTTGGGGGACGTCTGCGATACTTCGTCAGCGGAGGGGCCCCGCTTTCGCCAGAGATCAATCGATTTTTCTTTTCGGCTGGTATCGTGATCCTGGAGGGATATGGACTGACTGAGACCAGCCCGGTTACAAATGTGAACAGCCCACGGGATTTTCCCTCCAATTTCAGGCTGGGAACAGTCGGGAAGGCAGTGCCTGGAACCGAGGTCCGAACCGCGGAGGATGGTGAGATCCTCATCCGTGGGCCGCAGGTGATGAAGGGGTACTACAACCTGCCAGGGCGAACCCAGGAGGTGATCTCACCCGATGGCTGGTTCCACACTGGCGATATCGGAGAAATCGATGGCGAGGGGTTTCTTACGATTACCGATCGTAAGAAAGACATCATTGTCACCGCCGGCGGTAAGAATGTGGCGCCGCAGCCCATCGAGAACAGGCTGAAAAAGAACCGCTACGTCGATCAACCTGTTCTCATCGGGGACCGCCGGCGATTCCTTTCGCTACTGCTCGTGCCGGACTTCGAAGCGCTGGAAGCATGGGCCCGCGGAAAGGGGGCTCCCTCTGCTGGGCGACGCGAACTTCTCACCGATCCCGGGGTTCAGAAGCTGCTGGTAACAGAGGTTTTCGGCGAGCTCGAACACCTCTCCCGAGTCGAGATGCCGAAAAAGTTGGTGCTCCTGGACCAGGGATTCACCGTCGAAGACGGCTCTCTCACTCCGACCCAAAAAGTAAAGCGGCGCGTTGTCGAACAGCGCTACAGCTCGATCGTTGAAGCCCTGTACGACGAGAAGAGCACACAACAGACTGTGTTCACCCCTTGGTAGGGACCGACGTGCGGCTGGTACTGGTCACGGCTCCGGATGAACCGGAGGCTGTCGAACTCTGTCGGACTTTAGTCGAGGAGGAGCTCGTGGCCTGTGGGAACATTATGCCCGACGTTCGATCCATCTATCGCTGGGAGGGGCGTTTGGAGGATGAGCCCGAGTTTCTCCTCATACTCAAGACAGTGAAGTCGAAGGTCCCTGACCTCCTTCGAAGGATTCCCGAGCTACATCCCTATGAAGTGCCGGAGGCTTTGGTCGTCGGAGTCGACGGTGGGCATCAACCGTACCTGGATTGGGTGGCCGATAAGACCGGGCCCGGGCGCAGCCGTCGACTGTCATGAGAAAAAAACGTAGTCGCCATATATCCGAGGAACCGCAGTTGCCGCTCATGGGCTCGTCTGACGAGGGGGCGCCGGAGGAGGATGAGCTGAGGGTTTCAGACTCCCTCGGCCGCGAACAGAGACGTCGCCAAGCGGTGTTCGAGTTTGAGGACGGGGAGGATTCCCCATCTTCGGAAGGAGCTCTCAGCCCCGATGCGGATGGCGCCGCTGACAACCCAGAGTCTGAGGGTGTTGCGTCGGCGATGCCGCAGTCGAGGGAGATGTCTAGTGCCGAATACCTCTTCGAGGACGCCAAGAAAGCCTCCAGAAGAGGTCGGCTGGAAGAGGCGATCGGCCTCTACCGCCGCGTAGTCGGTATGGATCCCGCTCACGTGAGGGCCCGAAACAACTTAGGGGTATTGCTGGATCAACTGGGCGATCACGAAGTCGCTCTGGAGCAGTTTCAGGCTGCTGTGGAGATCGATCCGGAGAACGCCGAGATCCTTACGAACTATGGCGCCGTCCTGGCAGCCCAGGGACGATACGATGATGCGGAGGTAGAGCTCAGGAAGGCGGCCCGGTTAGACCCGGGCGGGATCGATGTCCGAGCGAATCTGGGGATTCTTTATTTTCGGCGGGGTCTCTATTCTCAATCCGACCACGAGCTCCGATGGGTGTGCGATCACGATCCTGATCACGCCCTAGCCCACTTCTACCGCGGTGAGGCATTGAACCGGCTTGGAAAGGTCGACGAGGCTTTGGAAGTCCTCGAGCGCGCGTCGCATCTCCAGCCCGATCGAGCGCGCGTGTACTATCTCCTGGGGATTCTCTACGACAAGAAGAACTTGACGCAGGAAGCCGGGGTCATGTACAGAAAGGCACGCGAGCTAGCAGACCGTTGATCCGAGTCCAGAGGTCGGACGTGGCGAGGATTGGGGCCGGAGCCGTGATGCGCTCGGTAGGGGCGGACCTGGAAGCGTGCACCCCCGTGGGACAGCGACTGGGGGATCAGGCGGGAGGGGACGTCTTGTCCCGGCTGCGAGCCTTTGAGGATCTCCCAGTCGGAGGAGCCGTCGTCACTCCCGGAGGAGGCCTGGGCTCCGATCTCCTGATTCATGTCGTGATCCGATCTAGTGAGGAGCCCGTCTCGGACCGAAGGCTCTCCAGCGCATTTCAGAACGGTCTCCGTCGTGCGGCTGAATGGGAGATCGAGGTCCTAGCAGTCCCACCGCTCGGTGTTGGAGCCGGAAACCTCGATGCTGAGACGTCCGCGCGGATCATGTGCTCGGTCGCCAAGAAGCACTCGCTCTCTCATTCCTTCCCCCAGGAGGTCGTGATTCTGGCGGGGAACGACTACGAGGAGGAGGTGTTTGCGCGGGAGGCGAGGCGAACATTCGATGTGACGACGGGCTGACTCGACACGCGCGGGCAGTCGGCCCATATTCCCTCTCGTCCATTCTCTTCTTGGAGACAGCGCATGCTTCCAGGCGGATACGATTTCATACACCTCGTCTTCTGGCCGATCGTAGGTTTGGTGGCGCTGGGCACCAACCTGATCCCGATCGTTCTCAGTGCGGGGATCGGGATCCTCTTACTGGAGTCGTTCAGGGGGAAATGACGTGGCTGATCGCGCTATCGTTCGTGGCGGCCCTCGGCCTGGGGATCTGGCTCGGGCTTCCACGTCGATATGATCAGCCGCTGGACGAAATCGAACGGCGGTTGGAGGAGGAAGGGCAACACCAGCAGGTCAAGCGCCACAGGACCGTCTTGGGCCTTCTTCAGCGGAAGCTGGAGCCGGGATCACGTAGCCGACGGCGATATCAGTCCCGTGGCCCGTTCCGGATGCGCTGACTCTGGGTCTAGGCGAGTAGAGCGTTCAGGGCCACGAGGATCGCACCGATCGCTCCCCCGAGTGCGTACCCTAGGCGCACAATCATCCGAAGCTCGCGGTCCGTAACTCTCCTCACGAGCTCCTCCATCTTTGGGGTCGGATAGGCTCGGACCTTGTCCTCTATGCGACGGCCCACATCAAGGGTCTTCACCACCTCTGGGATCTGCGTTTGCAGCCATTCCCACAGGGGGTCAGAAAGAGCCCCCTGAATCCGGGCAGCCGAGCCCTCGGGAAGCCACCCTCCGGGACGCCCGATCGGCTGGTCGAGGAGGCTACGAAGCGCGCGCCCCAGAGCCTCCCGGTACGCCTTTCTAGCGGGATCGCTCCTCGCTGCGGCAACGGCAGCCTGGCTCAATCGGTCGGGAGGCATTCGTTCGAGAAGCTCACCCCAGGTGCTTTCAGACGCCTTTCCGATCCCGCGTCGGATTCGCTCGAAGAGGAACCTGAGCGTCTCTGGATCACGGGCCATCCCGACGATCCAGCCGACGGCCGTCTCTTCCGCGCGGTCCACGCTCTCATCCCCGGGTTGCCCAAGGACAGAGGTGACAGGGCGCTTGAGGAAGTCCACGACCGCATCGTTAACTCTTCGTGCCGTAGCATCCTGAACTGAGGGGTCGCGGAGCATCTCGGAGAGGTGTTCGGCTCCCTCCTCCTCCAAGGTTTCCAGGACCCGGTTCAGCGTCTCCTCTGTAACCACCAGCCGGGCCACCACCCGTTGATGGAATCGGAGGTCCCGCAGGAACCTCTGGAACAGATCATGCACGACGGATTCCAGGCGTTTGCGAGCCTCGGGGTCCTCCAGAATCCCACCGAGTTTCCGGACGGCGATCGGCAGATATCCAGAGAGCGCTCGTTCCAGGGAGCCGACGAGGCCGGCCGGGAGGACCTCCTCGAAGGTCCGATCATCCCTTAGAAACGAACGGAAGGTACGCTCGATATAGCCCTCCACCGTTTCGTGGAACCCCTCCCGCTCGACAAGGTCGTGGCTCCACTCTTCGATGGTGGTGGCGAGCGCCTCCTCCCTCGCGGGAGTCAGGATCTCGCTGACCGGATGTGTCGAGACGCGGCTCAGGAACTCGGTGACTTTTGCCCCGATCATCTCTTCGAATCGAGGGGATTCCAGCCACCCCTCGAGTCGCTCTTCGAGGAGATCCGCCGCTCCCGCCAGAACTTCTTCCAGCGCCTCCGCCATTTGGGCTGGAAGGGTTTCCCGGAGAGTGCCCCGTTCGGCGTCGAGCAGTCCAGAGAGGAACCGCTCGAGTTGCGTCTCGAACGCGTCCCTGAACTCCTGGTTGGCCAGAATGGCCGTAAGATCCTCCGGACTGAGCAACCGGTTCCCAACGGTGCGCCCGACGGCTTCGGCAAGACGCCCTTGATTCTTTGGGATCGCTCCGTGAAGGAATTTCACTCGGAGCCGCCCCAGGCGTGGTGGCTCGTATGGATGGAAGAGCATCCAGACCGCGACGCTGTTCGTGAGGCCGCCTGCGATCGCGCCGAACAGGATCGTGAGAAGGGCTCGAAGGAGTTCGGGGGGCACTAGCTCCGCCTGCTCAGCGCTGGACGTGTCGAATCATACCGGTCACGGAGAACTCCCGTCCCTGGACCTCCATCACTCCAACGACCTCGAAGAGGCCAATCAAAGGAAGGATCGGTCCGTCGCCCTGACCGACCATAAGGTGCGAGCTCAACGATTCGAGGCTCCCGGTGACCTGTCCCTCCGGCGTACCAATGCTCCATCGGACTGGAACATCCCTTCGGGCGCTCTCGAAAGCTCTCGTCTCCTCCCAGTCCAGCTCCAGGTCTCGCCACTGAAGGTCCCTAAGCGCAATCCGCGTCCAGCCGTCGTATCGCACCGGTGAACCTATCCGCTCCACGGGCTGGGCCCCCTCCATGAAGAATTGGAGGTCGGTCCCAGAATGCACAAAAACCCAATCTCCTGGGCCACCACTCTCGGACGCCTCCCAACGACGACTGATCTCGATCACGAGCCCGTCGATGGGTCCCGCTGGGAAGAGGGTGCGCGCCCGGTATAGACGGATTGACTCGGCCCCAGGATTGGCCCACTCGGTCATCAGGTCGCCAAGGACTGTCTCCAGCTCTCTCGGCGGGTCTCGGAGCAGGAGCGATTCCACACGATCATCAGGGCCAACAATCAAGCGGATTCTCTCCCCCGGGATGATGCGCCAGGGCGAACGCGTCGGCGGTGTGTCCATAGTTTCTTGCGCGATCACCTCCCACTCGGTTGCCTGGGAGAGCCAGGCGGCCTGCTCACGATGTACTCCCTCTGGGTCGACACTTGCCCGGAAGAACCAGGGTACGATGACCAGCGAATCGGCCTCGAGTGAAAGGAACAGAAACTCTCGGTCAAAAACGAGCTGTCCTTCCTCCGGAGCGCTTGGGGCGGTGAGAGAGCCGTCGGGACTTGAAGGGTCCGACGCCGGCGGCGGAATCTCCGCACGCTCGCATCCACCGAGGAGTCCTGCGAGAACAACAACTCTGCCAACGGCTGCGCGCCGCCGACGTGAAGAGGAAGGGATCCGTAGCATGGGTTCGGCTGGGAAGTCGCTCAGCTCGTACCGGATCGGAGGTGGGGTGCGTTCGGCGGGGAAGCGATCGGCGGGTCGACCCGCTCGAGAGGTGCCGGTTGCTTCGCTCGGGCGCGAAGCTGTTCATCCAGTGCGACCAAGAAGCTGCGAACCGCGCGTGCTTGAGTGGCGAAGCCCCACCTCCCCGCGCGAGACCGAGAAGTCACGTCGACTCGCGTCTGCGCGTCCTCGTCGAGGTAGATGCGAATCTCAACCTCTTGGGCAATGCGAAGCAGCATTGAAGTGGATCGCGCCCGTAGGCGACCATTCTGATCATCTGCTTCGAGAAGGTCCCACCGTGGGGCCCAGCTGGTCACCAGCCCCATGGCCTCGATCCAGACTCGTTGATAGGGAATCGAGTAACGTCGCCCGCGCAACGTAGGGTCCTCGTGATCGGCCCGGGTGAGGATCTCGGTTCGAAACGCCTTCGTAGAGAGGCCTGTCACGGCGCCAGATCGATCCGGAAAGGGGGGCGGGGGTACGATGCGACGGATCCCGCATCAGCCCAGCGCTGCGACGCAAACATTGATCGGCTCTCCAGTCCTTCCCCGTTCCTCGCCAAGGAGGCGTTCTCGGCAGGTTGCGGGTGCACATCGTTATAGTAGCGGGTCGCCCAGTTCCGGGTTCCCGACAAGGGCGCGGCAGATCAACCTAAGGAGAGCAATGAAAGCGATCATTCCGGTGGCGGGCAGAGGGACCCGGCTGCGGCCGCATACGCTCACCACTCCCAAGCCCTTGCTGAGAGTAGGCGGGAGACCGGTGATGAGCTACATCCTGGACGACCTTCGTGAGCTGGGGATCCACGAGGTCGTCTTCATCGTCGGGTACCTCCGAGAAGTGGTGCAGGAGTACGTCGAACACGAGTACCCCGATCTCACGGTGGACTTCGTCATACAGGAAGTGCAGGATGGAACCGCGGGGGCTATCCAACTCGCTGAGCCTTTTGTGCGGGAAGATGTCCTGATCGTCTTCGTCGACACCCTCTTCGACGCAGATCTGTCCCTTGCGCGGGGCCTGTCCGACGACTGGGCTGGGGTGATCTGGGCGAAAGAGGTGGCAGACTACCAGAGGTTCGGGGTGATCCTGACCGATGAGCTTGGCTCGATGACGCGGATCGTTGAAAAGCCCACCGAACCGGTCTCGAAGCTGGCAAACATCGGGCTATACTACATTCGCGACTGGCAACAGTTGTTTGAGGGGATCCACCACGTGCTTCAGGCTCCCCCGGGGCCTGGCGGCGAATTCTTCCTCACCGACGCCTTCCAATACATGGTGGACCTGGGGGCACGAATTCGAACCGCTCCCGTCCAAGGGTGGTACGACTGTGGAAAGACGGAAACCCTCCTCGAGACCAACCGCCACCTTCTCGAGACGACTCGGGGAGGCATCGCGCCCAGCGCGTCACTCGAAGGAACCGAGATCGAGGGACCCGTTCGGGTGGAGGAGGAGGCCCAGGTACGTGCGAGCAACCTCGGTCCCAACGTCACGGTGGAACGGGGGGCCAGAATTGATGGGGCGACCCTCGAGGCCTGCATCGTCGGGGAAAGCTCTGTGATTCGTGGCTGCCACCTCCACGACTCGATCCTCGGACCGCACTCGCACGTCGAGAATGTGAGGGGTCATCTTAGCCTTGGCCCGCACACGGAGCTCTTCGGAGAAGTGGGTGGAGTCGAGCACTCCTAGAGACTCAGTCTAAATCAGCATCCTCGTCGTCGAGGAAGGAACCACCCTGCCCTAGCACCGGTATTGGTCACGGCTGGCCCACGAGAGCCAGCAATTCTGCCACACGAACTAGTTCTAATGCCGAACGCAACCATCGTTGTCGAGACCACCCGAGGCACATTTGAGGTCGAGTTATTCGAGCGCAGGGCCCCAAAGACGACCGCGAACTTCCGAGCCTTGGTCGAGAAGGGGTTTTATGATGGCGTGAAGTTCCATCGTGTGATCGAAAGCTTCATGATCCAGGGCGGGTGTCCTGAGGGTACCGGAAGGGGCGGTCCGGGTTACGCCATCGACGATGAGTTTCACCCCGAGTTGCGGCACCAGGATGAGGGGATCCTTTCGATGGCTAACGCCGGGCCTAACACCGGAGGATCTCAGTTTTTCATCACCCTCGTTCCCACGCCATGGCTGGACGACCAGCACGCGGTATTCGGGAAGGTCATCGCGGGGATGGATGTGGTCCGAGAGATCGGAGCTTCTGAGACGGATCGCTCTGATCGACCATTGCGAGAGATCGTGATCGAGAGAATCACGACGGCGGAGGTGAAATGAGTGACGAAGCTTCGCAGGGGGGACGGCGTACGAACGCCGAGTGGCGTGAGCGCCTGACCCCAGAACAGTACCGCGTAACCCGTGAGAGCGGCACCGAACGCGCCTTCTCTGGGGAGTACTGGGATTCCAAATCGGCTGGGACCTACCGCTGTGTTTGCTGTGGGACCCCTCTCTTCTCTTCTGGGACCAAATATGACTCGGGGACGGGTTGGCCGTCGTTCTGGGACGTGGCAGAGCCCGAGCACGTGGAGGAAAGAGAGGACCGCTCCCTTTTCAGACGGCGTACGGAGGTGGTTTGTTCGGCTTGTGAGGCGCACTTGGGGCACGTTTTCCCCGACGGGCCAGAGCCCACCGGTTTGAGATATTGTATCAATTCGGCCGCCCTCCGATTGGACGATTCTTCTGAATGAGTTGTGTTAGCCAGCGGCTGCGTTGCCCGTCTAAGCGTTCGATCACCGTGATGTGGAGCGCGATCGCGCTCCCTGCGATTCTGTGGACGGCCGGGTGCAGCGCCAGATCTGAGCCGGTGCCTCAGGCAGGATACGAAAGAGGAGGAGTTCCGGAGTTCGCTGGGGTCCGTGTGATCGTGCTCCCGGTTCAGCGGCGCGCGGAGGCTCATGCCGACCTGGACCGCGAGCTCGAGTTCGCACTCAAGCAGCTTGGCGAGGAAGTCGCCTGGCTTTTTCCGGCTGATCTTGAAGCCACAATTGCACGCAACCCGGGCACGGGGATCCAAATCGATGCGCTACCCGTGGAGGGGTTTCTAGTTGCGGAGCTCCAACGCGTAGGAGATCCCCTCTTTGGGACCCTCTGCCGGCTTGGGGCGCTCACCGATGCCGCCTTTGGACTGCTTCCGATCGAGGCGAGCCCGAATCGGAGTAACGAGGGTGTTTCTCTACAACTTTCAGCGGCCCTTCTAGATCTCCGTCGTGGGCACGTTCTTTGGTTCGGCATCGTCGAGGGGGGATCAGGAACTGAGGGAGAGCTCGTGATCTCCGCGACCGCGGCGGACGCGCTGGCCCGGAGGATCGTCAGGTGAGGATCGACCATGAGTCGAGGCCCCGGCGAGAGGTGAAACCTGAGCGCACGCAGCGTGGGATCCCGTTGTCGCTCTTCGTGGCCCTAGTTGCCTGGGGTCTGGCCATTCCGGGATGCCAGACCGAACGAGGGGGTCCGCTCGTCACTCCGAGCGCAGAAGAGGTAGCGTCGTACTACGAATACGCGGGCGATCTGGTCGTAGCTATGAGTGGAAATGTGGCCCAGGTGACGGTGGGGATCGACCGCGAGGAGTACCGGATGGGCGGCCGGGTCTGGGCCATGGCCTCCCCGTATATCTTCCTTTTCTCACCTGCCACGAAGAGCGCGTTTGAGGACTACTCAGGGCTCGGAGGCGTACGGGTCATCGTCCACTACGAGGACCATACGATCCTCGCTCAGGCGCTGCTCGAACGGGGTGAGCTGTCGGAAGCGACGTGGAGTCGCGCTTTGAACGTGGCAGGCTACGCCCGCACCAAAGGCACAGAGAGTCCGGGTTTCATGCGTGACCTGGTCCGCTGGGGGGAAGAGCACACGGACTTCCAGTACAACCCCGATTACATCCAACTTCCCTGACCGACATCGAAGGTCCATGACCAAGACCATTACGGTCATCTCCGGAGACGGGATCGGACCTGAGGTGACCCAGGCCACTCTTTCGGTGATCCGAGAGGCCGGCGCCGAGCTCGATTACGATCATCAGTTGGGGGGTGTGGCCGCGATGGAGGCGGTTCGCGATCCGCTCCCGCAGGAGACTTTGGACTCGATCCGGAGGACGGGTGTTGTACTCAAGGGCCCTCTCACCACGCCCCTGGGATCTGGCTTCCGATCGATTAATGTCGCCATCCGGAAGGAATTCGAGCTCTACGCCAACGTTCGGCCCGTGGTCACGCTGGTCCCTGAGCAACGGTACGAAGACATCGACCTGGTTCTCGTTCGCAAGAACACCGAGGGGCTATACGTCGGGGTCGAACACTATATCGGCCTAGAGGGAGATCCCAAGGCTGCAGCCGAGTCCGTGATGATCATCACACGCTTCGGGGCCGAGCGCATCGTTCGGTACGCCTTCGAGTATGCGCGCAAGCATCGAAGAACGAAGGTCACGCTGGCGCACAAGGCCAACATCCTAAAGTACACGCAGGGACTCTTTCTGGAGGCTGGCAAAACGGTCGCGGCTGATTATGAGGGTGAAATCGAGTTCGAGACTCGAATCATAGATGCGACTGCGATGCAGCTGGTCAAAGACCCGTACGTCTTCGACGTCCTCGTCATGGAGAATATGTTCGGAGACATCCTGAGCGACCTCATGGCTGGCCTCGTGGGTGGACTTGGGGTAGCCCCCGCCGCCAACATCGGAAATCATGCGTCGATGTTCGAAGCAGTACACGGGTCAGCGCCTGACATTGCCGGGACGGGGGTTGCCAATCCTTGTGCGCTGATGCTGGCCGCAGCCATGATGCTCGAACATGTCAACGAGTCGGAGGTCGGGAAGAGGGTGAAAGGGGCTCTTCGAGCGACTCTTTCCGATCCCGAGTCCCGCACGCCCGACTTGGGAGGCCGGGCTAGGACAGAACAGTTCGTGGATACGGTGATGGGTAACCTCGCCTCATGAACGCCAGCTGATCGGAGGAGCGTTTGCCGGAGGACGTGACTTGCATCCGGTGCCTCGAGGAGAGGCCCATCCAGGAGCTGGATCGTCTCCTCTGGTGTGAGGAGTGCCTAACCCTCGCGCGTCGCCGAGCCGCGGTAAGAGGATGGACTGCCGGAGGCGGACTAGCCGCGGTGTTGGCCCTGTACATCTGGCTGTGGATCCAACCCGATTTCTCGCTCATCCCTACAGCTTGGGTTGCAACGCTGGCCGTTGCCTTCTATCTCGGAGGCCGCCTCTCGCGGGAGGTCTTATTCGGGTGGGAGCGGCTCAGAAACCGCCGAGCAGCCGAAGCTTCCCCACCGGACCCACAGTTCGAACCCGACGAAGAGGAAGAGCCGGGTAGGCCGTGGGATTGAAGGCAGGCCGTCCGATCAGCTAAGCAGCGTCGTGAGCTCTGAGACATTCTGCACCCCTTCGAAGTTGTGGATCACGCTCAGGGCCTCTTCGATCCGGTTCGGGGGCAGACTGGAGTCGGGTAGAAGAGCCCGGTACTTTGCCTCGACATCGCTCCACTCAATGCCGCGCTGGCCGGACCCTCGCGGCGCGTCCACTGTGCTCGTGTACCTGTCGCCGGAATTGGTGACCAGGGTGACGGTCCCACCCCAGCTCCAGTCATAGCTGACGGGTGGCGGCGACGGGTCGACATCGACCCGGTCCATGAGGGTTTCGGTCACCGGGCTGTGGATCTTCTCTGGGGTCGCGTGGACCCAGGAGAAATCCCTGTCAGCCACGGCGGAAGCGACGAAGTACGGCAAGCTGTGGATTGCCTCGATCAGGTCCTGGGGCCGCCGGCTGCCGCCCACTGTCGTCCGGTTTCGACCAGAAACGAGGATCTGGCTCACCTCGTCCGGCCGCACATTCGCCTGCAGCGCAACATTGACAGCCGCTTCCACGGTGCTGGAAAACGGGTGCGCTCCCGGCCAGAGCTTGATCGCCAGATATCTCACGATGTCCCACTCTTGAAGATCGTGTCCCAAGCTTTCGACATTGCCGCCGCCGTAGACTCCGGCAAAGCCACCCGGCGGATCGAGAATGTTCTCGTTCACAGTATAATCGCGGCCGGCCGCCAACGCGGCGTTGACGGCGCAGAATGCAGCGTTGGCGCCCATGTACTCCCGCGCCCAGCTGTTCGTCCCTATCGAAAGCCCACCTTGTGTGATCGCAGTAATGCCGATGGCGTGGGCCATCTGCTCGTCCGTCAGTTTGAGGAGTTTCGCGGCGGCGACAGCCCCGCCGAAGGCGACGATCTGAGAGGCGTGCACGCCACCCCTCCCGCCGAGCCGTGTCTCGCCGATTCGGCCCGAGGCCTCATAGCCGACGACCATTGCCAGAAGCAGATCTTGACCTGTAGCACCGGTGCGCTCGGCGATGGACAAGCCCACGGAGGCCAGGGTCGTGCCGCAGTGCGCCACGTTGCGGATGTCACTGTCATCCGACGCGGCGGCATCGCTGAGTATTGCATTGACCCGGGCGACCTCATGCGCTGGCAACCTCGCTCCATCGAACCAGACGGTGGCCTCAGGTCTACCGCCGTGCTCTTCCGCGAGCTCGCGGACGATGCGGGCCGACCCGATGAGCGATCCGGCCGCGGCGCTGGCCAGCGTGCTAGCGATGATCATCTTGGCGTGCTCGACCGCCAGGGGCGGCAGGTCTTCGAATCTTGGGCGGTTAAGGATTCGGGCTAGGGTCAGGGCGCCATCGGCCGATTGCACCGATGTTCCGGAGCTCTGCTCTACTAGCCGAGCCCACGCGAGGAGAGGCGATGCTCCGGCCACCCCGGCCATGCCCCCGGCTGCGACCGCGTGCTTCAGCAACCCGCGCCGAGTAAGGGTGAACGCGTTCACCCACGGTAGGTCTGTATCGCGATAGGGGCGCATGTGGCGGTCCTCCCGTGTGTTGCCGAGGTCCAAAATGAAGACACGGGAAAGATGCGCCGCGCTGAAATATGGAGCAAGAAAACGAGCCAGGAAGCCCTAGAGCTGAAGCAGCCGGTTCACCTTGATCACGAAGCCACGAGTCGAAAGCTCGGACCACCGATCCAGCACGTCGGTGATTCGATCCTCCGCGTACACGATGAAGAGCTCGCTCCCCGGGGCCCATTCCCACCGAAGCCGAACGTTGGCGCTGAAGGTGTCGCTCCCCGCGTTGTACTGAATTAGTCCGCCCAAGAACGTCCGCGGACTCAGGCTGTAGGTGACGCGAGTGCGGGCCACGTGCTGGTTGAATTCTCCCTCGAACTCCTCCAGATCCGGCAGGCTGATCCAGTTGAACTCGATACTGGGCTCGAGTGTCAATTGGGGCAGGACCTCGATGCGCGACCCGCCGAGACCCGTGGAGGTGAGGTCACCGGAGTAGAACCGACCCCTCCGCACCGAGACCCTCCCGGAGATCCGACGTTGCGGGCCGAACTGGTAACTTGCCCCTACATCTTGGAAGGAGTAACGACCGGCCGGCATGTCTGCACCGGAGATCCGCGTCTCTTCGATCAGATTCTCGAAGGTGTCCGTATAGTTGAGGCTAAAGAAGTCGCTGTTCTCCAGCTCGATCTGGAAGCGGCCTCTCCGATCCCGGCTCTCAACGAACTCGGACTGCTCGTTCTCGTAATAACCCAGGTTCGCTTGGAGACTCAGGCGGCGAATCCGATCGATCGACGCCGGCCTGTGGCTGAACCGTCCCCCGAGTGACGTGTGTCGAAAGCCCCTCCTGCGTACGAACCCGATCTCGGGGTTGAAATCGTCCCCAACCAGAAGATGACCGATCTGGGCCCCCAATCGATCCGCGTTATAGTTGAACCGGGCCTGATAGCTCTCGTCGTTTCCAGTGAGGCCCTCGGTCTCCGTCCTCGCGTAGGAAGTGACGAAGCTCACAGTCTCGAAGAAGGCCAGGCTGGCGTCGACACCGTAGGCCTGGTTGGATCCGCTCTCCGCCACGATCGACTTGGAGCGATTTTCGAACAAGACACCGATGCTGCTCCGTGCCAGAATGTCACGACGGAGCCTGAGGACCGTGAAGTTTGTCGGCTCGGCCCCGACGCTGGGATCGTCGTCCGTCTGGATTGTCACCGCGCCGACGTCGAATGAACCGACTTTTCCAGTTATCCGGCCACCGGCAAGAATCGGGATCGGCGCTCCATCCTGCAGCCCTATCCGTCTGCTGTAAAAGAGCGTTGGAGCGCCGCCGCCGCCTCCTCCCCCGGGTGTTCCACCACCGCCACCACCTCCGCGCCCCGTGGGTGGAGGACCACCGCCTCCTCCACCCAAGCTACCTCCCCTTCCGAAGTTGAAGATCCCCCTGCTCTCCAGGAAGAACTCACGCTTCTCGGGAAAGAAAAGGCTGAAGCGCGTGAGGTTCACCTGCTGTTCGTCGATCTCTACCTGCGCGAAGTCCGTGTTGAAGGTGAGGTCCGACGTGAGGTTCTCAGTTAGCCCGTACTTGATGTCGAGGCCGGCGTCGGCGTGGCCGTCGTTCGAGATCTGGGGATCGACGGTCAGGTCAGTCTCGAGCCCCGAGATCGCGTACGGCTTCACCTCTAGATTCCGGCTCGTCGGTGGGGCCTCGATACCAACCAGCGTCCCGTACATCGACACGCGAAAGATCCCCTGAGACCCGTTTCGGGACACCGAAAGTGGAAGGAAAGTGAGATAATTCCACTCGTTCTTGCGAGCCACGAACCGCCTCATCTGGATCCCCCAAACCTGATCCCGCCCAGTGCGGTAGCGAAGAGATCTGAATGGGATCGCGATCTCGACGGTCCAGCCGCGATCGAAGCGACCGGTCCGGATGTCCAGGATCGGATTCCAGTCGCGGTTGGAATTCCCTTCATTGGTGATCTGCATGTCGTTGAACCCACCGAGTGAGTTCAGATAAATCGCCACGGCGTTGCGACGATCGTAGAAAGTGTCCAGGAAGATTCCGAAGTGGTCGTTCCCCCTGATCGCCCGGTTGTCCCGCACCATCTCGTTCGCGACCCATTCACTCTCGGGCGCGGATTCCCAGATGCGAGCCGATACGTATACGTTCGAGTCATCGAAGGTGACCCAGGCTTCGGTCCGCTCGGTGGGCGTCGCACCCTCGTCGGGCACGGTTTGAATGAAGTCGGGGATGGATTCAGAGGATTGGTAGAAAGGCTCATCCAGCTCGCCATCGACGCGGAGTTCCGACACACGCACCGCTCGAACCGTAGCGCGGCCCTCGTCGTCCCAGCTGACAACATTCGGGGCGGTCGGAGGCGGGGGGCCCTCAAAGGAGATGCTATTTGCTTCTGAGGAAGGGGCCTGAGCCTCCACATCAGTCTGACCAAACAGGACCAAGACAGCCGAGGCCAACGTGATCGGATAGATAGCCGCATGACGAATGATCACAGGCGCTCTACGTCTCTTAGTTGGATTGTGAGAGGGAAAGCGCACAGGGGTCAGCGCCCCATGAAGGGGCACATTACAATACTGACACCCGGTCCCCAGCGTTTGTTCGCGTGGCAGTGACCTGCCCCGAAGAGCGGTACCACATCCTATGTTAGTCCCAGCAGCTGTGGAGGGCCGTGAAGGACGGGCATCCTCAGGAACCAGGGCGACGGCTTAATCGCCTCAGGGGCTGGGGGAAAGCCGCCGCAGGCGCTGTGGGGTCGGACGGTATGGAGCTGTCCCGCTTTGGTGGACAGGTAAACACTGAGGTTTTGATCCTATCTCCCTTGCTGGGGAGTCGAAAGCTTCCCTCGCGCAGCGGGGGAGTAGAAGGCAGGTTCACGCCGCAGCCCTCCGGCTTCGTTCGAAATTGACGGGCGACTCGTAGCCGAGCGCCGAGTGCCTTCGGCGCGGGTTGTAGAAGCCCTCGATGAAGTCGAAGACGGCCATCTTGGCCTCCGCCTGAGTGCGAAAGCGCTGCCGATCGAGAAGCTCGCACTCGAGCGTCGCGAAGAAGCTTTCGCACAGGGCGTTGTCGTAGGCATCGCCCACCGAGCCCATCGAGGGCCTCACGCCCACCTCCTTGCACCGCAGCCCGAACGCGATCGATGTGTACTGCGTCCCCTGGTCGCTGTGATGGATCACCCGTTGGGGTCGACGCTGCCAACTCGCCATGTTCAGGGCATCGAGCACGAGCTCCGAGCGAAGATGAGCCGCCATGGACCAGCCCACCACGCGACGGCTCCAGGCGTCCACCACTACGGCTAGGTAGAGAAAGCCGGCCCAGGTCGGGATGTAGGTGATGTCGGCCACCCAGAGCCGGTCGGCAGCCTCGGCTGTGAAGTCTCGGTCCACGAGATCGGGAGCCGGCCGAGTATTTCGGTCTCGCTGAGTCGTTCGAGGCTTGTAGCGCCTACGGCTCGCACCCTGGATCCCGGCCTCTCTCATCAACCGGCCGACGCGTTTGCCTCCAACCCGCTCGCCGGCTTGCTGGAGCTCGGCATGGATGCGCGGCCGCCCGTAGACCCTCCGGTTCTCTTCGAAGATCGCCTCGATTCGCCTGCGAAGCTCTCTGTCGCGCCGCGCCCTGGCCGAGGGAGGGCGCTTCAGCCAGGCGTAGTAGCCGCTGGGGGAGAGACCCAGAACACTGCACAGCACACGCACGGGGTGGTCCGCCTGATTCGTCTTCACGAACTCGAACCCCGATCGGGGATCGAGTTGCTCTCCCGAGCAAACCAGGCGGCGGCTTTTTTTAGGATCTCCTGCTCCATGCGCAGCTGCTTGTTCTCTCGACGCAGCCGTCGGAGCTCCTCTCGCTCCTCCGTCGTTAGTCCGTCGCTGCGACGTCCTTCGTCCAGGTCAGCCTGCTTGACCCAATTGCGTATCGCTCCTGCTGAGGGCTCGAACTCCCGGGCCAACGCTTCCACAGACCGGCCCGATCGGACCAGCTCGACCATCTGCCGCCGAAACTCCGGCGGGTACGCCGCATGCGTCCTTGGCATCGTGGACTCCTCCTTTCTCCCTCACTCTTGAGGGGTCCACTAAACCGGGTCAACTCCACCCGATACAGCGGCCTCAGCCGGATGCACGATCCGTCGTTGAGCCACAGCCGACCTCGCTTCGGCTGCCGCTCCGGGACCTTCAGCCCCTCCTGCCTCCAGATCCGCTCCACCCGCTTGTGGTTCACCCCCCAGCCCTCGATGCGGAGCATGTCCGTGACGCGTCGGTAGCCGTAGCGGCCGAATCGACTCGCGAGTCGCACGATATCACCTCGGAGCGCCCCCTCGTCACTCGCCACTTTCCTCGCCCGGCGCTGGGTCGTGCGTGGCTGCCCGAGCACCCGGCACGCTCTCCTCTCCGACGCCCCGAGCTGCTGACGTACACGCACCACACAACGTCGTCGGCGCTCGGGGCTCAGAAGTTTCCCTGGGCCGCTTCCTCCACGATCAGCTTGTCCAGTGTCAAGTCCGCCACTGCTCGCTTCAAGCGCCCGTTCTCGCGCTCGAGCTCCTTCAGGCGCCGTGCCTGGCTTACCTTCATCCCGCCGTACTCCCGCCTCCACCGGTAGTACGTCTGCTCGGTGATGCCGAGCTCCCGGCTGATCAGCTTCACGGATTTGCCGCGGGCCAGACCGACCTCTGCCTCCCGCAGTCCAGTGATGATCTGCTCCGGAGTGTGTCGCTTCCTTCCCATCCTGACCTCCTCGCTGAAAAGCTTCAGACCAGCTCGATCCTAATATTGCTCCTGGTCTCGTTTCAGCGGGTCAGGTCAACCCAGCGGCATAGCTCGGGCCCTCTCCACTTGGGTTCGCGCACAGCCGACTGAAGGAACTCGATCACCCCAGATCGCGTTGCGGGCTCGTCGGGAATGATGCTCGACTGCAACGGGATTCGAGAGCGGGCCGGGCTGGCCGGGCCAGGAGCCAAGTGAACCGGCCCACGGTTCAGCGCGCCGTGTAGGTTTGGCGGAACCCGTTGCGGCTGTTCGTGACGGTGAACGTGCCGTCCTGGCCGACCGACGCTCGAATCCAATGGCCGTTGCCTTCCGCGGTATCCTCCAAGTTCGCGATCATGTCTTCCGCCGTGTTGTGGACCGGATCCGGATCGAGCAGCGAACGGTGGCCCTGCCAAATCCCTTCGATGCCCGGACTCTTCGCCATCCGCTCGTAGTGCGCCGTTGAGACCTCACTGAAACCGGGCGATGTACCTCCCAGCCCCTTCCGCGGACCGTTGTTCACGACGATGACCTGAGGCTTGATCGCATAGAGGTGCGTTGGCGAGCCCGCGTCGTCCCAGGCTCCGTGGCGGCTCGTCTGATAGAGCGTGACCTCGCCCACCTTGTTGATGGGACACGACAGCTCGACTTCCATCTCCCAGTTGAGATCCCCGAGGTCGAGAAAGGTGAATCGGCCGTATGTGAAGAGCGCCCCGACGCTGCGCTGATTCTCCGGACTGGCCTGAGGTTTGTGCTCGGCCGTTGCGCACAGCGTGTTGAATCCGCCGTCGTTGACGGGCGTCGTAAGGAGTCGACCGTCCGAG
Organism: Longimicrobiales bacterium; assembly: GCA_965197485.1. GTDB lineage: Bacteria > Gemmatimonadota > Gemmatimonadetes > Longimicrobiales > Gaopeijiaceae > JAAXGI01. The sequence continues at coordinate 413,968 of CBDANG010000011.1, forward strand.
GCGACGACGTCGATCTCGACGGCCCCAAACGGGATCTGCTCGCCGGCCTCAACGGCGGCTCGCTTGCCTCCGCATACGCTAAGGTACGCGTCGAGCCATCGCTGATTGCGCTCCTCGGTGATGGTCCCATGGTCGAGACATTTCTCGATCGGGATCATCTCGGCCAGCGCTTGAAGCCCGCCGACGTGATCCTGGTGGAAGTGCGTGATGACCAGGTAGTTAATCCTGGTCAGGCCGGCCTCTTGGGCTGCCGCGAGAATGCGATTCGCATCGCGGTCATCGTCCGTCGGGTATCCGGCGTCGACGAGCAGAGACTCCCCGGTGGGAGACACAACCAGGGTAGCCGCGCCGCCTTCGACGTCCACCCAGTAGATGTCGAAGGTCCGTGACTGTGCCGTGGCGGTTTCGACGGAGATGCACCACAGCCCAATGAGCCATATCCAACGTACGATTGGCTTCGACATGCTCAACTCCTTGTGTCGAGGCACCGATTCTACGGCAGGCGGCGCGAGAGGGGAGGCGGTCCATTCCGGGAAACGCTTCGGAAGTCCTGTCATCACGGAAGCCGGAGAGCCACCAACGAGCCGGGCAGCCCGTCACCCGCGACTTGCAGGACGATGTACTGCTGGCCCTCGTACGAATACGTCATAAGCCCGTATTGAATCGGCGCCGGAACTTCGAGGGTCGCCAACTCTTCGCCTGTCTCCTTGTCGACTGCGTGCAGGAGAGGGTCTCCCCCGCGCCCTTCGCCATGGAGAAGGAGAGTTTCGGTGACCAGTAGGGGCGCGTGCGAGATCTTCCCGGTCCTGGGGAGATCGACTCCCTCAAGAGCCGGATGGTCCTTGATGTATTGGGGCGTATCCCCGTTGGGAATCCACCAGAGGTGCTCCCCGGTGTTCATGTCGATGGCCGTGATCCGTCCGTACGGGGGTTTAGTGATGGGAATCCCCTGCACGCGTGCCGCCAGGTCGCCGCCGTGGACCCAGCTCGCCACCGTCTCCCCGGTCGTGTAGGACGCATTGGGATCGTCCAACTCTTCGCCGGGCACCTGGAAGAGGAAGCGGCACTCCTTCCGCGACGACACGTACATGATCCCGCTCTCGGGATCCGCCGCGGGAGGCGCCGTCGTCAGTGCAGCGAAGCGGGGACACTGTGCCGTGGCGACGATGCCGTCCGGATTCTCGCGGTGGATGATAGGTGTGAAGATCGGACCGAGCTGCATGTCGCTCACGTACTCCAGGGCCTCCCGCCGAAGCTCCGGAGTAAAGTCGATGAGGTCGTCTTCCGTGATCCCCTGCATTTCGAACGCCGCGGGACGGGTTGGAAATGGCTGGGTTAGAGACGTTTGCTCCCCCGGAACCGGCGATTCGGGCACCGGACGCTCCTCGATGGGCCAGATCGGCTCCCCCGTTTCACGGTTCAAGGCATAGAGAAACCCGTTCTTCGACGCCTCCATCAAGCCAGGAACGGGCTCCCCATCCACCGTAAGGTCCAGCAGAACTGGGCCGTGGGGGTTGTCGTAATTCCAGATGTCGTGGTGCACCGTCTGATAGTGCCAGACCCGCTCTCCAGTCTCCACGTCCAAGGCGAGAATGCTGGTCGCAAACAGGTTGTCGCCAGGATGGAAGCCTCCCCAGAAGTCGTTGCTCGGCGGATCCGTGGGGATGAAGACCCGGCCTCGCTCGGGATCGGCGGACATGGGCGCCCAGGAGGAGAGGTTGCCCGTGTAGGACCAGGCGTTGCTCTCCCAAGTGTCATGCCCGAATTCACCCGGTTGGGGAATGATGTTGAACTTCCACCTGTGCTCCCCGGTCCGTGCGTCGTACGCCAGGATGTCTCCCGGGACGTTCTCGATCCGCGTCTGCCTGTACCCTTGTTCGTGGGAGTTCCCCACCACCACCACGCCGTTGACGACGATGGGGGGCGAGGAGTTCGTGATGTAGCCGATCTCGGGTGGGATCCCCCGCTCCACGTCGTAGGGATGCCCGAGGTCGGCCAGCAGATCAACTGTTCCCGTCTCCGGAAAGCCATCAATGGGCACGCCCGTGCCCCAGTCCTCGAGGGGGCGCCCGGTCTCGGCATCCAGACGCGTAAAGGAAGAAGCCGGGCGTGAGCACGTAGATCACTCCACGCCCGTCGATTTGGCTGTATGCCACGCCCTTGCCGTAGTTCTGACGCATGGAGCGTTCCCACCGCTCAGTCGCTGGCTCGCGGAACGACCAAAGCGTCTCTCCGGTGCCTGGATCGATGGCCACTACCTGCCTCCGAGACCCGACGACAGTAAAGAGCCTTCCTTCGGCATGAACGGGCATGGACCGCATCAGGGGATCGGGCCGGGAGCTGAAGTTGTCTCCCCGCCAGATCCACGCGACCTCAAGGTCTTCGAAGTTGTCGGCGTTGATCTGGTCTAGGGGCGAATACCTCGTATTAGACGGGCCCGCACCGATATAGCTCCAATCCTCGTCGGGACGCTCCTGTGCAGACGCCGACCAGGACACCGCCAGAAGCCCAGACGCGAAGCCCAGTCCGTAGCACATACACGGAACTCCTGTCCCTACCCACTTCAAGACCGCTGTCGTCATGGACTTTCCCTCAGGGTAGCCGATCACCGGCATGGGCAGACCACTCACGGCCTTCCGCTTCTCAATCTGCTCTCCGGAGGAGCTGGCAAGCAACTGGCCGCGTGGCGCGCGCCGCGTCATGTTAGGCCAGTCCCGCAACAAGGTCGGCAGCCCGTTTCGATACGGAAAGCTAGGCCCATGATCAAAATGAAGACCCGCCACACCGCCGTCGCGGCCCTACTCACCGGGCTTCTCGCCTCGTGTACGACAGCCGAGAGGAGCTTGGAGCCTTTCGATGTCGTCGAGGCGACCATTCCCCAGATGCAGCGCGCCATGGAGGAGGGGCGTATCACCGCCCGCGACCTGGTCGAGGCCCACCTGCTTCGCATCGCCGTCTGCGAAGAGCGAGTGAACGCGGTCATCGCCGTCAACGTCGAGGCGCTCACAGAGGCCGACCGCCTGGACCGTGAGCGCGCCGAGGGTCGCGTACGCGGGCCGCTTCACGGCATTCCCGTGGCGCTGAAGGACAACATTCACACAGTGGACATGCCGACCACCGGGGGCGCGCTGGCCCTCGAGAACTACATCCCACCGTACGAAGCGACACTCTCCACGAACCTCCGTGAGGCTGGCGCGATCATCCTGGCCAAGACCGTCATGACCGAGCTCGCGAACTTCATCGCCGACGGAATGCCTGGGAACTACAGCGCGATCGGGGGCTACGGCCTGAACCCGTATGATCCTCGTCGTGATCCGCGGGAGGGCCAGAACGATGGTCGCCCGGTGATGGGGGTGGGCGGCTCCAGTTCAGGCATCGGTACCGCGATGAGTTTTTGGGCCGTCAACGTGGGCACTGAGACCTCGGGCTCCATCCTCTCCCCGGCGAACTCGAACATGCTTGCCGCGATCAAGCCTACGGTTGGGAGGGTTAGCCGCTGGGGGGTCATCCCCATCAGCGGCGATCAGGATACCGCTGGTCCAATGGCACGCACCGTCACGGACGCTGCGATCTTCTTCGGCGCGCTGGAGGGGGCCGCACCGGATCCGAACGATCCCGCCACCTCGCGCTGTGAGGTTCCGCCGAACGGAGACTACACGACTTTTCTCCGGGCCGAGGGGCTGCGAGGGGCACACATCGGTATCCCTCGAGCCTCGTACTACGACTCCATTCGTGTGCCCGGGACCGATCGTTACCAGAACCGGCTTAGTGAGGACGGGAGGGAGGTGATGGCCGAGGCGATCGAGATTCTCCAACAGCAGGGAGCCACGATCGTCGACCCGGCCGACATCCCTAGCGTTGTGGATCCAGATTCGACGACTAACCTGCTCACTAACGGAAACACGAGCGTGCTCAACTATGGCATGAAGCGCGACTTCAACGCGTGGTCAATGCGGAGCGAGGTATCGATCAGGTAATGACCGAACTCGATTTGGACGCGCTTCTCTTTCCTGGCTCGAGCGGGGCGGGGATAGCAGCGCGGCCCGGCTATCCGACCGTCATCGTGCCTTTCGCTTTCGTGGAAACCGACCCCGACCCACCCATGCCCGAAGGCTTCGAGGGGAAGCCGCGCCCGTTCGGTGTGAGCTTCACCGGAACGGCATGTGCAGAGCCTCGCTTGATCGAGTTGGCTTTCGCCTTCGAGCAGGCGTCAATGCGTCGGGTTTCGCCTCCGGGGATGCGATAGGGAGGGGGCCAAGAGCTTCACGGCAATCCAAGCTCGCGCTCGACGCGGTAGTGGCTCTCCAGCCTTCACGACTGGGTGGACATGAGCGCGGTAGGGTCTATCTTGTTCCCCTGGAGAACCCGATGATGTTGAGGGCAGGCCCCTGTCTCTCTGGACCCCATACGGACCCCATAGGAGCTAGGGCCGCGAGCGGATTACCTAGGTAAGTATCTGTAGTAGATTGCGATGAATCGCGCTGTAAGATTCTCGCGCCGCTAGCTCAATTGGCAGAGCAACTGACTCTTAATCAGTAGGTTCGGGGTTCGATTCCCTGGCGGCGCACTAGCGTGACCTGACCCCCTGAAACGAGACCAGGTGCAATGTTAGGATCGACCTGGTCTGAAGCTTTTCAGCGAGGAGGTCATGACCTGCCCCGAAGAGCGGTACCACATCCTATGTTAGTCCCAGCAGCTGTGGAGGGCCGTGAAGGACGGGCATCCTCAGGAACCAGGGCGACGGCTTAATCGTCTCAGGGGCCGGGGGAAAGCCGCCGCAGGCGCTGTGGGGTCGGACGGTATTGTACTCGCGCCTCCATTGCTCGACCAGCACGGCCGCCTGCGCCAACGAGCAGAAGATCTCCCCGTTCAACAGCTCGTCCCTGAGCTTGCCGTTGAAGCTCTCGTTGTAGCCGTTCTCCCACGGGCTGCCCGGCTCGATAAAGAGCGTCTCGACGCCCACGCGCCCCAACCACCGCCGCACGAGCTTCGCGGTGAACTCCGGTCCGTTGTCCGACCTCAGATACTCGGCAGGCCCGTGTCGGACGAACAGATCGGCCAGCACCTCGAGCACGTCGTGCGAGCGGATCTTGCGAGCCACCACGATCGCCAGGCACTCCCTCGTGTGCTCGTCCAGCACTGTCAGCAGCTTCAGCGCACGCCCGTCGTGCGTCCTCGAGGCCACGAAGTCGTACGACCAGACGTGGCCCCGATACAGCGGCCTCAGCCGGATGCACGATCCGTCGTTGAGCCACAGCCGACCTCGCTTCGGCTGCCGCTCCGGGACCTTCAGCCCCTCCTGCCTCCAGATCCGCTCCACCCGCTTGTGGTTCACCCCCCAGCCCTCGATGCGGAGCATGTCCGTGACGCGTCGGTAGCCGTAGCGGCCGAATCGACTCGCGAGTCGCACGATATCACCTCGGAGCGCCCCCTCGTCACTCGCCACTTTCCTCGCCCGGCGCTGGGTCGTGCGTGGCTGCCCGAGCACCCGGCACGCTCTCCTCTCCGACGCCCCGAGCTGCTGACGTACACGCACCACACAACGTCGTCGGCGCTCGGGGCTCAGAAGTTTCCCTGGGCCGCTTCCTCCACGATCAGCTTGTCCAGTGTCAAGTCCGCCACTGCTCGCTTCAAGCGCCCGTTCTCGCGCTCGAGCTCCTTCAGGCGCCGTGCCTGGCTTACCTTCATCCCGCCGTACTCCCGCCTCCACCGGTAGTACGTCTGCTCGGTGATGCCGAGCTCCCGGCTGATCAGCTTCACGGATTTGCCGCGGGCCAGACCGACCTCTGCCTCCCGCAGTCCAGTGATGATCTGCTCCGGAGTGTGTCGCTTCCTTCCCATCCTGACCTCCTCGCTGAAAAGCTTCAGACCAGCTCGATCCTAATATTGCTCCTGGTCTCGTTTCAGCGGGTCAGGTCACCTCCGGTCCCACCCTATCATTGCGCATGAGGCGACGTTCCTTTCCCCCGGGCGCCAACCCGGGTCTCGCTGTTAATCGTCAGCGGAAAGGTACGTCGCCTCTCTTCTTGCACACCCTTTGACCCTAGCTCCATGCCCGCTTCGCAGGATGCCAGAAAAAGTTTGACATGGGTGGGAGCGGCACCCGCGCCCATTCCAGGCCGAGCGCCGACGCCATGAGCGCGCCTCGCGTTCGGAGGGACGCCGCCTCCCGGTCTGATTCGCAGTCCTTCCCTGCCGCGCCCGGCTGGGCCCGGGCACCCCCGAGCCTCCCCCCCCCCCCCCCCCCCGCCAGAGCAGCTGCGGGCACGCCTCGCCCGCTCCTGGGTAGCATAACCGGCCGTAGGGTGTGGCCATGTATTCGCTAGTGAAGGAGGCATGATATGAATCGACTCAGATCCGTGGCCTCTTGTTCGATGGTCTTCATTCTGGTTCCCTGTGCATCGGCTGCCCAGCAGCTGTATGTGAGCACCGAGTCGGGACTTGGTATCGGAAATTCTCTAGGTACCGAAGCCAGGGATACTGATTTTTCCGACCCTCTGCGACGGGCATTTGGATCCCCACAATCTTTTTTCTCCGGCGGGAATTACTGAACCTGGAGGATGCTCGTCTGCGGCGTCGACCTGGGATAACAGCTTTGGGAGCGCAACCGGGATCATCGCCGGCTTCGCTTTGGGTGTAAGCACCGATATCGGGGTGAGGATTGAAGCGGAATATTTTCGTTCCGGTATCCAATATAATGCTACCTCCACACTCGGTGGTGGAGGAGCGGACGTTCAGGACAAATCGGACCAGGAACTGTTCCGCTTGGAGGAACGCATAGGAAGCGTCAACATAAACAACTTGACCGTTAACCTATATTATGATCTTCCGGCCTCCGGGCAGCTCGGTCCATATATCGGAGGCGGCCTAGGTTTCGGAATGGCCGGACTGGACTATGCCGGCTTTTTTGCCCGTAATCTAAACCCTGATGTCATTAACACGGCGGATGAAGCAACCTACAACGGGAGCGGAAACGAAGCCGTCGACCGCCAGGCTCTGCACGAGAGGATCGCCGGTACGACTACGACGGCGAGTCACACGCTTCAGGATACGATATTGGGTTACCAAGCGGTTGTGGGGATGGACTATATGGTGTCCGATAACGCTTCCATCGGAGTCAAGGGACGCTGGGTCAAGTACGCCGACTTTAGTGACAGTAATGAATGGGATCAGCTGCGCAGTCATAGCTCAGACAATGGTCGGGGAACGAACGTCGTCGTGTATACGATTGAAACAGAAGACTTGAGCGCGTTTGGAGTCACTTTGGTCATGAAATACGCGTTTTGATTCCGCCGTCTGTACAGGAATGGTAATGACCTGACACTCGGCCCTCGCCGGAGCTACGTCTAGGCTGCCTTCTTGTTGGCGTCCTCCTTCCTGGCCTTTGCGGCCCTGACCTGACCCGCTGAAACGAGACCAGGAGCAATATTAGGATCGAGCTGGTCTGAAGCTTTTCAGCGAGGAGGTCAGGATGGGAAGGAAGCGACACACTCCGGAGCAGATCATCACTGGACTGCGGGAGGCAGAGGTCGGTCTGGCCCGCGGCAAATCCGTGAAGCTGATCAGCCGGGAGCTGGGCATCACCGAGCAGACGTACTACCGGTGGAGGCGGGAGTACGGCGGGATGAAGGTAAGCCAGGCACGGCGCCTGAAGGAGCTCGAGCGCGAGAACGGGCGCTTGAAGCGAGCAGTGGCGGACTTGACACTGGACAAGCTGATCGTGGAGGAAGCGGCCCAGGGAAACTTCTGAGCCCCGAGCGCCGACGACGTTGTGTGGTGCGTGTACGTCAGCAGCTCGGGGCGTCGGAGAGGAGAGCGTGCCGGGTGCTCGGGCAGCCACGCACGACCCAGCGCCGGGCGAGGAAAGTGGCGAGTGACGAGGGGGCGCTCCGAGGTGATATCGTGCGACTCGCGAGTCGATTCGGCCGCTACGGCTACCGACGCGTCACGGACATGCTCCGCATCGAGGGCTGGGGGGTGAACCACAAGCGGGTGGAGCGGATCTGGAGGCAGGAGGGGCTGAAGGTCCCGGAGCGGCAGCCGAAGCGAGGTCGGCTGTGGCTCAACGACGGATCGTGCATCCGGCTGAGGCCGCTGTATCGGGGCCACGTCTGGTCGTACGACTTCGTGGCCTCGAGGACGCACGACGGGCGTGCGCTGAAGCTGCTGACAGTGCTGGACGAGCACACGAGGGAGTGCCTGGCGATCGTGGTGGCTCGCAAGATCCGCTCGCACGACGTGCTCGAGGTGCTGGCCGATCTGTTCGTCCGACACGGGCCTGCCGAGTATCTGAGGTCGGACAACGGACCGGAGTTCACCGCGAAGCTCGTGCGGCGGTGGTTGGGGCGCGTGGGCGTCGAGACGCTCTTTATCGAGCCGGGCAGCCCGTGGGAGAACGGCTACAACGAGAGCTTCAACGGCAAGCTCAGGGACGAGCTGTTGAACGGGGAGATCTTCTACTCGTTGGCGCAGGCGGCCGTGCTGGTCGAGCAATGGAGGCGCGAGTACAATACCGTCCGACCCCACAGCTCCTGCCGCGGCTTTCCCCCGGCCCCTGAGGCGATTAAGCCGTCGCCCTGGTTCCTGAGGATGCCCGTCCTTCACGGCCCTCCACAGCTGCTGGGACTAACATAGGATGTGGTACCGCTCTTCGGGGCAGGTCAGTCCGGCGACTTGTGGGCATGGGGCGAATGGGAGCCGGAATCGGATCTCATCCGCAAACTCAATGCGCAGCACGGCGAGTCGCACCATCCGCGCTACCTCTGGAAACCGTACTGGGTCCCGAGGACCTGCTACAAGGACCTGCACAACACCGATCCGTTCATCTTCGGCGATCGCTTCCTTTACTCGAACTGCGGCCAGCTGAGCCGGAGTAAGCGCGGTCTGAAGCACCTTGACCGAGGTTCCCTGATCGCGTTCGGGAGCGGTAAGATGGTCGACGGCAAACGGAAGTGGGCCCTCGACACCGTGCTCGTAATCAAGGACGGCTTCCCCTACGACCCGCTCGACCCACGTAAGGCGCTTGAAGGCAAGGTGCCGGATGCTTTCCTGAGTGTGACCGGCGGACCGCTGACCGCCGCCCCGAAGATTCGCAAGAACCCAGAAGAGCGGGGGCTCCGGCTCTACCGGGGAGCAACGCCACACGATCCGGTCGGCAGGATGTTCAGTTTCTTCCCCGCAAAACCGGCGGGTGGTAACTCGGGTTTCCCCCGTCCGTTTCTCTCCCTTAAGGGAGAGTACTTCAATCCCCGCAACTGGCAGGCTCCGAAGGGGCACCAGCGCAATCGTACCCTTGGAGCTGTCCCGCTTTGGTGGACAGGTAAACACTGAGGTTTTGATCCTATCTCCCTTGCTGGGGAGTCGAAAGCTTCCCTCGCGCAGCGGGGGAGTAGAAGGCAGGTTCACGCCGCAGCCCTCCGGCTTCGTTCGAAATTGACGGGCGACTCGTAGCCGAGCGCCGAGTGCCTTCGGCGCGGGTTGTAGAAGCCCTCGATGAAGTCGAAGACGGCCATCTTGGCCTCCGCCTGAGTGCGAAAGCGCTGCCGATCGAGAAGCTCGCACTCGAGCGTCGCGAAGAAGCTTTCGCACAGGGCGTTGTCGTAGGCATCGCCCACCGAGCCCATCGAGGGCCTCACGCCCACCTCCTTGCACCGCAGCCCGAACGCGATCGATGTGTACTGCGTCCCCTGGTCGCTGTGATGGATCACCCGTTGGGGTCGACGCTGCCAACTCGCCATGTTCAGGGCATCGAGCACGAGCTCCGAGCGAAGATGAGCCGCCATGGACCAGCCCACCACGCGACGGCTCCAGGCGTCCACCACTACGGCTAGGTAGAGAAAGCCGGCCCAGGTCGGGATGTAGGTGATGTCGGCCACCCAGAGCCGGTCGGCAGCCTCGGCTGTGAAGTCTCGGTCCACGAGATCGGGAGCCGGCCGAGTATTTCGGTCTCGCTGAGTCGTTCGAGGCTTGTAGCGCCTACGGCTCGCACCCTGGATCCCGGCCTCTCTCATCAACCGGCCGACGCGTTTGCCTCCAACCCGCTCGCCGGCTTGCTGGAGCTCGGCATGGATGCGCGGCCGCCCGTAGACCCTCCGGTTCTCTTCGAAGATCGCCTCGATTCGCCTGCGAAGCTCTCTGTCGCGCCGCGCCCTGGCCGAGGGAGGGCGCTTCAGCCAGGCGTAGTAGCCGCTGGGGGAGAGACCCAGAACACTGCACAGCACACGCACGGGGTGGTCCGCCTGATTCGTCTTCACGAACTCGAACCCCGATCGGGGATCGAGTTGCTCTCCCGAGCAAACCAGGCGGCGGCTTTTTTTAGGATCTCCTGCTCCATGCGCAGCTGCTTGTTCTCTCGACGCAGCCGTCGGAGCTCCTCTCGCTCCTCCGTCGTTAGTCCGTCGCTGCGACGTCCTTCGTCCAGGTCAGCCTGCTTGACCCAATTGCGTATCGCTCCTGCTGAGGGCTCGAACTCCCGGGCCAACGCTTCCACAGACCGGCCCGATCGGACCAGCTCGACCATCTGCCGCCGAAACTCCGGCGGGTACGCCGCATGCGTCCTTGGCATCGTGGACTCCTCCTTTCTCCCTCACTCTTGAGGGGTCCACTAAACCGGGTCAACTCCACCCTCGACGAGTTGCGCTGTCTTGAACCGGTTCCGATTTCTTGGACAAGGGGGCGGCTTAATCATGCCGCCTTGCGGGTGAGCTCCTCGCGGGCCTGGGCCGGGGTCCGGTAGGCGTGCCGCTCTAAGAGCCATCCGTGGTTGTAGGATTCGATGAACTGGCCGATCTCGTGTCTGGCTTCCTCGAGGGTCTCGAAGTCGTGGAGGTAGAGGCACTCCTCCTTGAGCGTGCGGATGAAGCGCTCCGCCACACCGTTGCACTCCGGCTCCCCCACATAGGCCGCGGTCGACCGGATCCCGAGCCATCGGAGCTCGGCCTGGAACTGGTGGGCCGTGTACTGCGGACCCCAGTCATGGCGTAGCCCGAGTCCGAGCGCGATCCTGGGCGCGTAGCCGGCCATATGGGTCCGCACGCCCTGGCGGACCGGCTCGAGGGCCGCCCAGCGGTCTCCCTTCTTGGCCACATGCCATCCCACGACGTCGCTGACACAGTGATCGACTGCCATGAACAACCAGCACCAGCCGTCCGCCTTCGTGTAGAACCGGGTCGCATCGGTGCCCCACAGTTCGTTGGGCGCATCGGTCGTGATCCGGCCGCTGTGGCTCCGGTCTCCTCGCGGGTGCCCGCGGCGCACCGGCGCCAACAGCCCGTTCTCCCGCATCAGCCTCAGCACGCGGTTCTTGCCCACTCCGATCCCTTTCGGCCTCAGGCGGGCTCTCACCTTCCTGTGCCCCTCACCCAGGAAGTCGCTCTCCCGGAGCACCTCGCGGATCTTCTCGACCAAGGCCTCATCGCTCAGCTCCGTCTTCGGCCCCCGCTTCCCGGGCTCCCCAACCTCAGAGCCCAGCCCTCGAGCCCGCATCCTGTATACCGTCGAACGCGCCACCCGCCACACCTCGCAGACCATCGTCAGAGGGTAGCGTCGTCCCGTCCCCGAACTCACTCGCTCCCGCGCCTCAAGAGCTTCCTCAGCTCTTGCCCGAATCCCCTTTTTTCGAGGAGTTCCGCCGCCAGCTCCATCCGCATCGTCATCTCACCCAACTTCGCCCGCGTACGCATCAGCTCCCGCTCCGCCCCATCACCCCTCCGGCTCTTCAGCCCCTGGTGGCCTCTCTCCAAGAACACTCGCCGCCACTCTTCCAGATCCACCGGCGAGACCTGAAGCTCACGGCTCACTTCCCCCAGATCTTCTCCGCGAAGCAGCCGCAGCACTGCATCCGTCTTCCGCCGTGCACTCCATCGCTCCGGCAACTCCTCCCCTCCACGACCTCCGGTCGCTTCCCTCTCCCCACTCTCCTGGGACATATCCTCTCCCCCTCTCTCTGGACCCCAACTCTTGTGGCCAATCTACTGTCCAGATAAATCGGGGGCGGTAAAGTCTGTGGAACTCGCTCGTCGCACAAGTCCGCGATGCCGGTCTCGTCCTCGGCACACGCGCGGAAGTGCCACCACGACGGGACGACTGATGGAGCTTAGATCAGCGAATCGGCCACCAGACTGTCCGACAAACTGAGGCCACCTGAATACCGAAGGAGTAAAGGGGCCTGATATCTACCTCGTGTCATCCGCTTCATTTGTCACCGCTGCGAAGTTGACCGTGTATCCCACCACCTTCGCTATTCGGCTTGCTGCCTGTTCGGCGATGGCCTTCTTTCGCGCCTCCGCGACGGTCAATTCGGTCGTCTTGCCAAGAGGGATATTGATCGGCCCAAGCTTGCGGACGACACGGACGAAATAGGTCCTCGTATCGGCGGTGGCGATCTTTAAGCTGATTGCGCGAAGGGTATGGTCCAGGACGATCAGCGGGCGTTGCCGGTGCTTCTGTGCCCTGAACCGGCGGTGGGCGGCCCTGTCGTTGACGTCGGCGTAGATGCGGATGAAACGGTCTCCCTGTCCGTTCCCTCGGATGCCTCGTTCCGGGTGAACGGGGCGGTGGTTCGGGGAAGGAGACGGGGTCCTCGCGTGGGATCGCCGGTCAGGTCTCGCTCAGGGCACCATGGTGCGGCGGGTTGTGCATGGCCATGATCAGGTCCTCCCGGCAGCCTCGTCAAGGTATGGGCATGGCGATTCTGACGGCCCAGGCAGGGCTCCAAGCGTCGGGGCCGAGTTGGGTTACCGTACTAGAGCGAGTTGGGTTACCGTACTAGAGCCAGCCTACCCTTTGGGGCCACGCTTCGCGGGTCCCCGGCAGGGGCTGGCGAGGGGTGGCTCCGCCTCCCTTCGATCCCCCGGACGCCCGCGCTCCGGCGGAGTTCGCGGGCGGGGGGCTCGCCCCCCGTCCCTCTTGCCGGTGCGTCCTGAGTCGCGCGCCACACGAAGGACATATGGCGGCAGGCAGCTGCTGGGGTCGGTTGAGGGGACGCGGACCAGGAGAGGCCGCTAGAGGTCTCGTCGGCCAAATCAATGGGGAACTCGCCGAGGACACACGAGCAAAGTCTGCGCTCCGAACAGCCCTGCAGGCTCACCGTGGAAAACCAGGCAATGTTGATCCCAAAGCGCTGGCCGCGTAGTGGTCGGACCGCACCGACGCGGCGCATGTCAATATCCGTCGGGACGATCCCTCAATCGCTGAGCAGCAGGTACTTCAAGCCGAGCATCATAGACCAGGGATTGATGCCACTGATTTCGGTGTCGTTCATTATGGGAAACGGATGCACCTCGTAAGGACTCGTGTCCACAAGGTCGTCGACCCAGCTGTAGGACGCCTTCAGGCCGAGTAGGAGCTTGTCGCCCAGACGATAGTCGGTGCCGGCAAAGAGCTGCTTGGAAAGACCGCTGTCGGACAGATCAACGTCCTGCAGACTGTTGTACTCCGCCGCGGGACGACCGCCGCATGGCTGACTAATGCACGAGTATTCGCTGCTGAAATACAGCCCCGACAGCTCGACGAAGGACAGGCCCAGCCCGGCGCCCAGGTAAAGCATGACCCGGCTTTCTGCGAACGCGAAGTCGTGATAGGCGTTCAGGGACAGCGTGCGCGCGGCCAAGGCATCGACCCTGGTGGTGTTGGTCGACGTATAGTTGCTGTCTTCGTTAGGCAGGATCGGAGATCCATCGAGAAAGGTAATGTTGGTGAATTCTTGCTCGATGTTGTTCGATCGCCGGGAGACCGACACCTCCACGCGCACGTCGCCGAAATCTCGACCGACGGCGACTTCAAAAGCAGTACCGAGATCCGAGGGAAGGTTGTAAAACCAGCGATAGCCCTCCGGCATGCCGCTGCAACGGAAATTCGGGTAACAGATATTGTCCCGGTTATGGCCCGCCTGCTTCATCACGGGATTCCAGTTCGTCCCGCCGCTCGCGCTCACGTACCACCCGTAAGACCCCGGCTGTTGACCCGCACCTTGTTCCGCTCGGCCGAGCAGGGTGCAGATCGCAAGTGTGGCTCCGAAGGCGTGTAACTGCCAGGACAAAGGCATTTGAGTCACCTCCAGTTGAGTCCGATGGCCTTCATTTGAGGATACCGCCTCCCAAGGACCCCGATCAACGGATCCCACACTATCGAGCCGGTAACGGGAGATTCCAATCGCCCCACGCGGGGGGTAGCCGGCTCAAACTCCCGGGCGAGCTCCTCCGGCGTCCTCCCCGCCCGCACCAACGCCACCATCTGCTCCCGAAACTCCGGTGGGTATGCCGATCTCGTTCTCCCCATGCCGGACTCCTTGCTCCCAAGAGACTAGGCGTCGACCGTATGGGGTCAACTCCACCCCGGCCCGACTGCTCGTTTTTCGTCTCGCCCTAGCTGCCAATATCTCACGACGCCCTGCTCAACCTCTCCACTAGGCCGGGGGCGGTAGGGCACGAGAGGGCTACCAGCCTCTCCACAGCGTTGCGTACGACCTCCTGGCTAGCGCCAGCAGCTAGTGCTTTCTCGAGCACCACTACCGCACCCTGCGTCATCCATAAGTTCAACGAGTTGCGCTCGGTGAGAAATTCTATAAAACTGGCCGCTTCTGTCGGATTGACCCAACCTCCAGCGGAAAGGTACGTCGCCTCTCTTTTTACACACCCTTCTATGGGGCTGGCGGTCAAGACGCACCTTCCCCACGCGCCGTCGGCTCATTTTTTGACCGTCGGCGTCCGCATGGTTTGGATTGCCCGGTCGACGACTCAGGGTGGGGAGGGGTGCGCTCGCAGGGTCCGCATCGCAGTCCGGAAGACGTTCACAGCCGTCGCGTTCTCCGCTCTGGAGCGGGAACCATCCTTCTATCTGGGACTCTGTGGCCCATCGCTTCGTTCGGCTCTCCAGGGGTGCATAGCCTTTGAGTGGGGGCTTGGGCTCTCTGCCCCGGCCCACGGTGTGTATGGATGCTGTCCCCTGTAACCGGTTCGCTTCCGTTTCGTCGGACCCCACGCTCGCCGATCCCGGCCCGGTTTACTCCGTCGCTTCCAGTCTCTTGGGGTCGTACGCTTCGCCCGTGCGCCACACCGCTAGCACGATCGAGGCGAGCTGACGCGCGATCGTCAGCTTCTATGGGGCTGGCGGTCAAGACGCACCTTCCCCACGCGCCGTCGGCTCATTTTTTGACCGTCGGCGTCCGCATGGTTTGGATTGCCCGGTCGACGACTCAGGGTGGGGAGGGGTGCGCTCGCAGGGTCCGCATCGCAGTCCGGAAGACGTTCACAGCCGTCGCGTTCTCCGCTCTGGAGCGGGAACCATCCTTCTATCTGGGACTCTGTGGCCCATCGCTTCGTTCGGCTCTCCAGGGGTGCATAGCCTTTGAGTGGGGGCTTGGGCTCTCTGCCCCGGCCCACGGTGTGTATGGATGCTGTCCCCTGTAACCGGTTCGCTTCCGTTTCGTCGGACCCCACGCTCGCCGATCCCGGCCCGGTTTACTCCGTCGCTTCCAGTCTCTTGGGGTCGTACGCTTCGCCCGTGCGCCACACCGCTAGCACGATCGAGGCGAGCTGACGCGCGATCGTCAGCTTCTATGGGGCTGGCGGTCAAGACGCACCTTCCCCACGCGCCGTCGGCTCATTTTTTGACCGTCGGCGTCCGCATGGTTTGGATTGCCCGGTCGACGACTCAGGGTGGGGAGGGGTGCGCTCGCAGGGTCCGCATCGCAGTCCGGAAGACGTTCACAGCCGTCGCGTTCTCCGCTCTGGAGCGGGAACCATCCTTCTATCTGGGACTCTGTGGCCCATCGCTTCGTTCGGCTCTCCAGGGGTGCATAGCCTTTGAGTGGGGGCTTGGGCTCTCTGCCCCGGCCCACGGTGTGTATGGATGCTGTCCCCTGTAACCGGTTCGCTTCCGTTTCGTCGGACCCCACGCTCGCCGATCCCGGCCCGGTTTACTCCGTCGCTTCCAGTCTCTTGGGGTCGTACGCTTCGCCCGTGCGCCACACCGCTAGCACGATCGAGGCGAGCTGACGCGCGATCGTCAGCTTCGCCAGATTCGGCTTCGTGCCCCCCTCCAGGAGTCGCTCGTAGTGGCGGTACAAGGGTTCGTTTTCGGCCCGACCGATCACCGTCGTCGCCGCGCCCTTGAACACACGCTTCAGCGTGTGGTTGAAGTTCCGGTTCAGCCCCCGCGTCTGCTGTACCGCTTCCCTTACCCACCGCCCACCCGGACCCCGCACCCAGTCCGACGAGCTCCGCATCACCACGCCCAGTCCGCAGTACGCCCAGAATCTGCTCCGGCTCTGGAACCGGTACGGCGTCACCACCACCGGCAGGAGCTCCGCCGTCCGGATCGGACCCAGACCCGGGCACGTCTTCAGCACATGCCACTCTCGATGCTTGCGTGCTTCCGCCAGCAACGCCTTCTCGGCCTTCGCCCTCAATGCCACGAGTGCGTCGTGCTCCTCGTACAGCAACCCGGCCGTCGCCCTGCTCGCTTCCGGCAGCTTGGCCAACCACTCCTCCCGGTCGCGCTTCAAGTAGACCGAGCGCCCCGCGCCGTAGGCCACTCCTCTCGAGCGCAGCACGCTCTTGAGCCGGTTCTTCACCCGCACCGTGTCGCCGACCAGGAAGTCGTAGCTCTTCGCCCGTTCCCCCAGCCGCCTGAACTGGCCCCGGTTCTTGTAGACCCTCGTCTCCAGTGATCCGATCCGCAGCTTCTCCGCCAGGGCAAACGCGTCCAGCTTGTCGGTCTTCGGGCCCCGGCTCTTGCCGACCCCCGCCACCGTCAGCTCCTCCACGTGCGGCTCCAGCACCTCGTACAGCCACCCCGACAGCGTCCCTTCTTCCAGGCACAAGTGCCGGTTCCTCGGAATCCCTCGCAGCACCTCGATCAGCGCCCGCGCGTTCGTTTCCACCACCTGCGAGCCCAAACGTTTTCCGCTGGGTCCTACGATCCCCAGCGTGCAGCTCGACGCGTGTGCGTCGAGTCCGATATATCTCTCCATCGGCATCCTCCTCTTGGATAGGTGGGTTGCTTCCTTGCGCGAACAATGATGAACGCGCACCCGTTCCCGGAGGAGAACGCCTCTTCGTCTTCGGGCTGCTTAGCTGCTGATCGGTACCGGTAGCGGTCGCCATGCCCCTATGATGCCTTTGACCCTAGCTCAGGACGCTCGGAGACATCGCGTGCCATCGGCGCCAGTCTAGCCACCGCGAACAGGTACAGGAAGAGCGTGAAGAACGCGAGATAGCCGGTGGCCGGATGTCGCGGTTGACACATCCCCAGCGTGACAACCTCGCACACAATCTCGCGCCATCCCCCAGCCGGACTCGACGGCAGAACGACAAACTTCACCGTGAACGCCAGTCCGAAGATCACGATCAAACTCCGCAACAGACGTGCACGGTCGGCGGCGACGGCACGCGTGTTGAGAGCAATAAGCACCATCAAGTACAGTGCGTAGACTGCCATGCGAGCCGGACCCCCATCGGGGGTTGTTAGGTCAAACACTTGGGCCGATGCGAAAACGACGGCCAGGATTATAAGCAGCCCCTTGAGATTCTCGAGCATCGAGCGGGGCGAACTCAAGAGCCGCACGGGCGCGAAGGCGCCGCGTCTGTTGAGCGCGCCGACGATCAACAGAGCAAGCATGACCGTAAAGAGCGGTGGTGGCCGCCACATCTCGGAGTCGGCGATCCTCAGGCCCCCGAGCAACCCAACTGCGAAAAACAGGAAGGGCAGCAGGGTCTCCTCGCGGGCGGTAGCAGTCACCGGCATCGCCGACGAAATGCGCCGCGCCAGCAAGCGACATTTCGCGATCCACCGCTTCGCCGACTCTCCCAGATTGCTAGTGTCCATGGGTCAGAGCCCAGCCGCTCGGACGTCTTTGCGTGTCATCTATCGACCACACCGGTGACCTGCCCCCAAAAGCGGTACCACCTAGAGTGTTAGTGCAAGCACCTCCTTTTGGCTGGGGGGTGGTCCAAGAAGCAGAGGTAGGTTGAGCAGCTTCGGGTCTGGCCGGATCGCTTCGGGGGCCGGGGGTCGATAACTCAGAGAGCTGTGCGGTCGATGCGTGTTGTATTCGCGCCGCCACTGCTCGATCAGCACCTTTGCTTCCTCCAGCGAATAGAAGATTTCGCGCTTTAGCAGCTCGTTTCGGAGCGTGCCGTTAAAGCTCTCATTGTAGCCGTTCTCCCACGGGCTGCCCGGCTCGATGAACAGCGTCTTCACGCCTAACTCACCGAGCCACTGCCGAACCACTCGGGCCGTGAACTCCGGACCGTTGTCGGAGCGAAGATTCACCGGTGGACCGTGCTCGGCAAACAGCTCGCTCAGCGTCTGCAGAACATCGTCCGCCTGAAGCCTACGAGCCACCACGATCGCCAGGCACTCCCGGCTGGACTCGTCTAGGACCGTCAGCATCTTGAGCGGCCGTCCATCATGCGTCCGGTCCGCCACGAAGTCATACGCCCATACATGGTGTCGGCACAGGGGCCGCAGTCGGATACAAGAACCGTCGGTCAGCCACAGCCTTCCTCGTTTCGGCTGCTTACTTGGCACCTTGAGCCCCTCCTGTCTCCAGATCCGCTCCACCCGCTTGTGGTTCACGGCCCAGCCCTCCGTCCTCAGCATCCCGGTCACCATCCGGTACCCGTAGCGCCCGAACCTGCGAGCCACCTTCACCACGTCCTCTCTCAGCGCCTCCTCATCTTCGCTTCGCTTCGGTATCCGACGCTGCGTCGAGCGTGCCTGGCCCAACACCCGGCACGCCCTGCGCTCACTCACCCCAAGCCGCTGGCGTACCTGCACCACGCAGCGTCTGCGCCGCTCGGGGCTTAGAAGTTTCCCTCGGAGGCTTCCTGCAAGATCAGCTTGTCCAGCGTCAGATCTGCCACCGCCCGCTTCAGCTGTTGGTTCTCCTTCTCGAGCTCCTTGAGACGCTTCGCCTGGCTCAGCTTCATTCCCCCGTACTCCCGCCGCCATCGGTAGTACGTTTGCTCGCTCACCCCCAGCTCTCGGCACACCTCTTTGGTCGGCTTGCCGTTCGCCAGCGCCACCTCTGCCTTGCGTAGCCGGTTGATGATCTGTGCCGGACTCAGCCTCCTTGGTGCGGCCATTGTGCCCTCCCCTTTCGTGTCTTGACCCCGTCCAGATTCTAAAACTGGACTCGGTCTCGTTTTAGGGGGGCGGATCACCGGTCCGTTCATCATCTCCCCATACTAACGATAGTGGCCGGTGTACACTGCCCACGCCTGTTATGGTATCCTTGCAGGGAGGAGGTGGCGTACGTCGTCGGCGAGGAGAGCTTCCCATCCGTCGTGCAGCCTCTTCCGAACGAGCCGGTCTCTTTCGGAGGCGAGCTTCACCAGTGACAGCATCCGTACCGCAAGGGTCTGGAATTGGGCGAGGTTGATCGCCATTGGGTTCCAGCCGTACAGCGCCGTCTTCAGGATGTTGGCGGAACCCAGCAGTCCGTGGGTCAAGGCCAGCATCTGTTCTCGCTTCAGTCTGTCCGGGATCCCGCCCTCGCGGGGCTCCGGGCCGGCCGCGCAGGCCCGCACGCCGTGGTGACCTGCCCCCAAAAGCGGTACCACCTAGAGTGTTAGTGCAAGCACCTCCTTTTGGCTGGGGGGTGGTCCAAGAAGCAGAGGTAGGTTGAGCAGCTTCGGGTCTGGCCGGATCGCTTCGGGGGCCGGGGGTCGATAACTCAGAGAGCTGTGCGGTCGATGCGTGTTGTATTCGCGCCGCCACTGCTCGATCAGCACCTTTGCTTCCTCCAGCGAATAGAAGATTTCGCGCTTTAGCAGCTCGTTTCGGAGCGTGCCGTTAAAGCTCTCATTGTAGCCGTTCTCCCACGGGCTGCCCGGCTCGATGAACAGCGTCTTCACGCCTAACTCACCGAGCCACTGCCGAACCACTCGGGCCGTGAACTCCGGACCGTTGTCGGAGCGAAGATTCACCGGTGGACCGTGCTCGGCAAACAGCTCGCTCAGCGTCTGCAGAACATCGTCCGCCTGAAGCCTACGAGCCACCACGATCGCCAGGCACTCCCGGCTGGACTCGTCTAGGACCGTCAGCATCTTGAGCGGCCGTCCATCATGCGTCCGGTCCGCCACGAAGTCATACGCCCATACATGGTGTCGGCACAGGGGCCGCAGTCGGATACAAGAACCGTCGGTCAGCCACAGCCTTCCTCGTTTCGGCTGCTTACTTGGCACCTTGAGCCCCTCCTGTCTCCAGATCCGCTCCACCCGCTTGTGGTTCACGGCCCAGCCCTCCGTCCTCAGCATCCCGGTCACCATCCGGTACCCGTAGCGCCCGAACCTGCGAGCCACCTTCACCACGTCCTCTCTCAGCGCCTCCTCATCTTCGCTTCGCTTCGGTATCCGACGCTGCGTCGAGCGTGCCTGGCCCAACACCCGGCACGCCCTGCGCTCACTCACCCCAAGCCGCTGGCGTACCTGCACCACGCAGCGTCTGCGCCGCTCGGGGCTTAGAAGTTTCCCTCGGAGGCTTCCTGCAAGATCAGCTTGTCCAGCGTCAGATCTGCCACCGCCCGCTTCAGCTGTTGGTTCTCCTTCTCGAGCTCCTTGAGACGCTTCGCCTGGCTCAGCTTCATTCCCCCGTACTCCCGCCGCCATCGGTAGTACGTTTGCTCGCTCACCCCCAGCTCTCGGCACACCTCTTTGGTCGGCTTGCCGTTCGCCAGCGCCACCTCTGCCTTGCGTAGCCGGTTGATGATCTGTGCCGGACTCAGCCTCCTTGGTGCGGCCATTGTGCCCTCCCCTTTCGTGTCTTGACCCCGTCCAGATTCTAAAACTGGACTCGGTCTCGTTTTAGGGGGGCGGATCAGTGGTAGGCACAGAGGATGACCTCGGCGATTGCAGGCGAGATCGCCATGGTCATGAAGTGCCGGAGGTCGTAGCCGTTGCTGTACATGTAGCGCGCGACATCTCTGACCGGCACCGTGTCACCCCCCTCCCTCAGCGGGAATGCGGACTTCGCGCTTACGAGCTGGAGGGGCGCCAGGAAGGGTGGTGGGAGGCCCTGAGTGGTGAAGACGTCCGAGAATCCGTGGACGACCACCTTGACAACCGCCTCGAGGAAGTCGGACGTACCTTCATGTCCGGGCACGTCGATGACGCGCCACGCACCCGACTTGTCGATGAAGGTGCAGCGGCCGGTGATGATGTCGTGTACGCCGAACACGAGGCCGAGCAGGGGATCGTGGCCGAGAGCCGGCAGACGGTGGACCTTCGGCGTGAGTCCTTCCCTCGGAATGACAACGTCGTAGGGTACCTTGGCCCAGTCTTCCGCAGCGGTGGTCAGCTCGGCGATCCACCCTTGAAACGCATTCCGCTCGATGTCGTCAGAGCGCCCCTTGGGAGCCAGTTTCTCCGACTGTTTCTTCATCCACGCCGTGAGCGGGCTTCCCCGCTGGGGCTGTCCCTTGAAATTCCCCCCGGGTGTCGAGACGAGCAGGTAGTCCGTCACCGCTCCGACGAGCACGGCCAGCGCGACGGCCCCGTAGTCCCAGCGATCCCAGGGCGACGGGCCGAACTCCGTGTCGAACCGCCTCCGGATCTCGGCCGCCAGCTCCGGAGGCACCAGTTGCCCGAGGGGATATCGCGTCACCTCGATCCCGTGATCGGCGATATGCCGGTCCACATTACGCAGGTACACTGCCCAGTCCTCTCCCATATGCGGCAACGCGACTTTCCCTGGCGGATCGGGCGATCGTGGAGCAGGGGGGTTCCTCTCCAGATCCGAAGGCGCGGGACGGTTCGCGGCATCGGGGACTGCCAGCTCCTGGGCACCGGGACGCCGGAGGCCGAATCCCGCCCAGAGCCGCGCGATCTGCTCGTCCAGACGCGACGGCTCGGCGGACTGCCGGGCCGACTCCGATTCCACGGCGGCGACACGGCCTTCCAGCGTTCGGAGCGCGCCATGTAGAGCCTCCAGCTGGACCCGCTGTGCGAGAGCCGCCCGTTCAGCTTTCCTCCGCGAGCTCTCCTTCATCTTGCCGTGTGGTGGCCAGCCGCCTCCTCCTGCAGGTCGCGCTCGAACCCGCTCGCTCGCTCGCCGAGCCGGGTGAGCGCTCCGGCCGACCGGGACAACAGGGTCACTTCCCGGGACAGCATGTCGATGGCGTCACGAGTCCTGTCCGTCTCCCGGGACAGGGCTGCGACGCGTTCGCCGAAGAACGACATGTCCTCGCCAAGGTTGATGATGGCCCCCTGGTGGATGCGCAGGACCTCCTGCAGCATCACCTCGCGGCGAGACAACCTGTGCCGCTCGGACCCGCCCAGAACCCAGTGCACGCCCTTGTACGTGGCTCCCCCGGCAACGATGGCCAGGCCGATGCCGGTGACCATGGCGGACAAGCCCAGCACGCCCCCCAGTCCAAGGGTCGCGAGTCCCGAGACGATGCCGGCGGCGCTGAGGCCGGTCACACTCCCGCTCAGGTAGACGGCGGCAACCGGCACACCGACCGCCGCCGCTTGCGCTGCCATCGCCTTCGCCGCGCTCGCAATCTCGGAATCCGACACTTCTCCCGCGAGGATCCTCTCTTCCTGCACGCAGGCGTTCTCGATGAACGCGACCTTCTGCTCGTCCAGCTCGAGCATTCCGGACAGCCGGCGAATTCCGGGATGCTCGCAGGCGGAGCCTTCGCCGGTGGCGCGCCAAACCCGTATCGCGTCCTTGATGAGTGAACACCTCAGGGCCAGCGTCGTGTCGGCCATCTCCGAGGGAACGAGTTCCAGCATCCGTGCGATCTGCTCTTCGGCCTCCAGACTCTGCGGCTCCTCGAGGCATGATCGAACGGCCTGACGCACGTCGGCGTTGCATCGCAGCTGAGTCATCAGCACCTGTATCTCGCAGAGCTCCCGTTCGTCGATCTGGCCGTCGTCAAGGTGCACGAGCCAGGCGAGCACGCTAAAGTAGCACTCCTTGAGCGCCTCCGGCAGGTCTTCGACGATGACGTATTCCGGCGGCGGGATGTTCTTCCCTGTTCCGGTCCGGCCGGAAGCCTTGGGGCCGACACCGGGGAGTTTCCCCGCGGCCGCCTTGGCGGCGTCCAACCCGTCTCGAACGGAAGGAATCCGGCGTGCACTGATTTCTGCCTCTGGAGCCATCGATCTACTCAACCGGCGCTTGTGTGGACGTCGATGCTGCACACCCGGCGAGTCCTATCGAGGGGATGACTTGCCGGGTCGCGTCCGCGAAGGTGGGCGTCGACTCGACCCGCCGCATCTCGGACAGGGGATCGCCTCCCTCGCGGGCCAGCTTCCGGTTGGCGAACGCCTTCTCTCGGGCTTCCTTCAGCGAGACCAGGGGGAATCCGCCGAGCCCGAGCTCGGTTCGGCGGCCACGGATCGTGAGGCGCTGGATCCGGCCCCGGCTCCCGGAGGGCCGCACAACGAGATAGAGGCCCTGGCCGTCACAGTAGCGCCCGGCCCGGCTCACGTTGCGGACGAAGGCAGGCGTGAGGGCGTTATTGGGATGGCGGCCGTGCGGCTTGCGTTACGGGGGTCGTTTGGGGAGTGCCATACATACCAATATATCCCCTATAAATTAGGGGGATTATACGCGTGACTTGACAGGGTCCTGGCGATAGACTATCTTCCTTAGTAGGGTAACACGTTATACGATAGGAGGATAGCATGGCTCAGAGCGGACCTGGGAAGCACTACCGGCGCGGGGTTTCCATGATGGAGATCGCCGATATGTTCTCGACCGAGGCGAGCGCGACCCGTTGGTTCGAGTCCTGGCTATGGCCGGATGGCGAGATCGCCTGCATGAAGTGCGGGAGCCTGAACGCCTACCGCGTGGGGAGCGGGAAGCCGATGCCTTACCGGTGCCGCGATTGCCGCCAGTACTTCTCGCTCAAGACCGGCACAGCGATGGAGGACAGCAAGCTGCCCCTCCGCTTATGGGGCTGGGCGATCTACCTGGAAATGACGAACCTGAAGGGCGTTTCCAGCATGAAGCTCAGCCGCGACCTCAAGGTTCGCCAGCCGACCGCGTGGTACATGCTCCACCGGATCCGGGAAGCGTTCGCCGATGTTTCCGCCACGTTCGACGGCCCGGTCGAGGTCGACGAAACCTACATGGGCGGGCTGGAGAAGAACAAGCACGCCTCGAAAAAGCTCAGGGTAGGACGTGGCCCCGCTGGCAAGACGGCTGTCGTCGGAATGAAGGACCGCCCGACCGGCCAGGTTGCTGCCCAGGTTCTCCCCGACTCACGGCGCGAGACCGTTCAGAGATTCGTCGCGGAATACTCGAAGCCTGGGGCCAAGATATACACGGACGAGGGCGGCGCCTACTATGGCCTACCGAACCGCGAGAGCGTCCAGCATGGCGTCGGGGAATGGGTCCGGGACATGGCCCACACCAACGGGGTCGAGTCCTTCTGGTCGATGCTCAAGCGCGCCCACAAAGGCGTCTACCACAAGCTATCGGCCAAGCACCTCCAGCGGTACGTGGCCGAGTTCGCCGGACGGCACAATATGCGCGAGCTAGACACGCTGGAGCAAATGGAGCACGTGGTCGCGGGCATGGTCGGGCGGCGGCTCATGTACCGGGACCTAGTGGCGGACTAGAAAGGCCCATCAAGCAGATGCAGGTTAGGTCGGACGGTGGTTGCTCTACCGGGGACTCGGTTGCGTAAGACGAGCAGTTATCTCGATGCTCTCCCTCATCTGGTCCAGCAATCTTCGGATTATCCCAACACCAAGCCAGAGTGCTACGATGAGGACAAAGGCTGGAACGATAGTACAAGCCAGTACTGGGGATCCCAAAATCAAGTGCTCATTCAACTTATGGTTCGCTCTATCCTTGAGGTTATAGAGCATCCGTGCGGTTGGGACACCAAGATCCTTCGTGGCTTCGTTCCACCCTGTGTCAAACGAGTGCTCTGACAGCCACGCTCGCTCATCTTCGCTGATCGAACGGGCGAAAAGGATCGCAGGCAGGATACTCACTTCATGACCAAAGCGAATGTATCCGTTCATAAGGTCGCGGAGCTGCCTGTAGGCCAAATGATCGAACTCGATATGGCCATCTGCTGCGAAATCGAATAACTCATCTCGCAGAGAGAACATGCTCTGGCGGAAAGTATCTACCCGGTAGCTGCGGTAGAACCAGAACACGATCACGTAGATCCCCAGCAGAGATATCGTGATTGTGATGGCGGTGTCCGTCATTTGTCCTCCGGTCTTGTTTCCCCGCGCGATGTCAGGCCACTTGGACGTCCGGCCAGCATCTATACGCGTCTCCAGTACCGTGATTCTACTTTGGAGACGCTCGATCGTATTGTGCCGGAGCCTCTTCTGGACTGCTCCGTAGAACAATCCAGATACCCCTATCCCCCACGCCGCTAGAACGTTGACCTGTACATTCGCGAAAGCCCTGACTGTGAGACCGAGATTTGCCATCGTGGTCTCTCCTGCCATCGCTTCAATACTACGCATGCCGCAGTACGCTATCGCCACCAAGCCAGCCCATTTAATCCCATCGCGTAGTACGGACGCTGTGGCATCTGCTCTTTTTATCTTTAGGGCGATGGAGCCGGCGTACTCCTCCGGGCGTATATCACCTTTGTCAGCCATCCGGCGGACCAGTCATTGACAGCGCCCACGCGGGGGGTGTGGGGGGCGTCTCCGGGTCGGGAATTATATCCGTAGCCCATGCGGGGAACTACTTCCTAGCAGTCCCGCCTGTCCTCTGGTTCTTGAGATCGGTCGATCGAAAGTGGACCGTGGGTTCCTGCCTTGATCCGCGAGAGCGCGATCTCATGCGCCTCACGGTTTCGGAACATCGACTGGGCCAACTGTTCGGGGGTGATCCCTTCCGCGGCCATGTCCCGCTTCGCCATCGTGGCCTCCTGGGTGGGGTGGTCGTCACCTCTTGACGGCTAGCCCCTACTCCACCGCGTGTCAAGTAGTAACGTCATGGGCACCGTAGCGACCCGGTGTCCGAGCGGTGTCGGGTCAACATTTTGTGGCAATAGGTATGTAGTTTCCCTTCATAACTCCTTGGAAGTTGGTCCGCACCTGGTCTACTTCAACGAGCCATCTGAATCCCCTCCATCCGTATTTTGCTCCTGCGATAATCAAGCCGATCAGGCCGATGATCACTAGCTAGATAGCTGGATTGCGAAACAACTCGGCCATGTCTTTGGGCCTACAGGCTATGGAGACACCTCACCCTCGCGCGCGTGAGGGTGGGGCAGGGTCGTACGAACTGGCTACCGTTTTCTACCTTCTAGAGCCAGCGGTCGGACTTTTCGGGCTTCGGGCCTTGCTCGGACGGGCGGTAGCGCAAGAGCGCTTCGGATATCTGTTCGGGGCTGGCCCCCTGGTAGTCGGCCTTATAGGGTTTCCTCTTGGGCGTGGTTTCCTCGACAGCCCCGGTCGATTTCTGTGACGTCATCGACCCGTCTCCTCTACGTCTTCTGGAGTTGCGGAAGGGGAGGACGTGGCCCCGTAGCTCAGTCGACCGGGAGGCTGCTTCGAGTCCCGGCGGGGCCACGGTCCCCCTATCCCCCCTACAGATCGGCTATGGTTTTGCCTTTCAGAAGCAGTTCTTCCAACCTATCAAGTTTCTTGCTCAGCGCATCCAGCCGCTGGTCTATCTTTGCTTCCATTTGGTCCAGCCGCTTCATGATTGGCGTAAGGTCTGCTGGTCGCCCTCCAACGAAGAAGCTCATGGCCGATCCTTCTCGGCTCGCTGGCGCAATGCTTCCCGGACCTTGGGGTCCTTGGGGCGCATGAGGGCGCGCGCGACGTCGCTCAACTTGGCGCCCTTGTAGCGTGGGTTTACTGCCCGCACGTCTGGTACCCCGGACTCGTCCCGCCGCTTCTCTGTCATTCGTGTACCTCCGGTTAGACCCACCGAAGCCTACCCAGGCGTTGTCGTCCGCGTCAAGGCCAGCGGCCCGGTTCGATTCGGGTCAGCTCGGCGGTGCCCTCGTACGGATAGACCGTGCAGAGGTAACGGAACTGGGCCCACGCGCCGAACCCGTTCTCCAATTCGACCGCGTCCCCGAAGAAGTCCACGCTCTCGGGGGTCTCCGTTACCACGGTGAACTTGCGACCCAAGAACCCGTCGGTCCACCGGACCCGGTACTGTGCCGCATCCTCGACAAGCCGTCGGCACAGCAGGTTCGCAAGGTATAGCGGGTTCTGGCGCTCCGGTTCCAGCTCGGGCTCGGGTACCGGTGCAGAGGTCGGGGTCGAGACCGCACGCGGCTCAGATTCAGGGGAATCGCAAAAAGTGACCATAACCAGCACGCCGACGATCAGCGTGAGGCACCCCGAGCAACCCCAAAGCGCCTCCTTCTCCTCCCGCTTCCGTTTCGGGTCTTCCTCCGCCTCTGACAATGCCCCGCCCCCGCGCTTTGTGGACGTAGGCCCGGACGGGTGCCGGGCCGTTGTCCACTATCACGCAGGTACGCGGGAAAGCTCCTGCCTATTCGCCCTGCTCGGGCCTTGCGGGAGCTACCCGCGTGGCGACCTTCGCGTGTTTCCTGGGCTGTTGTATTTAGCAGGTAACCCGACATAGGGGCCTGCGTGAATAGTGGACGTCCGCACGATAGGGCGGGCGAGAGATTGTCGCAAGCGCCAGGGCGCCGTAGTATGGGTCGATGCTCAAGTTTCATCCTCCGTCACCGGAGGAAGCTCAACTCCTAACCGGGCTTCCAGTACGCGGCGCTCTCTTTCTGACGGGCGCGGAGGTAGGAAACGAGCGTAGTACACGCGGGATCCTGTCGATGAAACTCGAACACGAAGCCCGTGAGTCACGGGAGGATCGGTCTGACCCCACGAATCCGCTCCATGTTCTCTTGACCCCTCCGGCGGCGTACCAGCTCGCTCGGGCTCTTGAGCAAGCCGTGAAGGACTACCTCGGTGCCGAAACCACTGAAGAACTCCCATGACAGCCTCCCCGGTGAGGACAAGCGGGACGCCGTCAAGTTAACCGTATAATTCCCTAAATTAGCGGATACAAGGGGTTGGAGCGGATCGGTACGGGACAGACAAAATCCTTACGCATCGTTATAACGCAATGTTCACAAGTCAGTTATATACATTATCGGACCCGATAGGGATGATATAGCATGAATCTTACTAGGCTGCCCTGCGGGGCGGCCGCGCCGGCCAGCTAGCACCCGCGGGGCCGAGACGATGGCTCCGCTATGCTGGATCGCAATGGACGCTGATGGCGAGCGCTGGATGCGGGGGGTGACCTGCCCCGAAGAGCGGTACCACATCCTATGTTAGTCCCAGCAGCTGTGGAGGGCCGTGAAGGACGGGCATCCTCAGGAACCAGGGCGACGGCTTAATCGCCTCAGGGGCCGGGGGAAAGCCGCCGCAGGAGCTGTGGGGTCGGACGGTATTGTACTCGCGCCTCCATTGCTCGACCAGCACGGCCGCCTGCGCCAACGAGTAGAAGATCTCCCCGTTCAACAGCTCGTCCCTGAGCTTGCCGTTGAAGCTCTCGTTGTAGCCGTTCTCCCACGGGCTGCCCGGCTCGATAAAGAGCGTCTCGACGCCCACGCGCCCCAACCACCGCCGCACGAGCTTCGCGGTGAACTCCGGTCCGTTGTCCGACCTCAGATACTCGGCAGGCCCGTGTCGGACGAACAGATCGGCCAGCACCTCGAGCACGTCGTGCGAGCGGATCTTGCGAGCCACCACGATCGCCAGGCACTCCCTCGTGTGCTCGTCCAGCACTGTCAGCAGCTTCAGCGCACGCCCGTCGTGCGTCCTCGAGGCCACGAAGTCGTACGACCAGACGTGGCCCCGATACAGCGGCCTCAGCCGGATGCACGATCCGTCGTTGAGCCACAGCCGACCTCGCTTCGGCTGCCGCTCCGGGACCTTCAGCCCCTCCTGCCTCCAGATCCGCTCCACCCGCTTGTGGTTCACCCCCCAGCCCTCGATGCGGAGCATGTCCGTGACGCGTCGGTAGCCGTAGCGGCCGAATCGACTCGCGAGTCGCACGATATCACCTCGGAGCGCCCCCTCGTCACTCGCCACTTTCCTCGCCCGGCGCTGGGTCGTGCGTGGCTGCCCGAGCACCCGGCACGCTCTCCTCTCCGACGCCCCGAGCTGCTGACGTACACGCACCACACAACGTCGTCGGCGCTCGGGGCTCAGAAGTTTCCCTGGGCCGCTTCCTCCACGATCAGCTTGTCCAGTGTCAAGTCCGCCACTGCTCGCTTCAAGCGCCCGTTCTCGCGCTCGAGCTCCTTCAGGCGCCGTGCCTGGCTTACCTTCATCCCGCCGTACTCCCGCCTCCACCGGTAGTACGTCTGCTCGGTGATGCCGAGCTCCCGGCTGATCAGCTTCACGGATTTGCCGCGGGCCAGACCGACCTCTGCCTCCCGCAGTCCAGTGATGATCTGCTCCGGAGTGTGTCGCTTCCTTCCCATCCTGACCTCCTCGCTGAAAAGCTTCAGACCAGCTCGATCCTAATATTGCTCCTGGTCTCGTTTCAGCGGGTCAGGTCACTGCACTTACCTTTCCTATAATTCGGTGCGTGAACTGATGGCCCAGCCTCATCTCCACCATCTGTCCGCTTCAGTTTTGGAAGACTATACCGAGGAGGCGGATTAGCAAAACAACACCTGGAAACAGATCATATCCGCCCCCGTGCTCTCATCCTCTGTCGTGGCGGCCGACAGCCCAGAAAAGCTGGCACGGCCCGCCCTGAAACGGCAACCTCTAAGCGGCAAATCCTCCGGGGAGTTAAACGCACGCGACTTGGCGGCTGCACTCTCAGAGGTTGGGGGATGGGGCTGGAATCCGGCCCGGGCCGCCAGCGCCAGCGCCGCACGCTTTCGATGTCAATGGGACATCCCCTCTTTGCCCGTTGTGACACCGGAATCGGGCTCCTCAATGTACTGGCATGGAGATTCTTGACGGCCCAGGTTTCCAAGCGTCGGCGGTCCAGTTCGTTTAGCGCGCGGGAACGAGCCTACCCAATATGTGACATTGGGGGCTGGCGAGGGGTGCTCCGCCCCCTTTGATCCCCCGGAGGCCCGCGCTCCGGCAAAACTGCCGGGCGCGGGGCTCGCCCCCCGTCCCTCTTGCCGGCGCCTCCTGATGGTTGATCGCCGCACCGTCACCGCCAGCGCCTCCTCCACCAACGCGGCCGGCATCTGCGGCGCCATCGCCCAGCCGATGATCCGCCGGCTCCACGCGTCCAGCACGACCGCCAGATACAGCCAGCCCAGGTGGGCACGTACCTGATGTCGGCCACCCAAAGCCGGTCGGGGCCGTCGGCCGAGAAGTCGCGCTTGACCAGGTCCGGCACGGGCCGGGCCTCGGCATCCCTCTTCGTCGTGCCCGTCCTGAAGCGTCGGCGCGTAATCCCCTCGATGCCCAGCGCCTTCATCAGGCGTGCAACCCGCTTGCGGCCCAGCCGCTCACCCGCAACGGTGTTGCGGAACTGTCCGCAGCCGGGACATGACCCACCCAAGTGAAAGCGGTGTCAACTGAGATTTACACAATGTCATGCGTAGTTGACATCCTTGACAGTCATAGATGATCGGCAAGACTCGTTCCGGGTCGTATTCTCGCTGAAATGATCACCAAACCCGTTGGCATGCGACGGGACCCGGATTAGCTTGTGACCCCCGTGACGTCTGGACGAAGGGGGAAACCCAGAAACTTGAGGAGTCCGAAACCAGTGCCGCCAGTCTTCTACCATGAGGGGCGATTCCCGCCAGACCAGCGCCTGGACTGGCAGAGGCTGGTTCCACTGCTGGGTCCTGCGTATTCCGCTGTCGCGAGGTACGACGGCATGCTGTCGGCCGTTCCCGATCCCAGCATCCTGCTCGCGCCCCTTTCTACCCAGGAAGCGGTGCTCTCCTCGAGGATTGAAGGCACGCAAGCGACGATGGGCCAGGTCCTTGAGTTCGAAGCGCGGGGTGAGACAAGGTCCCCCACTCGTCGCGACGACATCCTGGAGGTGATCCAATACCGCAGGGCGATGTGGCACGCGGAGAGGACGCTGCGAGAGCTCCCGCTCTCCCTGCGGGTCATTCGCGAATCGCACCGGGTTCTTCTAGCGAGCGGCCGAGGCAAACAGCGCTCACCGGGCGTGTATCGGCGTCTCCAGAACTGGATCGGCCCGCCTGGTTGCCCCGTGGAAGAGGCCACGTTCGTTCCAATCGCCACGCAGAATCTGGGCGACGCCATGAGCGCTTGGGAACGATACATGCACCGGGACGAACCCGATGGCTTGGTCCAACTTGCGATTCTACATGCCGAGTTCGAGGCCCTTCATCCGTTTCTGGACGGTAATGGCCGCATGGGTCGCATGCTCGTGCCCCTCTTCATGTGGCAAAGAGAGCTGATTCGCCAACCGGCCTTCTACATCAGTGCCTATTTCGAAGCCAACCGGGACGCTTACTACGAAGGGTTGCGATCCGTATCGCGCGACGACGACTGGAGCGGGTGGTGCGAATTCTTCCTCGAAGCCGTTCGAACGCAAGCGGAGGATAATCTGATGAAGACCGAGGCGATTCTTGGACTCTACGAAGAGATGAAGGACCGTGTCCTCGAGGTTACCAACTCACGGTATGCGATTCGGGTCCTCGACTCGATCTTCCAGCATCCAGTCTTCACGAGCGCCCAGTTCGTTAAAGGAACCGAATCGTCTTCGCCCACTGCGCGTCGGATTCTCGCACGCCTGTGTGACTCGACCGTACTGCATAAGATCGAGCCTGCGCGCGGTCGGCGGCCCGCTCTATTCGTATTCCCCCGCCTGCTCGACGTTGCGGAAGGTAGGAAGAACGGATGACGATCACGAATGATCGCCAAGATCTTTTGCCGCTCGTATCGCCGCTGGTATGAGCGACAAAATGTCTTGTCGGTCACGGGTGATCGATAACACGGAGATCCGCTCCCTGAGTTCGTCAATTCCGTCCTCTACCACGGTAACGCTCTTGGACAGTCCCGCCCCGCTTGGCCAACTTGTTCGTGACCGACGCCCTGACCAACAACGCCACCGGCGACGAGTTCATCGATCGCGCGCGGATGGCCTGCCAACGGACCCAATCACTGTCCAGCCGACCTCCACTCCGGCACCGCCGCGCAAGCCAGCCTGATCGTGCTCCGGTATCCCGTCGACCAGGCGCTCTCGATCGCCCCGGCGCTCGTGCGGGACCACGCTGACACCGTGTTCGCCTGCCGCGCCGCGCCCCAGATCGCCGCGTTGCCGTAGGCGACCAGGAGCCGGGGAGCCCCGATGCCCCTGGCCCTCAGGTCCCGCAACACCCCAGACCACGACTCCACGGACTCTCGGTAGCCTGACACGAGCACCAGCACCTCCTTGCTCCCGTCCCGCATCGCCCCGATCACGACCAGCACGGCCGCTTTGTCCCGCTCGAGTCCCGCCCTTCACGTAGATCCCGTCCGCCCACATGTACACGACCTCGCGGTCCTCAAGCGGCCTCCTCGACCACTCTCCGAACTCCTCCGTCCAGCCCCTCTTCAGACGCCGAATCGAGGACTTCGACACCGGAGCCCCCTCGCCCAGCAGGCCCCTCATCGCAAGCTCGAAGTCCCCTTCCGCCAGACCGTGCAGGTACAGCTCCGGGAGCAGCGTGCCCACCTCTTTGGTCCTCCGCAAGAACAGCGGCAGCACCCGGCTCTCGAACCGCTCCTCGAGTCCCCGAACCCTCGGACGCCTCACCGTGATCGTCCCCGAGCTCATCGCCATCCGCCGCGGCTTGCCGTATCCGTTGCGATAGCCATCCGGCGCGTCCACAGCCCGCTTCCGCTCCGACTTCTCACGGCCCAGAAGCTCTGTAACCTCCTCCTCCAAGATGCTCTGTATCAACGCCTGGGCCCGCTCCCGCACCCAAGCCTCGAGCACCTCCCATGTCGGCCCGGTGGACTCACTCCCCACTCCCGCCATATCATCTTTCATGAGGCGATGTTCCTTTCCCCGGGCTCCATCCCGGGATCCGCTGGTTACTGGTCAGCCGAAAGGTACGTCGCCTCTCTTTTTACACACATTCTGATCCTAGCTCGTTCCCCGCCTGCGATATTGCTGCCGCATGTCACCAATAGTTTGGGCGGGATGCCTGTGTAAGCAGGCCAACGGGATCCACTTCCTGCGTGTACAGGGATGGTAATCGCCTGACACTCGGATTTCGCCGGAGCTGCGTCTAGGCTGCCTCGTCTTGGGCTTCTCTTGTTGGCCGTCGCGGCCTTCCTGGCGGCCGGCAGACCGGCTTGGAAAGAAATCTGGTACGGCGTGTGGGCCTCCATGGCCTCGGATGCGGTGCGGCCGCCTCTGGTTGGTAAGTCTCGAGGTAGGCCTCCAGATCGGTCTGCATCTCCTCGACAGTCTCGTACCAGGTGGTCCGGCCTGCTCGTCGAGCAGCGTACGGGGCAACGGTGCGGGTGTGCGCTGGGGGGAGGTGTCGTCGAGCGGCGTCCGGCTGTCCTCTGCCACGGCGCGCGACCCGTGGCAGGGGCTTCAACTGGAGGCGTGAGCAGCTGACCCGGCACGGGCGAGGTTGGGGGGGACGTTGGAGGGGACTCGCTCCCAGGGTAGCTCCTGGCCTCGATATCCCTTGCGCGACCGATGCCGGAACCGGCGAGGGTTAGCACAGCGCATCGCCGGATCGGGCAGACCTCCTAGTCTCGAGTCTCGCCGACGAGGTAGTCCGCTCAGTCGCGAAAGCTCGACCGACGGCCGTTCGGGGTCGGAGTCCCATGAACACGTCGTCTACGTTGAGCGCCACCCTGGTCCATCCTTCCGCGTACTATGCGACATAGTCGCTCCATGCCTGCATGACTTCGCACCGGCGCGCCAGCAGGTCCGATCTCATGTACGCGCCCTCGGTGCCGCGCACGACGTGAGCCAACACGGCTTCCGCCGTCTCGCGGTCCACGCCGGTTTCGGCCATCCAACTGCGAATCGACGTTCGGAAACCGTGCAGCGTCGTCCCGGTGACACCGGCCAGCTGGAGCACCCGGAAAGTGGATTTCGAGGACAGCGCGCGGCCGGCCCGCGTCGGGAAGACGAACGGCGAATCGCCGGCAAGCTCGCTGGCGCGCAGCAGCACGTCGAGCGCGCCGCTGGACAGCGGCACGCGATGCTCCCGGCCGGCTTTCATTCTCGCCGGCGGGATCGTCCAAACCTTCGCCGCCGTGTCGATTTCGTCCCACGTCGCGGCGCGCGCTTCGCCGGAGCGCGCCGCCGTCAAGACGATCAGCTCGACGGCGAGCCGCGCGGATACCTGCGTGTTGGCCGACCGAATCCGCCGGAGCGCGTCTGGAACCTCACCGTGCGGGAGCGCGCGATGGTGCGTCGTGCCGTTGCCGTTGACCTTCGGGAGCGCGGCCACTGCGCGGTCCACGGGATTCGTCGAGATGTAGCCTTGTCCGACGCACCAGCGAAATGCCGCGCGGAGCCGGTTCCGGGCTTTCCGCGCGGCGGCTGGCTTCACGTTCCATACCGGCCGGAGACACGCCAGCACGTCGCCCGACGTGATCCGGTCCACCGGCTTGTCCCGGATCGGCGTGGCGTACAGCCTGAACGTCGAGTGCCATTCCCTGGGGAGCGGCGAGCCGGCTTTCCACGATTCGGCGTGTAGCCGGATCGTCTCTTCGGCGGCTTCGCGAAATGTCGGGACGCCGCTGCCGCGCGGGTCCACACCCTGGCCGATGGCCCGCGCGTTCTCAATGGCCTTGTGCCGGGCTTCCGCCAACGAGACTTCGGGAAACCGGCCGAGCCCGGTCGTCGTCAGCCGCCCCGCGACGCGCAACCGTTGCCTCCATGTGCGCGATAGCCGGCCGCTCTTCATCCTGTGAACGCGCAAGCTCAGGCCGCGCGAGCCGCGTCCGTCGCCGTAAACGCCGGGCTTGCTCACCGTCCGAACGAAGGCGGCAGTAAGGGTTGCCGGTCGCCGTGCCATCGTATTCTCCCGTGCTGCGGATCACTTCATAGTACACTGTTCAAGGGAGAATACAATAGGTGTCCCGGCACGGCAAGAGACGAATCGACTCAGCCTGCGTAACGCAAAACGCTGTAGTTTCGGAGGTTATGGGGTCACTACGGGACAGTATGGGCCATCTTGGAACGTCATCGGCAAAGTTCTTTCGGAACCGCTTCAGCTCCGATTTCTATTCGCGGCGACGGGCGACGGTCGAGGAGCACTGGACCCGGAGCCTCCGCTTCCTGTCGACCGAGCTGGCGAACGCCCCGTTCACGAGGGACGGCGCCGAAGTCGCCGCCATGGCGGCCGGCACCTCCGACACCGAACTCCAGGTCGAGCAGGTCGTGCTCCGCATCCACCCCGCACCTGAGGCCCCGCACGGCGCGACGGCCGACTTCGACCTGGTCCACCTCCGGCAGGGGCAGGAGACCCTGAGGGAGCGGTGGTCGCTCACGCTCCGGTTCACCTTCCTCACCGTCATCCCCTCCGAGCTCGTCGTCTACAACCCGATGGGTATCCTCATCACCTACCTCCAGGCCGACCGTGCCCTGGTCACGGAAGCCCCCAGGTGATCGCGCATCTGCAGGGACGGGAAGCGGCGCTCGAGCCGTTCGGTTGGACGGGACGCCAGGCCCGAGTGGATCGCGCTGGCATGTCTCCACAGCGGCGTGTTTATCCGCGCCCAGTGGTCCCGGTTCCTCGATGCGCATCCCGAACAGGTGCGGCGCGGCGTCCACGCCCTGATCGCGCAAGGCGCGGCCACCGAAGAGACCGTGCCCGGCATCAAGGGAATCGGCCGCGTGTGCCGGATTTTCAGCCGGCGCATCTACCGGGCGCTCGGCGCCGAGGACATCCGCCAGCGCCGGGCCGCTTCCGAGGCCGAGCGCGCACTCTTCGTTTACGTCGAGCCCGGACACGACACCGCGACGGCGCTACGCTCGTGGGGCGAAGCGCACCTGGGCCTCTGGAGGGCACTCAGCGAGCGCGGCCGGTCCGTCGAGGTCGTGGCCGTCGTCCGCACTCTCGAGGAGTTCGCTCGGGCCCGGACGATACTCGGCGGCTGGGCAGAAGCCTCCGGCCCGGCCGAACCGGACGCCGGGATCCGTGAAGAGATCGCCCGCATCGAGCGGGCCATCCTTCAAGGCGCGATCCAGATCCTCGACGAGTTCGGCGGCCTTCAGGCCGCGTTGAAACGCAGCGTCGCGCTGACGAAGCAGGCACGCCAGCAGCGCGGCCGAGGGCCGATCCACACCGGCCGCACCTGGCAAACGGTGCGCCTCTCAGGAGCGCAGTTCCGATGACCGGCCTGCGTGTCATGCCACCACTAGGGCGTGAAAACGACGCGGGGGGTCGATTCACAGACTGGCCCGGCCCTGATTCACACGGAGCCCACCGCATATCCGCCGACGCCACTGCGTATTACGCCTCATCGGCCCGGCCGGACGTGGCCAGACGGGCCGATGAGGCGGATACGGGAGCGACCCCGCCCGCGGACGCCCTAGTGATGGCGTGGGGGGGGGGTCGCTCCCGATCCAATGATCCCTGGCGGGAAGGCCGTCGGGCCGGCGCTCGGCGTCTAGGTCTTCGCGGCTGGCTCGACGATGAGTCGCCCGCGCGCGCGTTTGAGCACATAGCCGCCACGACGAATCGCGAGCTCGCCTTTCTCAACAAGGGGCCAAAGACTCTCGGCGATCAACTCGGCGTTCCGGTCGCTCGCTTGTACGGCCTCTACGGTTGCTTGTCGGGTGAGCCACTCGGCAAACGCCCGCTCGCCGATATCTTCACCGACGGACCTACGCAGTGCGTTCAGCTTGCGGAGTTGGCCCTTCGTCAGAGCGCGCTCGTCAATACTCCTCGATGATGCTGGCATAGCTTGCCTTTCCGTGGGACTGTCTACTGAGCCCGTCGTCTGATTATGGGAGATTCGGGCGAGCCTGTCTCGATGGGCCAGTGAACGGCCCTCCCGCAGGGATCATTTTACCGGGAACGAGCTCTGGAGCGGCACCGCCGCTTCGGCGGCCGCGCCGCAACTGCAAAACGGCCAGCCACATGAGGACGCGCCGGCGGGCATATGGAAATGGCGTCTTAGTGCACATGCACCCCTTTGTGTGATGTGCCCTCGCCGGTCGCCGCCGACCCTCACCGATCCGCGTCCAAGATCCAGTCTCTAGGGACCCGTCTCGCGCTGCGCCATCGCGGATGTGATGAGCACAGCGGACCAACGAATCGGCCCACCCTCCGGGTCTCGACTCTCACGGGCTAGGTTGACGGACCAGTCGTCCGTGAACCGGCGCTGGCGCTCGAACAGGTCCGTGCACCAATAGGCCGCTTCGACCTAGTTGCGGACCTTGTCTGACAGGGCAGCCTCGATCACCTCGCGCTGCTGATCCGTTTCTTCGGCAACCGAGTCCCGCAACGGGCGTCCGCCGCCGAGCGCTCGCCCCCACGGGTGCTCGCTAAGGCCTACTCCAACGCTTCCGCCCGACGTTCGCACTTTCTGACAGCTGTAGGGGTCGGTCCGCCTGATTCCACCGCTCGACGTCGTACAACCGGCCTTCAGCACGGAGGCAACGGAGTTCGACCTGATCTTGGGCGCATTGCCGTTCGATGATATGATCGACGCCACATCGTGATCCCTTACATTGAGCAACCATGTATCGAGGAAGCCGGAAGCACGTACTCGATTGGACTGACCAACCTGCGTTCTTGGGCGAACTCTTTGGCCTCATGCCTGAAATTCCGCTCAAGATGGACGAAGACGTTCAATGGATGCCCCGAGGGTATGCATCGCCCGACGAGGCTCGACTCGAGACCTTTGGGCGGGCTTGCCTTCCAGCCAATACGGCCTGGCCCACTTTGGCAGGTTGGTGGCTAGCTCACCAAGGAGGCAACACGCCGAACTGGGACATCGCCGTGGGCTGCCGTATCGATGAGCGCCCAGGGCTATTACTTGTCGAAGCCAAGGCGAACTGGGCCGAGCTGTCTACAGCCGGAAAGCAGTTGAAGCCCAACGCGTCTCGAAAAAGCTGGGAGAACCACAAGCGAATCGGCGCAGCTATCGGTGAAGCGTGTGACGCGTGGCAACAGATCCATCCTCGAGTCACGATCGCCCGCGATTCTCACTACCAACTCGCCAACCGGCTGGCCTGGACGTGGAGGTTGGTCACTCTCGGGATACCCGTGGTATTGCTCTACCTCGGTTTCACCGGGGACGAAGGCATCCGCGACGTCGGGGAGCCTTTTCCAGACGACGCCAGCTGGCAGCGCGCGTTCGCCGAGTACTCAAATCCGTCCATACCAATGGAGCTCGTTGGTAATAGACTTAGGCTTGACCAACCACCTGCTTGGATCGTATCCCGAAGCAGGCCTGTCTTATCGATTTCGCCGTCATCCGGTTCGAAGTGATTCCGCTAAATGCTCCTGAGTTGAGACGTATCGCCCGTTGCATGGGCAGGCGCGATCCGAAGTCTACTGGGTCAAGTCCCGAGTTGTGTGTAAGAGTGAGAGGAAGCTCCTCGATGCTTCGGTTAGGCTGCCTTGGCGACCTCCTTGGGCTCGAGGAGTGAGAGGTCCAGGTAACGGCGCTCGCTCCAGACCGCACTAGTCCTCAGAGCAACTGCGGTGATGAGGCGGAGTGCACTGGCTCGGTCGGGGAAGGCGCCGGCGCTCCGGATTCGACGCTTGATCTCGGTGTGCAGGCGCTCGAGGCTGTTCGTGGTGCGTAGCCTGGCCCAGTGGGGCTCGGGAAACGCGTAGAACTGGGTGGCGGCCGTGAAGCCCCGCTCCAGCACCCTCATTGCCTGGGGGAGTTCGTTGTGCCAGCGCGCCGTGATCTCGGCCAGGCGCTTCTTCGCCTTAGCGATCCCGGGGGCCCGGAAGACGGCGGCAACCTCGCGCGCCACACGCTTGCGCAGGCGATGCGGGACCTTGGCCAGCACGTTGCGTTGCAGGTGCACGGTGCAGCGCTGACGGCGCACCTCAGGCAGGAAGCGGCGCAGCGCAGCTGCCAGGCCCGCGTGCTCGTCGGCGATCACCAGTTCGACGCCGCTGAGACCTCGCTCCAGGAGCTGCTCGAGGAGCTCCGACCAACTGTCCTCTGACTCCTCAGGGCCTAGCGTGATGGCCAGGAGCCGGCGGTGACCGTCCGGATCCACCGCGTAGGCCACGAGCGCGCTCACGTTCTCGACCTTCCTGGCCCAGCGCGCATCGAGGAACGTCGCGTCCAGATACAGATAGGGGTGAGGCCCCTCGATGGGTGCGCTCCGCAGCGCTTCTACAGCCCCATCGAGCCGCTTCGCGACCAGCCTTACCGTCGAGCGTCCCACGCGCTCACCCAGCAGTGCTTCAGTCACGTCGCCCATCTTGCGCTGCGACACACCGCTCACGTAGGCCTCCACCATCATCTCGTCCACTTCTTCACTCCTGCGCCGGTAGCGGCCCATCACGTCGGCGGGCGAGCCGCCTTCCCGGCTGCGCGGCACCGTCACGTCGATCTGACCCAAGCTCGTGAGCAGGCGCCTGAGGTACGTGCCGTTCCTGTGGTCCTTCCGGCTGCCGACCCGCTCGAAACGACGCGCTCCGACCATCGCTTTCAACTCCTCCTCCAGCACCATCCCGAGCGTCACACGAATCGCGCCCTGAAACAACGACTTCAAATCCTGCCGTAACTCTTCTTGCGTGGCCCGCTCAACTTCAACCATCTTTTCCATGAGGAAGCTCCCTTCCGGTTCCGGACCTGCTGGCGCAGGCCCGGACTCCCCGGGTTCGTGTGATGATGAACATTCACAAGGAGCTTCCTCTTTCTTTCCCGGGCTGTCCACCCTCCCCGGACCCCTCACCCCCTTTTACACAAATATCGCGACACTACCGTCTACTGTCCCTATGCTTGCCGGACTCCTTACTGTGCCCGCTCTCCAGGCTAATACAATTCGATTGGAGACCCTCGTACACTTGGCTGCTGCACATTGCAGAGGCCGCTCACGCCCCAACCGAAATGTCATCGACAAATGGCTCAACAAGCGTCTCGGAAGCACCCGCGTTCCTGATCTGCCCCCCTAAAACGAGACCGAGTCCAGTTTTAGAATCTGGACGGGGTCAAGACACGAAAGGGGAGGGCACAATGGCCGCACCAAAGAGGCTGAGTCCGGCACAGATCATCAACCGGCTACGCAAGGCAGAGGTGGCCCTGGCGAACGGCAATACGACCAAAGAGGTGTGCCGAGACCTGGGGGTGAGCGAGCAAACGTACTACTGATGGCGGCGGGAGTACGGGGGAATGAAGCTGAGCCAGGCGAAGCGTCTCAAGGAGCTCGAGAAGGAGAACCAACAGCTGAAGCGGGCGGTGGCAGATCTGACGCTGGACAAGCTGATCTTGCAGGAAGCCTCCGAGGGAAACTTCTAAGCCCCGAGCGGCGCAGACGCTGCGTGGTGCAAGTACGCCAGCGGCTTGGGGTGAGTGAGCGCAGGGCGTGCCGGGTGTTGGGCCAGGCACGCTCGACGCAGCGTCGGATACCGAAGCGAAGCGAAGATGAGGAGGCGCTGAGAGAGGACGTGGTGAAGGTGGCTCGCAGGTTCGGGCGCTACGGGTACCGGATGGTGACCGGGATGCTGAGGACGGAGGGCTGGGCCGTGAACCACAAGCGGGTGGAGCGGATCTGGAGACAGGAGGGGCTGAAGGTCCCGGAGCGGCAGCCGAAGCGAGGTCGGCTGTGGCTCAACGACGGATCGTGCATCCGGCTGAGGCCGCTGTATCGGGGCCACGTCTGGTCGTACGACTTCGTGGCCTCGAGGACGCACGACGGGCGTTCTTCCATCCGCTGCCGAAGCTCCGTCACCGAGGTGGTGAACCGAGTGAGCGATGCCCTAGCCGGGCGGACAGAGGGAGCGGGAGCGCCGCCAGCGCACGACGAAAGCGTCACGCAGGCGAGGACACAGCACACGAGGCGATGGGCGGCAGGGGCTGCCTGCCAAGGCCTAGCGAAGGCCATCAGAGCTGGCCAGATCATACCGTCTCCCTCCTGAGATGTGAATCAGGCAGTCCCGTAAGGGCTGCACAGAGGAGACGACCGCACGCCTCGTAGACGCACAAGTCTGGTGGCTGCGGCGGGCTAGAGCCTACTGCAACGTCGTGCGCGTCGGCTAGATCAGCTGACCCGCTTCTCCTCGCGCGCCTCGCGCACCGCCTCCAGCACGCGCGCCGCCACGTCGCGCTCTTCGCGGAGCGCAGTGATCAGAGCCTCGGCCTCCTTCGCTTGGAACGACAGCTGCCCCGCTTTCTCGAGCACCGCGTCCACCACCGCCTTCTGGCTGTGGACCGTCTCGAGACTGCCCTGGATGTCGTTGAGGAGCGTGTCCAGTCGCGCCATGCGCTCCTCGGCGTCGCCGATCTCCATCTTTTTCTTGTCGACTACAAGCGCGAGCTCGTCTACACGAGCCGCTCGTTCGAGGACATCGTCGAGCACGGCCCGAGAACGCTGGATTTCCTGGCGCGCGTCTGTGATGCTCCTCACGTCGCTCACCGTGCCCTCCACCGCGGTGAATAACTGATCTAGCTCTCCACGCACTGCGT
This sequence comes from Longimicrobiales bacterium, assembly GCA_965197485.1. Lineage (GTDB taxonomy): Bacteria > Gemmatimonadota > Gemmatimonadetes > Longimicrobiales > Gaopeijiaceae > JAAXGI01. The sequence goes on from CBDANG010000011.1 coordinate 455,469, forward strand.
CCACTCCTTCCTGCCGTGTGGCCAGGTTCTGGAGCGTTTGCTCCAGACTCTGCTCGGCCGCCGAAAAGCCAGCAAGCTTCTCCTCGAACTGGGTGATGCGCTTTTCCGCGAAGCGCAGGTTGCCCACCCTGCCCTCGACCTGGTCAGCCAGCTCTGCCATGAGGGAGGCCTGTTCGCCCGCCGCAGCAGCCGCATGGGACACGCGCCGCTCCTGTTCCTCCAGATCCCGGATCCCTTTCGAGAGGTCCTTGTGCAGGGCGGTGGCACGCCCCAGATTGGCCATCGCGCTCTGTAGAGCCTTCTCGCGCGTCTCCAGCTCCTGACCTACGGCCTCGATCTTGACCCCGAGCGACTCCACGTCGGCCGCACGGAGGCCGGCTGACCTAACCGTCGCATCGACCTCCCGGATCCGGTCCTCCGTGCCTTCCACGCGCTTCGCCAAGGCGTCAAAACGCCCCTCCACCTGTCCAGCTTCTTCGGCGCGTTGGGCCACCTGCTTGAAACGACGGTCGGCATCATCGAGTCGGTCGTTCAGTCCGCGAGCGTGTTCCTCGAGTTCGGTCATGGCAGCCCGACGCGATTCCATCACGCTCATGCGCTCGTCCAGGCTATTCGACAGCATGCCGAGGTCGTCCAACCTCTCTTCCACGGACGTCAGCAAGCGCTTGCGCTCTTCGATCAGGTCATTGCGCGCAGCGAGATCATCCAACGCCGTGCGCGTCTCGTCGATGCGCGCGACGGCAAGGTCCATGTCCGCGACCTGAGTCCTCAACTCATCGAGTTGGGTCTGCGTTTGGGTCAGCCAGGAGCGGGTGTCCGCTTGTGCGGCGTGACTCCGCTCCACCTCGGCGCGGGCTTCCTTGAGCTGTTCCAGCGTATCGTTGACCCCGTCGTGCGCCTTGCTCAGCTCGACGATGTCGGCTGCCATCGTGTCCAGGGACGGTTGCGAGTCCTCTAGGCTCTGAACCCGCTCTCGCACCCGCGCAGCGGACGCCTCGGCCCGCTCCAAAACGGAACGCATGGCGTGTGCGCGCTCCGCCTGCTCGTCCACCCGTCCAATGTCTGTCATGAGGGTGGCCAGCCGTGCGGTCAACTCATCCGCCCGCGCCGTGGCCCCAGCCATATCGCGAGTGGCCTTCTCCATGTCTGAGCGCCGGCCCTCGAACTCTCCGAGTGTGCTCCTCAGGCTGAGGACCTGTGTGTTCACCGTATCCAGGCCACTACGCTCCATCTCGAAGCGTTGGAGCCCGGCGTCGATTTCGTCACGAATTTCGCCCAGCCGCTTCTCCAGACCCCTGCCCTCCCGGGCCACGTTCTCTTCGCGCGTCCTCAGGGTGCCTAGCTGCTCCTCCACCCGTTGCACCAGCTCCTGTACTCTGAGAATTCGCTTCTGCGTCTTCTGGATCACCTTGGAATCCTCGGTGACCTTCTTGAGCTTCTTGTCCACGTCCCACACGAGATCGTCCAGGCGGGCGGCTTGCGCCGCCGCCCGGTCAACGACTTCGCGCTGCTCCTCGAGAGACCCGGTCTTGCGGCTGACGTGCTCGGCAAGCGCATTAAGGTTCTGAAGCTGCTGCTCCACCCGGGACGCCACCTCCCCTACCTTGGTAACCTTGGAGGTTGCAGCCTCCATCCGGGCCAGCCGCGCGGAAGCCTCCTCCACCTCGCGTCCCAGACGCTGCGATAGCGAGCGTAGCTCCTCGAGCTCGCCCTGCTCCACCGACTGCCCCTTCCGCAGCGTCTCCTGGGCCTCCTCTACCTCGTGGAGACCTTCCCGCACGTCCTTGAGCCGCTCGCCCACCTCTTCCGACTTCCGCTTGAGCTGGTCCACCGTGCCCGCCGGCCCGGCCAACCCCTCCACGTCGGCGCGCACCTTGCGTGCTTCCTTGAGGGCAGCCTTGATCCCGGTAATCTCCCCTTCGAAAGACCCCATCTCTTCGCGTATCTGAGCGAGTCCCTCCCCAGCCTCGCCCTGGCCTTGCTCCAGCTCAGCCGCGCAGTCACGAGCTCGGGCAACCTCGTCAGAAAGCTCGGAGACGCTGTCAGCGCGGCTCTCAGCCGATGCTAGCACCTCGCCGAACTCCTCTTGGCGCCTCGCCACATCGACGAGCTGCTTGTCCACCTTGCTCATGGACTTGGCGGCGCCGCGCACCCGCTCGAGGACAACCTCGAGCTCCGTCTTCTCCTCTTTTACTTCACCCAGCAGTTCCTGGAGTGCAAGCGGAAGCCCGGCGGCAGATGGGCGGAACGATTTCCGGATACCGAACAGGGCCATGTGAGACCATCCTGCTGGGGGAACGGGACGTTGAGGGGACGTTCAAACTCGGCCGCTGAGGCCGCTGCGTCAACGAAAACGTGTTTTTCGGGGGGCGTGCCGGAGCACTCCGGTCGCGTTGTGGCTAGAGAATCAGCGCCAACGGCACCAGGACCACCGGCGGATCACCGTCACCGACGAGCGCGGCCGGCCCGTCAGGGACGGGGAAGGCAATCGCATCTACCGCTACGAGCGGATGCGCGCGCCTATCGTCCGGCAGTACACCGTCTTCAACGCTGAACAGGCCGACGGGCTCCCGGCCCCCGGCCCACGCCCGCTGCCGAGCCGCTCTGGAAGGCGCACCAGCAGGCCGAGAGGGTCCTCGAGGACAGCGGCGTCCCCGTCCGTCATGTGGCGGGGACCGCTGCCCTAGCCGGCTCGGCCGTCCTGCTCGCCGGATCACGCCTCGAGTATCTCGCGCCGTTCTGGCCACTGATCCTCTCGGACTATGGCGTTCTCATCGCCCTGCACCTGGGGTTGGCACTGACGGCCGCTCTAGCCGCCATCTACGGTGTCGCGCGAGCCGCCGGACTCGCCGATCTGGGACGCCGCGTCGATCTCGTCGAGCGCTCAGTCCGCCGCGGTGAGGGCGATCCCGAGCTCGCCGACGCGCTCAGGAGGGATGCCGAGGGCGACTGGGACTGAACACAGACACTTGTGGGGGCTGGACGCGTCCCGGGAAGACTCACTCCCGATGTGGACCGTCTCAGCAGCGTTGCTGCCCGTCCGCACGGATGTCGGACGAGGACCTCCGCATGCCGCCCCCCTGGGTCGCGACAGCAAATCGATCCGGGTGTCGAGGCGGCGATTCTCGGCCTCACGCCGCTGGGCTTTACGGCGCGGGTGGCGCCGTCCTGGGGCGGGCAGGCGATGAGCGGGTCCGAGGCGCTCTGGGGCCGCGATACGATGCAGGGGCTGGCGAGGGCCGGAAGCCCGGCGGCGGGCAACCAGCTCGATGCCGAGCTCGGCTACGCGCTGCCCGTCGGGAGCCGGCTCGTAGGGACGCCAAGGTTCGGAGTCACGACCACCGAGATGGGCCGCGACTACCGGCTGGGCTACAGCCTGGCGGTGTTGCAGGGCGGCGCGATGAACTTCCAGTTCGGCCTCGATGCCCAGCGCCGCGAGAGCCTGCTGGGCCAGGGAAATCCGGACCACAGCCTGCTCGGCCGAATCACGGCGACCTGGTAAAGCGCGGGCGGCTCGGTAGTGTCCCCGGCGCACCGGGTGTGCGCCGGGGCGTCCACTATCGTCCCCGTCCGCCCGCACTGGCCGCCCTGCGAATATCGATGTCATGCACTGCCCTGTAGCCCCTCGCCGCGACCCGTCGGCTGGCCTTCAACTCACTTGGCAGCATCCTCCGAGGCCGCATCCGGTCGCGCTCCGCCGTGCGCCGCAGTGCATAAGCGGGTCCTCATGTGCCGGGTCTCGACCCCAACTGCCATGGAGACGCTGACGAAGCACTTCGAATCGCGAGTGGATGCATCCTTCGAGCGCACGGGCGTGACGCCGTCGACGTTCGGCCTGCAGGCGGTGGGAGATCCCAACCTGGTGCGTCAGCTCCGTCCTGGCCGACCCCCGAGGCTGGCGATGGCCTGCCAGGTCCCCGTGTTCATCGAGGCCTGCCGCCGGGCCCATGTGGCCCCTGTTCCCTCCCGGGGCAAGGCGCCCCGGAATTCTTCACCGAACAGAACGGAGGCAGACCGATGACGAGAGCAATGGAACAGAGCATGGACGCGCCCGCGCGCGTCCTGAGGTTACCTCGAGTGCAGGCCCGCACCGGGCTGGCGCGGAGCACGATCTACGTGCGGGTGGCCGACGGGAGCTTTCCCCAACCGATCCGGCTAGGCGCGCGCGCCGTCGGCTGGATCGAGTCCGAAGTGGATGCGTGGATCCGAGAACAGATCGCCGCGAGCCGCAGCAGTGCCGAGTGATCTGAGACGGAAATCATCTGACAGTTCGCCATGAGAGAGGACAGGGGCCATCGACAAACTGCCCTCCCGCAAGGTTCGCTCCTTCGCCTCCTCCGGGAACCTCCGCTACGGTCCAGTGGATTCCCGTTCAGAAAGAGGGATGTAATGAGGGGATAGTAGCCAGGTCATAAGCTCTATCTCTATTATTAACAATACTTTATAATTATATCGGCACGGCTCATGAATCGACTGGGCGACCTACTTGGCCGGCGAGACTCTAGAACCGGAGGCCGCAGGGAGCCGTTGATCCACCGCGCGCTTCTTCGGCGCTCGACAGCCTTCACGCAGAGATCTCTTGAGACGGGAGGACCACGATGATGTCTACGTAGTCGCGATTGCTCTTATGAGCAGGATCCTGAGCGCCGCACTGACCCGGCCCCTCACTTGCCGGGTTGTCATCGACCAGATCGGCGACGAGCTAGGATCAAAGGCATCATAGGGGCATGGCGACCGCTACCGGTACCGATCAGCAGCTAAGCAGCCCGAAGACGAAGAGGCGTTCTCCTCCGGGAACGGGTGCGCGTTCATCATTGTTCGCGCAAGGAAGCAACCCACCTATCCAAGAGGAGGATGCCGATGGAGAGATATATCGGACTCGACGCACACGCGTCGAGCTGCACGCTGGGGATCGTAGGACCCAGCGGAAAACGTTTGGGCTCGCAGGTGGTGGAAACGAACGCGCGGGCGCTGATCGAGGTGCTGCGAGGGATTCCGAGGAACCGGCACTTGTGCCTGGAAGAAGGGACGCTGTCGGGGTGGCTGTACGAGGTGCTGGAGCCGCACGTGGAGGAGCTGACGGTGGCGGGGGTCGGCAAGAGCCGGGGCCCGAAGACCGACAAGCTGGACGCGTTTGCCCTGGCGGAGAAGCTGCGGATCGGATCACTGGAGACGAGGGTCTACAAGAACCGGGGCCAGTTCAGGCGGCTGGGGAACGGGCGAAGAGCTACGACTTCCTGGTCGGCGACACGGTGCGGGTGAAGAACCGGCTCAAGAGCGTGCTGCGCTCGAGAGGAGTGGCCTACGGCGCGGGGCGCTCGGTCTACTTGAAGCGCGACCGGGAGGAGTGGTTGGCCAAGCTGCCGGAAGCGAGCAGGGCGACGGCCGGGTTGCTGTACGAGGAGCACGACGCACTCGTGGCATTGAGGGCGAAGGCCGAGAAGGCGTTGCTGGCGGAAGCACGCAAGCATCGAGAGTGGCATGTGCTGAAGACGTGCCCGGGTCTGGGTCCGATCCGGACGGCGGAGCTCCTGCCGGTGGTGGTGACGCCGTACCGGTTCCAGAGCCGGAGCAGATTCTGGGCGTACTGCGGACTGGGCGTGGTGATGCGGAGCTCGTCGGACTGGGTGCGGGGTCCGGGTGGGCGGTGGGTAAGGGAAGCGGTACAGCAGACGCGGGGGCTGAACCGGAACTTCAACCACACGCTGAAGCGTGTGTTCAAGGGCGCGGCGACGACGGTGATCGGTCGGGCCGAAAACGAACCCTTGTACCGCCACTACGAGCGACTCCTGGAGGGGGGCACGAAGCCGAATCTGGCGAAGCTGACGATCGCGCGCGTCAGCTCGCCTCGATCGTGCTAGCGGTGTGGCGCACGGGCGAAGCGTACGACCCCAAGAGACTGGAAGCAGAGTAAACCGGGCCGGGATCGGCGAGCGTGGGGTGAAAGCGGCCGACGAAACGGAAGCGACCGGTTACAGGGGACAGCATCCATACACACCGTGGGCCGGGGCAGAGAGCCCAAGCCCCCACTCAAAGGCTATGCACCCCTGGAGAGCCGAACGAAGCGATGGGCCACAGAGTCCCAGATAGAAGGATGGTCCCGCTCCAGAGCGGAGAACGCGACGGCTGTGAACGTCTTCCGGACTGCGATGCGGACCCTGCGAGCGCATCACCCTGAGTCGTCGACGCAATCCAAACCATGCGGACGCCGACGGTCAAAAAATGAGCCGAAAAGGTGCGTCTTGACCGCCAGCCCCATAGAAGGGTGTGTAAAAAGAGAGGCGACGTACCTTTCCGCTGACCATTAAGCAGCGAGTCCCGGGTTGCCACCCGGGGGAAAGGAACGTCGCCTCATGAGGAAGGATATCGCGGGACCCGAGACCGAGTCCACCATGCCGCTGTGGGAGGGCCTGGAGGGAGTGGTCCGTGAGAAGGCCACCGAGTTCATCCAACAGATCTTGGAGGAGGAAGTCACCGAGCTGTTAGGCCGGGAGAAGTCGAAGCGAAGAGAGGCGGTGGACGCGAGCCCGGGCTACCGCAACGGGTACGGCAAGGCGCGGCGGCTGTCGATGAGTTCGGGCACGATCACGGTGCGACGCCCCCGGGTACGGGGTCTGGAGGAACGCTTCGAGAGTCGGGTGTTGCCGCTGTTTGCGAGACGGACGAAGGAGGTAGGGGAGTTGATACCGGAGCTGTACCTACACGGGTTGGCCGAGGGGGATTTCGAGCTGGCGCTCAGGGGCCTACTCGGTGAGGGGGCGCCGCTGTCGAAGGCTTCGATCCGCAGGCTCAGGGCCGTGTGGTCGAGTGAGTTCGAGATGTGGGCGAAGCGGTCCTTGGCGGACCGTGAGGTTGTCTACGTATGGGCGGACGAGATCTACGTGAAGGCGGGCCTGGAGCGAGACAAAGCGGCGCTGCTGGTGGTGATGGGAGCCATGCGCGACGGGACGAAAGAGGTTCTGGCCGTCACATCGGGCTACCGGGAGTCAACGGACTCGTGGGTGGAGGTCTTTCGGGGTCTCAAGGCTCGATGCCTCGCAGCGCCGAAGCTACTGATGGCCGACGGTAACGCGGCGATCTGGGGCGCGGCGAGGACGGTGTGGCCTGAGGCCGGCGAGCAGCGGTGCTGGAATCACAAGATGGGGAACGTCCTGGATCGGCTGCCGCAGCGCGAGCAGTCAGAGGCCAAGGAACTGCTGCGCACAGTCGTCTACGCCTCGACACGGGCCGCGGCGCTCAAAGCTCGTAAGGCGTTCAGCAAGCGTTATGGGCCCTGGTACCCGAAAGCTGTGACGGTGCTCGAGGATGACTGGGACCGCATGGTCAGGTTCTACGACTTCCCCGAAGCCCACTGGAAGCATCTACGGACGACGAACGTGGTGGAAAGCCCGTTCGCTTCGGTACGGCTCCGCACGTCGGCAGCAAAACGATTTAAGCGCGTCGACAGTGCTACCGCCCTCATCTGGAAGCTCCTGACGGTGGCGGAGAAACGCTTCAGAAGGCTCGACGCTCCAAACCTGCTCAAGGACGTGTTTGAAGAAAGGAAGTTCAGGGACGGTAAGCCCGTCTCAGCTCATCAGCGCAAAGCAGCCGCCTGAAACGTTTACACATCTATTGACCCGACCTCAAACCCGGGACAGTTTTATGTATCTGCACTGCCGTTTCCTAGCAAGGAGGAACAATGGCACTCGTGGGGAAGTACGCTTTTCTCGTTGGACTGGTCATCGCGGTGGCCGGAGGCTTAGGCTTTGAACAAGCGTGGTTTGGCTGGGTACTCGCCGTGCTCGGCCTGGTCGTTGGATTCTTGAATATCAGCGACAAGGAGAGTCAGACCTTCCTCTTAGCGGCGATCGCGCTGATCGTAGCGACCAGCGCTGTCGGAGCGATCCCCTACATCGGGGAGGGGATGACCCGGATCATCGCGAACCTCGTGCTCTTCCTGGGGGGCGCGGTCTTGGTCGTCGCGGTGAAGAGTCTGTTCGCGGTCGCGAGAGACTGAAGTCACTCTGCCGCAGGCACATTTGGCCTCCCGGGTTCGTGGCTGAGCCAGGTGCCGTCTTGCGACCACGTGGAAACACGGAGGTAGGCGATGGTTTTCACGGATGTGTCCACGACAAGGCGCAATCCTGTCTATTTACGACCGTGAGCGCCTCCCGTAGGTCAGTGTGTTGTGTGGGCAGAGAGCGTCGAACAAGACGGCCATTTATCTCAACACATGGGCGCGCACCCTATCGGATCCCTCGGCACATACCCGCACCGCCAGCCAGCCAAAGAAGGTGGCGGTGACCGCCACGAACGTTGCGCCAACCTTGAGACGATCGCGTCGGTGTCTCTCCCCACAAGGCCTGGAGTCGGCCAGATCTGGCCGACTCCATAATGATCGATCTTCTGAGCCACGGCTTGGCGCGGCGGCCTCGTACTGATCGACGGCGGCCTCCCCGCAACTGCCCCGACACCTAAACCATTGTAAGCCCGTCCGTGGTCGGAGGGTTGTAGGGCCCATTTCGTGCGTGAGCGTATGCGTGACGTGCTTCAATGAGGCCGGGGCGCCTTCGCCCTGGATACCGCGGAAGAAGGTGACCGTTGCCCCAGCTCCTATGACGCTTCACTGAAACGTCGGTCCGACGGCCCGGGGAGGAGGGAGCGCGTGAAGAAATGGATTGTCGGGCCCGTGATCGCGGTCGCGTGGATGGGGTTGACCTGCCCCCAAGAGCGGTACCACCTAGAGTGTTAGTCCAAGCACCTCCTTTTGGCTGGGGGGTGGTCCAAGAAGCAGAGGTAGGTTGAGCAGCTTCGGGTCTGGCCGGATCGCTTCGGGGGCCGGGGGTCGATAACTCAGAGAGCTGTGCGGTCGATGCGTGTTGTATTCGCGCCGCCACTGCTCGATCAGCACCTTTGCTTCCTCCAGCGAATAGAAGATTTCGCGCTTTAGCAGCTCGTTTCGGAGCGTGCCGTTAAAGCTCTCATTGTAGCCGTTCTCCCACGGGCTGCCCGGCTCGATGAACAGCGTCTTCACGCCTAACTCACCGAGCCACTGCCGAACCACTCGGGCCGTGAACTCCGGACCGTTGTCGGAGCGAAGATTCACCGGTGGACCGTGCTCGGCAAACAGCTCGCTCAGCGTCTGCAGAACATCGTCCGCCTGAAGCCTGCGAGTCACCACGATCGCCAGGCACTCCCGGCTGTACTCGTCTAGGACCGTCAGCATCTTGAGCGGCCGTCCATCATGCGTCCGGTCCGCCACGAAGTCATACGCCCATACATGGTGTCGGTACAGGGGCCGCAGTCGGATACAAGAACCGTCGGTCAGCCACAGCCTTCCTCGTTTCGGCTGCTTACTTGGCACCTTGAGCCCCTCCTGTCTCCAGGTCCGCTCCACCCGCTTGTGGTTCACGGCCCAGCCCTCCGTCCTCAGCATCCCGGTCACCATCCGGTACCCGTAGCGCCCGAACCTGCGAGCCACCTTCACCACGTCCTCTCTCAGCGCCTCCTCATCTTCGCTTCGCTTCGGTATCCGACGCTGCGTCGAGCGTGCCTGGCCCAACACCCGGCACGCCCTGCGCTCACTCACCCCAAGCCGCTGGCGTACTTGCACCACGCAGCGTCTGCGCCGCTCGGGGCTTAGAAGTTTCCCTCGGAGGCTTCCTTCAAGATCAGCTTGTCCAGCGTCAGCTCTGCCACCGCCCGCTTCAGCTGTTGGTTCTCCTTCTCGAGCTCCTTGAGACGCTTCGCCTGGCTCAGCTTCATTCCCCCGTACTCCCGCCGCCATCAGTAGTACGTTTGCTCGCTCACCCCCAGGTCTCGGCACACCTCTTTGGTCGTATTGCCGTTCGCCAGGGCCACCTCTGCCTTGCGTAGCCGGTTGATGATCTGTGCCGGACTCAGCCTCTTTGGTGCGGCCATTGTGCCCTCCCCTTTCGTGTCTTGACCCCGTCCAGATTCTAAAACTGGACTCGGTCTCGTTTTAGGGGGGCAGATCATGACCGTAATCGAGAGTGTATGCCAGTTGCTCGTTCGGTGGCATATGTATTGAAACGGTATTCGCCTGACTGAGAGCCTTTCCTCGCGTCTGTAGTGCCGCCGAGACGCAGTTGTCAGGCGGGCCGCATCCAGCGAAACCGTATCGTGGCACACATGCGCAAAGGTTTTCCGAACAAAGGACGCCACCAAGCTGACCGGCGTTTCGTAACGACTCTATTTTAGGGGTTTAGGCGTGGAATCATCCGGTGTTCCCGACTGTTCCGCAACCCTGGGCGGACAATGCCAGCCATGATCGAGAGAACACTTACCTACAAGGATCCAACACAGGGCCAAGAAGTCATCCGCCAGGACGAAATCGCGTCCTTTCTCGGGCCGGTCCTGATCCTCGGCGACCCCGGCCTGGGAAAGAGCTGGCTCACCCAGGAGCTTGGTTGGCGGCCCGAAATGAAGTATTCTCGCGCGGGCACGTTTGTACGCATGGCGGTCCCAGAGTCGCTGATCGCCGAGGGCGAGCGGATTATCATCGACGGGCTCGACGAAATCGCCTCAGCCACGCCCGGCGGCGCGGTCGAGGTCGTGCTGAGACAGCTCTCGGCAATGGACAATCCGCCCTTCATCCTTTCTTGCCGCGAAGCCGATTGGCTCGGTGCCGCCGACCGCGTGAGGATCGAGGACGACTATGGCGTGGCTCCGGTGGTACTTCATCTTCAACCTTTCACGCGTGACGATGCGCTCACCTTTCTTTCAGAGGAATTTCCGGAAATCGATGCCGAAAGTGTTCTGATTCATCTCGCGAGCCGCGGAATCGAGGACATCCACAAGAATCCTTTGACCTTGCGAATGCTCGGCGAGATCGCACAGGACAAGGGTCAGCTTCCCGAAACCCGCGCACAACTCTTCGACCGTGCCTGCTGCGTCATGCTCAAGGAGAAAAACCCTCGCCACCTTCAGCAATCGCACGTTAAGAGAGACGAAGAAGAACTCCTGCTGGCGGCTGGCGCGATATGCGCGACACAACTGCTCTGCGATCGTATCGGCGTTTGCACGGGTCCCTACGCAGAAACGACCGATGGATTTGTGAACATCACCGACGTGGCCCGTCTTCCATTTGGCCAAGCCGGCAATGACGCGCTCAAGATCCGCCTGTTTCAGGCAGAGGGCGAGAGGCGCTTCACGCACATCCATCGCGTAATCGCTGAATTTCTTGGCGCCAAGTGGCTCGCCAAATGCTTCGATGCAGGAATATCCGAGAGAAGGATCTTTACTCTGTTTAGGCAGGGCGAGGGGGTACCGACATCTCTGCGCGGGTTGCATGCATGGGTGGCGCACTTCAGCGGCCCCTTGGCAAGCCGTTGCATCGCCGTCGACCCCTACGCCGTTCTGCGATACGGCGACGCGGAAGAGCTTGGACTGGACGAGGCGCTCAGCCTGCTTGCCGCCTTAGAGGAACTGTCCGAAAGAGACCCCTACTTCAGGTCCGAGGATTGGGGCCGCCATCCGGCGTCCGGTCTCATGCGAGTGGAACTCAAGGACGACATCCTCGCCATCATCGAAACGCCTCACAGACATACGCAGCTCACCGTTCTTCTTCTCCAGGCGATGTTCAAGACAGAATTGGCCCAGCAACTTACCCCGGCGTTGAACGAGATTCTGTTCGATCGGGATCGCTCGGTCTTGGTGCGATTACACGCTGCGAATGCGATATACGCCGCCGCCATCGATGAGGATTGGGAAGCGATCATGCGCCGTCTTCTCGAAATGAACGACGCTGCCTCGGCGAGGCTTGCCTACGAAATCCTAGGCCGTGTCGGCATGCCTGACGTTTCCACTGGGACTACCGCCGATGTCGTCCTGGCGTATGGGGGGCTGGCCGCGGATCAAGACCGCGAATCCGAATTGCACGAGTTCCCCTACGTGTCTGACAGTCTCTATGGCGACCTCGACACCAGACAGCTCGCAACATTGCTTGATGGCTTGGTCGAACGTGCACGCCCGCTGATCGAGACGGCCAATTATTCTGCGACGTCCTACGCCACGAACTTGGTGATACACCTTGCCGTGCGAATCCTGGAAGCCGGTTCAGCCATTGAACCGGATCGCCTGTGGGAATGGATTGGATGGCTGGAGGAACGCGACAGCGACCAATACAAGAGACGAGAACTCTCCGGGATACTCAGCGAGAATCGGGCACTTCGCGCCGCTCTGATCCGGCATGTGTTGCTCACACCGTGCGCAGACAATGCCTGGCTGGCTGGCCATCTTCTGTGCGAGATGGGCTTCGATTTGTGCCCGACCGGTGAGGACGTCGCTGGAGTGCTAAGGGCGCTGGGCTCCCACCCGGGAGACAGCCCGATCGACTCGGACACGTGGCGCGACCTCTTGCGGTTCCACCGATCCGCCGATGGCCTCCCTGCTGTCGTGCACGATGCAGCCATCGAGGCCGCGAACGGCGATCCAGAACTGCTGGCCATACTGGCCGAGATGTCCACGGTAGTCGTGCCGGAATGGGAGATCCGAGAGGAGCAACGCAGAGCTCGCGTGAAAGCAGAGCGAGAGGAGCGCCATCAATCCCATCGCGAGGCCCTTGCTGAGAGGGCCGCGGACGTCGCCGCTGGCGACTTCCGCGTTCTCGAATTGTCGGCCAAAGTCTATCTCGATCGCAGCTACGCGCTCCCTGGAGGTTTCCGTTTCGATTCCGAGGCGTCCCCGGAAGAGCGTGTGTGCGCCTTTCTTGGCGAGACATTGAGCGAGCAGGTGCTGTCAGGCTTCGTCGCGGTGCTTAGCCGCAGCGACCTGCCGAGCGCATCCGAAATCGCCGAATTGCACCGCGAGAACAAGCATTGGCGAGTGGAGGCCCCCATGATCTGCGGCATCGCCGAGATGCTTCGCCAGGGCTGCCCGATCGATACCGTCGATCGCGGCACGCTCGCCGCAGTCTACATGGCATTGCAAGAAGCGCCGGGGTCGAGCACCGTGGGACAGATAGACATCGGTTCCGCGCTTGAAACGGCGTTGTTCAGGAGCGACGCGGACTGGGAGACCCATTTCCGTACAAGCATCGAGCCTCGACTCGCTCGCAATCTAGAACATATCCATGAGCTTTATCGGCTTACGAACGAAGCCGCGCTGGCTGACCTAGCTAGCCGCCTCGCCGTCGAGTGGCTGCGCGCCTACCCTGCATTGTCCGCTCCCGTCCAGACGGCGCTCCTGGCCGGTGCTCTAAAGAATACCCCGCACAAAACCATTCGGGCGCTGTGCGCAGACATCGAGACGAACGCCACTCGGGATCTCGAGACGAGGCGACTGTGGCTGTCAGTGGACTATCACGTCGACTTCGAGAGCCGCCGTGGGGCACTCGCCGAGGCTGCGATCGAGGATCCGGATTTCCTCTGGTTCATCCGCAACCGGATCACCCGGGAAAGCGGCGAGCGCTTCGCCGATTTCTCGATCGCCCATCTCGTCTTCATCGTAGAGGCTTTCGGCACGCATTGGCCCAAGACCGCGTATCCCGAGTATCCCGACACCGTCGTTTCGGGCCTTTGTCACCCGTGGGATGCAAGCGAGTTCATCGAGCGCTCGATCCATGCGATCGCTAGCCGCCCATCGCCCCAAGCCACCGAAGCATTGCAAAGCCTGATCACGGATTACGCCCCAACTTACGCCGATACGGCAAAGCACGCGCTTGCGCTCCAGCTCAGGACACGGCGGGACTCCGAGTATGCCGCCCCCACCGTCAGCCAGCTCCAGAGCGTGATGGCGAACGACCTGCCCGAGACCATCGACGACATGCGTGCCTACTTCGCAGATCGCCTCGAAACGCTCCAGGAGCGCATGCAAGCGAGCAACACTGACATGTGGGAGGCGTATTGGGCCGACGAAGGACGGCCAAGGGGGGAGAACTTCTGCCGTAACCGTCTCATCGAGCATATTTCTGGTCAGTTGCCACCGTCGATCCGGTTCGAGCCGGAGATGCACATGCCCGATCAGACGAGGGCAGACATCGCCGCCATCCGCAACGCGATCGGGCTGCCGATCGAGATCAAGGGCCAATGGCATCCCGACATGTGGAACGCCGCGAGCGACCAACTGGATGCGAAATATGCGCAGGACTGGCGCGCGCAAGGCTGCGGCGTGTACATCGTTCTTTGGTTCGGCGACGTTCCCGGGAAGCAGATCCCAGGACATCCGGAGGGTCTCGAACGGCCTGCGACGCCTGAAGCGCTCAGGCAGATGCTGATCGATCGCTTGCCTGAGGCGCGACGCCCATTGATCGATGTCCTCTCCATCGATATCAGCAGGTCCATGGGGACCGCCTGAGTGCCACAGATCGACCAGGGTACCACTCACATGAGAATGCCTACCTCGCGCTGCCTTCTGGACTGCTTCACCTCGTCGTTCCAGGCGGCGGTGGCCTGACCCCGGCGATTGGCTCGATAGAAGCCTGTCCGCCCGTGCGGGCGTGTGACCGATCTCAGTCTTGCCACCCCCCCGTGCGTCCCACAGGCCGGCATCACGCCAATCCGTGCCATCATCCCGGATTGGCCGAAGGGTTACGCGAGGTTCGTTAAATTCACGGACAGCTCGTCCGCGAGCCTCCGTTACGGTCCACTGGATTCCCGTTTTGAAAGAGGGATGTAATGAGGGTATGGTAGTCTGATGTCACGTCATATATATAATAACAACGATGACTTATAAGAAATAAGCCACGCACGACCCAGCGCCGGGCGAGGAAAGTGGCGAGTGACGAGGGGGCGCTCCGAGGTGATATCGTGCGACTCGCGAGTCGATTCGGCCGCTACGGCTACCGACGCGTCACGGACATGCTCCGCATCGAGGGCTGGGGGGTGAACCACAAGCGGGTGGAGCGGATCTGGAGGCAGGAGGGGCTGAAGGTCCCGGAGCGGCAGCCGAAGCGAGGTCGGCTGTGGCTCAACGACGGATCGTGCATCCGGCTGAGGCCGCTGTATCGGGGCCACGTCTGGTCGTACGACTTCGTGGCCTCGAGGACGCACGACGGGCGTGCGCTGAAGCTGCTGACAGTGCTGGACGAGCACACGAGGGAGTGCCTGGCGATCGTGGTGGCTCGCAAGATCCGCTCGCACGACGTGCTCGAGGTGCTGGCCGATCTGTTCGTCCGACACGGGCCTGCCGAGTATCTGAGGTCGGACAACGGACCGGAGTTCACCGCGAAGCTCGTGCGGCGGTGGTTGGGGCGCGTGGGCGTCGAGACGCTCTTTATCGAGCCGGGCAGCCCGTGGGAGAACGGCTACAACGAGAGCTTCAACGGCAAGCTCAGGGACGAGCTGTTGAACGGGGAGATCTTCTACTCGTTGGCGCAGGCGGCCGTGCTGGTCGAGCAATGGAGGCGCGAGTACAATACCGTCCGACCCCACAGCGCCTGCGGCGGCTTTCCCCCGGCCCCTGAGGCGATTAAGCCGTCGCCCTGGTTCCTGAGGATGCCCGTCCTTCACGGCCCTCCACAGCTGCTGGGACTAACATAGGATGTGGTACCGCTCTTCGGGGCAGGTCAGTGTAGGTGACCAGCCCTCCTTCGGATCACTCATCCCCTTGAGCAGTCTCAGCCGGGGTTGAGCCATCAGACCGTGCGATCAGGTTCCCGTTTCGGAAAGCGCCCGCCATGGCTCTAGGGATCTCGGCCTCGGCCTCGACCACTTGGGCTCGCATCTCCTCCACCTTCGCGTGCATTTCCTGCTCGACAGCGACGGCCATGGCTCTCCGCTCCTCGGCCCGGGCCTGAGCGACACGCTTATCGGCCTCGGCCTGGTCGGTCTGGAGCCCGGCGCCGATGTTCTTCCCCACGTCCACGTCTGCGATGTCGATGGATAGGATCTCGAACGCGGTTCCGGAGTCGAGTCCCTTGGCGAGCACGGTCTGGGAGATGCTGTCCGGATTTTCCAAGACGGCCTGGTGTGAGTCCGCGGATCCAATGCTTGACACGATCCCTTCCCCGACTCGTGCCATGATCGTCTCTTCACCGGCGCCCCCCACCAGCCGGTCGATGTTCGCCCGCACCGTAACCCGGGCGACGGCGATGAGCTGGATTCCGTCCTTCGCCATGGCCGTGATTCGTGGTGTGGTGATCACCTTGGGGTTCACCGACACCTGAACTGCCTCGAAGACGTCCCGCCCCGCCAAGTCTATGGCGGCCGCCTGGTTGAACGCGAGATCAATGTTCGCTTTGTCGGCGCTGATCAGGGCGGTGACCACCCGATCGACATGGCCACCGGCCAGGTAGTGTGCCTCCAGTTCGGAGATTCTCAGACTGAGACCTGCTTTGGTGGCCCAGACGAGTGGTCGTACGACCAGGGCTGGTGGCACTTTCCTCAGGCGCATGCCGACGAGGTAGGTCATTCTTACATGCACGCCCGCCGAGATCGCCTCGATCCACAGTCGTACCGGCACTGCCCAGAGGACCACCAGGACAATGGCGAGAAGAGCTAGGACGGTGAACACGCTTGTTCCGAAAACCAGTTCGTCGGGCATGACCGGTCCTCCTTCACTATGATGTCAAAAGGCTGATCAGGAGATCCTGGAGGTCAGAAGCTTGATCAGGAGATCCTCGGGGTCAAGCGTTACGCTCACGGCCCGTTAGAAACCGGACACACGCACTCGCCCAAGGGTGTTAGATGCGACAGGACACCTGGGGCGCGGGGACCCTGGCTCCAGTGCTCTATGAGAGACATCTCGCAATGGGATGCTGACCTGCCCCGAAGAGCGGTACCACATCCTATGTTAGTCCCAGCAGCTGTGGAGGGCCGTGAAGGACGGGCATCCTCAGGAACCAGGGCGACGGCTTAATCGCCTCAGGGGCCGGGGGAAAGCCGCCGCAGGCGCTGTGGGGTCGGACGGTATTGTACTCGCGCCTCCATTGCTCGACCAGCACGGCCGCCTGCGCCAACGAGTAGAAGATCTCCCCGTTCAACAGCTCGTCCCTGAGCTTGCCGTTGAAGCTCTCGTTGTAGCCGTTCTCCCACGGGCTGCCCGGCTCGATAAAGAGCGTCTCGACGCCCACGCGCCCCAACCGCCGCCGCACGAGCTTCGCGGTGAACTCCGGTCCGTTGTCCGACCTCAGATACTCGGCAGGCCCGTGTCGGACGAACAGATCGGCCAGCACCTCGAGCACGTCGTGCGAGCGGATCTTGCGAGCCACCACGATCGCCAGGCACTCCCTCGTGTGCTCGTCCAGCACTGTCAGCAGCTTCAGCGCACGCCCGTCGTGCGTCCTCGAGGCCACGAAGTCGTACGACCAGACGTGGCCCCGATACAGCGGCCTCAGCCGGATGCACGATCCGTCGTTGAGCCACAGCCGACCTCGCTTCGGCTGCCGCTCCGGGACCTTCAGCCCCTCCTGCCTCCAGATCCGCTCCACCCGCTTGTGGTTCACCCCCCAGCCCTCGATGCGGAGCATGTCCGTGACGCGTCGGTAGCCGTAGCGGCCGAATCGACTCGCGAGTCGCACGATATCACCTCGGAGCGCCCCCTCGTCACTCGCCACTTTCCTCGCCCGGCGCTGGGTCGTGCGTGGCTGCCCGAGCACCCGGCACGCTCTCCTCTCCGACGCCCCGAGCTGCTGACGTACACGCACCACACAACGTCGTCGGCGCTCGGGGCTCAGAAGTTTCCCTGGGCCGCTTCCTCCACGATCAGCTTGTCCAGTGTCAAGTCCGCCACTGCTCGCTTCAAGCGCCCGTTCTCGCGCTCGAGCTCCTTCAGGCGCCGTGCCTGGCTTACCTTCATCCCGCCGTACTCCCGCCTCCACCGGTAGTACGTCTGCTCGGTGATGCCCAGCTCCCGGCTGATCAGCTTCACGGATTTGCCGCGGGCCAGACCGACCTCTGCCTCCCGCAGTCCAGTGATGATCTGCTCCGGAGTGTGTCGCTTCCTTCCCATCCTGACCTCCTCGCTCAAAAGCTTCAGACCAGCTCGATCCTAATATTGCTCCTGGTCTCGTTTCAGCGGGTCAGGTCAGCCTGCAGGAGCAAGGGCGATCGCGTTACGGTTTGGAGGTGGACGACGTGGGGAAGCAGTTAGTCGTGCCTGAGAAGCAAGGCGACCGAGGCTGGTTGGCGACTCGGCTCATCTTTAACTCGGACCTGTCGGCCTGTACCGGAGTGGAATCTGAGGAAGGGGGAACGACTCATCCTCGTCCAGAACTTCTTCGAGGAGTTGAGGCAGGTGGTGCCGGACTAGCCGTGAAAGGGCTGGCGCAAGAGTATGTGGACGACGATGGGGACTCGAAAGACCCCTTGGACAGCCTTCCTGGTGAGATAGCGTCTACGGCGCCGGGCCTTACCCGTCGCCGCTATGACCCTTCTGCTTCGAGGAGACAGTGAGACTCACCGGAACAGGCCCTGTGGATTGACGCTGAGGTTCGCGGCCAACGGCTCCAACCAGAGCAGATAGATGCACACGAATACCGCCAAACAAATGAGGGCGGCGAAGAAGTGTCTGCTCATGGGTGTCGCGTCAAACGTTTACATGGCATTCCTCAAAGGAGTGTCCCGTCGCTTTAGGCGCAAGAGGAACGAGTCGTTACAGGGGCTCCCAGGCCGATCCGGCGTATTGTCCACTTCCGAAGAATTCGAGGCGCGGCTTGCCAGTTGGATAAGGGGGGTGCGGAACCAGGGATGGCGTCAGGTCTGGGCGGGAACCCGCGATCAGTTCTTCCCCAGCTTCAGAGCCGAGATCGACCGCATCGTGGCGGAGGTGGGGGGCTAGCGGCGAGACCCCGGCCTCGGGCAGCGCCAAGGCCCAGCAGGCAGGGCTAGGGATTCAGCTCTCTGCAGTAGGTCCTCCATCACCCGCTGGCTACCTGTCGCTGGCGGCCCCAGGCAGCATGCTATCGCCGTAGGGTCGTTGGTACACGACGAACCAGCGGTTGCCGAACCCCTCAAATTCTTGGGCGGGATAGAAGCTGTTTGCTGCCATCCAGATGTCCACATGCGAGCGTTCGAGCCACATCCAGTTGGTCACAGCCTCACGACCCCTCTCGATGATCACCATGCGACCATCTGGCGCCATGTACTTGGTGAGAGCGTTCAGATATGCCTGCCTGTGCTCGATCATATGCAAGGTTCGGTGAAGGAAGGCCACGTCCACGTCCTCCACCGGTAGGAGCGGGTCGTCGAACTCTCCGAGGACCGGGCGGACGTTACCCAGCCCCGCATCCCGCGCCCGCTCCACGACGAAGTCGAGCATGTCCTGGTCGATGTCCACGGCGTACAGGGTGCCGCTGGGACCGATCGCGCGCGCCATCGGGATGGAAAAGGCGCCGCTGCCGGAGCCGATGTCGGCCACGACCTCTCCTGGCTGGAGGTCGAGCGCCGCGACGACCTCGTCCACCATGAGATTGACGACCCGCTCGGGCCGGTCCATCCTCGCGATGTACTCGTCCGCCGGAAGCTGGCGAAGTTGCACCGCCGACAGCTCGGCAGCGGCGACTCCGATCAGCCAGAACACAGAAACGAACACGGGCGGGACCTTCCTAACGATTGTCATTTCTACCCCCTGATACCCTGCGAGTGATTTCGAGCTGACTGCCACGGTGCAGATCGCGCCAGTTCGTCGGTGTACCCTCCGTTCGATCCTCGACCAATGCCGCGGACAGACTCGGGACGTTGTGAAGCTGTTAGCCGAGTCAGAAGGCGTCGCGCTTTGGTACCCATGAATTCCGACTACACCGTCTTCGCCGGAGTGGTACCATCTCACCGGAGTAGGCGCGAGATCTTCTACCCGAGGATGTGGCTGGCCATCGGAATCGTCCTTGCGATAGCGATAGGAGCGGCTCAAGGGAGGCGCGGATAGGCCGTCGGTGGGTCAACGGGGTCCCTTGGAGCCTCATAGGGTTCTGGCCAAGCAATCTCGCCAGGCAGATCAACGAGGCCACTACAGCCACTGCACCAAGGATCTCACCGTCAGCTCCGACGGCGTCCCAGTTCATTGCTCCTCCTAGGCCTAGGTTAGGGGTGGTTGCGGCTCAGTTCCCCACCTCCGCCACGATGCGGTCGATCTCGGAGCGAAGGCCCGTGCGGGTCCAAGAGGGCTATTGAGGACCTCTTAAGGCTGTCCACGGAGTCGCATGCGTTTTCCCATTGCCATATACTGCCGTGACTGGCCCACATCGTAACCTCCTTCTGGCGGAACAATCATGAATAGAATGCTCTGTAAGCACATCACAGGCAGATTGCCTGCCGTGACCATGCTCGTGCTTGGGTCGAGCGCCCTTTCAGCAGTGCAGGCACAGCAGCGACCCATCGACCCGTCTCCATTGGTACTGGCGGATCACCGCTACGATCTCCCGGCCACCCTGATAACGGCGGAACAAATTGAGGAGCACGAGCAGAATATGGTCGCGGTGGGCGGGACCGACGTACCGATGAACATGGTTAGGATGGGTGGAGGCTCCGACGACTACCAGGTGGGGGTCAGCCTGGTGGTCCGATACGAGGGACGGGAGAATCTGAACTACGCCGTCCATGACGACGTGGCGGAGGTCTACTACGTGCTTGAGGGCAGGGGGCGCATGAAGGTGGGTGGCACGATCACCGATTGGACCCGGCGACCCTACAGCGAAGGCAACGGACGGGGCAGTAGAGGCACAACGGCCGTCGGATCTGAGGACATCAGCATCAAGAAGGGCGACATGCTCATCATTCCAGCGGGGACCCCGCATAAGTGGGACATGGCCGACGAGTTTACGGCCTACATGGTGGTGCGTGTCGATCCAGAGGGCGTGGCACCCTTGATGGAGTTGGGCACCGCCGAGTTCATCACACGGCAACAGTAATCCATTGGCGGGAGCGACTCCGCGTCGGAGGAGTGAGTGAGTTCGCAGGGTTAACAGACGAGTCCATCGCCCTACAGCCCCATCCAATAGTCTACCTTCACGCTGAACACGTTCTCCGTGGGTGCTCCGAAGAGGGCTCTTAGGTCGCGACTCGGGGAAAAGTCGCCGACGGAAGCACGCTCGTCCTGAAAGCGCTGCCAAACGAGAAAGAGCCTCGAGCCGCTTCGAAATTCCCACCGGAACACGGCGTTGATGATCAGGGATCGGAAATTGAAATCCAGATCACGGAAGGAGTGATCCGCGGTTCCATCCCCGTCGAAATCGACGTATCGAATATGGTATTCACTCACGCAACTGCGCCCGCCCTGGCAGGCGCCCCCGCTGGGCGTCTCGATCAGAGTCCCCTCCTCAAAACGATCGAACTGGAACGTTCCCGGCTGGATCAGCTGCTTGTAGCTGAGGAAGTATCCTGAGGCGATGAAGGGCTGGGCGAACAGCTGCAACGTCAGGTTCGGCGAGAACGCCAGATCCATCCGCGCCTCCATGGCCAGCTCGCGTCGGTCCACGTCTGCGAAGAGATAGCGCGGCCCGAAGGTGGGTTCGAAAGGCACTGCCGCGCTACTGGTCGCGTACTGCGTGTTGTCTCGCTGGTGAGTGAAACTGGGACTGATTTGGAGCTCCAAATTCGACCGGGGCCGAAGCTCCGTCCGCACCTCGGCTCGCCAGAGGTGACCGCTGCCGTTGGTGTACTTGTGATAGGTTAGGGTTGGCTGGAAGTTGATACGGTTTCGCAGATCGGTGCTCAGCCCGAGCCGGCTCTCCCAGTAGGATGGCACTTTCATTACCGGACCCCCGCGCGTCTGCGTTATGCTTCGCTGCGCCGGGAAGTATCCTATATAGGGCCTCAGGCGCCAGAAGTTCAGAAACTCAAGATCGACGTTGAAGCGAAATCGCGCTTGGTACTGTGCCTCCCTCCACGAGCGGGCAGACCAGGGGTCGGCCAGGGCGTCGTGGCTCCAATCGCGGGTCGTATATAGGCTGAGCGCGTAACTGCGGAGGAAGTCTCCCGGTTGAATTTCTCGATAATTGATCTGCCCGCCCAGGTTCAAGGATTCGGGGTCACGCGTGAAGCCCACATCATTGATGGCAAGCTCCGGGCTTACCTGTCCGAACCAGGCCGCACCGGTCCAGTGCTCACCCCGCTGGCGCTCGAAGCGCAACCGCCACTCGACGCCCATCAGATGGGTTGAAGTTGGGTCGAATTCGACCCACTTAGAATCCGGACGGTCGAAGTAGTGCGTTGGATCATTCTGAACGCGGGCGATGGCGGCCGTATCTCCCCGGACGTGACTCGCAGCGAAGAACCCGATCAGCGCCCATTCACGCTCCCCCCAGCGATGCACCAAGTTGACCCCAGCGCCATAGGCAGACCTCGGGAGGGCGCCGTATGCTCCGCCGTGCTTCAGCTCGCGGTTCAGTCCCACGAAAAGGGCCCCGATCTGGGAATCGCCCTGGTTGTAGTCCTGCTCTAGGCCGACCACGCCCCACGCGTTCCGCGGCTCCACGAGAAGATTCGATAGTGTGCCGCCTTCGAGTTCGTAGGCCCTTCCTTCCTCTTCCTCGGTCAGCGCCCCGAGTACGCCGACGGACAGGCCCTGGGCCGTGCGCCCGGTGAGCTTGGCCGCTCCCAGGATGGTCGTCGATACGGGAATGTCACTGAAATCCGCCCCGCTGCCTGCGCTGCCGGTCGGCACGGGACCGATCCGACGGCTGAAGAAAAGCTGATTACCTCCCGATAAGGGGAAATCAAACACCTGGCGGTCTTCGATAAAGAACGGCCGTCGCTCCTGGAATCGGGTCTCGAAGGCGGTGAGGTTGATGACGGCCGGATCCGACTCCACCTGTCCGAAGTCGGGGTTGAATGTGGCGTTCAGATTGAAGTTTCCTCGCAGGCTCCAGGTGAGCTCCCCTCCGACATTGAGGCTTGTCTCCCTCCCATCGAAGAACGGATCTCTCGGGTCCGACGGGGCCGAGCGAGTCGTTGAGTTGAGGTAGGGGACCACTTCGATACTTCTTGGAGGCTCGGTGATCCGTAAACCCGTCACGCGACCGAATTGGCTAACCAAGCCCTGCTGGAGGCGAGAGACGAGCGAGAAGTGGAGCACCTCGTTGGAGACGACCCTTCGGCGGATGAAGTTAATCCCCCAAGTCTGGGCCTCCTCAGCGGCCTCGAGTCGGAGTTGTGAGAACGGGATTCGCATCTCCACCGACCACCCTCGGTTGTCCCGGTAGACGGAGGATTCCCACACCGCGTCCCACGAGCGGTCTTCACGGATGTCGTCGAAGAGGAGCATGTCCGATTGCGCCCCGCGAGCACTGACCTGAAACACGAAGCCGGTGCGGCGATCTAGGTTCGAATCCACGAGGACCGCGAAGTAGTCGAATTGGCCTTCCTGATCCCTTCGTACGAGCTGGTCCCGAATGTTGGAGGGGTCGGACTCGAAGAGGCGCGCTCCCACGTAGAGCGCTTCCTGGTCGAAGACTAGCCGGACCTCGGTGGGCGCACCGGGAGGCGCGCCTTCGGTAGGCTGTTGCGCAACGAATCCGGTGGCCACTTGTGCCACGGCCCACGCGTCCTCGTCCAGAACGCCATCCACGTCCACGATTCCTTCCAGGGGAGCGGCTTGAATGGTGGTGAGGATGCGCCCAGCCTCGGTGGTCGTAGCTCCGACGGCGCCCCCTCCCTGTTGGGGGTCCTGCAGTTCGGTCCGGTCCTGAGGATCCTGAGCAGTGGCCTCACTGGGAAGGCCTCCGCCCCCAAGAGCGCCAACAGGAACGGCCCGACGGCCCATCCCCACGAACGGGCGATCCGCGCCCGCACTCCGTATCGGTCCATCGGCCTCTCGAAGTTTGATTTCGGACGGTCCGTATCCCGGACCAGCGAAGAACTCAACGCGGCAGCTGTGCGGCTTTACCTCGCGCCTCCAGCTACCGGCTTTCGGGGAAGAAGGCCGGCACTCTCACGAGCACGTAGGTGAGGTGCCCCCCCCTCAGGCACCAGATAGGCGTGGGGGTACGTGGCCGGAATATGGATGATGTCGCCGGCCGCCACAGAAAGCCGCGCCCCACCCGTGTTTCCTCCCGGGCGCGACACCTGCCCGCCACCCACTTGCAAGGTCCCCTGGCCGCTCTGGATATACACGAGATCGACGATGTCCGCGTGCGTTTCGGGAATCCCTGTGCTCTCCCGACGGATCAGGCGGAAGCGGTGGGCTCCCGTGGGGTTGCCGTAATCGGCCGGAGTCTCCCGGGAGGAGCCGTCGGAACCCACGTTGGCGGAAAGCGCCGCATCGCGCAGCAGCAGTTCCGATTGGGTCCACAGGGCGAGCTGAATCTTCCCCACTCGGAAAAGTCGAGGGCGGCCCCGCCATGAATAAACGCAATGTGCACGTCGGGTTCGCCTGGCGCCAGGCGGCTTCAGCTACATCGGCCCGAGGCCCCCTATTGCGGAGCAGAGCGAGTCACGTGCTTCACGAAGGGGTTCCGATGCGGTCGATCCAGCCCAAATGCTTCCGTTACCGCGAGAACAGGTAGGTCGCCTTCAGGATCAGCTGGCGATCTTGAATCTCCGTGAACCCTCTCCCATCCCGCCGAACCTCGTCATAGACGATGTACAAGTCGCTCCCCGGCATATACGTGTACCGGAAGCGTGCCGCGGTGCTCCACTGGTCCGTTAACGAGTTGTACTGGGTCAGGGTTCGAAGCGACATCGACGGCGAGGGGGCATAGTCGATGCGGAAAGAGGCCACGGATGTGACGAAGGCTCCGTCGGGAACGGGAAGGTCGATGTCATTTCGCGAATACGAGCCCTCAGCCGAGAATTGGTTGGTTAGGCGAATACCCGTCCGTACGCTCACGTCCGTCCGCGTTCCGTCGAAGAACTCCTGCGGCCCATATGAGACGGCCCCATACACCCGGCGAGCCGGGTTGCTATTGTACGAGGCCCGAAACTCACCGAACCTGTATGCGCCCGTCGGAATCTCTACGCCGTTCCCCAGCAGATCTGGCTCATCCAGCCGCTCGAACCACCGGTTGAAGATGAAGGCGAGACGGGCGCCGTTCTCGAAGCGCACCCCAAAGAAGTTGTGATTCTGTCGCGTCAGAAGCCGGCCGGTCTGGTCCTCTACAAAGCGGAAGTTGATCTGGGGCTCCAACACACGAATCCCAAATCGGCCAGGGCGGGGGTTCCGCTCAAAGTGGATCTTCTGGATCTGAACACCCGGTCTTGGTATGAATCCTACTTCAGGGTTGAAATCCTCTTGGAAATCGGCAATCTCCCCGTACACCCTCCATCGGCTGTCTCTCCAGGTCGCATTCAGATATCCGCCCCAGTCGTCGCCCCAAACACCCGGGCTCTTCGTCTGCGCCAGGAACCCGCTCACGGTCATGGCAGGGTGAGGCGCGTAGGACATGTCTGCCCCGTAGGTCCGATTGAAATGGCCGCCACTTGTGGCGGCCTTGTTGATGAGGATCGCTCCGACCCGCGAGCGGGTAAGGACGTCTCGGGAGTAGCGCGCAACGTAGAAGTTCTCGCCCGACTCGCCGAACGCGTCGTCCGTTTGGACGTCCATCATCGAAATACTGTTCTGACCGATCTTACCCGTCAGCCGCGCTCCGCCGATGATCGGGATGTGTTCGCCTGAATCCGACAAACCGATGCGGCGCGAGAAGAACAGATCGGCCAATCGACTGTTACTCGCCGTCGCCCCGAAGATGAACTGACCCGCATTCTCTAAGAAAAAGTCCCTCTTCTCAGGGAAGAACAGGGGAAAGCGCGTCAAGTTGACCCGCTCGTCGTCCACTTCAGCCTGCGCGAAGTCGGTATTAAGGGTCAGGTCGAGGTTCAACCCCGCCGTCACGCCGTACTTCACGTCCAGGCCGATGTCGCCCTGCCTGGAAGTCCCGTCAGCAAGCGTGCGCTTTCCTCCACCGACGGCGAACGGCTTGATCCGTAGATCGAGCCCGCGGTTCAGAGACCGCAGCTCAGTCAGGCTTCCGGCCAGGCTCACGCGAGCCAGGTTATACTCCTTCGGAATCGGCGCCCAGAAAACCTGCTCGTTCTTCCGCCGGATATTCCGCATGAAATTGACGCCCCACTCCTGACTTTCCGCCGCCGGAAAGCGCAGTGTGACCATCGGGATGGTGATCTCGGCCGTCCAGCCCTGGTCCAGTCGGCCCACCGAGACATGCCAGACGCCGTCCCAATCACGGTTGATCTTGCCAGCCCCACCCGCACCGCCTCGCCCTCGCCCACTATCGCCGCCCTCGTTCGATATCTGTTGCTCGAGCTTGGCACCCAGCGGGCTCGTGACGAACATGTATCCGGACCTGGAATCGTTGAACGTATCCAGGATGATCTGGAAGCTGTCCTCTTGCAGGATCCGCTCCGAGTCGCGGCGCATCTCGGTGGAAACGATGCCCCCCGGTTGGGAGTCGTAGGCACGAACGCCTAGGTAGAGGTTTGCGGCGTCGTAGAGAATCAAGACCTCGGTTCGCTCGGTAGCCGGCGCTCCTTCTTCGGGCTCCTGTTGAACGAACTGGTCGATCACCGAAGCACGTAGCCAGATGGCATCATCCAGCACTCCGTCGAGTACCGGTGCCTCGTCCACTCGAGCCGCAGGAAGCGTGTAGATTTGCCTGCTCTCCTGCAGTGCAGAGGCCGGTGCGGCCCAAATCACCCCGAGAGCGGCGACCACCAAGTGGATCGGCGCCGCGCGCAGGAGGCTGTTCGTACGCCCCAGTCCCACAATCCTCACGTTTTGACCTCGATTTCTTTGGGGCGAACGGCCAGGAACGGGTGTCGACGACTACGATTTAGCACGCGGAGACGATTCGCGGAAACTGAAGCGATTCTTCGAGCGCTGGACGCACAGAAGGATTCTAGGGCCCGATCTCGCCCGGATCTCCGCATGGCGACCACGAGTTTCGCATCGCTTCGCGGCAAGAAAGCAAAGAGCCCGACGCGGAAGCGAATCCGCCCCGGGTTCCCTGCTCCAGCACTTCACCTGCCTACGGGCTTCGGGCAGGCTTCCCTCCTACTTGCTACATCCTCCTGCCTGACCTCAACCCCCGTCGGCGGCAGGCCGTTCGTTCAGCCGCTCCCGCTCGGCGACCATCTGTTCGAAGTCCTCATCCGGAATCCAGGTGATCCCGAAACGGACGTGGGCCATCTCGCTCACGCTCCTCCTTCCGTAGACCACCCATTGGTCCGGGTCGGGGTTCGACGGGTTCTCCGCCGTATTGTCCAACAGGGAGGTGGCGATAATAACCGTGCCCTTCGGTAACAGGGGCTGCGCATCGTCCTCATAGATGTGCGTGGTGTGCCACAAATGGTTCCAGTCGATCTTGTTGATCACCTCCCGGCGGCCGTCGGGATAGATCGCCTCCATCATCTGATACCCGCCTCGAAGGTGCATGTGACCTCGAATCGAGTGCACTCGCGCATTCCGCTCGAGCACAAAGTTGCCCCGCATCATCTGGTAGCCATTGGGCGGAATAAGCAGATCGGTGTAGCGCGGCAGGCCCAAATCACGGCTCTCGCCCGAATTGAATCCAGTCTCGTCGTTCGTGGTGTACTTCGGCTCTACCCCCTCTGGGTAAAGCCAAACGCCCACCTGGATCTGCGCATCGACCACTTCCCTCCCGATTGGGAAGAGATGCATCGAAAAGTGGATCTCGTCGTCGGGCAGGATCAGCTTGCCCGCATCCTCCGGATACATGTCCGTTCTCTTTCCGACTGCGGCTGAGGAAAGCCCCCCACCCGCCCGCTGCCCGTCATCGGTCGCCCGACGGAGACTCGTGTTAGCGTGATGAAAGACGTATCCGCTCTCCTGGTCCGCGGGCCTCGTCTCCACCGCCCTGATCCACCTGCCTTCTGTTAGCTCCCCATCGATTACATCGGTAATGGCTGCGTCCGGCTCCCACCACTGATCCCCGCTATTGGCAGGAACCGTGAACGGCGGCGACGAGACGATCAGGTCCGGTGGCCCCCAACCCTGCTCATCTTCGAGGGCCCAATACTCGTGGTCTGCCTTCCACGCAACCGGCTCTGGCAGCTGCGACGGGTCGCCCAGCGGCGTGCCCGAGTCCACCCAGGCAGCGATCGTCTCGATCTCTTCATCCGAGAGCGACGGGTCGTTCTTGAAGTCCTGGATTCCGACCGTCCGGTCTATATACCAGCCCGGGGGCATCATCCGGTTCTCCACTGCAGCCTTGATCACCGGCGCCCATGGCCTCACCTGCTCGTAAGTTTCCAGCGACATCGGCGCAGCCGTGCCCGGATGATGACACCTCACACAGTTCTCCTGAAGGATGTCTGCGACGTCGCCGGCAAAGGTTACGTCCTGTGCGGTAGCGGCCTGCGGTAACGCTAGAGTTCCAGCGAGCGCGACTCCTGCGAGTGCCAGCCAGATATTCTGAAGACCTTTCATCGTACTCACCCGAACTCTCCGGTCAGTTGGTGACGGTGACCTCGACCCACCCGTTGGTCCAGCAACAATGGTATTCAAAGCTGTTACGGAGGGTTTCGATCGATTGCACGAGCAAAACGTAATCCCCCGGTTCGCTAAATGTAACATTTGTCGTGCCGATTCCCTCGCCCTCAGTCAATGGGATTTGGATCTCGTCCTCGCTGAACATCACGTCGCCAGGCCCCGAATAATGCATCCAGTACAGCCAGCTCTCTGGCTCCTCGTAGAGAGTTTCGCCCGAATCCACCCAGACAGAAATCTCCAGTGGTTCGCCGACTCTCGCAGCGAGCGGACCCGCCCGTGTGCCGCTGAGCCCTTGGACCCAAGGCGCGGCCGGGTCGAAACGCATGGAGGGCGCATGGCCGCTAGCGGTCCCTTGCAAGTACCGCGCCGGCGCTATTGGGTTCTCTATAATGTAGGACGCTGACGTGACATGCCCGGGGGTGGAGTACGTCTCCCCGTGGTTTCTCAATGTCCAGACGACGCGTTGCTCTCCGATGTCCGCGGGAACCGTGATCAAGAAACTGTTCCACGGCCGGCGAATGGACGGGTGAATCTCCTTGAAGTACGTGGGTTGGCCCCCGTCGTACTCCCTCGGTTCAACGAAGTTGTCCGGCCCGCGAGGGATGTGTAGGGCCTCCTCGAGGTTGAAGCTGGCGTAGCCGAAGGAGAGCGTGTAGGTGCCGTCTTCATTCTGAAACCAACCCTCGAAGACAGGCACGATCGGTCGACCCGAATCCCGAATCATCTGCGGCGACCAAGTCGGGGTGTTCGAAGGGGTCAGCCGAAAACGATCGAAGCCGTCGCATGCGTTCCGCGGGTCCCGACATTCCGTCGGGTCCTGAGCCTCCAGTGACCTCCCGGACGCCGCGCCCAAGGTGGCGCCAAGAACCACGACCATCGCCAAGAAACGGGCTAGCTGCATCGCCTTGTCTCTCCTCCCACTTTAGTTGCTCGACAAGCGCGCTCCGCGCCGTAGCACGGCCGCGGAAGCCTGGGGTACGGATTGTAACCGACCCGCCGGACAAGGCGCAATCCGGGGTGCCGGGTCAGTTCCCACAAGTCACCACCGAGGGTCAGTAGCCACCCACTGAAGATATTCGGATGTTATTCGGCCCCTGCCCTCCGCGCCCCCGAAAGTCCGAGCGGGCAGGGCTCTCGCACTCGGGCTCGCGGCTTAGTACGTTGTGATAGAACAATCGCCTTCGTGACGGGCACAGGCGCATTCACCCAACGAGGTTCAAACTCGACGAGGCGAGAATGAAAACGCGTTACACGACTCTTATTCTTGTGGCCCTCGGTGCGACCGCGGCTCAGGGCGTGACGCCGAGCGCAGCGGCGCAATCTCCGACCAGCGACAGCGGAAAGTGGGAACTCCTCAGGACACCCGACGGCCATCCGGACCTTCAGGGGAACTGGACGAGCATGTGGCTCACTCCCTTCGAGCGTGAAGAAGGCAAGGGTCCGGTGTTCACCTGGGAGGAAGTCGAGGAGATGGAGGAGCAACCAGGAGGCTGCCCCGTCAACCCAGGGACGGTCGAGTGCGGAAGGGAGGACAACCAAGGGGATGAGTCTCTGAGTAATGAGGCCCGACTGAGCGGCGCCGAGTACAACGAGGTCTACTGGGATCGGGGCCAGCGGGTAGCGATCGTCAATGGCCAACCCAGAACCTCTTTTGTCACCCGTCCGGCGAACGGCCGGCGTCCGCCCCTCACATCAGAGGGTGAGCGGCGAATCCAGGAGGACAGGGACCTGAGGGGCCAGTTTGGTCTGTACGACCACCCGGAGCTCAGACCACTCGGCGAGCGCTGCATCATTAACGGCGGCACCTCCGGGCCTGTCGGACCTCCGATAGTCCCCAAGACCTCCTACAACGGCAACTACACGATCGTACAGACGCCCGATCACCTGATGATCATGACGGAGATGATCCACGACGCGCGGATTATCAAGATCGGTGACGGCCCGCGGCTGCCCCCTCACATCCGACCATGGTTCGGTGACTCGTGGGGGCGCTGGGAGGGTGACGCACTCGTGGTCGAAACCACGAACCTCCATCCACAACAGACTCTCCAGGGAATCCCGCCCTCGGAGCAAATGAAGGTGACCGAGCGCTTCACTCGGGTCGACGAAGAAACGATCCTGTACGAGTTCACCGTTGATGATCCGACGATGTACACCCAGGTCTGGGGAGGAGAGATCCCGATCAAGAAGTTCGACGACCTGCTCTACGAGTACGCCTGCCATGAGGGCAATTACAGTTTTGCCGGCGTTCTGAGCGGCGCGCGTTATGAGGAGAGAATGCAGGCCCAGGGATCGAGCGGCTCGAGGCGTGATTGAGAGGCCGTAGAGTCGCGTCTTCCGACTGAGAGGCGGCACATGAGACCCAAGACGCTGGGGTGTGCCACCGCGCTCATCGCCGTCTTGTGTACACCGGGTTCCGGCGCGGCCCAATCCGGATCGACTGCAGCCACGACGCTGCCAGCGACGATTCCGATCTTTCCCCTCCAGGACGTCGTCCTGTTTCCAAACAGCACACAGCCGTTGCATATCTTCGAGCCGCGCTACCGCGCAATGGTGGCCGATGCGCTCGTGGGCGACAGCATCATCGGTATGGTGTTGCTGCAACCGGGCTACCAGGCGGAGTACGAAGGACGACCGCCGGTCTACGCCGTTGGCTGCGCTGGGGTCATCGTGGCAGCCGAGGAACTGCCCGACGGGCGGTACGACATCGTCCTGGGTGGGCTCGTGAAGTTTCGTATCCTGAGCGAGGATGGGAGCCGTCCCTATCGGCTCGCGGAGGTGGAGACGCTCCCGGAGGCGGTGAGCGACCGCGCGCTGCTTACCCGGAGACGCCAAGAACTCGAAGAAGCCCTCCTCTCCGTCTCGCCCGGAATGCAGCTGCCTCCCTCGGATCTCTCCGACGCGGAAGTCGTTGACGGTCTCTCGCTCGTCCTCCCGCTCCAGCCCGCCGAGCGGCAAGAGCTGCTCGAGGCCGACGGTCCGCTCGAGCGCGCGGTAAGGCTCATCAGGCGTCTCCGGGGAGGACTGCGGGCTGCCCAGGCTTGAGGGCGTTCGTCCCGTTCAACTTCCGTAGCTTCCCGAACAAACTGAGAGGTCGCTGGGACCCGCTTGACTGTAGCGCCGGCTCGCCCAATGGTGACTATCCGGTGCGCGGGAAGCAGCTCCGCCCCAACCCGCGGCGTATTCCACGGGGCCCGCCGGACATTTGAGCCTTCATGATGACCTAAGGACCTATTGGAGGAAGCCATGACTCGCACCTTTGCCGTCACCGTCGGCGCAGTCGTCGTCTCATTTGCCATGGGATTGTATTTTGGCGAGGTGGCAACCCTGGAGGCCCAGCAGCGCCAAATCTATGAGTTGCGCACCTATACGACAGCCGACGGACGCCTGCCCGCGCTGCTAAATCGGTTCGGCGAGATGGGGGAGATCGAGCTCTTTCACAAGCAGGGGATGAGGAGCGTCGGCTATTGGGTGCCCAATGAAGAATCCGGACTGTCCGAGAACACCATGATCTACATGTTAGCGCACGACAGCCGTGAGGCAGCGCGCGAATCATGGCAGGGGTTCGGCGAAGACCCGGAATGGGCAACCATGCGTGAGGAGTCACAGAGAGACGGTCCGATTGTAACAAACGTCGAATCCGTATTCCTGCACCCGACAGACTTTTCGCCCGCCAGGTAGCAGGCACGGTGAACGGACGTACGATTCCTTTGGAGTAGCCGACCGATAGGGAGGTGACTGACCGATGCGAGCCATTCTGCTTACGCCTGTTCTGCTAGGAATTGGTTTGCCTCTGGGGTTGATTGCTGTGGTCAATGCGCAGGATCCCCTGCAGCTTCCCGCGACGTACACTTCCATCGACGAGCTCGAGGTCGCGCTGGATGAACAGGGTGAGTCCGGCGGCGGAGGGGCGAGCGTGCAAATCTCAAACCCTGGCGATTTCGCACCAGAGGTGATGGTGCGCCGACGGTTCGCGTCACAGCCCAACAACGCCAGCGTCCACCCTGACCGCGACGAAATCTACCAAGTCATCCGCGGCAGCGGCACGTTCATGACGGGGGGCAGATTCGTGGATCTCCAGGATCGGCCGGCCGGCATCCGGGGCGGTGAGGCGCGTCAGATCGGGGTAGGTGATGTCGTGGTAATCCCGGCTGGGACCCTACACTGGTTCAGTCAGATCAACGGGTCGATAACGTATATGAACATCCGGCTGGCGGCGCCTGGTCCGTAGAGTCCACCAAGCCGTTAGCGGCCACATCGCGGGAAGAGCTCCCGAATCAGAGACAGTCGGAAAGCACCACTACTCCTTTGCCTGATAGTGCGGCCGTATCCGCCCGGTGAGCCCACTCAGCGCACCCAGGTTGGTGAGGCCGCTCAGCGCGCTGATGTCGGTGATCGAGTTGGCGCGGATCCGGAGCGTCGTCAGGCTCGTTAGATTCTGGATTCCCGACAGGATCTCGATCCCGGAGTGCCCCGCCGACAGGCTGGTTAGCGTCCCAAGAAGCGCGCAGGTGAGTTCCGCTCGTGGATCGACCGAGAGCGCTGCCCGGATCGCCGCCTTCAGGTTAGCATCCTCAAAGGTCGCGATGGCCGACGGAGGCCGGCTGCTGCAGAACGGGGCCTCGGTTGGGCCCGTAGGGTCGCCCGTACATCCCCACCCCACCGCGAGAGGAAGCAGGCCGAGGACGAGAAGCCGTCTGGGGCAATTCATTGCGGCGCCCTGCAGCTCGTTGTAACCCGAGCCCGGGCCACCCGAGAATCCGCCTCTAGAGAGAACAACCCGCCACCGCTGTTTGTAGGAGCGCCTCTTGCATCAGGTCCCCAGTATAGATTGCATCAGGTCGAACGGGCGAGGCGCGTAGCTCAAAAGCGGAAAGGAGAGAGGTTGAGCCCTCAGGCAGCGATTCCCGCTTTCGGACTCCTTTGACTTCACTCTCGGTAGCGAGGATTGGGACGAATGAGACGAATCGTCGCACGTTTCAGCGTTCTGGCACTTGTCGGGCTGATCCCAGCCTGCGGGGAGGGAGGCTCGTCTCCGGCTGCGCCGGTCGATCGTCCTGACACCCCGCGCGAGTTCTACGTGGCCGTGAAGGAGAACGCCGAAGCGTGGTGGCGAGTCGTATTCAGCTCAATCCCCGGCTACTTCTACAAGCCAATCACTCGATTCGAAGGGTATGGCTCATTCCCTCCCCTGACTCCGTGTGGCGAGCTTAGGCAGTGGAACGCCTCCTACTGCCCCGCCAACGCAGGCATCTATTACCACACCTCGCTTTTTGAAACGCTTTGGAGCGACGTGGGCGACGCGGCGCCAGCCTACGTCATCGCCCACGAGATGGGACACCACGGCGGTTGGCGTTTGGACTGGATTCCGAACCTCAACATCTCTCGAAAACAAGGTGAGCTTCAGGCCGACTGCTTCGCGGGAGCGTGGATACGATCGGCCTCGGACTCGGGCCTGCTGGAGACTGGCGACCTGGAGGAAGCAACGGCCACTTTGATTCTGATCGGCGACCCCGCTCAGACCTGGTTTGACCCGTCGCTCCACGGGACGACCGAGCAGCGCCTCTTTGCGTTCACGAGCGGGTTTGACTCCGGTGTGGGTAAGTGTACGGATACCGAGTGGTTGGAGCTTTTCCCTGGCTCACCGGCGGAGGCTCCCGAAGGCGGCCTCGGCGAAGGTGCGGCCCAAATCAGTCCGCTCGATCCAAGGGACACGAGATGACCGTCAAGGAGCTATAGGTTCAGTACGACAACGGAACACTGGGCGAACAAAAGACTCTTCGGCGTAATCTCGCTGCTTGAGCCGGGACAGTTCACGCGGCCCATGGGTCTCCGGGCGACGGCCTACAGGGGCAGATACACAGCCTGTCCGGTCTGAGCGCTGCGGAAAACGGCGTCGGTCCACTCCATGTAGTGAACGCCAACTTCAAAGGTGGTCATCGAGATCTCCTCGAGTCCACGAATCGCGTTGATAAACTCCTCTTCCACCCTGTAGGAGGTCCGCTCCTCCGGAGGGTTAGGGACCTCAAGGAGCTCCGAGTCCCCACGACGTCCGACGAAGACGTTCTGGTTCGTGTCTACGCGGATCGTGCCCTCCGTGCCGTAGATCCACATCTGATTTCCACCCGAGAGCCCCGTGGTTGCGCTAAACCGCATATGGACCTGCGCGCCGTTGACCAACTCGTAGAGAACGTCGACGTGATCAGGGATCGTGACGGAGGTCAACTGGCCGCTGGCCTCCGGCCGATATGGCACGTGCACCTTGGACATCGCCATGACCCGCGTCGCCCGCCCCAACACGCGTGTCGTGGTTTCGTAGGTAGCGCCGAGACCCAGATTCAGGGTATTGAGCCCGCTGAGCTCCAGGCTCTGGCGCCAGTCCAGCTCCCCACTGAAGTCGGCGAAGTCTTGCCGCAACCGCTGTATTTCGGTGGAAAGTACCTCACCTAAGTGTCCTTCACCGATCAGCTTTGTCAGAACATTACGGGTCCGGTGACCTCCGGCCGGCACCAACTGACATACGAGGCCCCGGTGGTGCTGGGAGGCCTCCAGCATCTCTCTTGCCTCTTCTGCGGTGTTGGCCATGCGAGACTGACAGAGCACATGTTTGCCCTTCTCCAGCGAGGCCAGCGTTAGCGTACGGTGCACGTAGGGCCAGGTACCGATCAGGACGGCGTCGACCTCGTCGTCCTCCAGGAGCTCCCCCCAATGGGCATACGCCCGGGGGATGTCGAACGCGTCAGCAACTCGCCGGCTGGACTCCAGGCTGCGGTTGGCCACGGCCACGATCTCGCATGACGGTATCCTTCGAAAGCCGGGAATCTGGACCGCCTGCACGTTGGCACCCGCTCCAATGATTCCGATCCGAACGATCTCCTGTCGCGACCGAGATTCTCCTGTCATGCCTCTCTCTCCAAAGAGGGGTTCGACGTCCATCCTCGGTTCAACCTACTTCTGTGCGGCGGAGGTGCCAGCTCTAACCCGGCATCTCCTTTACGTACACGTCCTGCTTCATGTACGGAATCTCGATCTTCTCCGCCGAGAACCGACGGTAAACCTCCGTATTGAGGGCGTCGACGATCCGACCACGCAAGACAGGCTCGTCAATCCAGCCCAAGAGCTCCAACTCGAGACCGGAGGCGCCAAAAGCCCGAAACCGCACCCGTGGTTCCGGGTCCGTGCACACGTCGTCGTGACGAACGGCGCAATCGAGAAGTTCCCGTTTGACATGATCGATGTCCGATCCATACGCACATGCGACCTTAATGCGGATGCGCTCCTTCTCGTGAGGTCCTCCGGTCTCATTGATGATCTTAGTGTTGCCCATGACAGCGTTGGGCACTGTCACCTCTATGTCATCACGGGTCAGGAGGCGCGTGCTGCGCAGTCCGATATGGGTAACCCGGCCCCGTTCTCCGGAATCGAGAATGATGAAGTCACCGATCCTGTATGGGGCGTCCGCGAGGATGAAGACACCAGCGAAAAAGTTGGCGACGGTGTCCTTGGCGCCGAAGCCCACGGCGATACCGACGATGCCAGCCGAAGCCAGCCACGCGGTAACATCCAACCTCCAAACCAGGAACAGGAAGTAGGCGGCGGCCCCCAACAGCAGCACGTTGGACAGGTTTCGAAACAGCGGAAGGGTGCGCTGGTCGACAAAGAGGAAGCGGTGGTGGTGTCGGCTCAGGATCTCGAGGGCCAGTCTGCTCAGGCGCATCGCGAGACCGGAGCCGACGACCACAGCCATCGTGCCAAGGACGCCGAATGTGACCGTTCGCAAGCCACCCTCGAGTGACAGCACATCTGCCGCCAGCGCCAGACCTCCGAAGAGAGCGAACAGGAACACGGGGCGATGGAGCATCTGGACGATGCGGTCGTCGAGGTCGGTCGCCGTTCGGCGTGTCCAGCGCGTGATTAGGCGGGAGAGGACCCAGTCGGCGATCTTGGCGACCAAAACGCTCAGAACGACGACGACGACGGCTTGAAAACGGGGGTCGGCGGCCAGGGTGTCGAACGCACCGAACTGACTCAGGAATCTCTCCAGAGCCTGCATCGTTCACCTCCCGAAACTGGGGCTGTGAGTTGAGCTGAGCTTGCCCGGCGCAGTCTGGCGACCGGCAATTCTGCTGCGCGACCAATGTGGGGTCGGTACGCGAGAGGCGCGAGTCCACTGGCCTCTATGGAGGATACGTCACCAGGGTTGCGAGGTGGGACCGGCGTCGACGAGTCTGAGGGAAGGGGAGGGGGGTCTGGAGTCCCTACCAGCCCCGATCTACAGTGCGCTCACTCAAATTCGCTACCCAGGACCTTCTGGAGGAAGCGGCGGGCGAGTCGTTCGCTATAGTCAGCTGCTTCTTCTCTGGTATAGAACTCCAAGTCCTTCTTGCCTCGGACGACACGATGAACTACCCCTGATCGGTCCAGGCTGTAGAACACCCTGGCCTCCGCATACCAGTGGTCCTCTGGCGGCGGACCTTGCTTCGGGTCTGGCTCGATGATTACCCACATTTCTGGCTCCAGAGGAGGGTCCGGCCTTCCCATGGAACGGCGGTGCCCGACTCAACTAATCGCCGGTCGCGGCCAGTTCAGTTGTAGACGACCGATCCTCTCAGGATCTTCGTTAGAGCAACGCGGCCTCGCTCCCCGAGGGCAGTGAACTTCATCCCAAGAAGGCTGCCGTCATGTGCTTCCCTTCTCCAGACCACCTCAGCCCGTCCTTGAAACTCGTCAAATCTAAACCGAACCGGCGTTCCAGGTGGCTTCGGGTCCTCCGCAAGGATGAGCATGCCGGTCTGCGACATGTTCTGAGATTCTCCCAACAGGAGGAGGGCAGACCGATCGAACGTAAGCTCGACAGGTAGGCGGACCTCCCTGCGCTGTGCGGTGCCAGGCGACCCATTCATTTCAGCCACCTCCTTGGTGATCTTCTTTGGAGTGACCGGCCTCGCCTTTCTTCCCCTCCCCCATCAGCTCAACGAATCAAGCTGCGCCGCGCACGAATGGCGGGTGCCGGAAGCTTTGATCAGGGGAGTCGGGCGAGATCGACAGAATCCAAGAAAACCTGCCCCCCTCGACCGGATTCCCTCTGATCGAGTCGCTGGCGGCTCGGCGGACATTACACCAGCTGGTGTGGAAGTCCCCTGGCTCTGCGTCGGCGCCTTTCGACGACTTTGCTTTGAGCAGCGACCAACTTGGGCCACAAGAAAGACCGCATTTTCTGTGCCGGTGAGGGGGTTTCGAGGCTAGGTCGTTTCACTCCATAAAGGTAGGACCGAGACGACAATGCGGCGGTGGATCCTATTCGGAAACCAATTCCTGCGGCTCAATGAAAAGAATGCCGCTGGATTTGCATGCGCGATGATTTGACTGTAAGAAGGAAGGATAAGAAAAAGGCGAAAACATGAAATTCGAGAGCTGAGGACGCGATGACTACAATGATGAGGAATCTTCCGGGATCACTGGCCTTACTGCCGCTGGCGATTCAAGCGCCGGCGCTACTGGCTCAGGACGTGGAACCAGGCCCCGTCGGACCCAGCCCCTACGACGTCGTTTCAGGTTGGCACCAGCCGTTTGCTGAAGACGGCTATGCGTTCGGCGGCAACTCAGGGGTGTTTGTAGAATCGCCAGATCGCATTTTCATCCTCCAGCGCGGGGAGACGGTGTTGCCTGACCCGATTCCGCCAGGGTTCGCGGGGTACGCTGGCTCGCTCGGGATCAACGTGCTGCGCGACACCGATCGCCGCGTCTGGCGAAACTGCATCTATACCCTCGACAGTGACGGCAAGGTCATCGAAAGATGGAACCAGTGGGACCACCTGTGTGAAGGATCGGATGGACCTGGGCCCCACCGAATACGCATCAGCCCCTACGACCCTGATCGCCGAGTTTGGGTCGTTAATGAGACTTTTCATCAGATCTATGTGTTCTCCAACGATGGCAGTGAACTGCTCCAGACCCTCGGCGAGAAAAATGTCCCGGGAGACGACGGGACTCATTTCGCTCGACCGCAGGATGTGGCGTTTCTGCCGGATGGTAGGATCTTGGTAGCAGACGGCCTGGACAATCATCGCGTGATCATTCTGGATCGCGATGGGAACTACATCTCGGAGTTCGGCGGCTTTGGTGAAGGCCCTGGTCAGTTCAACGGAATACACGCCCTGGGCATCGGACCGCAAGGGTTGATCTTCGCCCTGGATCGCTCCGGTGGTCGAGTCAACGTGTTTAGGACGACGGATGATCCGGCGGAGGTCGATTTTGTCGACGTTTGGTCGGGTTTTGCCCTGCCCCTGGACATCATCGTCAACGACGAACATCTCTGGATAACTGACCTGCGACCCCTGCGGTTCATCAAGTTGGATTTCGAAGGCAATCAGCTCTACACCTGGAACGTGCCAAGGGAGTTGCCGGATGGCTACCTTGAAGTGCATACCTTTTCCGTCGACTCCGACGGCAACCTCTATGGCGGAGACAATCAGTATGGCCGCACGCAGAAGTTCGTACCCAAGTCCGCTGCAGACCCAGCTTTGATCATCGGCCCACCGTGGGTGGCCCGATAAGAATAGGAATTCTCCCATGCAGACACGACGCAGGATCGCGGTGACCGTACTCGTCGCGACGACCTTCGGATGCCAGGGGCCGGGTTCGGCGTCCCTGGAAAGTGACGACGAGAAAGCCAGCTATGGGATCGGGCTCAGTATCGGTCGCAACCTCAGCGCAGCCGGAAGCCGCCTGGACCTGCAGGCTTTGACGGTGGGAATGGAGGACGCCTTGGCCGAGCGGGAGCAGCGGATTTCCGAAGAGGAGATTCAGGAGGTTCTAGTAGCGTTCGAGGAAGCCATCCGAGCCGAGACGGAGGCAGAAAACGAAGCGGAGGCCCTGAGGAACGCCGAGGAAGGGGCCGCCTATTTGGCTGAAAACAGTGCCGCCGCGGGCGTCACGACCACCGAAAGTGGCCTTCAGTACGAGGTCCTCAGGCCGGGCGATGGAGACCGGCCCAGCGCTACCGACCGGGCCACGATCCATTACCGCGGCACCTTGCTCGATGGCACTGAGTTCGACAGCTCCTACGGGCGGAACGAGCCGGCGACGTTCCAGGTAGGTGGTGTGATTCCGGGTTTTGCTGAGGGGTTGCAGCTCATGCCGGTGGGGAGCCAATACCGGTTCGTGATCCCCGGTGACCAGGCGTACGGCGAGGGGGGGAGCCCCCCCAACATCGGTCCTAACGCGACGTTGGTATTCGAAGTGGAGCTGCTTGAGATTCCATAGTCAGTCCGGCACGCGGCAGCTCAACACCTCGCGCTATTCGGTGACCGTCCCAAATTGAGCCGAAGTCGTGGCGCATCTCTTAAGCCGGATCGGCCGCCTGTGTTCGGTGGAAGTCGGTGATCGCCTGGTACGCTGCGGCGACTGCGAACAATCGCTCCTCTCCGAACGGCGGTGCCGCCATGATGATCCCGCGCGGCACTGTTTGTTCAGTGTCCGCGTCGCGATAAAAACCGATCGGCATGCACATCAGCGGAATTCCCGTGCCGTCGAATGCTCCAGTCCCGGTGGTCAGCGCCACGTCGCACTGGTTGAAGAGCTGCGTCAGTATCCTGTTCAGGAGCAGATTGCGCGCCTGCTGCACCTTCACGTAGGTGTCCGCGCTCTGTAGCATCCCGTTGAGGAATCGGGGAAGCCGGTCGGCGAAGTTTCGAACGTCGTCTCGCAGTTGCTCGATGAAAAACGCCGTCGGGTCCCCGTGTGACCCGCCGAGGGGATCACCCGTTAGCTCCTCCCACTGATCCGGGAGCGTCACATCGGTCACAATCTGCACCGAAGGGTTCCGCTCGAGCTCGGTGATGAAGGTCCGACGGAGCTCGTTTACGCGCTCGTTCTCGTCTGAGAGATACTCGGGCCAGATGCCTATACGTGTACGCCACCGTACTCGGGGGCGATCCCCTCCAAAGGCCGTGGCCGCCAGTGCGTAGTTGGGAGCGGTAGGGAGTCCGAGACTCCTCGGGTCGTTAGGGTCCGGCTGAGCAAGGATCTGGAGAAGAATCGCCGCATCCTTCGCATCGCGGGCCATAACGCCGACATGATCCCGTGTGTAGCTCAGAGGGACCACACCGTGCAGCGAGATGCGTCCGAACGTTGGCTTGATGCAAGTGAGTCCCTGTGCGTTCCCCGGCCCGATTACCGAGCCCCCTGTCTCGGTGCCGAGCCCCGCCACCGCAAGCCTGGCCGCCACCGCGGTCGCTGGTCCCGAGGACGAGCCGCCGGGGCTGTAGCGCGCATCATCCGGACTCCACGCGTTGCGCGTGGTTGGTGTTGTGGTGCCATAAACGCGCGCACGACCTCCCGCCAGGTTCCCCATCTGTCCCTTCCCGACAATGAGACCGCCCGCGGCGCGCAGTAGGCTGACCGCTGTGGCGTCGTAGTCAGGCTGGAAGCCTTCGAAGACGAGTGACCCTCCCTCCGTGAGAAGATCTGTGGTATAGAAGTTGTCCTTAGGGACCAAGCACATCCCCCTGAGTGGTGAGCGCTGCTCGTCGTCGGGCGTAGCGGCTAGCTGCGCCAACAGGTCCCCGCGACTCAGTCGGTCTGCGTACGCCTGGTAGGTGCCTTCCAGCGACTCGATCCGATCCACGTACGCGTTGACCAGATCCGCCGGTGCGAGGGTCCCGGCGCGCATCAGCGTCATCGCCTGGGACATCGTGAGGGTCGTGACATCGCTTACAGACTGGGGGCTCACGTCCGTCGCAAACGCCTCCGGAGTCACAACGGGGCCCCTGGAACTCGCCCAGGCCGGCACCCTCGAGAGAAGGGAGCCCGTCGCAGCTGCGGAGGATACCCAGGCCATCCGGTTCAGGAACCAGCGGCGCGAAACCCTCTCATTCTGGGGCGGGTCGATCCTTGAAATCGCGTCGCTCATCGCGACTCCTCCTCCGTCCACGCGGTGAACGGAGCGGGGTGCGGTACGGGCAGGTGGAACTGCGGATCGATGTCGAAGTCGGCAGCGGTGACGTCCTGTCGAAGAATCGATCGGGCATTCGCGAGAAGCCGCTCTTGATCCATCGGCGCGTCCTCATCGGACTCGGGCAGTACGGAAATGTCGATCCCGAGGAGGGCGTAGCGCGTGAGGATGTACGCGTTCAGCTCTTCGTCAGTCGGCGGGTCGGGTCGGGTGGGAACTTGCGTCATGCGAGCCTCCGCTGAGTGGCGGCGAACAGCTTCGGAGTCAGCGGTCCTCCCGCTGCGCGCCCGTCCTGTCTTCATAGCGCCCGCCGCGCAAGACGTTCTCAAGGGAGTAGTTGCCCTCATGACAGGCGTACTCAAAGATCTGCTGGTCGAAGCTCTCCCAGGGAACCTCTCCGCCCCACACTTCGCTGTAGGTCCGCGGGTCGTGAACCTCGAACTCGTAGAGGATCGTGTCGTCGTCGACCCGCGTGAAGCGCTCGATCAACTTTAGGTCTTCGGAATGCACGATCCTGTTAGGCGGCTCCCGAATGCCCTGGCTGGGGTGGATGTTGGTGGTCTCAACCACGAGGGTATTGCCTTCCCAGTGGCCCCAGGAGTCTCCGAACCACGGCCGAACGTGCCCTGGCAGCAGGTCCGGCTCGCCGAGTCGGATAATCCGGACGTCGTGGATCATCTCCGCGTGAATGAGCACATGGTCGACGTTCTGTACGACCACGAAGTTGTTGTTATATCCACCGGTGGGAGTCATGGGAGGCCCCATAGTGCCAGTGGGGCTGGAGGCGTAGTAGACGACGCAACGCTCGGCCAGCGGACGCAGCTCCGGATGGTCGAACTCGCCGAACGAAGACCAGAATTCCTGGTACTCCTGCTTCCGCCTCAGACCCTCGGGCGAGAGCTCGGGAATCCGGCCGTCCGAAGGAAAGGTGATGAACGAGGTCCGGGGCTCACCGTTTACGATCGCCGGACCATTCCCCCGGTCGAAATAGACCTGGTTGTATGAGCCAGGGTCGTTCGCCGCTTCGAGCACCGGGCGATTCGGGTCACTCGGCTCGAAGCCCGCCTGAACTCGGGACTGCTCAGCAGCAACGATGCTGTCGGCCTGTGCCCAGCTATATGCGCGGCCTAACCCCGGCCGCCGCTCGAGACGCGTGAGGGTCGCGTTGCTCCAGTTGCCCTGGAGGTCCGGATGACCCCAGGAGGTCCTCGGCGGTTCAAAGTCGGGATCCCACCCTCGGGACCTCTCGGGGTCCTGGGCCTCGACCGAGAACAGCCCGGTCGATACGACCGCGAAGCAAAGTGCGGCCACCAACCTCGACGCTCGTGCCATCTTCATCCCTCCTATGAGGGCAGGGGTCAGGCGACTCTGCCGCCCAACGTCTCGCGATTCCGCCGAGGGGTCAAAATGGGGACTCGGCGTGGGATGCGCGAATCCTCCGAATCGTAAGTGATCTGAGCGAGCGCGTGGAGGCTCGCCTTACAAGGGCATCCATCGCATTCTTGTCGGCCACACTCGCGCTGGGCTGTCAGGAGCAGGGATCGGGACCGCTGGATCCCGACGCCGCGGTGATTCAGGCGGCCAGCCCATCCGCTGGGATAGTCGCCGACATGAGCGACCAGGAGATCGACGACATCACGGCCTTCTTGGAGGCGATTAGCAAGGAGTAGCTCTAGGCGCCACGGCCCCGACTGTCTCTCCGACCAAAGCTATGGCCTCGTAGTTGATCAAGAGGCCCCTTCGTTTGCAGTTCGCGCTTCGCGCGCGCACCCACCACATTGCTCCGCTAACAAGTCGAGTTGAGGCCTGCTACATCGAGGCCACCATTCACTCCGGGAGTGGAGTTATGGAACAGGGAATCCGACGACCAAGGATAGTGTCCCCTACCTGGAGCGCTCTGGCCCTCCTCTTGGCCGGCGTATCGCCGTCCGTGGCTTCGGCCCAGCAGGCCTCCTACACAGACCGACAGGCGGACATGGGGATCCCCGTCTATCAGGCCGCCTGCGCCCCTTGTCACCTTGAGAACCTACAGGGCGCGGGCACGGCGCCTCAGCTTGGGGGAGCCAACTTCCGAAACAGCTGGGGAAGCCGGCCGGTGGCCGACGCCCTACAGTACATCCGCTCCACCATGCCTCCCGGATCCGAAGGGTCGCTGACCGACGAGGAGTACTCCGCCGTCACAGCTTACATCATGCGGCAGAACGGAGTCGAGTCTGGGATCGCCCCGCTGAACTTCGGTTCGGAAGGGGGGCTTGCGATGGCCGCTGGGGCCGAACTGGTCACCGACGGGACGACCCCCCTTCCCGGAGTCGCGGGTTCCGTTCCCTCGCCTTGGGGCAGGGATGCCGTTCCCGACTATGGCGAGCTGTCT
The DNA here is from genome assembly GCA_965197485.1 of Longimicrobiales bacterium. Classification (GTDB taxonomy): domain Bacteria; phylum Gemmatimonadota; class Gemmatimonadetes; order Longimicrobiales; family Gaopeijiaceae; genus JAAXGI01. The sequence goes on from CBDANG010000011.1 coordinate 499,136, forward strand.
GAGACCCGAACCGGAATCACCCGGACATACACCAGGGTCGAAAGCTTTACCCCGGTTTCCGACGCTGAGCTCAGGAATCCGCCGGCTGGTGAATGGATCAGCCCTCGAGGAAATCTGGGCGCCTGGGGCTATAGCCCACTGGATCAGATCAACACGGAGAATGTCCATCGCCTGGAGCTCGCCTGGGTGTGGGGGATGGAGGACGGCACCAGGAGTCAGCCGGCACCATTGATCCGCGATGATATCATGTTCCTGCCGAACTGGGGCAACACGATCCAGGCGCTGGATGCTGCCAGCGGAGACCTTCTCTGGGAGTACCGCAGGACGTTCCCGGACGGGATGTCGGGCGGCCGCGGCCGGGTCCGGACGTTGGCGATCTGGGAGGACATGATCTACGTGTCGACGAACGACGCCTACCTGGTGGCGCTGGATGCCCAGACCGGTGTGATGCGCTGGGAGGCCCAGCTCGCAGACCCCGACTTGGGATTCGAAAATTCGAGCGGACCTGTGATCGCCAACGGCAAGGTCATCAATGGAATCAATGGCTGCACGCGCCTGATCGAGGAGAGCTGCTTCATCACCGGGCATGACGCTCGCACCGGAGAGGAGCTGTGGCGCACCTTCACCATCGCGCGCCCCGGCGAGCCTGGTGGGGACACCTGGGGCGGTCTTCCCTGGGAGCTGCGGGGCGGGGGGGACGTCTGGAACATCGGGAGCTACGATCCGGAGCTGGGGCTCGTGTACTTCGGCGCGTCCCAAATGAAGCCCCGAGCCCCGGTGAGCCGGGGGACTGTCAGGACCGAAGCGGACTCGCTCCTCTACAGCAGCTCAACTTTGGCACTCGATGAGAACACCGGACGCATCGTCTGGTACCGCCAATACGTTCCGGACGAGTCCCTCGATATGGACGAGGCGATGGAGCAGGTGCTGATCGATATCGACAACCAGCCGGTGCTCTTTCAGATCGGAAAGCACGGGATCCTCTGGAAGCTGGACCGGCGCGACGGAAGTTTCCTGGGGCTGAAGGAGACCGTCTACCAAGACATCCTGGAGCTGGACTATGAGACCGGCTCGTCCCGGTATCGTCCCGATATTCGGGATGCGAGAGTCGGCGAGTGGGTTTCCGTCTGCCCATCCACGGCGGGGGGCAAGAACTGGCACGCGACCGGCTACCACCCCGAAGCCGGAGTCATCGTCATCCCGCTGAGCCAGAGCTGCATGGAAAGCGTAGCCAGCGAGATCGAGATGGTTCAAGGGGGCGGGGGCACCGGACAGACTCGCGTGTGGATGGAAATGCCCGGGACGAACGGCAACCTCGGGAAGCTCGCCGCATACGATGTGAGGACCCTGGAGGAGGTCTGGAACGTGCAGCAACGGGCTCCGTTTCTAACCTCGATCCTGACTACTGCGGGGGGGCTCGCTTTCGCCGGAGACTATGATCGGCGGGTACGCGCCTACGACGTCGCCACCGGTGAGGAGCTCTGGGAGAGTCGGCTGGGCACAGCGGTTCAGGGGTTCCCGACCACCTACGAGGTCGATGGGGTCCAGTACCTGGCGGTGCCCACCGGCGTGATTGGAGGGAGCCCATGGCGGACTTCGACGTACCTGGCGCCCGAGATTCTTATCCCGCCCGGGAACAGGCACAACGCCCTCTACGTGTTCCGGCTGGGCGAGCTATAGCGCTGGCGGTTCGACCGGCTCGATGCGCAGAAGCACCGCGTCGTCCTCCTCAGTCAGGACGTAGAGGTACCCGTCAGGCCCCTGGCGGACGTCGCGGATCCGCTGCTTGAGCTCGCTCAGGAGCCACTCACGTCGAATCTCTTGGCCCTGTTCGTTGAACACGATCCGGTCCAAGTGGCCGGTGTGCTGCATTCGCCCGAACCTCATCGAGCCGACGAAGAGGTTGCCCTGCCAAGCGGGAAAATGCTCTCCGGTATAGAAGGTGAGCCCGGAAGGCGCGATGGATGGCCACCAAAGCACCTCGGGGCGCTCGAACTCCGCGAGCCAGGGCGTGTCCGTCACCCGGACGCCTGTGTACTGGCGGCTGTAGGAGGCGAGTGGCCAGCCGTAATTGCTACCTGGCAGGATGACGTTGGCCTCGTCACCACCTTGCGGTCCGTTCTCGGTCGCCCAGAGATCGCCAGTCTCCGGGTGAAGGGCGAGGCCGAGCTGGTTCCGGTGCCCCATCGAGTAGATCTCGGGCAAGTAATCAGGGTTGCCAATGAACGGGTTGTCGACGGGCGCCGTTCCGTCGTCGTTCAGCCGAAGTAACTTGCCGAAGTGCCTGTTCGGGTCCTGCGCGTATTCCCCAGTTTCAGCGAACACGAAAGAGCCGCCCACGCTCATGAAAAGCGTTCCATCCTCGGCAAACAGGATCCGGGAAGCGCCGATTCCGAGATCCAACCCCTCTGCCACGAAGATCTCGCGAACGTCGGTCAGCGCCCCTGAATCGAGCTGACCGCGAGCCAGAGCGATCGTCACGTTGGGCGTCCCGTCGCGCTCTATCGATTTGGAGTAGGTCAAGAAGACCACACGGTCATCGTCCGGGTGAAGGGCGATGTCCATGAGCCCAGCGCGCGGAGAATCGGAGAACACCTTGGGCACACCAGGAATGTTCCGCTCCAAGAGCTGGCCGTTACGGATCACCCGCAGCGTGCCCTTGTCACGTTCCGTCACCAGGATGTCGCCGTTACCTCTAAAGGCCATCCCCCATGGGTGCGAGAGCCCGCTAACGATCGGCACGACGCGAATCCGAGGCACCTCGGCGGTTGGAAATTCGACTGGCCCGTCCGGCGGAGGCAGCGCCGGTACCCCGTGAAGGCCCTGCGCGGATGCAGACACGCAGGACGCGGCCAGCGCACAGGTTAGAGTGAACGATGCACGTTGAACTCGGGCCAGGTTTCTCATCGGGAGCGGAACCTCCTGACGTCTAACGGTTGTCGACTCTGCCGCGCCATCAATCTGCAGCCCGCGCCCAGTACGCGCGAGCAGCGGCGCCCACTGCGTCATGGCCCGGCGGCGCTTTTCCGCTTAAGGTGGGCCGATGAGGACCTACCCTCCGGTTGCCGTAGACACCCTGGGCCATATCGACTAGAGTCGGACGCTCTCCGGCCCTGAACGGTATGCGATGAAAGTCTCCCTCTTCGTGACCTGCGTCGGTGATCGCTTCTTCGCCGAAGCCGCGGCCGATGCTGTTCGTCTGTTGCGCTCGTTGGAAGTCGAAGTGGAGTTCCCCGTCGATCAGACGTGCTGCGGCCAGCCGGCATGGAACGCCGGCCACCTTCCCGAGGCCCGTCGGATGGCAGCCCACACGGCAGAGGTCTTCGCCGATGCGGACCACGTAGTCCTCCCGTCGGGAAGCTGTGCCGCGATGCTTCGGTGCACCTACCCCCGCCTGCTAGAATCCCCCGTGCTGGCCGAGCGATCCTATGAGCTGGCCGAGTTCATTGTGGATGTCCTGGGGGTCACCGAGCTCGGCCACGGCCTGGAAGGGCGGCAGCTGGCCTACCATCACGGTTGCCATGCCCTTCGAGAACTTGGTGTCGAGAGGCAGCCTGTGCAGCTTCTGGAGTCAGGGGGTGCCACGGTCGTTCCGTGGGAGATGGATCAAGAGTGCTGCGGGTTCGGGGGGCTCTTTTCGGTGAAGGCTCCGGACGTCTCCGTTGCCATGGCTGACCGCAAGCTGGATACGCTGCCGGAGGTAGAGACCGTCATCTCAGCCGATGGAGGCTGCCTGCTCCACCTGGACGCCCGGGCACAACGCCGGCGCCGGCCGATCCGTTTCCAATCACTCGCTTCTGTTCTTTGGGAGGCTCGCCGTGGAGGTGCATAGCCGCGACTATCGCCAAAGGGCGCGGAGCATCATCCGGGAGACTCCGGAGGTGCGTGAGGCCGTCACTGCGGCGACTCGAACCTTCCACGATCATCGACAGACCGCCTTCGCGGAGCTGGACGGGGAGGCATTGAGGCGATGGGCCGAGCAGGTGAAGAGTCACGCCCTGACCCATCTCCGAGAGCAGCTCGAAGAAGCAGAGAAGCGGCTCGTCGAGCGCGGGGCCCAAGTCCACTGGGCCGAGACGGCCGAGGAAGTCCATCGGATCGTCGAGAGTATTGTACGCACGGGCGGCGTTCGCAGGGCCGTAAAGGCCAAGAGCATGCTGAGTGAGGAGATCGGATTGAATCCTTTCCTCGAGGCCTGCGGAGTGGAAGTATTCGAGACCGATCTCGGAGAGTATGTCATCCAGCTCCTGGACGAGCCACCGAGCCACATTGTTGGCCCCGCGATCCACAGGAGCCTAGAGGATATGCAGGCCCTCTTCCACGAGCGGCTCGGCACCCCGCCCAAAGCGTCGCCGGAGGAGCTCGCTAAAGCGGCCCGGGGTCTCCTGAGAGACGCGTTCCTCGCCGCAGAGCTGGGCATCAGTGGGGGCAACTTCCTTATTGCGGAGACCGGCTCGGTGGCCCTCATCGAGAACGAGGGGAACATCCGCATGTCCACGTCGCTTCCGCGCATCCATGTGGCCCTGGTCGGGATCGAAAAGGTGCTCCCCCGATGGTCCGATCTCTCGACCTTCCTCCAGCTCACTTCCAAGTCGGCGACTGGACAGCCCGTGGGGACCTTCGTCTCCATTATCCAGGGGCCGGGAGGCACCCCAGGGGGAGAGCCGGATGGACCCGAGGAGCTCCACGTCGTCTTGATTGACAACGGACGCACCCGGCTATTGGCGGATCCTGAGGCGTGGGAAGCGCTGCGCTGCGTCCGCTGTGGAGCGTGTCTGAACGTCTGCCCCGTGTACCGGCAGACGGGCGGTCATGCGTACGGTTACGTCTATTCGGGGCCCATCGGAGCCATCGTGAGCCCTGGCCTGATCGGATTGGAGGCGGCGGCTCCCCTCCCGTTCGCTTCTTCGCTGTGCGGCGCATGCGCTGAGGTTTGCCCGGTCCGCATCCCGATTCCGCACCTGCTTCATACCTGGCGTCAGCGAGCGGTTGAGGGCGGGCTCGCTAGCACCACCGAGCGCTCGATAGTGGGCCTTTGGACCTCTGCCGCGACGCGGCCCAGACTTTTTGGCTGGGCGGAGAAGGTCATGGCTCTCATCCCGAAGCAGGCCACTCGCCACCTGCCGATGCTTCGCGAGTGGAGCTCTGAGCGTGAGCCACCGCGGCCCGAGGGTCGCACGTTCCGGGAGCTCTGGGAGAAGGGCATCGAATGAGCCCGAACGCGCGAGAACGGATCCTCGACCGCGTCGGGGAAGCAAATCGGGACCGCGCTCGCGTCTCTCACCCCGGTGCGCTCCCGGAGGCCATCGAGCCGCCGGTGCCCTTCGGCGAAGGGGGAAGCGCCGACCCTGTCCATGCTTTCGAAGACCGTTTTAGGGCAGCCGGAGGTGAAGTCGCACGGGTCTCTGGCGAAGAGGCCGCGGGTAGGTGGCTCGAGGAGTTCGCGAGCGACTTCAGGAGCGTGTCGGTTTGCGCTGGCGTACCCGAGGCTCTCCAGCCCGCGCTGCTCGCAGCTCCACCTTCGGACGCGGCCGTCGGGATCTCCATGGCAGTGGGAGCTGCGGCCCAAACCGGTTCGCTTCTTCTCTCATCCCGGGAGGGGCGGAGACCGCAGCTCCTTCCGCCGGTTCACGTCGTCTGGGTCCGCGCAGTAGATATACGCCCGACGCTGGGAGAGGCGTTAGAGGCGTGCCAAGACGACCTTCCTGCTACACTCGCCCTTCACTCAGGCCCCAGTAAGTCCGCCGACATCGGCCGCATCATGGTGACCGGGGTCCACGGCCCCGGCCGCGTCATCGCCGCGATCATCGGGGTGGAAGGGACGATCGAGACCGAGTCCGCCTTCGCGGAGGCGACTGCCAGTCGATATTTCGAAGAAGAGCCAGCGGGATGAACCTGTGGGTGGGCACGAGCGGCTACGCCTACAAGGAGTGGAAGGGAAGCTTTTATCCTGATGATCTTCCCGCCCGCCAGATGCTGAACTACTACGGGGGCCAGCTCAACAGCGTCGAGATCAACAACACCTTTTATCGGATGCCCACCTCCAAGCTGCTGTCGGACTGGGCGGCGCAGGTGCCGGAGAGTTTCTCGTTCGTCCTGAAGTCTTCGCGCAGGATCACCCACTTCAAGAAGCTGCGCGACGCCGGTGAGGACCTCGACTATCTGGTGAGGACGGTGTCGGAGCTGGGCTCCAGACTCGGGCCGATTCTCTTTCAGCTTCCCCCCTGTCTGAAGAAGGACACATCTCTCCTCCGCGACTTTATCGCCCTCCTCCCCACGGAATTCCGTGCCGCGTTCGAGTTTCGCAGCTCATCGTGGTTCGAGGACGAAATCTACGACACCCTGAGGGAGAGGAGCGTCGCGCTCGTCGTTGCAGATACCGACAGCGAGAAACTTCCACCCGTGATCACCCGCACGGCCCCTTACGGCTACGCACGACTCCGTCGGGGGGCCTATGGACCCGAGGAGCTCGAAGATTGGGCAGCGAGGCTAGGAGCATCGGGTTGGGACGATCTGTACGTCTTCTTCAAGCACGAAGACGCGGGCACCGGCCCGCGGATGGCCAAGGGCTTCGCGGAACTCATGCGCACCGGGTGAAGGAGGAGGCGCTGCGCTTCACGGTCGGCAAGAGAACTGGTGACGTATCGGCGGTGGTTCTCCAGCCGAGTGAAGCCGAATGGGGGCTCGTCCTTGGGCACGGAGCCGGCGCCGGGATGCACCACCCCTTCATGGAGTCGGCATCCGCGCGACTCGCCCAGCGGAAGATTGCCACGTTCCGCTATCAGTTCCCGTATATGGAGGCGGGTAGCCGGCGCCCGGACCCGCCTGGTGTTCTCACCGCTACCGTGCGTGCGGCATTTGCCGTGGCGAGGACCGCCTTGGCCGGGCTACCTCTCTTTGCGGGAGGAAAGTCTATGGGTGGACGAATGACCTCCCTAACCGCAGCAAGGGGCGATCTTCCTGGGGTTGAGGGCCTGGTTTTTTTTGGATTTCCCCTTCACCCAGCAGGCCGTCCCTCTACTGACCGGGCTGCCCACCTTGCCGAAGTAATCACGTCCATGCTGTTCCTGCAGGGCACTCGGGACTCGCTCGCAAGCCTCGAGCTGCTGAGCCCGATCTGTGACCGGCTCGGTCGACGGGTCGAGCTTCATATCGTGGATGGGGCAGACCACTCGTTCCACATGCTAAAGAAGTCGGCGCGAACAGACGAAGAGGTGTTGGACGAGTTGGCAGACGTAGTCGCAGGTTGGATCGCCCGCCTCGGGGGCTGAGGCGGCTACGAACCCCCTTTTGCACTTCCGGCTTCCAATCGTCTGGACAGCTCGCTCAGGGCACTCAGAAGGTCAGGCTTCAGCTCCAACACCGAGGCTAATGGATCCGCGCCCGCACGGCGCATCCGGCGGGGGAGGCTCTCGATCGTGTGGGTTCGTGCCCGGAGACGCCGTGTGACTTCGGTCCACTTGAGTGGCGCCGAAACCGACGCCTCGGGCACCGGGCGCACACTGAATGGGGCGACCAGCAGCCGGCCGTGCCCATTCTGCACGAAATCGACATAGACGCGACCACCCCGTTGCTTCGGGCTCCGCGTGATCGTGGCGATCTCCGGAAGCTCAGCCGAGACAACTCTTGCCAAGAGCTCAGCCAGCGCCTTGGACTGGTCGTACGTGCATTGCCGGCCAAGCGGGATGAGTACGTGGAGTCCGGTAGATCCACTGAGCTTGGGGAAAGCCGGGAGATCGATCTCCTCGCACAGCTTGCGTATGTAACGCGCGACGGCGATCACATCTTCGAAGGGAGCATCCTTGGGATCGAGATCCAGGATACACCAGTCCGGCTGTCCGAGGCTCGAGACCCGGCTCGACCAGATGTGGAGCGGAATCGTGCCCATGTTAACGACGTAAAGCAGGGATTCGAGATCGTCGCAGACGAAGTACTCGATGTCTCGCTCCGAGTCATCGCTCCAGAACTTGACGGTGTGAATCCACTCCGGTGCCCATTCCGGGGCGTTCTTCTGAAAGAAGGACTTGCCGTCGATTCCGTCCGGATAGCGGGTCAGCACCAGGGGCCGGTCTCGAAGGTAGGGAAGGAGCCGTTCAGAGACTGACCGGTAGTACTCGATGAGATCCCCCTTCGTATGCCCTGAAACGGGCCAGAAGACCTTATCGAGATTGGTGAAGGGCACCTCTTTCTTCACCGGTCGCGCCGCTCGCGGTTCAGGCTGGGGCAAGGTCGGCTCGTCGGGCTCCTCCCCGTCTCCCGTAGCCAAGACGCAATCTTCGAGGGGCTTGTCCTCGCGGAGCCGCATGCACACGGGGTGACGTAGCAGGCCCTGCTCGGTGAACTCCCGATAGCGCACCTCACAGACGAGCCGCGGCGCGGCCCAGTGATGTTCTCGCGCCCGTCCGCGTCCCGGAGGCACCTCTCCAGAAAAGGAAGGCGTGTCCCGCTCCAGCTCGACCAGCTGGGCGTGAAGACTGCTGAGCAGAGCATCGTTGAAGCCCGTCCCCACGCTCCCGACGTAGACGAGTCCCCCCGCGGGTCCGTACTGCGCGAGGTGCAGGGCTCCGAAACCCGGACGGGATCCCGCCGGTTCGGTCCAACCAACTACCACGAAGTCGTCGGTGGTAAAGGCTCGGACCTTCACCCAATCTGTGGATCGGCCGCCCCGATAGGGGGCGTCGGCCTTCTTCGCGACCACACCTTCGAGCCCCATGGAACAGACCTGCTCGTACATCTCCGAGCCCTTCTCCACGATGTGGTCCGAGAATCGGACTGGCCCGATACCCGGGAGGATCTCGCGCAAGACCTCCTTTCGATCAATGAGCGGCAGACCCCTGAGGTCGTAGTCACCGAAGCCGAGAACGTCGAATGCGTAAAAGGTCGCCGGAAGTTCGAGCGCGGCACGTGCGACGTCGGCGCGGCGTTGGAGCAGCCCTCGTCTCTGTAGCCGTCCGAAACTCGGGAGCCCCTGGTCGTCATGTACGACTACCTCGCCGTCGAGCACGAGCCCCTCGTAGGGTAGCCCCCGCAGCGCGCGCGCGACGTCGGGGAACGTTTCCGTGAAGTCGCCGCCCGATCGAGAGACCAAGACCGCGTCCGGTCCTTCTCGGCCCGCGATCAGTCGGTACCCGTCGTACTTGATCTCGAAGAGCCAACCGCGCTTCGAGAAGGGCTCGTCGCGGGCGGTCGCGAGCATGGTCTTGGCCTTTCGGGGGTCGACGGGCTGCCTCTTTGCCCCGAGCTTCGCCACCCTCCGAGTCAACTCTTCGGTCCGCTCGTCCACACTTGGAAGATCGTCTACCAGAAGCCCCGAATAGATAGAGTCGTCCAGGTAGGACTCTGTTCCGTCCTCACGCACGAACCCATCTCGCTCCTTGATCAGGAGCCACGACTTTTCCGACTGTCTGGTCTTCACGAGCGTCCAACGCCCTCTCAGCTTGTAGCCGCGCAGCTCGAAGAGGAGCTTTCCCTTCTCCATCCCCTCGTGCTCGTCCTCCAGGGGGATCCAAATCCCTTTGTCCCAAACAATGACTGGCCCGGCTCCGTATTCCCCCTCGGGAATCACCCCCTCGAAGTCCGCATAGTCGAGGGGGTGGTCCTCGACGTGGACGGCCAGCCGCTTATCTGAGGGGTTGGGTGATGGGCCCTTCGGAACAGCCGAGGACAGGAGCACACCGTCCGATTCGAGGCGAAAATCCCAGTGGAGGTTACGGGCTGAGTGCTTCTGCACGACGAAGAGGCGGCCGCCCCCTGAAGAGACGGGCGCACTCGCCGCCACCACTCCGAACGGCTCCGGGGTTCTCGACGCGGATCGCTTCTTGCAATACGCGCCGAGACGATCAGGCGACTCTGGTGCCATAGCCCCTATGTTATGAGACTGTTGCCTTCGGCGAACCGGTAAACATATCTTTCCGGTCCAATGCCAGCGCGCGCAATCAGTTCGACTACCGTCTCATTTGGGCTCGTGTCCGTCCCCGTAAAGCTCTACTCAACGGGCGAGTCCTCCTCTCGCGTCTCGTTCAACCTCCTTCACGGGAAGTGCGGGACGCGTCTCAAGCAGCAGTATATCTGCCCCAAGGACGAAGAAATCGTGCCCCGCGAGGACATGGTGAAGGGGTACGAGTTCTCTAAGGGTCAGTACGTCATCTTCACCGATGAGGAGCTCAAGGCCCTCGAGGCCCCAAAAGGTGACTCGATCGAAGTCACGGAGTTCGTTCCGAGCGAGCACGTGGATCGGCTCTACTCCGATCGTGCCTACTATGTCGGGCCCGACAAGGGAGGTGCTAGAGCCTACCGATTGTTCGTCGCCGCACTGGGAGAGACGGGTCGGGTGGCCATCGGGAAGTACGCGACTCGTGGAAAGCAGTACCTGGTCATGCTGCGCCCGATGGATGATGTGCTCGTCATGGAACAACTTCGCTACTCCGACGAGGTTCGTTCGGTCTCCGAGGTGCCCGTCGAAGAAGGCGAGGTGAAGAAGCAGGAGCTGAAGTTGGCGACCCAGCTGATCGAGCAGCTTGCGGCTGCGGAATTTGAGCCCGGGGCGTACACGGACGAAGTGAGGGAGCAGACGCTGGCCCTGATCCAACAGAAGGTGGAGGGCCAAGAGATCACCTTAGTGGCTGCCGAGGAGCCTCAGGTCCAGATCATCGACCTCATGTCCGCTTTGAAGGCGAGCCTCAAGGAAGACTCGGCCAGAAAGCCGGCAGAGCGGGCCGAGAAGAAGGCCGGCGCGACGAGTGCCAAGAAGACGGGCGGCAAGGGGGCGGTGGCCACAAGGAAGCGCACTAGGAGGGCGAAGGCATCCTCGGGGTAGTCCCACGATGACCGGCTACACGGCCCGTGAGGTCGCCGAGATCCTCGGGCTATCGGTACGACAGGTACGGTCCTACGCTCGCTCCGAGCTTCTCTCTCCAAGGCGCGGGCCCCGCAACGAGTACCGCTTTTCCTTCCAAGACATCGTTGTGCTCCGGGCTGCGAGCGAGCTGCTCAAGGCTCGCGTGCACCCTCGAAAGGTTAAGCGCGCCCTCCAGAGGCTGCGTAGTCAGCTTCCCCGGGGTCGCCCCCTTACCGCGGTGCACATCACGACGGATGGGGAACGGGTCGTAGTTCGGGACGAAGACACCGTCTGGGATCCTGACTCCGGTCAGGTCGTCCTGGACTTCGCAGTGGCAGAGTTAGCCTCGCGGGCGGCGCCCTTTGCACCCCGGGTTGTCCAGGAGGGTTCGCTTGCCGAGGATCTCAACCCAGACGAGTGGTACAACCTGGCTCACGATCTCGAGGCGGTATCGACGAGAGAGGCGAAGCAAGCGTACGAACAGGCGTTCGCGCTCGATCCGGACCATGTGGAAGCGCACCTGAACCTGGGCCGCCTCCTCCACGAGGAGGGGATGCTTCCTGCGGCCGAGGGTCACTATCGGAAGGCTCTCGCCGCCTCCCCGAACGTCGCAGTAGCCTGGTACAACCTCGGCGTTGCACTCGAAGACCAAAGGCGAAAGCGAGAGGCGGTGGAGGCCTACGAACAGGCGATTCTCTTCGATTCCGAGTTGGCCTCGGCGCACTACAACCTATCGAGATTGTACGAGGAAGAGGGAACAACTGCCGCAGCGATTCGCCACCTGGCGGAATACCGACGGCTCAGGAATATTCAGGGATAGACATCCTAGCCCGTCCCCTCGCCGAGATCGAGCACAATCTCAAGGGGCTCGAGCCACACCTAACTCAGCCACTGCCTCGAATATAGCGAGCACGGCGACCCTGCGGACGGGAGCAACTTACGGGTAGCAGGTGCCGACGCAGTCGATGACCCTGTTACCGATCTTCTTCGTCAACTTCATGGGCACACTGGGCTTCGGCTTAGTATTGCCCTTGCTCATCTTCCTCGTCACGGAGTGGGGCGGAAACGCCGTACTGTACGGGATTGCCGGCGCGACATACTCCTTCTTCCAGCTCGTCGGAGCACCCATTCTGGGTCGCTGGTCAGATCGGTACGGTAGAAAGCGCATCCTTCTGCTGAGTCAGCTCGGAACGCTCGTTGCGTGGCTCGTTCTCCTCGCGGCATTCTTCCTTCCCGTCAGTGCCATCGCGGATCTGGACTTGCCCGGCCTGGGCCGATTCACGCTTACGGCCCCACTTGTCGTGCTCATGGTTTCGCGGGCTCTTGACGGGCTGACGGGCGGGAATGTCTCCGTGGCGAACGCTTACCTGGCGGACGTCACGGCCCCCGAGGACCGGACCACCAACTTCGGCAGGATGGCCGTCTCTTCGAATCTGGGCTTCATCCTCGGTCCCGCGATCGCCGGCCTCCTGGGTGCGACGGTCTGGAACGAGGTGGGTCCAGTCGTCTTCGCTGCGGGAGTCGCCCTTATCGCGACGATCGCGATCGGTCGGTTCCTGCCCGAGTCAAACCAGTGCCTTCTCTCAGCGAGCCCCGAGGAGGCGAACGTACGGAAGATCTTCGGGCAGGAGCAACGCGACTGCTTCGCCCTAGGAGCGGCGCCAAAGCTGTCCCTCAAGATTCTCATGGGCCTTACAGGGGTGCCGTGGCTACTCGGCATCTCCTTCCTGATCATGCTGGGATTCAACCTGTTCTACGTGACCCTGCCTGTCTATGCCGCGGGGCCTCTGGGTTGGTCCCTGGGCGGGGTGGGCATGTTCTTTACCGTCCTGAGCCTCTTCATGGTGGTCGTCCAAGGCCCCCTTCTCTCACGTCTCGTGGCTCGATTCTCGGAACGAGCGCTGACCCTCAGCGGTGGGCTCGTGCTCACGCTAAGCTTCATTCTCTTCGATTCGGCATCCGTTCCGACCATCTATCTCGGCGCTGTTCTCATGGCGTTGGGCAACGGTATCATGTGGCCGTCAGTCACTGCACTCCTGTCTAAGGCCGCCGGCGACACCTATCAGGGGGTCGTCCAGGGGCTCGCCGGAAGTCTCGGAGCGGCGGCTAGCATCGCAGGCCTCATTGGGGGAGGTGTCCTCTACGCCCATCTTGGCCCGACCGTCTTCTGGGGCTCGGCGGCTATCATCCTGGCAGCGACCGGGATCGCCTTTGTGGTCGTGCCAAGCGTGAGGAGCGCATGAAGGGCGGCACGGTCCTACCCTCCAACCGCGTCGAGCCGAACTAGCGCCTTCCTGTAATCCGCACGCGCTGTCATACAGCGTCCCCTCCCAGGTCACTCACCATCGAAACGGAAACACTTGACGCAACGGAAGAGGGGAGGATGACCGTGTCGACCCAACGATGGATTCGCGCTCTACTATCGATAGCCATGGGGAGCCTTGCGGCGGCCTGTGATACCAGTACTGAACCGTTAGGCGAGTCCGCTCCATTCGATTTCTCGGCCGCTCTTGCGGACTACGAAGCCATGGAGACGGCTCTGTCGACGGAGGGATTTGCCGGCTTCCGGGCGCTCGGACAGCGCACTCCGTTTAGCGCTTCGGCTGCGGCGATCGAGGCCGTTGGAGGCATGGGGGGTGAGCCGTCGGCGCACCGGCTGGCCCTGGGGCGTGCCCTTGCCAACTACGGGACTCCGGATCGCCCGCAGGGATCTCTGGCCGCGGCACCTATCATCTCGGACTTCCATCGAGGGGCCACGTTCGTCTACGACGCCGAGTTGGACGAGTACGTCGTTGACTCGGCCAGGCCTGGAGCTCCGGCTACCGGAGTGCGGTTCATCATCTACCAGGTGGATCACGCCGGTCGTCCGCTGGTGGACCAAGAGATCGGGCATGCCGACCTCGTGGATCAGGGAGACGGCAGCGTCGAAGACGTCGTCCTGAATATGACGGTGATGCAGGACGGCACGACGGTCCTGGATTACCATACCGCAGTGGACGACACGGGTAGTGGCGGTACGCTGGCCGTTCATGGATTCGTCCGCGGCGACAACGTCCGTCTCGACTTCGCGATCGATGCCGTCGGGTCTCGCGAGGGCACTCGATCCACACTCGACGTGAACTTCGACCTCAACGTGGCCGCTCGTGGCTTTCACGTGGCCGGGAGCGTCCGCGGCGTGGAGGAAGGGGCTGAAGGCGAGGGGGACATCGAGATCTCGGTTCAGCACCGCGACGAATCCCTTAGGGTGGACGTGGGTGGGGACGACGGTATCATAGACGGGTCCGTCGAGCTGAAGGGGCAACTGTTCGCAACGGTCTCCGGAGCCGCGGATGAGCCGACCTTTCTCGGATCGTCTGGGGAGCCCTTGACCGGCCCAGAGTTCCTAGTCCTCTGGCATGTGATCGACTCGGTCGAGGATGTCTTTGACCTATTGGAAGACTGACCTGCCCCGAAGAGCGGTACCACATCCTAGTGTTAGTCCCAGCAGCTGTGGAGGGCCGTGAAGGACGGGCATCCTCAGGAACCAGGGCGACGGCTTAATCGCCTCAGGGGCCGGGGGAAAGCGGCCGCAGGCGCTGTGGGGTCGGACGGTATTGTACTCGCGCCTCCATTGCTCGACCAGCACGGCCGCCTGCGCCAACGAGCAGAAGATCTCCCCGTTCAACAGCTCGTCCCTGAGCTTGCCGTTGAAGCTCTCGTTGTAGCCGTTCTCCCACGGGCTGCCCGGCTCGATAAAGAGCGTCTCGACGCCCACGCGCCCCAACCACCGCCGCACGAGCTTCGCGGTGAACTCCGGTCCGTTGTCCGACCTCAGATACTCGGCAGGCCCGTGTCGGACGAACAGATCGGCCAGCACCTCGAGCACGTCGTGCGAGCGGATCTTGCGAGCCACCACGATCGCCAGGCACTCCCTCGTGTGCTCGTCCAGCACTGTCAGCAGCTTCAGCGCACGCCCGTCGTGCGTCCTCGAGGCCACGAAGTCGTACGACCAGACGTGGCCCCGATACAGCGGCCTCAGCCGGATGCACGATCCGTCGTTGAGCCACAGCCGACCTCGCTTCGGCTGCCGCTCCGGGACCTTCAGCCCCTCCTGCCTCCAGATCCGCTCCACCCGCTTGTGGTTCACCCCCCAGCCCTCGATGCGGAGCATGTCCGTGACGCGTCGGTAGCCGTAGCGGCCGAATCGACTCGCGAGTCGCACGATATCACCTCGGAGCGCCCCCTCGTCACTCGCCACTTTCCTCGCCCGGCGCTGGGTCGTGCGTGGCTGCCCGAGCACCCGGCACGCTCTCCTCTCCGACGCCCCGAGCTGCTGACGTACACGCACCACACAACGTCGTCGGCGCTCGGGGCTCAGAAGTTTCCCTGGGCCGCTTCCTCCACGATCAGCTTGTCCAGTGTCAAGTCCGCCACTGCTCGCTTCAAGCGCCCGTTCTCGCGCTCGAGCTCCTTCAGGCGCCGTGCCTGGCTTACCTTCATCCCGCCGTACTCCCGCCTCCACCGGTAGTACGTCTGCTCGGTGATGCCGAGCTCCCGGCTGATCAGCTTCACGGATTTGCCGCGGGCCAGACCGACCTCTGCCTCCCGCAGTCCAGTGATGATCTGCTCCGGAGTGTGTCGCTTCCTTCCCATCCTGACCTCCTCGCTCAAAAGCTTCAGACCAGCTCGATCCTAATATTGCTCCTGGTCTCGTTTCAGCGGGTCAGGTCAGTTATCCGTCGAGGACCCAGATGGGTCGGGCGACATGCCTACTTCGTCACTGGACAATTGGGAGGTATTATGCCGAAGCTCTATACTCGCAATCAAGGTGGTAAGCCTAGATAATACGCTGACTTACGTGACATCGGGGGTGGTCAGGTCGCCCTGAGGCCGCCAGGAGCTTCCAGTAGCTACGACGGATAAATCCGAAGCTGCCCAGATAATGGCGCAAAGGATAGGGGAGCTGGGAGTTGTCGCCGTCAGGCCCGGTGTACGGATGTTGGAGTTTTTCGAGCAGTTCCTCGCAGCCAACCCCGGCGATGTGACTGAGCGGTGGCTGAATGAGACACGGACTCGCCTCAAGCGCGCTGTGCAGTTCTTCGGGACTGATCGTGATCTAAAGACGATCCGTCCTAGAGATGTGAGAGAGTGGCTGGATCGGTTCCTCCACCTTTCCGCCAGCAATCACAGTCGGCGATGTAACACTGCGCTTACCGCCACCGGAGCTTCACGGTCGCAATCTACTCCGGGACGAAGACGATGACACCAAGCTCAAAGCATTTTCCGAAGTCGTGGGCCTCGTGGTGGACCTGGGACTCCGCGTATATCGCGTAGGATGCTGCTCGACTCCCGAAGCCGAGAGGATGTTCAAGAAGTTTGATGGTAATGATTCGTTTCTTAGCCTAAGCTGGGTGAATCTCCTGTTGGCCCTCCAGGAGGGAGAGCCGCACCGTCTTTTTGCGCGTGTTTAGACCCTCACATAACTTGAGTAGTTGGCCGGTCGGTCGGCTCAGATAGAGGCTGGCGCCCGGAGAAGACGTCGCTACGTCTTAGGCATCGGGAAGGCCTTGGTTTTCCACCATTAGCTGGGGAAGGGATCATGAGCGATAAACCCGAAAGGGGCGATGATTCCCGGAGCGAGAAAGGGACGAGGGGTGAACTGTCCCGGCGCGAGTTTCTGGAAGGCACGGGGGCTGCGTTGGTGGTCGCGACCGCTGTACCCAAGCTTGGGGCAGCGGGTGTGGCAGAGGAGAGGGTGGCCCAGGAGCCAGCGGCGGTTCCACGGACGGCGATCCGTGTCGTGGTCAACGGGAGCGAGCACCGGATCGAGGTGGAAGACCGGTGGACGCTCAACGAGCTACTTCGGGATCACATCGGGCTGACGGGTTCTAAGATCGGGTGCAACCGTGGCGAATGTGGTGCGTGCACGGTGCTGATGGATGGCAGGCCAGTCTACTCATGCAGCCAACTTGCGGTCTGGGCGGATGGTCGGACGGTTGTGACGGTGGAGGGACTGGAGCGCGACGGTGAGCTCTCGCCGGTGCAGCAGGCGTTCATGGATCATAACGGCCCACAATGTGGGTTCTGTACGCCAGGTCAGCTGATGGCGGCGACGGCGCTGCTGGAGCATAACCCACGGCCGACGGCGGAGGAGGTGCGTGGGGCGATGTCGGGCAATCTTTGCCGGTGTTCGAATTACAATGCGATTGTAGAGGCCGTGCTAGCGGCTGCCGGCTCGACGAACGGAGGTGCGTAATGAGGACGCAGCAAGCGACCGGGGCAGTCGGGCCGATGGACACCGTGGGGCGCAACGTCCCGCGCATCGATGCCTATGAGCGAGTGACAGGGAGGGCTAACTATACGCGTGACGTGCGGCTACCGGGCATGTTGTACGCCCGGGTCCTCCGGAGCCCGCATCCGCATGCACGCATTCGCGGGATCGACGTAACGAAGGCAGCGGCTTTGCCGGGCGTGAGGGCGGTCATCACGGACGAGAACGCCCACGTGGTTTGGGGTGCAGGCTCGATCGCGGGGGGACGGCAGTACAGCGACGACATGAAGGCGATCACGAAACATCGTCGGTACATCTTCGACAACCCGGTGCGCTTTGTGGGTCAGCCGGTGGCGGCGGTGGCTGCGGTGAACCGGTACGTGGCCGAAGAGGCGCTGGAGCTCATCGAGGTCGACTACGAGGAGCTGCCGTTTGTGGTCGATCCTGAGGAAGCGCTGGAGCCGGGGGCGCCGCCGATCTGGCCGGAGGGCAACCTCGCGCTCGATACCGAGAACGAAGCGAAGCCGAGGACGCGGCGGGAAGGAAATGTCGAGGTGGGATTCCAGACGGCCGATCAGGTATTCGAGGATCGGTATACGACCGCCTTCGTACACGACGCGCAGATGGAACCCCGTTGCGCCCTCGCGCACTGGGAAGGGGACAAGCTCACCCTGTACACGCCTACCCAGGGCATCTCGAACTGCCGCCACGACAACGCGCGGGATCTGGGTCTGGCCGACCATCAGGTACAAATCATCTGCCAGTACATGGGCGGGGGATTCGGCAACAAGAACCAGAATCAGGATGCGGATCTGATCGCGGCGATGCTGGCGAAGGAGGCGGGGGCGCCGGTGCTGCTCGAGCTCTCAAGGAGGGAAGACTGGCTGGGCGTGCATGGCCGCTGGCACACCGTGCAGTATTACAAGGTGGGCGTGAAGCAGGACGGGACACTAACGGCGATTCAGCTGCGCGGCTACAGCGGCATGGGTCCGTACCTCAAGCAAGGGGGGGGCGTCAGCGGTCTCGAGCTATACGGGTGCCCCAATGTCGAGAGTGTGTCTTACCCGGTACACACGAACCGGACGGTGTCGGGGAATTTCCGGGCGCCGTCGGACCCGCAGGGCTATTTCGCCGTTCAATCGATGATGGACCACATCGCGTACGAGCTGGGCATGGACCCGGTGGATTTCGCGCTGAAGAACATGCAGAAGCCGACCGACGAGGTCCAGTTCACGAACCACACACTTGAGGAGTGCGTCCAGCGGGGTGCAGAGCTCTTCGACTGGAAGAGCCGCTGGCGTCCGGCGCCCGGTTCGGATCTGGGGCCCATCAAGCACGGTGCCGGCATGGCATTCATGATGTTCCGGTCGATGATTGGCACCAGCAGCGCGATTGTGCGAGTGGATTCCGAGGAGCGGTACACGCTCTTCGTCGGCGTCACGGACATCGGCCCTGGGGCGAAGACGACGATGGCCATGATTGCGGCCGAGGAGCTGGGTGTGCCGCTCTCGGAGGTGGAGGTCGTCTCGGGCGATACCGACCGCTGTCCCTACTCGGTGGGCGAGTCGGGGAGCCGGACCACGACCATGACCGGCTATGCCGTTGTTCAGGCGGCACGAGATCTGAAACGCCAGATTGCCGACAAGGGGATGCCTCGGGGAGACGAGGTGCTGATCGCCTCAGCGACCCCGAATCCGAGCACGGACGGGAAGGTGCGCAACTGCTTTGGCGCGCACTTCGTGGAGGTGGAAGCGGATGTTCAGCTAGGCCATGTACGCATCACCAAGTATACGACGGTCCACGAGTCGGGCCGCATCATCAACCCGCTGCCAGCAAAGGACCAGATCCGCGGCGCGACGTTGCAAGGAATCGGACAGGCCCTGCACGAGGATCTGTTGTATGATCCTCGGAATGGACAGCCGCTCACGGCGGGCTATTACGGAGCGCGCCATCTGACGCATCTGGATGCACCGGAAATCGAGGTCACCTTCATTGAGACAGACGACGGCTACGGCCCCTACGGCGCGAAGACGGTCGGCGAATCCGGCATCGTCCTGGCTCCGGCGGCGGTAGGAAACGCGATCTTCAACGCCATCGGGCACCGCATGAAGGACCTGCCTATCACGCGGGAAAAGATTCTGGGGGCGCTCACATGAAGACTCTTGCCAACGCAAATGCTCGTAATCTTCAGGAGGCGGTGGCGCTGGCGCAGGAGGCGCGCCGGGAGGGCCAGGCGGTCTCGTTCGCCGGTGGAGGTACCGATCTACTGCAGCTGGTGAAAGACAAGACGGTAAACCGGCCGGGATCCGGCGTACCGGACGTGCTGGTGAATCTGAAGACCGTCAGTGGGCTCGATGAGGTGACGTCGGGGGGGGACGGCGTGAGCATAGGCGGGCTGACCACGCTCGACGCGCTGAGCCGGCACCCGCTCATCCGCGCTCAGTTCACGGTGTTGGCGGAAGCGGCGGAGAGCGTCGCGAGCCCCCAGATCCGCAACGTCGGCACCCTGGCCGGCAACGTCTGCCAGCGGCCCTGGTGCTGGTACTATCGCAACGGCTTCCCGTGCTACAAGGCGGGAGGTAACCAGTGCTTTTCCTTCGTCGGCGAGAATCAGCTCCATGCGATTTTCGGCGGCGGCCCCAGCTTCATCGTGCATCCGTCTGACACCGCGCCAGCGCTGGTGGCGCTCGACGCGAGGTTCGAAATCGTGGGCCCCGACGGCGAGCGCACCCTGTCTGCGTCGGAATTCTTCGTCCTCCCGAGCCAGGACCCGGAACACGAGAACGTTCTGGGAGACGACGAGGTGCTGGCGTCCGTCGAACTTCCCACACCCAGAGACGGTGTGCGGAGCACGTATCACAAGATCATGGATCGCGAGGCATGGACCCATGCCCTGGTCAGTGCGGCCGTGGTGCTGGAGATGAACGGAGACGTCTGCCAGGAGGCACAGATCGTGCTGGGCGGCGTGGCGCCCATTCCCTGGCGGGTACCGGAGGCCGAGAGGTTACTGGCCGGCCAGCGCGTCACGCCCGAGCTCGCCAGTCGGGTTGGGGAAGCTGCCGTGGAAGAGGCGAGCCCCCTGTCGAAGAACGCCTACAAGGTGCCGCTCACCAGAGGGGTGGTCGAGCGTACCGTCCTCACGCTCGCCGCGTCCGCCTGAACACGGTCGCCGTTCGCCTGAGGGTCACGGAGATCTCGATCGGGTCGTATAAGGCGAGGATGTGTGGGTGCTCGAGGTTCGCAGTCGTCTCGATCTCGGCCAGAAATCGCTCCGCTCCGACTACTCGAAGGAACTCGGCTCTCCGCCGTAGTCGGGCACTGCTCGGCCTGTTGGGGAAGCTACGGAGCAGACTCTACATTAAGTCGCCCATCTCGATGATCGCCCTGTCAGAAACCACTAGGAGGGTCGTCGCAGCCATCCTACGGCTCGCCTTCCAGTTTGCGGAGGCGCACCTCGACTCCTGGTGTGTCCCTCAGGGCCGCTGCAAAGTCCTGGGTATCGGAGGCCCCGTAGTGGTACGCATAGACGATCCTCGGCCGGAAGGCTTTCACGCAGGTTGCGGCTTCGGTCGTCGACATGGTTCGAGGGGGATTCATGGGAACGAACGCGACGTCGATGTTCTGCAAGGCCTTGATTTCCGGCACGCACTCCGTGTCGCCCGCGATGTACACGCTCGTATCTCCGAAATGCAGGACGTAGCCGCTACCAACCCCTTTGAAGTGATACGGCATTCCCGGGCGAGAGCCTTGAACGAGGTTGTACATCGGCACGCCTTCGATCTCGATCCCCGCCACAGTCTTCTTCTCTGAATCGGTTACGGTCTCGGCCTGGCCGCACCCGGGTGCGCAGTTGGCCGTCTGGATCGTCGCCGGAGTCCCGACAATGATCGTGCCGGGCTTCTTCAACTCGTCGATCATCGTCATGTCGAGATGATCGCGGTGAGTATGGGTTACCACGATCAGGTCGGCCGGCGGCAGTGCCGTGTAGTCCCCCCGGCTCCATGGATCGATGTGAATGACCTTTCCGGCAAATTCGAGCATGACGCTGCCATGGTAGATGGGCGTCAACCGCAGCTCCCCCGCTGACGTGGGCAGGACATCGGTCTGCTGGTTGGAGGCCGCACCGAGACTGACCGGACAGATCCCGGCCAGGCCCAGAGTGACCAGTGCTATGGCGTGCGCGGTGGTTCTGTACATGGTGCCGACTCCTTGATAGAGAGGCTGAGCAAGATCATAAGACCGAGGTGCTCGCCCCTCGGGTTGAGTTCGCACACCTACCGCAGTCTACGGCGACCGGTATCGGGACCGTAAACGACATTAGAGCCTCCCGCAAACAACCGACCAAGAACCTCAAAGGGTATGTCCGAATCCCAGCGGTTCTCGCCGTCAGGGTTAACGCACTGCTGGGCTGGCTCGAGTCCCGCTGCTGGAGGGATGACGGAACTGCGCCCAGGGAGTGCTACGGGGAGAAGATGCGCCTCGTTGATGAAGCCAGCAAGGAAACGAGAGACAACCGCAGACTGAAACCGGGCCTCTGTGAGGTCGGCCCAACTGCGAGCCACGACGCCGGAGGGCTTCGTATACCCTCCTCGGTCCTGGGGCGCTTCCGCCGCCGGACTCACTGCCGTGTTAACACGACCTCGGTGTCGAAGGACATCCACTCGGGGTGTGGGCGAGGGTCAGCAACAGAGCTTTCTGAGGTTTCCTTCGGGCCCCAGTACGTTCCGTACAGCCTGGCAACCATCACCGACGAGCCCTCCATCCCAACGAGCTGACCCCCTAAAACGAGACCGAGTCCAGTTTTAGAATTCTGGACGGGTCGAGACATGGGAAAGGAGGTCAGGATGGCAGCGCCAAAGAAGCTAAGCGCGGGACAAATCATCAACCAGCTGCGCAAGGCCGAGGTGGGCCTAGCGAACGGGAAGAGGGTCAAGCAAGTGTGCCGGGAGCTGGGGGTGAGCGAGCAGACCTACTACCGGTGACGCAAAGGCTCAAGGAGCTCGAGAAGCAGAACCAGCGACTGAAGCAGGCGGTAGCGGATCTGACGGTGGACAACATGATTTTGAAGGAAGCGTCCAAGGGAAACTTCTAAGCCCCGAGCGGCGCAGACGGTGCGTGGTGCAGGTGCGCCAGCGGCTTGGGGTGAGCGAAAGGAAAGCGTGCCGGGTGTTAGGCCAGGCTCGCTCGACGCAGCGTCGGATCCCGAAGCGCAGAGAGGACGAGGAGGCCTTGAGGCAGGACGTGGTGAAGGTGGCTCGCAGGTTCGGACGCTACGGGTACCGGATGGTGACGGGAATGCTGAGGACGCAGGGCTGGGCAGTGAACCACAAGCGGGTGGAGCGGATCTGGAGACAGGAGGGGCTTAAGGTGCCGAGCAAGCAGCCCAAACGGGGCCGCCTATGGTTGGAGTTGACCCGGTTTAGTGGACCCCTCAAGAGTGAGGGAGAAAGGAGGAGTCCACGATGCCAAGGACGCATGCGGCGTACCCGCCGGAGTTTCGGCGGCAGATGGTCGAGCTGGTCCGATCGGGCCGGTCTGTGGAAGCGTTGGCCCGGGAGTTCGAGCCCTCAGCAGGAGCGATACGCAATTGGGTCAAGCAGGCTGACCTGGACGAAGGACGTCGCAGCGACGGACTAACGACGGAGGAGCGAGAGGAGCTCCGACGGCTGCGTCGAGAGAACAAGCAGCTGCGCATGGAGCAGGAGATCCTAAAAAAAGCCGCCGCCTGGTTTGCTCGGGAGAGCAACTCGATCCCCGATCGGGGTTCGAGTTCGTGAAGACGAATCAGGCGGACCACCCCGTGCGTGTGCTGTGCAGTGTTCTGGGTCTCTCCCCCAGCGGCTACTACGCCTGGCTGAAGCGCCCTCCCTCGGCCAGGGCGCGGCGCGACAGAGAGCTTCGCAGGCGAATCGAGGCGATCTTCGAAGAGAACCGGAGGGTCTACGGGCGGCCGCGCATCCATGCCGAGCTCCAGCAAGCCGGCGAGCGGGTTGGAGGCAAACGCGTCGGCCGGTTGATGAGAGAGGCCGGGATCCAGGGTGCGAGCCGTAGGCGCTACAAGCCTCGAACGACTCAGCGAGACCGAAATACTCGGCCGGCTCCCGATCTCGTGGACCGAGACTTCACAGCCGAGGCTGCCGACCGGCTCTGGGTGGCCGACATCACCTACATCCCGACCTGGGCCGGCTTTCTCTACCTAGCCGTAGTGGTGGACGCCTGGAGCCGTCGCGTGGTGGGCTGGTCCATGGCGGCTCATCTTCGCTCGGAGCTCGTGCTCGATGCCCTGAACATGGCGAGTTGGCAGCGTCGACCCCAACGGGTGATCCATCACAGCGACCAGGGGACGCAGTACACATCGATCGCGTTCGGGCTGCGGTGCAAGGAGGTGGGCGTGAGGCCCTCGATGGGCTCGGTGGGCGATGCCTACGACAACGCCCTGTGCGAAAGCTTCTTCGCGACGCTCGAGTGCGAGCTTCTCGATCGGCAGCGCTTTCGCACTCAGGCGGAGGCCAAGATGGCCGTCTTCGACTTCATCGAGGGCTTCTACAACCCGCGCCGAAGGCACTCGGCGCTCGGCTACGAGTCGCCCGTCAATTTCGAACGAAGCCGGAGGGCTGCGGCGTGAACCTGCCTTCTACTCCCCCGCTGCGCGAGGGAAGCTTTCGACTCCCCAGCAAGGGAGATAGGATCAAAACCTCAGTGTTTACCTGTCCACCAAAGCGGGACAGCTCCAGGTTGACGGACGGCTCTTGTATCCGACTGCGGCCCTTGTACCGACATCACGTATGGGCGTATGACTTCGTGTCCGACCGGACCCACGACGGACGGCCACTGAAGATGCTGACAGTTGTGGACGAATACAGCCGGGAGTGTCTGGCGATCGTGGTGGCCCGTAGGCTTCAGTCGGACGATGTCCTGCAGACGCTGAGCGAGCTGTTGGTTGAGCACGGCCCACCGGCGAATCTGCGCTCGGACAACGGTCCGGATTTCACGGCTCGAGTGGTTCGGCAGTGGCTTGGAGGGTTGGGTGTGAAGACGCTGTTCATCGAACCCGGTAGCCCCTGGGAGAACGGCTACAATGAGAGCTTCAACGGCACGCTCAGGAAGGAGCTGTTGAGGCGCGAGATCTTCTATTCGCTGCAGGAGGCGAAGGTGCTGATCGAGCAGTGGCGGCGCGAATGCAACACCGTCCGACCCCACAGCTCTCTGGCCTATCTACCGCCCGCTCCTGAAGCCACTCGGCCCGACCCGAAGCTGCTCAACCTGCCCTTGCTCCTTGGACCTCACCCCAGGCAAAATGAGGCGGTCGGACTAACACTCTAGGTGGTACCACTCTTGGGGGCAGCTCACTATTTTGACGGACCGGATGTGAAGTCAATCGTGGACCTGAACGAACGGGCGCAGCTCCCTTTTATCGAGGTGGTCGAAGTACGGGAAATGACGCACCAGTCCGTGTAGCTGAGATCGCGCCGAACCCCAAGACAGCCCACGGATGACGCGAATGATCGCGGGAAGGAAAACGGAATCAACGGATCAACTCGAGGAAGGCAGACCATGTCGCTACGCATCAATGATACCGCGCCTGACTTCACCGCCGAGACGACACAAGGATCGATCAGGTTTCATGATTGGATCGGCGACGGTTGGGCCATCCTGTTCTCGCACCCCAAGGACTTCACTCCTGTGTGTACCACGGAGCTGGGTACGGTCGCAGGTATGCAGGCCGACTTTGCGGCCCGTAATTGTAAGATCATCGGCATCAGCGTCGACGGTGTGAGTGACCACGAGGCGTGGTCAAAGGACATCGAATCGTCGCAAGGGCACGCGGTGACGTATCCCCTGATCGGCGATCCGAGCCTCGAAGTCGTCAAGGCGTACGACATGCTACCGGCTGACGCTGGCGACACGTCCGAGGGTCGCACCCCGATGGACAACGCCACGGCGCGCTCGGTGTTCGTCATCGGACCCGATAAGAACATCAAGGCGACGCTTACGTACCCGATGAGCACCGGGCGAAACTTCGCGGAGATCCTGCGCCTGCTCGACTCGTGCCAACTTACTGCCGAGAGGCAGCTCGCGACGCCCGCGAACTGGGAACAGGGCAGCGACGTGATCATCGCGCCGTCGGTTTCCGACGATGAGGCGAGGGAGCGCTTTCCGGACGGCTGGGAACAGCCGCTGCCGTACATCCGGCTCGTCCCGCAGCCGAGGGACGACTGAGCCCAAAACCTCGGCACGACGGATAGCTCCCAGGCTCACCCGGACCACTTCAGGGTTCCCCGCGACCTTCCAAGGGGCTGCGCCGCTGAAGGGCCTCGATGCGCGAGTACGCGAGGTAGTACTTATAGATGTTACTTACGTACTGAACGGGCTCACGCCCGATCCTGCGGGCCGCCACCAGCTCGACGTTCTGAAACCAGCGGTCTGGATCTAGACCTTGCTCAGCCGCTTCCGCCCGTAGCCTCGCAACCCGCGCCTCACGTGCCCTTACTAAACGGCCTCGACCCCGCCGCCCAAAGAGTGTCCACCCCTCTCGCAAGATGCAACCAGGCAAACCTCAATAGAGCTTGGGGATCAAACGCAGAGACAACCCCTCTGCGGGTCTACACGATGGCAGACCTGCCCAGGGACACACTCTTTCGCTAGCGCTCGCTGCCCATATCTTGCGCCTGGTACCGAAATCGAATCTCCGCCAAGGAAGAGGACTGATATGACTGAACAGAATAAGGCCCTGCTTCGACGATTCTACGAGGAGGTGATCGGAGAAGGGAAGCTCGATTTGATCGATGAGCTTATCGCACCAGACTTCGTCGAACATGAGGAGTTCCCAGATCTACCACCTGGTCGCGAGGGAGTGAAACAGGTTTTTGCCATGTTCCTAGAAGCCTTCCCAGACCTCCACTTTCACATCAAGGACCTGGTCGCTGAAGGCGACAAGGTAGTCGCTCGAGTCACCATGCACGGAACTCATGAGGGATCGTTCATGGGGATCGCTCCAACAGGGAAGGAGATCTTCGTACAGGCTATCGACATCCTGCGATTTGCCGACGGCAAGGCCATCGAACACTGGGGCGTCACTGATCAGATGAGCATGATGCAGCAGCTCGGGGCAAACCCAGGATAGGGGAACGGTGGCCATGCTCAGAGGTCAGCATTTCACTTCTGCCTCTCCCCGAACGACCGACACGACCCAAATCTCATCCCGCAAGAGTCATGCAGCGGACCTCGAACGAGAGGGCCTAAGTATCTACCAAGAGAGCGCTTTCGACGACTTTTCTGTCGAGGGCGCGAACACCGACCGAGGGGGAAATGTCGCGCCACCGCCGCGAACACACGGGACCCCTTCAACGATCTAGAGAGAGTGGACGGAGGGTGACGGGATCGAACCGGACACATCGTCGGGCCTTATCCGGTTCAAGGAGCGGCTCACCGGCTGGAGGCCAGCCGTCCCGACGACTCCAGGCTACCTACGGGCGGACCGCCTCCTACTTGCTGCCTATCACGGGGCCCGCTTCCGCCCCGGGGAAAGGATACGGGCCTTCAAAAGTAATGACCGCTGATCGCCGGTTTTCGTTGAGCCGATCAGCATTCGCAACTACCTTCGAACTCTCGCCGGCGACCTCAAGTTGCGACCAGGGTAGGTCTCGATTTTTCTAGCTTTGGGCATGCCTAGGACCGCCCTGCTCATTACGCACACCGACGATCCGGCGGTGCTCGACGATCTCTCGTCGCGCCTTCCAGTCCCCGTCGTGACGGTGAGGCAGGGCCTCGGGCAGACTAGTTCACTGGGCGGTGAACTTGAGGATCGCACTCCTGACCCAACCATCTTAAAGGCTCGCCGATACGACCGAGTCTATCTTCAGGAGATGCCCGCCGATCTCCCGCTCCCCGCAGCCATCCTCAGGGAGATATTCAGCCACCGCATCAAATCGATCGAACATGTCGATGGGACCGGAGGGGTCTCCCCCCATCGTCCCTTCGCACGGTTGGGTAACGGCCCAAGGGCACTGAGCGTAGTACCGGGGGGTGTCGTTCCCCTCGATCGAGGGGCCAGACGGCGGATCTTCGAACTCACCCTGTATCTCAACAGGGTGGGCCTCTCAACCGATCTGTTGATGGGCGCACTCGGGCCGAAGCGTCGGTCACATTTAGAGAACACTCTCCAAGCGATCGCGCCGAGAGTCTATACCTATCGCAAGATCAAGTCTCTACTGCCTGCGCGACTTCGTTTGCGACGCTAGATGGAGAGAGTCCATCGACTCGCGCAGGGTATCTCGCGCCAAGGGCCCGAACTCTTCGTAGATCGCCTGGCAACAAGGGTTTCGCGGGATGGAGTTAGGCGCCTCCGAGAGCTTCTGGCCAGTGGGCGCTACACCCACGTGATAATGAACTATACATGGATGACAGGGATGATGGACGCCGTGCGCCAGAATTCACCGGAGGTGAAGTGGATCTGTGACACGCACGACGTTCAGTTTGTTCGCAGCGAGACGGCGCTCTCGAACGCCTCGCGGCTGTGGGTCGGTCCGGCAGACGAGCGGGAGGCGGAGCTCGCGGCGCTTGCCAGATATGACGCAATTCTGGCCATCTCGCAGTCCGACGGAGCTCAGCTCTCCAAGCACCTCCCTCGGACCAGGGTAGTCTCAGCGCCACCTGGATTTGACTACGCCTACCTCCCGGTGCCGGCGGATCCAGCGCGCCCTCCCTTTCGCTACGGGTTCCTCGGCTGGAAGATGTCTGCCAACGTTTCCGCGCTCCAGCTCTTGGTGAGAGAGTGGTGGCCCGAGATTCTCCGGGTCTCGCCAGGAAGCCGTCTCTGTGTCGCGGGCACCGTCTGCGCGCGCTCGGCCACCAAACGGTTAGCGAGGGATCGGCCGGAGATCGACCTGCACGGTTACGTCCCCTCGCTCTCCTCGTTCTACCAGGGAGTCGATGTCGTGCTCAATCCAGTGGTTGTCCAAGGAGGACTGAACGTCAAGTCGGTCGAAGCACTCGTCGCGGGCCGACTACTTATCACCAATCCCCTCGGAGCTAGGTGCCTCGGAGAGGGCGCGCCAGTCGTTGTCGCCGACAGTGCAGAATCAATTGCCGGCCACCTCGAGACGTTCAGCACCGATCCGGCCGAGATGCACCGGCGGCGAGGGGCGGGCCAGGAGTGGGCCATTCAGGAGTTCGGTGAGGAGAGTACCTACCGCGGACTCCGGGAACTCCTCCGGAGGAGATGACGCCTTGCCTCTAATCCCCGAGAAGATCCAGCTGCAGGCTATCGGGCCATCGGCTCCGCGGCCTCGTAGGATCGGAAGAGAACGCCTCATATGTGATCATACCTCTGGGGCCCGACTTAGTTTCGGGTTTCTTTCGGGTCTGTTTGAGAGGGTATGGACCCTTGACGGGATCTTCTATACACTCTCTGTCCGACCTTGGAATCCGCTTTTCCAATGGGAATAGCGCCGGGGAACGCGCGAGTGAGGACCGCCGACGGGGCTGGTAAGAGCACCCGCTGGAGGAAAGTCCGAGCTCCTTAGGGCAGGGTGCCGGGTAACTCCCGGGCGGCGAAAGCCGATGGAGAGTGCCACAGAAAGCAAACCGCCGATGGCTTCTGCAACGAAGCACAGGCAAGGGTGAAAGGGTGCGGTAAGAGCGCACCGGGCTTTCGGTAACGGAAGTCGCACGGAAAACCCCACCCGGAGCAAGGCCAAGCAGGGACGAGGAGCTGCCCGCTCCATCAGAGTCCCGGGTAGGCTGCACGAGGTCCGCAGGAATGCGGATCCTAGAGAAATGGTCCTCCCCGGCTCTTGCCGGGACAGAACTCGGCTTATTCCGCGCGTCTTCCTGGTTCCCGATTGTGGGGGAATTCACAGGGTCTTCAGCGCTCGTAGCTCAGCTGGATAGAGCGTCGGCCTCCGGAGCCGAAGGTCACAGGTTCGAATCCTGTCGGGCGCATGGAACAAAAGCCTTATAGATCCTATGGATAGCCTCGGTGCGGCTCCCGAGGTCTGCCTTCGACGCAACCCTGGAGGTGTCACCCAGGGGTGGTGCGCTAGCATACGCACAAACTCGGTCGGGCACGTCGGTGGTTTGGGGAGAGTCGCCCACTGGCCTCGATCAAACCGAAGGATGGGGCGCAGTTCCCGTTCCTCTGGAAGCGCGGGACTATGAGCGACCCCTCCGACAAAACACCGAGCTCGATGAGGGCGATCGTCCAAGACACCTACGGATCACCCGACGTCCTGAAGCTCAGGGACATCGAGAAGCCAGGGGTCGGGGATGATGAGGTGCTCGCACGCGTTCACGCGGCGGGCCTCCACCAAGGCGACTGCTTCAGCGTGAGAGGCGAGCCGTTCCTCATGCGCATGGCTACCGGGCTGCTCAAACCAAAACACGGTGTTCCGGGATACGACGTCGCAGGGCACGTCGAGGCGGTGGGCAAAGATGTGAAGCGATTCCAACCGGGCGATGAGGTGTCCGGCGCGTGCAACGGCACCTGCGCCGAGTATACGTGCGCCGGAGAAGACAAGTTCGCGCTGAAGCCGACCAACCTCACCCTTGAGGAAGCGGCGGCCATACCGACTTCCGCACTCGCCGCCCTCCACGCTCTTCGCGATGTGGGAAAGGTACAGCCAGGTCAGAAGGTCCTGATCAATGGTGCGTCAGGAGGCGTGGGAACGTTCGCCGTGCAGATTGCCAAGTCGTTCGGAGCGGAAGTGACCGGCGTGTGCAGCACGACGAATGTGGAGATGGTCCGATCGATCGGCGCAGACCATGTCATCGATTACGCCCAACAGGATTTCACTCAGAGTGGGCGGCGTTACGATCTCATCTTCGATAACGTGGAGAACCGCTCCTTGTCGGACTGCAGACGCGCGCTCACGCCCGGCGGGACTCTCATACTCAACAGCGGTTCAGGGGCGCACGGGATCGGACTATTGGTTCGCCTCGTCAAGCCGCTTGTGTTGTCACCGTTCGTAAGCCAGAACCTGCGCCGGTATCTTTCGATCCCGAACAATGAGGACCTAGTCGTTCTAAAGGACCTCGTCGAATCCGAGAAGCTCAAACCGGTCATCGACAGGACCTACCCGCTAAGCGAGGTCCCCGAGGCTATCCGGTATTTGGAACAAGGTCACGCCCGCGGGAAAGTCGTCATCACCGTGTGAGGCGCGCACGACCGCCAAAACTTCTTCGAGGAGTCGAGGCAGGCGGGGAGGGAGTAGGAGCGGGCCAGCGCCTGACTTCCCTGCAGGGGCTTTTCGCTAACGAAGTGACATCGAGTGATCCGCAAGTACGAGCCGGTTGATCGAGGCGAGTTGCTCGAGGTGTGGCATGACGCGGCTGAGATCGCGCATCCGTTTTGGCCCGACGATCTGTTCGAGAGGGAGCAGGGGGCCATCTCCCCCGAGGACCCCGACATCTCCGATGATGACCTGTCCCCGCGGCACATCGGTGTCGCCGGTGAAGCGAGCCGTTGACGGATGGTTCATGAAGTCGACCCCCCACTCCGCGATCCCACTGGAGATCTGGGTGCTTTCGACAGGTGCCTCTTGGGCTGACACGACAGAGCCGGCGAGGAGACCAAGGAGAAAGAAAGTGAGGAGGAAGACTCTTAAGACGTGGATGACGTTGGTTTTCATGATGCGTCGCTCCGTTTAGGATCTCGCCAGGCACTAACGTCACTAAGCATGGACCGTACCGGAAGATACGATCTATCTAAATCGTGGCATGATAATTATTTATGCCAAGCACAGGGTGTGCCCATCAGTAGCATATTGAAACACGGAATTGGGCTTGGCGTGTCATCAAGACACTAAGCCCGCTCCTACAAGGGTCTGCGTGTCCTTCGCGCCGAACGTTCGCATTCATCCGGAAGCGGACGGCGGCTCACCGAAGAGAGCGGCCGAACAATCGGAGGTATTAGAATGCCTGACCGGTTCCCACTGATGGTTCCGGGCGCTGCCCCGGGCACCGACCTCATGGAGGTCCATGCGCCCTACGATCGGAGCCTAATCGCTAGCGTAGAGCGCGGCGGACCGCTGGTCGTAGAGAAGGCGCTGGACACCGCCTACCGACTCTTCCGCGACAGGGACGCCTGGCTCAGCCCGGCCCGCCGGATCGAGATCCTGAGGCTCGCCGCCGCCATCATGGAGGAACGACGAGAGGAGCTAGCGGTGGAAGCTGCCCGGGAGGGCGGGAAGCCGCTGATCGACTCGCTTGCGGAAGTGGATCGGGCGGTCGACGGCGTGCACGAATGTGTAGAATTCCTTCGCACTCAGCGCGGCGAAGAGATCCCAATGAGACTCAATACCGCGTCGACTAACAGATTGGCATTCACCCGCCACGAGCCAATCGGCGTCGTGGTCGCCTTCAGCGCCTTTAACCATCCGCTGAACCTAATCGTCCATCAGGTCGGACCCGCGGTCGCGACCGGGTGTCCGTGCATAGTCAAACCGGCAGAGGCCACGCCCCTGTCTGGGATGCGCTTCGTCGGAATTCTACGCGAGGCGGGTCTACCGGAGGAGTGGTGTCAGGGCCTCGTGGCCACAGATCTGGAGGTCGCCGCATCACTGGCCACGGATCGAAGGGTGGGCTTCTTCAGCTTTATTGGCAGCGCGCGTGTAGGTTGGATGTTGCGTTCCAAGCTCGCTCCCGGCACCCGCTGTGCCTTAGAACACGGTGGCGCAGCGCCAGTCCTCGTGGCTGAAGACGCCGACCTCAACCGAGTACTCCCACTGATCAGCAAAGGTGGATTCTACCACGCCGGCCAGGTGTGCGTCTCAGTTCAGCGCGTATTTGCCCACCGAAGCATCGCTCGCGAACTAGCCGAACGGCTTGCCCTTGCGGCGACTGCTCTTAAGGTCGGGGATCCGACTGCCCGGGACACCGAAGTCGGACCCCTCATCCGTCCAGCCGAACTGGAGCGCGTTGGAGACTGGGTGAGGGAAGCAGTCGAAGGCGGTGCCGAACTGCTCGCCGGCGGAGGATCCACTTCCGACACCTGCTATGCGCCCACTGTATTGTACGACCCGCCTGGCGATGCCCGCGTCTCGACTTTGGAGATATTTGGCCCGGTGATCTGCGTGTATCCTTACGACGACATCGATAACGCACTCGCCCTATCGAACTCGCTTCCCTACGCTTTCCAGGCGTCTGTGTTCACAAGCGATCTCGATACCGCGCTGCGGGCTTCGCGCCGGCTCGACGCCTCTGCCGTAATGGTCAACGATCACCCCGCGTTCCGCGTGGATTGGATGCCCTTCGCTGGTCTGAGGGAGTCGGGCGTCAGAGTGGGGGGGATCCCCTATACGATGCAAGACATGCAGATCACCAAGCTGGTGGTGATTCGTTCAAAGGAGTTGTAGTCGGGCACGGTGTCACCGGCATCGGCCACAACTAGATGGGGCGCTCTACAGCTTAACCTGAAGTAGTTGTCGCGCCGATCACGGACCGACAACAAAGGACCTCTCCCTCCGGCACGGACCCCGCTAGCTGGGGCAATCATCATGAAAGAATTCGACCACGTGATTGTCGGAACCGGACAGGCAACCGGCACACTTCTGGCCCGCCTGATTCCGACGGGCGACTCGATCGCGGTTGTAGAGGGCGAAAAGGTTGGCGGGAGCTGCGTGAACTATGGGTGCACGCCTACAAAGACGCTCGTCGCAAGTGCACGGGCCCTGCATGTTGCCCGGCGAGGCGAGGAGTTCTGAACCGGTTCCGATTTCTTGGACAAGGGGGCGGCTTAATCATGCCGCCTTGCGGGTGAGCTCCTCGCGGGCCTGGGCCGGGGTCCGGTAGGCGTGCCGCTCTAAGAGCCATCCGTGGTTGTAGGATTCGATGAACTGGCCGATCTCGTGTCTGGCTTCCTCGAGGGTCTCGAAGTCGTGGAGGTAGAGGCACTCCTCCTTGAGCGTGCGGATGAAGCGCTCCGCCACACCGTTGCACTCCGGCTCCCCCACATAGGCCGCGGTCGACCGGATCCCGAGCCATCGGAGCTCGGCCTGGAACTGGTGGGCCGTGTACTGCGGACCCCAGTCATGGCGTAGCCCGAGTCCGAGCGCGATCCTGGGCGCGTAGCCGGCCATATGGGTCCGCACGCCCTGGCGGACCGGCTCGAGGGCCGCCCAGCGGTCTCCCTTCTTGGCCACATGCCATCCCACGACGTCGCTGACACAGTGATCGACTGCCATGAACAACCAGCACCAGCCGTCCGCCTTCGTGTAGAACCGGGTCGCATCGGTGCCCCACAGTTCGTTGGGCGCATCGGTCGTGATCCGGCCGCTGTGGCTCCGGTCTCCTCGCGGGTGCCCGCGGCGCACCGGCGCCAACAGCCCGTTCTCCCGCATCAGCCTCAGCACGCGGTTCTTGCCCACTCCGATCCCTTTCGGCCTCAGGCGGGCTCTCACCTTCCTGTGCCCCTCACCCAGGAAGTCGCTCTCCCGGAGCACCTCGCGATCTTCTCGACCAAGGCCTCATCGCTCAGCTCCGTCTTCGGCCCCCGCTTCCCGGGCTCCCCAACCTCAGAGCCCAGCCCTCGAGCCCGCATCCTGTATACCGTCGAACGCGCCACCCGCCACACCTCGCAGACCATCGTCAGAGGGTAGCGTCGTCCCGTCCCCGAACTCACTCGCTCCCGCGCCTCAAGAGCTTCCTCAGCTCTTGCCCGAATCCCCTTTTTTCGAGGAGTTCCGCCGCCAGCTCCATCCGCATCGTCATCTCACCCAACTTCGCCCGCGTACGCATCAGCTCCCGCTCCGCCCCATCACCCCTCCGGCTCTTCAGCCCCTGCTGGCCTCTCTCCAAGAACACTCGCCGCCACTCTTCCAGATCCACCGGCGAGACCTGAAGCTCACGGCTCACTTCCCCCAGATCTTCTCCGCGAAGCAGCCGCAGCACTGCATCCGTCTTCCGCCGTGCACTCCATCGCTCCGGCAACTCCTCCCCTCCACGACCTCCGGTCGCTTCCCTCTCCCCACTCTCCTGGGACATATCCTCTCCCCCTCTCTCTGGACCCCAACTCTTGTGGCCAATCTACTGTCCAGATAAATCGGGGGCGGTAAAGTTCGGCTTCATGGCAGGCACCATCCAGGTCGACTACGCCCGGGTTCGCGAACGCATGAACGCGATTCGAAATGGGTCGAGTGAAGGTCTGGCCCGATGGATGGAAACAACCCAAAACGTCACTTTGATGAGAGACTGGGCGGCGTTCGAGAGCGACCACGTGCTGCGGGTCGGCAACGCCCTTCCCAAAGGAGAGCGCATCTATGTGAATGTAGGGGCCCGTCCTGCGTCGCCCCTGGTCGAGGGTCTGGACACGGTTCCGTGGCTGGACAGCGCGAGGCTACTTGATCTAGAAACGCTGCCCGGGCATCTGGTTATCATCGGCGGGGGCTACATCGGTGTTGAATTCGGGCAGATCTATCGTCGCTTTGGATCAGAGATCACCATTCTTCAGGGCGCCGGACAGCTCATGGAGAGCGAAGACGAAGATGTCGCGGCTTCAATCCGTGAGCTGCTTGAGAACGCCGGGATCCGCGTAGTTACTGGTGCAAATGTGACGCTCGTAGCAGCGAACCAGACGGGCGTGCGCATACGCGCGACTGCCGAGAGCGGCCCTCTAGAGGTGGATGGCTCACACCTCCTCGTAGCAACCGGACGGCGGCCGAACGCGGACAGGTTGAATCTCGACGCGACCTCAATCACGACGGACGAGCGCGGCTTCATCCGAGTCGATGACTTTTGCCGGACCGACGCTGAAGGGGTGTTTGCGGTTGGCGACGTAAATGGCCACGGGGCCTTCACCCACACCTCAGTGAACGACGCCGAGATTGTGTTGGACCACCTGTTCGAGGGACCGAGAAGCCTTTCCTCTCGGATCCCGGTGTACGTGCTCTTCTGCGATCCGCCTCTTGGACGCGTCGGCATGACGGAGAAGGAGGCCCTCGCGTCCGATCGAAAAGTGCTAAAGGCCACGCGGGCCATGAGTGGTATCAGCCGAGCAACGGAGATGAGCGAGACGCACGGCTTCGCAAAGTTTCTCGTAGACGGCGATACCGATCTGATCCTTGGCGCGGCGATTCTCGGACCGGGGGGCGACGAGATAATCAACATGTTTGCGGCAATCATGCACAGTGGCATCCCATGCACGCATTATCGTCAGGCAGTGCTGGTCCATCCGACTGTGTCCGAGCTGATGCCGTGGATCCTGGATGGAATTGCTGAAGTACGGTAGCCCCCGTAACACAGCCACGTCATACGCGCGGGCGTGTCAGGGACCAGGTGGGGGATCTCGCCTCCGATTGGCTGAGATAAACGGCCCCCGACTGCAATACCGGAGTCGAGTCTCCCTGGTCGTCCACCAAGGCCTCGGCGAACGAAAGGTGCGCAAAGGGCCCGGGGCCCAATCGCCACTCCATATGGAACTCCGCGGGTCGGTCGAGGAGGCTGCCCGTGCCCTCCCACGCTCCCTCCAGGGCGTAGAACACCGGCGACAGACCCGAAGGCGCAGCGGGCTCCTGGGCCAGGCCGTAGATCGGGAGAGCGAGAGGAGACGTCGCCAGAGTGCCCACACGAAGGAGCCGGAGCAGGACTTCTACCTCGAGCGGTCTAAGGTTCCGCTGCAAGAGCTACTCCCTCGACGATTAGCGAGTCGATCTCCGCGCCCGTCATTCCTGACTCGGTCAGAACCTCCCGCGTGTGCTGGCCCAAGAGCGGTGCGGCCCGCTCCACCCCTCCGGGCGTTTCAGAGAACTTGACCGGCGACCCCAGGGTCTGCGTCTTGCCCAGTCGGGCGTGATCGACTTCGGTCACCATGTTTCGCTCCAACGTCTGCGGGTGGTGCAGCATATCGGGGATGCTCAGGATCGGGCCCGCCGGGACCCCGGCGCTGTCCAGCCGCTCGAGCCAGTCTTCGGTCGTTCGCTCCCGAAAACGACTCTGGAGTGCCTCACGTAGCTCCTCGCGATGCTTCATCCGGTCCTTGTTGGTGGAGAAACGGAGATCGCACAGTAGATCAGGAAGGGCCAACGTCGGGGGGACCCGTTCCCACGTAGCCTGGCTCGAGGCCCCCAGGTTGATCCATCCGTCCGCTGTCTGGAATGCCTCATACGGAGCGCTAAGCGGATGGGCCGAGCCCATCGGTTCAGGTGTCTCACCGGTCGCAAGAGCGATGGCACTCTGCCAATAGGTGTGCGTCACGCCTGCTTCGAAGAGCGAGGTGTCCACTCGCTGCCCCGTGCCGGTCTTGAGCCTCTCCACGTAGGCGGCCACGACACCTAGCGCCCCGAGAATCCCGGCGGTGATGTCCGTGATCGGAACACCCACCTTGACGGGAGGGCGTCCCGTACCCTCTCCAGTCACGCTCATGAGCCCACTGAATCCCTGGGCGGTCAAATCGAATCCGCCTCGAGTCGCGAGCGGGCCCGTGCGTCCGAATCCGGAGATCTCGCACCACACGATTCCGGGGTTCTCACCGCGAACGGCCTCATATCCGACCCCCATCGCATCCATAGTGCCGGTCCGGTAGTTCTCCACCAAGACATCGGACCGACTTATCAGTCCACGCAGCGTCGCCGCGCCACGCTCGTGTTTCAGATCGAGCGCGATCCCACGCTTGTTGCGATTCATCATCGTGAACGCGGCCGGTTCCCCGTCGATAGCGGGTGGCAGGAAGCGTCGCGACGGATCGCCACTCAAGCTCTCTACCTTGATCACATCCGCGCCGAGATCAGCCAGCATGAGGCCGCAAACCGGACCTGCCATAACCCGGCCGAGATCGATGACCCGAAGGCCGTTGAGTGGCCCCACCCTCAGGATCCCCCAAAGGAGGGTTTCGTCTTGTTGAGAAAGGCCTGAAAACCGATCCGATAGTCCTCGGTCTCGAACGCTGCGTAGCCCTCGGCGCGCTCTTCCTCAGTGAGGGGTGTCGGGTCTCTCAATCGCCTAGCGAACTTCTTGTGCCACCGGTTCACCAGAGGCGCCCCGGCGGCGACACGAGCGGCCGTGGCCCACGCCTCGGCCTCGACATCATCGTCAGCGACGACTCGGGAGACCAGCCCGAGCTCGAGAGCATGTGCGGAGTCAACCACGCTTCCCTCGAGGAGGAGTTCCATGGCAGTCGACCGACCGACCGCCTCGATAAAGAAGGCAAGCTCATCATGTGCCATCGTGAGCCCGAGGCGATTGATCGGTACGCCAAACCGACTCGACACCCCGCAGATGCGGGTGTCGCACGCAGCTGCGATCTCCAGTCCCCCTCCGACGCAGGCCCCGTAGATGAGCGCCACGGTGGGGTGCCGGCAGTCCGCGACGCCATTCACGCCTGCCATCTCTGCCTCGCCATAGGCGCGGGATTTGTCCCATGTACGTTCGATGGAAAAGGCGCTGATGTCCGCTCCCGCGGCGAAAGCCGTTCGACCGGCTCCTCGGACAACCACACAGCGTACGTCATCCTCTTGATCCAGCTCGGCGAATGCCTCGGCCAAGGCTCGCCAAGCCGCTAGATCGAGCGCATTCCGCCTTTCAGGCCGGCTGATCGTGACGGTTGCGAAGTGCCCGTCACGCGCCACGACGATTCCGTCTGCCATCGAGCGTCCAATTCGGTAAGAACTGAGGTAACTATTCCGAGACGGAAGAACGTAGGCCTACTGCAGAAGCCTGGCCAACCATCGAGCGATGAATCCTCAGTCGGAGTGGGGTCAGGCCCTACGGAGATCGAGGGACGCAAGGGAGCCACCTCGGCACGGTCCGGCAATACTCCTCGTAGGCAGCGCCGAATTTCCTCTTGAGAGTGGGCTCCTCGTAAAGGAGGACAAACAGTTACTGTCCGACGGCCACCGCGCCCAGATAAACCAACAGGTTTCGGGAACCATAGAGCAAGATTTCGCCAATCAACGCGCTCCAGACCGCCAGATACATCGGATTCCGGACCCAGCGGTAGACGCCCCGCACCACCAGACGCTTCGGTGGATCAATCGGGGCAGGGGTTCCTCGGCCCGTCCGCGCGAAGTCCCAGATACAAGCGAAGTAGACCCAGCCGGAGAACGAAATGAGAGATCCCGGTTCGACGAAGAGAGTGGGCAGCCACAGCACGACGGTCCCCGGTACCACGACCGTGAAGAGCACGTTCTTGAAGAGGAGCCACATGAGTCAGCCGAAAGGTCCGAGGGTGCGGCGTTAGGTCCTAGCCGTCCGAGTACTTCGCCGCGATCGCTGCCAATCCCGCATCGATCTCGCTGCGATCCATCCATCGTCCTCTCACCATGACCCCCGCAAGGTCAGTCAGGCTACCGAGATCGTCCAGTGGGTTTGAGCCAACGAGCAGGAGGTCGGCCCTCTGACCCGCCGCAACCGTGCCAAACTCGTGGTCGATGCCAAGGTGTTCACGCACGTACCGGCCCGGGTTTACGGTCCCGCTGACGAGAATCTGATATGGAGTCATTCCCGAGCGCGCCATGAGGGCCATCTCACGGTGCAGCGCGAACCCGGGGACATTGAACACTTGTGGGGAGTCGGTTCCCATGAGGATGTTCGCGCCGGCGTCCGATAGCCGCTTCAGGAGGCTCAGGCGTAACGCGTTGTGTCCGGCCTCACTCTGAGCGGGGATTCGAACGCGGCTCGTAGCTTGTCGGCGCCAGGCGTCGCGCTGCTGTCGCGAGACGTACCTCATCTCAGGTTGTGAAAGGAGCGCATCCACGTTCGGATTGCCACGGAGATTCTCCCAAAGATAGACCGTCGGGACGATGAAGACGCCCGTCTGAACGCTCAGCTCGACGATTCGCTGGATCTTCCCCTCGTCCGGGTCCTCAGCGGCGGTGATCTCGTCGATCTCGCCAGAGCCGAGGAGTGCGTCGCTAGCCACCGCAACCGTATAGCCGTCCAGATGATCAACCGTGGAGATTCCTGTCTCGAGGGCGTGAACGAGCCCTACGTCAGCCGGGACGTGTCCTCCGAACGTGAGCCCGACCTCCGCCGCCACCTCGACCATCCGGTCCCAAGCCTCCAGCGGGACGCCAGGGTGGATCTTTTGAAGGTCATATCCGGCCTCGCGGTTTGTGCGGACGAGTCGCTCTGCGTCCTCGGGCGTCGGAGCCGAGTCGCCATTCAGGGAGGGGGCGCCGACGTAGAAGTTTGGCCCGAGCACCTCCCCGCGCTCCAGCTCGTCAGAGAGCGGGATCTGATAGGCGGATCCGAGCATCCCCCGGATGGTCGTGATCCCGTTTGCAAGGTATAGGAACAGGATGTCCTCGATTGTCTCGCGCGGTGGGTCCTCTTGCGGGGGGACATGGGCGTGCATCTCTGCGAGGCCCGGCAGTAGAAACTGACCCGCCCCGTCAATGATGTTCGCCTGGGCGGGTACGGTGATGTCTTCGGCCGGCCCCATAGCCTCGATAGTGCCGTCGAGCACAACCACGGTCTGGCCTTCCAACACGCCTTCACGGTCCATCGGAAGGACATTCACGTTCGTGAAAGCAAGCGTGCCAGGGGTCAACTGAGGGGCGGAGCAGGCAGAGAGGAGGACGATTCCCGACAGGATGATAGGAGAAAGATTCTTCATCCGAGAGCCCCTTTTCACGTTCGGCCCAACCAGGCGTCGACCTCTAAGCCCTAGCATCGAGTAACTTGGGTTGCGAGATGCGGTCGGGCCAGCCAGGTGCGTGCAAAGAAACCCCGCGCCCGGCCAACGTGCACATCGCGCTTCCTCTATTCGAATGCCCGTTAGTGTAGCGTGCAGGATGCCGGCCCAGCTCGTTTCCAGGTACGGGTAGAGGTACGTAGAGGGGTCGACAGAGGATGTTGGTCCGTGTCGCGGGGTAGCTGCGCAAACATGTTGCGATCGTGCCACATCCGCCCTAGCGGGGGACAGGGCGGCCGGTCGCAAAACAATAATCCAGATGCCTCGAGGGGAACGGAGGAGTTACCCGGATTCCGGCTTGCCCGAAAGCCTCGCCATTAGCCGACAACAGGCGGATCGTTAACTCGAGTGAGCCGCCGATGTCAGGACCCGTGGAGAACCCGATGGCACGTTGGCATGGGCGTTGCGAAGGGAGTGCACACCAAGCGGACCTCCGGCCAGCCCGGAAACTCGCAACAACGTTACGCGGCCGTGAGGCCAGGAGGAAAGAATGAAGCAGCTTCTCAGAACTCTATGGCGGGACGAGTCAGGTCAGGACCTGGCGGAGTACACGATGCTTATCGTCTTGATCGCAATCGCGGCCATCGGTGCGGTTACCGCGCTGGGCGGTGGTGTGAACACTGGGCTCACGACGGCCGCCGGTGCCTTGGCCCTACCGTAGAGCTGACAGCAGTTAGGACCAGTCCGGCGTCGGGGACGGGCTCAAGAGCTCCAACCTCGACGCCGGACTGTCCTTTTTGATCGGCATTGCCGACCTGCAGGTCAATGCTGAACAAACCCTAGGTTCCCTTCGATCTCAACGCGGCTCGGTTCCTCCCAGGGCGGAAGTCTTAGCCCCTGTCCCAGATCCTGTAGCTCCTCATCGACCAAAAAACCGGGCCCGGCTGTAACGATCTCGTAGAGGACGCCCCCTGGTTCCCGAAAGTAGATTGACTTGAAATACTGCCGGTCGCGTACCTCAGTCACTCCAATGCCGAGCTGCACGAGCCGCTCCCTAGCGGCCAGCTGCACATCTTCATCATCTACGGCCATGGCCACGTGATGTACGGTGCCTAGGCCGTTAACGGCTGGTGGCATTTCGGGGGCGTGAAGCACCTCAATGATCTGACCTGGTGCGTCCCCGTTCACCGCAAGTCGTGTCCGAGCTCCGGCCTCGCTCAACACCTCCCATCCCAGAACCTCTTTTAGGAAGTGCAGGCTGCTGGCCGGATCACGTACCGCCATCGTGATTCCGTATAACCCACGGACTGCCACATCGTGGGTCGCTCCCTCTGCCACCCATGGCGGGCGCTCGTCACTCGCGTTTGCGATGAGCTCGATGACAAGCCCGGACGGATCGGAAAAGGCCATCCACTGCTCGCCAAAGCGCTCGCCATCTCGGCTCCGGGAGATGCCCAGCTCCTCCAGGCGCGCCTCCCAGAATCCGAGGGTGCCTGCCGGAACGGAGAGGGCCGTAGCTATGATCTGGCCCGGTCCCCGTGTGCCGGGACTAACACCCCACCCTTCATAGGGAAAGGTGGTCATGAGGGTGCCAGGAGCGCCGCTCTCGTTTCCGTAGTAGAAGTGATAGACGTTGTGGTTGTCGAAGTTGACCGTCTTCTTGATGAGGCGCAGACCAAGCGCCCCTGCATAGAAGTCCAGGTCATGCTGGGCCTGGCCGACCGTGGCCGTGACATGATGTAGACCACGGATAGGAATGGTTTCTTCCACAGTGTTATTGCGAGTTGTGCGGTTTTGAGGCCTACTGTAGACAGGCAGAACGTATCCGAGCCACGGTGGGCCCGCCACCGAGGTAGATTCGGCAATCCACTTCCGCTACCGCCGCAACCTTCGCCCCACCTTCAGGAGCCGACCTTGAAACCCGCCTACGAGATCGATCGGCTGCCACGAGCGTACCGGAGGCTTTCTACAGTCGCGATGGTCGGATTCTGCGCGACGACCGCATGCGCGGCACCATCCGCAGACTCACTTCCTGCTTTCGAAGTCATGGAGAAGTCGATCTCTGAGTTGAGCCAGGCTCTACAGTCCGGGGAGGTGACGTCACGAGAGCTGGTCGATCTGTATCTCGATCGGATCGACGCGTACGACCAAGAGGGCCCGGAGCTGAACGCGGTGATCGCCCTCAACCCGGACGCGGTGACCGATGCAGCCGCCTTAGATGAGGAGAGGACATCTGGATCCCTACGAGGTCGGCTGCACGGGATCCCCGTGCTCTTCAAGGACAACTACGATACCGCGAACCTGCCGACCACCGCGGGCGCGATAGGGCTCGCGACCTCTATCCCCCCTGACGACGCCTTCCAGGTGCGCCGACTCAGGGAGGCAGGAGCTGTGATCCTGGGGAAGACGAACATGCACGAGCTGGCCCGTGGTATCACCACAATCAGCTCCTTGGCGGGTCAGACGCGCAACCCCTATGACCCCACCCGAAACCCCGGTGGCTCGAGCGGCGGCACTGGTGCTGCGGTGGCCGCGAGCTTTGCAGCAGTCGGGATGGGGAGCGACACCTGTGGATCGATACGCATCCCCTCGTCACATCATGCGCTGGTTGGTCTTCGCGGCACCCGAGGGCTGGCCAGCGGCGACGGCATCATTCCGCTCTCAACGACGCAGGACATCGGGGGCCCATTAGCGCGATCGGTGGAGGATCTCGCGATCGCGCTGGACGCTACTGTCGGCTTCGACCCGGCCGATCCCGCCACCGAGCTGAGCCGCGGACACGTCCCAGAGAG
The DNA here is from genome assembly GCA_965197485.1 of Longimicrobiales bacterium. Classification (GTDB taxonomy): domain Bacteria; phylum Gemmatimonadota; class Gemmatimonadetes; order Longimicrobiales; family Gaopeijiaceae; genus JAAXGI01. Next base: position 541,579 of record CBDANG010000011.1, read on the forward strand.
CTACACGGCGTTCTTGGACGAGAACGCTCTGCAGGGCGCCCGTTTGGGAGTCCTGACGGCATTGATGGGGAGTGGCGGCGCGGAGCAGCTTGTCGGAGACGTCATCGAGACTGCGATCGAGACGATGCGAGAGCTCGGGGCGGAGCTCCTGGAGGTCGAGGATCCCGAACTGCCTGAACTACTCGAAGATGCGTCGGTCATTGGACAGGAGTTTAGGTTCGACTTCGAAGCATACCTCGCCGAGACCCCCGATGCACCGATCCGCTCACTCGAACAGCTTATCGAGCTCGGCCTGTATCAGGCGGCCGTGGATGGAGGCCTGCGCAACTCCCTCGAGGTGGAGAGTCTAGATACGGACGAATACCGAACGCGGCTCTCTAGGCGTGACGAGGTCCAAGCGGCAGCGGTCAGGATCATGAGTACCCACGATCTGGACGCGCTCCTCTATCCCACGATTCGCGAGACGGCCAGAACGATCTCGCAAGGACAGTCAGGGAGCAACTGCGCCTTGAGTGCGATCTCGGGTCTTCCGGCGATCTCCGTGCCTGCGGGCTTTGCCGAGAACGAGATGCCGGTCGGGGTGGAGCTCCTCGGCCGGCCGTTTGCGGAGCCGCAGCTGATTGCACTCGCCTACGCCTTCGAGCAGGCCACCGGCCACCGCAGGTCCCCCGACTTCACGCCGAGTCTGCTCACACCTCCAATGCCCCTAGAGCTCATGACCACGATCGCCGGGTCCTCGGGCGTCTCCGGTCGGGCCAACCTCGTCCTGGATCCGAGCACTTGGATCCTCCACTATTCCTTGAATCTCGAGGGGGTTGGAGATCCCGACGTTCTGTTGGTGGACCTACATGCGAAGGCCGACGATTCCGAGAACGGCCCCTCGATTCGTCGTCTGGACGCGGGTCGCTCGGTGTTGGTCGGCGAGATGAGGTTGGCGGGAAGCGAGATGCGACGACTGCGGGAGGGACGGCTATATCTCGACGTGCATACTAGGCAAAGGCTTCCCGGAGCGCTTCGATTCGATCTCGTCCTGCCTAGGGGAGGATAGCTCCTGGCCCGAGATTCACCGGGCGCTGCTTGCCGGCCTTCGCTCCCGGGAGCATCTTCGTCGAAGTGATCCCGATGCGGAAGGGCTCGAACGGTGCGCCCGGTAAGGAATAACAGCGACGAGATAAGGGAGTTGGCCATGTCCAGATTGATTGCGGCCGCCGGCGTTTTCGTGATGCTGATCGTGAACGCCTCGGCGATGCAAGCGCAGGTGGGTGCAGATTTTGACCCGGCTGACTGGGAGTACGGCTCACGCTTCACCCCTGACGGCGACGTGCCGATATGGAACCCAGTGATGCAGAAGCTGAGGAATGGTGAGCCCGTCATCGGGGGGACGATTCGGGCAACGGATCCACGCACCTACTGCTCCATGGCAGCCGCCGGCTACGATTTTACCTGGATGGAGATGCAGCACGAGGCGACGAGCTGGGAGAATGTCGCCCGAATGTGGTTCAACTGCCCGAGGCCGGCTGTCCCAGGTGTCCGAATTCCCCACGAAGGTGAGGAGAATGTCCAGAAGCCCACAGACATGGGCGCCCTGGTCATCGTGGTACCGACGGTCGACACGGTGGAGGAAGCACGCCGAGCGGTAGAGTGGACGTACTTTCCACCGATGGGCCGGCGCAGCAACGGGGGCGGACAGGCGTTCAGTGCGACCATGTGGGGGCAGGTTCCTGGCGGGTACCGGGCCACGTGGAACGAGAACGTCGTCTTGATCCTCATGATCGAGACCCTTGAAGGGATCCAGAACGCCCGCGAGATCGCCCAAGTCCCTGGGGTAGATGGGCTCTTTGCCGCATCCGGCGACCTCGGGAACTTCTCTGGATACAACCAAGGCGACCCCGAGTACGAGATGCTCGTCAACGAAGTCGTAGCGGCGACTCAAGCCGCCGGGATTGCGGCGTGCGGTCCGCTGGGATGGATGGGTACTCGGCCTGAGTTCACTTGCTTCCAGGGCGGGACTGAAGGGGCGAATATCCGTCGCGGCGCCGAGGCAGAGATCCAAGCCGCAAACGCTCGTTTCTCGGACGCCGGCGGGACCTCCGCGATCGGGGCCGTCCTCGCTGAGCTATCGGCTGAGTGCGGCGAGATCATCTACGAGGACGATTGCCTTTGGGTGGTCCGGCAGGCGGCGTCAGCCTCGGAGGGGATGGGAAGCGCGGAACGGGAAGCAGTCCGCAATAGACTGTCGCAGATCGTGGCGGATAACCCAGGGCAAGCGGGCAGGATTCGCGAAGCCGCCGCCGCCGCCGGCCTCTCGATCGGCTAACCCTGATCCCTGAGAAGGGAGGTCCCACGTGACCACGATTACCGACGTCCTGGTGTCCCGCGCCTCGTGGGGGGGCAGCTCCGTTTCCAAGTGGGTTCTGGAAGCCAGTCTGATCCTGTCGGGTAGCCTCATCGTCGCCGCTTCAGCTCAGCTGCAATATCTACTCCCGTTCACACCGGTTCCGGTAACTGGACAGACGTTGGCTGTCCTCCTTGCGGGGGCAACGTTGGGAAGCCGGCGGGGAGCCCTAGCGATGGGGGCCTATCTTGCAGAGGGAGCCGTGGGACTCCCGGTTTTCGCGGGCGGGGGCTGCTGTATTCCGTGGCTGGTGGGTCCCACCGCTGGCTACCTTTGGAGCCTACCCGTCGCCGCCTGGATCGTCGGTGGCCTCGCGGAAAAGGGATGGGACCGCGGGCCGGTCACCGCGGCGCTCTCCATGCTCGCGGGAAACGCGGCCGTCTATCTTATCGCCCTACCGTGGCTCGCTTTGTTCGTCGGCTCGGAGCAGGTTTTGACCGCCGGTCTTCTCCCATTCATTCCGGGCGACCTGGTCAAGGTGGCGATTGCCGCTGCTGTTCTCCCGACTGCCTGGGCATTGGTAGGTCGAGTCCGGCACTGGGCCGGCGATTACGAGGACTGATCAAACCGAGACCCGTGCAATGTCGCTAATACCCTTCCACCGCGGCCTGATCTCGGCAGCGATCGTTTTCTGTTTTGGCTACGGAGTGTGGGAAATTGCCACGCCCGCAAGCGATGGGGGTGGATCTGGGGTGATCGCCATCGTTTTCATAGGGCTGGGCTTTGGGCTGATCTACTATCTGGCCCGCCTGAACCGCTTTCTCGGATACGAATCGGAGGACCGAGAGAAACGCTAGCTGGAGTCAACTGTCGAGCGATCCGACTACTAGCTTCGGCGAGGCTCCTTGGAAGGTCCGCTGCGTCGGGCGAGAAGGTGCCGACGTACGACGTACGCTCCTACCCCTAATGAGAATAAGATCGGGACTGCGGCCATCACCAGGCCGCCCCAGAACATCCCCATAACTAACGGGTTGTCGCTTCCCATACGCTTAGCGCCCGCTCAGCGAACAGACTCCTCACCACTCTTGGATGACGGTGAGGATGAGGATACCTACCAGAGGGAACGGAATCAGAGCCAGAAGCCAGAGCTTCTTCGTTTCGAAGCGGAGATGCATGTAGTACAGCGCGACGAGTGCGGCGCTCGAGAAGGAGATCACCACCAGGATCGCCACCGCGACGGACTTCGGTAGGGAGGATAGACCCACGACCACCTTTCCGAACATCAGGACCGCGAGGACCCCCCAGATCTTCATGTAGGGCGGGTGGGTGTGCTCCTCAATACTCATTGCGACTCTCCTTTCTAGCTATCGTAGTCCTCGCTCGGTCACCTCAAATGAGATATACGATCGTGAAGAGCACGATCCAGACGAGGTCCACGAAGTGCCAATATAGCCCGATGACCTCGACTCCGCCCAGATTCTGCGGAGTGTAAGCTCCTTGTGTGGCCTTGAACAACACGAAGGTCAGTGCGAAAACCCCGAGAGTGACGTGGGTCCCGTGGAATCCAGTCATCAGGTAGAAGGTAGACCCGTAAAGCGGCCCGCCCGGGGCCGAGTATAGCTCCGTCATCGGGACGAAGCCCTCGTGCCCCGCGAGCTGGATATACTCGTAGACCTGAACCCCCACGAAGGTAGCACCCAGAACGATCGTGACGAGCAGCCAAGCCTGAAGCCCCTTCTGGTTCCCCTGCTGGAGCGCGGCGAACGCCTTCACCATCGATACCGATGAGCAAATGAGGACGAAGGTATTGATCGCCGTGAGCGGCACGTTCAGAACTGCGCCGGGCTGAGCGAAGTGGTCTGGGTTGGCGAAGCGCAGGATTACATACGCTCCAATCAAGGAGGTGAAGAACATGACCTCCGACAGAAGGAAGATCCACATCCCGAGTTTCTTCGTGTAGACCCCTTCGAAGTCCGTCTCCGGTCGACGGACCGGAAGTCCCATGGTCGCCGTGTGACTCGTCATCTGCGATTCCCTCAGTGGGCGGGTTGTTCGACGGGACGGTCCACACCCTCCGCGTCCTTCGGCGGTTCATTCTGCAGGAGGAAGTCCTCCTCGGATTCCGGTGAACTGTACTCGTAAGGCCCGCGGTAGACGACAGGCATTTCCTGAAAGTTCCCGTGAGGCGGCGGAGAGGGCAGGGTCCACTCGAGGGAGTTCGCCCCCCACGGGTTCGGACCGCAAGTGTTGCTGCGGCGTAGAGACATGAAGAAGTTCACGATGAAGATCGGTTGGACTACGATCAACAGGAACGCCGCTATCGAGATGAACCGATTCAGGGGCAGCATGCCGGCGAGAAAGTCGTACTGATAGGGGTCGTATAACCGCCGCATCATTCCCTGCGTGCCGAGGGAGTGCATGGGGAAGAAGACCAGGTTGTACAGCACGAATGTCAGCCCGAAGTGCACTTTGCCCCAAGTCTCGTTCATGATCCCGCCGAAGAACTTGGGATACCAGAAGGTGATCCCCCCGAAGATCGCGAAGAGGCTCCCTCCAAAGAGCACGTAGTGGAGGTGAGCCACGATGAAGTAGGTGTCGTGGATCTGGATGTCCACCGGTGTTGCGGCCATGAAGACTCCAGAGAGCCCACCGACGATGAAGAGGGACACAAAAGCCGCACCGTGCAGGAACGGAGTGTGAAAATGGATATTCCCCTTCCACATCGTTCCAAGCCAGTTGAACACCTTGATTGCAGAAGGCACCGCGATCAGCATCGTGGTGACCATGAAAGTCGTGCCGAGCATGGGGTTCATCCCGCTCATGAACATGTGATGCCCCCAGACGATCCACCCGAGGAACGCAATGGCGCAGATCGCCAATACCATGGAGTGGTAACCGAAGATCGGCTTGCGCGAGCCGTTGGCGACTAGCTCCGACGCGATGCCCATGGCGGGCAGGATCAGGATGTAAACTTCTGGATGCCCGAAGTACCAGAAGAGGTGTTGCCAGAGTAACGCCTCTCCCCCTGTGTCCGGGGTGAAGAAGGTGGTGCCGAGCGTCTGGTCAGTCAGGAGCATGATCAGAGCTCCCGCCAGGATCGGCATGGCCAGGAGAATCAACCACGACGTGACAAAAAGGGCCCAGGTAGAAAGCGGGAGACGGAACCAGGTAAGCCCTGGGGCCCTCATGTTGATGATCGTCGTGATGTAATTCACCGCACCGGCGATCGATGAGAAGCCGAGAATGAACAGGGACGCCAGCCAGAGTTGCTGTCCGAGATACACCCCCGTCCACTCCCCCGAGGATGAGAGCGGTGTGTAGGCCGTCCACCCAGCCCCTGCTGCTCCGCCCTCAACGGCAAAGCTCGCGAGCATCAGGAGTCCCGCCGGGAAGGCCATCCAGAAGGAGGCCATGTTGAGCCTCGGAAAGGCCATGTCCGCCGCTCCGCACTGAAGCGGGATCAGCAGATTTCCGAACACCCCGACGAGGAGCGGCATGATCGCGAAGAAGATCATGAGCGTGCCGTGCATCGTCACGAGCGAGTTGTAGAACTCGGGGAGGATGATGCCCCCGGGAGCCATCGTGTCCGGGAGTGGGCCCGAACCGGGCAAAGGCTGTCCCGGGAAGCCGAGCTGCCACCTGATCATCATTGCCAGCACTCCTCCCAGCAGGAGGAAGAACAGGCTCATGAAAAGAAACTGCCTCCCGATGACCTTATGGTCTGTGGAGAAAATGTACTTCCTGATGAACGGGATCTCCTCATGGTGCTCGCCCGCGTAAGGAAGTAGATCAAAATCAGTTTTGGCTGCAGTTACACTCATCTCCAAGTACTCACCGGTTGAAGGAAGCTGCCCAACCCTTGGTAGCTATTCATCATTGGCTATCCGCATCGCTCGAGGTCGGGAAATCGTCCTCGACAGTTTCCGCCGCACCACCGCCCTCTTCCGGGACGGCGGCCAATCCCCCAGGAGCGCCATCTCCCTGCAGCGCGGCAACCTGATCGGCCTCCCACTGCTGAAATTCGGCCGCAGACTGAACGACAAGGACGCCCTCCATGGTATAGTGTCCGAGTCCACAGAGCTCGGCGCACCCGATCGTGTACTCCCCCGTCTGGGTGGCCTCGAACCAGACCGGGATAGACATCCCCGGCACCGCGTCTTGCTTCACGCGGAGCTCGGGTAGGAAGAAAGAGTGAAGCACGTCTTCCGCCCGGAGGTGCACAGTTACGGGCCGGTCTACGGGGACGTTGATCTGGTTCAAGAGGGTGAAGTCATCCGCCGTCTCAAGAACTCCATCCCCTCCGGCGTATGTCGTTTCCCACTCGAACTGTCTCCCGTGCAGGATGAGCTCGTAGCTGCCCGCGGGGATCCTGGAGGGGTCCTTGATGTCCGCCCAAAGTCCCGCACTCATGAGACCTATGCCCACCACGATCACGGCGGGAACCGCGGTCCAGATCACCTCAGCCTTCGTGCTCCCCTCAATGTATTCGGCGGTGTGACCCTCCCGTTTTCGATACTTGATCAAGAAATAGATCAGGAGAAACTCGGTAACAAAGAAGATCACCCCAGTGATGGCCAGGATGATGTAGTACATCCGGTCGATGTCTGGGCCGAAGGTCGAAACGCTCGGGGGCAAGAACCAGTTCATTCGCTTACTCTCCCGACCCCGTCCTGGGCCGGGCCATGGTCGTGCGGATCGAAGGGCTCACCGAGTGGAACCTCCGCCGCGGCCATCGCGTCGGCGAAGGTGAAGGTGATCTCGGTCGTTTGGCCAGTGGTGACCGTTACGGTCTGTTCCTGCGTGCCTAACCGCGAGTGCCAAGCTTCGATCACATAGTCGCCCGGCGGTAGCTGACTCAGATCAAAGGATCCGCCTGCGCCAGTCACCGAGTGGTAGGGGTGCGCCACGACTCCGATGTATCCGGACATCCATCCGTGCACGTCGCACTCAATCGGGACCATGACCTCAGGCGCAGCGAACTCCCGCTCTGTGTCCATGTTTACCGGCTGACTGACGTTGAACGGCCGGTTCGCGGTCGGAGACGCGTTAATGTTATGGAGTAGCCCGTCGGAGTTTCGTATGGTCAGCGTCTGATTCGCCATCACACCCAAGACGAGCGGGCGGTACTGGCAGCCCTGCTGGTCGAGGACCACGGCCCCGGTGGCAACTGGGAAGTCCATCCCCTCCAGCCCTTCTCTCACATAGACGAAGACGTCCGCGAGGTTGCCGTTACTAGCATCTACATAGGACACCGAAGGATCGCCCTGATACTGCGCCGCGCAGTCGGCCTCCGAGGCCATGTCGAGCACTTCCGGCGGGGGGGCTGTGCCTTCAAACATCACCGAGCCAGAGACGTTTCCTGCGGTCGACACGTCGAACGGCATCTCGGCAGGTGCAGCCGCTCCACCACCCCCGCCTCCACCACCGGAGTCACCACCCCCGCACCCTACCGCGACAACCAGAATCGCGGCTGGCGTTACCGTCTTCGTGAACCTCGAGAATCTTGACATTTCTCATCCCCTCCAGGGTGAGTTGAGTGATCCAATCAAGCCCGCGTGTCGAAGCTGCCCGAGCTTCTGTCCTCGGCCTCATCTTCTCTGCGTTGAGCACGTCGTACTACCAGGACCCCTAGGCCTCCCGTAAGCAGAAAGGCGAAGAGGGGAGTGACATACGTCGAGGGCGGAGTCTCCTCCTCCAGGTGCACGAAGTACCAGGAGCTCACCGAACCTCGATGACCCTCCTCCGAGTTGTCGCCATCCCACGCGAAGAAGGCGATCGGAACCGGCTGGCCAATTTCAAACTCAAGCTCGCTCGCCGGATCGACTGCCGCCAGAGGGCGGCGGAGGAGCAGCTGCCATCTTCCGTCTTCCCACTGAGAATCCCAGATGAGTCCCTCGGATCCCATCGACTGAACATCGCCGAGGCCGCGCGCGGTAGCCCGGTCGGCCCTGTTCGTTTCACTGTTCCAACGCCACTGGTAGACGGGGTCCTGCGCGTCCCCCATCAAGAAATAGGGACGGTCCATCTCGTCTTCGTTTGGCATGGTGGGAGGGAACTGTACAGTAAGTGCATCGGGTCGCGGTCCCGGGAGGATTTCCCCCCCCTCTTTGGGTTCCATGGCATGGAGAACCCACCCCTGCCACTCGAGCCAGGCCGGATCCGGACTCCGGGATCGGTCGTGCCATGTGAGGCGAAGGGCGATATCCGCTCCGTCGTGAAGCGCCTGGACCGACACGCCATCGATAGACGGATCGAACCAGCGTGGGGTCTCGATGATCTGTCCAACCAGCGAGATGTAGGACGAGGCCACACCATCCCACCGGCTGTCGGCAACCTCCCTGGGGAGATCGCCTGGGAGTACCTGCCCAGCTGTGATGACCTCCTGCACTGCAGGTTCCTCTTCGGGTGCGAGGCTCCTCACGAAATGCGCAAGGTTCCAGAGCTGGTCGTCGGTCATGAAACCCGCGTCGAGCAGGTCGGAAAAGCTGGGCATCGGTGTTCCATCGAGCCCCGTGCGCAGTCGCCGGTAGATATCCTCGACACTGCTCCCCCCGTTGAACGTCCAGTTCTTGGTCAGATCCGCAGCCCGCATCGGGTTCCCCAGGTCGTCCTGCATAGTCGGCGCCGCCTCACCGGCCCCCCGCCCCGATTCGCCGTGACATTCGAAGCACTGGATTGAGTCGTAGAAGACCCTTCCCTCCGCAACTCTCTCCGCGGACACACCAGGCGCCCCGGTAAACTCGAGGGGGTCCGGCGCACCCAGAGTCTCGAAGAACTGAGAAAACGTCTTTATGTAAGCGACTAATGCTTCGCGGTCGTCCTCGGGGAGCTCCTCCTCCCATCCGGGCATCGTTGTGCCTGGCATTCCGTCATTGATGATGGCGAGGATGTCTTCGTCGGTTGGAAGCTCTCCGCTTCCCGTTGTCCGGATCTGAAAGAGCCCGAGTGTGAAGTCTCTTGGCCGAGGGATCATATACTCTGAGGCGATACCGTCTCCAGCGCCCTCCACACCGTGACACGAGGCGCACCACTGGGCGTAGACCTCTTCCCCACGGGCAATGTCCTGCCCGTCCACCGGGGAGCCCCAGAGGAAGGTCGCCGCAAAGAAGGCCGCTGCCCCCATGCGAAGGGGAGCTCGCAACCGAATCATTCGATCCCCTCCTCTTCCCACGTGCGTGGCGAGACGCCTGCCTGTTCGTAAAGGAAGAGCGTCACCGACCAGATGTCGTCGGCACTCAGGAAGTTCTCCCAGACCGGCATCGCTGAATTCCAGGGTCCGCCTTCGCGAGGGAGACCAGGACCGCCTTTGGCGATCCGCCAGAACACGAAGCTCTCGGTGAGCTGCGCGATTGTCCCATTCCCTCTGAGCGCGAGTGGTGTGGGGTTGAAGCCGAGCGCGTAGTGGCCCCCGGCGTTCAGGTAGTCACCGTGGCATGGCATGCAGTTTTGATAATAGACTTCGCGCCCCCGCTCGAACGCTACCTCCTCGCGTCCCGCCTCCCTCATTGGGTTCTCCAGCCCTTCCAGGACCATCGTTTCACCCTGAAAAGTGATCTGGGTGGGTGGGGCCGGGTGAATCGAGCGAAGGCTAGCGGGTGCGGCAACCGTGGGCCGGACACTATCGAAGGTCACGAAGGCCACGAGGAGCGGTACGATGAGAAGCAGGCCGAGCCGAACCCCCCTCTTCTCAGGTTCGACCAGGGCCGCCTGGACCGGCTGCTTGAATTCCTTCCATCGCTCCTCGTTGTCGCTTACCCAGACCAAGACGCCCACGAGGATCGTGAGTGTGTACTGGAACACGACGCTCCGCGGCGCTGGCGCGCTCGCGACGCCGACCAGTCCTGGCAGGTAGGCTACTCCCCATCTGATCAGGGCGTACGAGACCGCCACGACGATGAATGCCTGCCAAAATGGGTGCCTGAGGTATCTCTTCAACGAGGGCTCCTTCCTACTGCAGAGCACTTAGATAGGTGATGACAGACTCCAACTGGTTGGCCGACAACTGATCCCCAAAAGTCGCCGGCATCAGACCGAGGAAGTCCTCGAAACCCTCGGGCGCCGCCGCGCCCGGGTCTAGGATCGCAGTCCGGATCTCCTCAGCGGAGAGCCTGGCCCCGATACCGTCCAACGGAGGTCCGAGCTCGACACCCGCACCTTCGAGTTGATGACACAGAGTGCACGACTGTCCAAGAATTTCGCTGGGGTCGTCCGTCGTGAGGGCTGGCCCCACCGCGCCCGCGATACCCGCCTCGGCTCCTCCCGGCTCATCTATCTGGATGTCGGCACCCGTGACGGTCACTTCCCCCCCTTGCGACTCGAGGAAGGCCACCAACGCCCAGATCTGCTGCTGATTCATCGTGCGGTCTACCGCTGGCATGATAGGGGCGTACTCTCCGACCAGATAGTCGGCCGGCAGGATGAGGGCACTGTATAGATACTCCTTGCACGCGACCCCTGAAACCCGATCTGTACACCGCTGGCCAATCGTTCCCTCTCCCTCATAGCTCGTGAGCAGATTCGGTCCTCGCCCTCCGGGGGTCTCGGAGTGGCACGCAATGCATCCGCCGGCACCCTCGAAGAGGTTCTGGCCGGCCGCGACCAACTCCTCCGCCGTGACCTCTGCTCCGAACGAAATCAGCTCGGGTACGTCGGATTGCACCTGCGGGATGGCGTTGGCAACGAGCGTAAACACGAGGATGGTCCCGAATACGACCCCGCCGACCTTGAGATCTACAGCTCCCATCGTCGATTCTCCTCTCGCTCAGGTCCCAGGGAGGGGCTGGAGTCCTGAATCCAAGCCGGATCCGAGATCGGCCTCCGGTTCACCACGGTCTGCCTCACCGGGTGTGGGGATTGCGGTGCTTTCCTCCTCTGGGACCAGCTCGGGTTTCGCGATCATCCCTCCGATCCAGAATACGAATGCGATCATCGAGAAGAAGACTACGACGGAAGCGCTGATCATCTGCGCGGCGTACCCCAGGGCCGGGGTGGCTGCGTAGGCGCTGGTGTCTTGGACGACCTCATAAACGTGCCAGTGCTGGCGGATCCCGCTCCGCGCGAACCCCATGAGCCCCATGAGCCAAGTGAAGGTCACGACCAGGATGAAGAGCGCGTACTGAGAGCGCGGCGGCATCTGGCCCCATCGGATCGCCCCGCGAGATTGGGCGCCCCTCGTTAAAAAGAGGTCCAAAGCGAATACGGATAGGATCGTAAAGAGCACCGCCAGAACCTGGTAGACCGAGAACCCAATGCGGACGATCGCCGGGACGAAGTAGCCTGCGATCCCGTAGAAAAGGACCACCAGGGCACAGATGAGCATCAGGACGCCCTGGGTGATCGTTCCCGTCTTCGCCCAGCTGACCGTCGAGATCTGATTGGCCCTACGATAGAGCAGAAACGACAAGAAGGTCGTGAGGATCATGAGGTTCACTGCCGTGTTCTTGGCGCTCATGACGCCGAGCGGCTCCAGGAACGGATGGAACGTCCCCCCCATGGCCGCCAGCTCCGCCCGGTCGGCGATCATTGTGTGTGGTGTGGCCCACACGATCACGCCAAGAACCAGCACCAGTAGCATCCACTTCGTATAGGCTGCGAATCTCTCGCCTCCCGGAATCCTTCCGAGACCTATCCAGAGGTAGTAGTTCCCAGCGAGAAAGAGCACGCCAATCAGGAACGCCTGGATGATCCACAGCCAGCTCATGAAGCCGCCCATCATCGTGACGCCCATCTGCTGGTTGTACTCGTAGATCTCGCGTCCCAGGTAGTAACCTGCGAACGGAAGGACCAGAAAGACCCCGATCGCGATCATGTTTCCTACATAGCCCATCCAGTCGTAGTGGGCCCGCTCTTCGGCGGACTTCGCCTTCAGGAAACGATACGCCGCGTACGCCGCGACGATGGCGCCGCCGAACACCGCATTCGCGATCAAGCGGTGGACGTTGATCGGCATCCACGTCGCGTTTGCGAATGCGCTCCACAGCTGAACCGTTGCAGGTGATGTGTCCGGGGCCACGTCGCTCGGAGGACTCATCATGAAAGTCAGCCAGGAGTTGGCGATGAGCAGAGCGATTGTGCCCCAGACGTTCAAAAGGAGCCCCAGCCCCCAGTGCCCAAGCTTCTGGCGCCCTTCCTTCCACCGGTCCCACCCGTAGTAGTACATGTACAGGGTGGCCGACTCGGCGAAGAAGACCGCAGCGTAGATCCACATCGTGATGCGGAAGACCTCGCTCAGATAGGTCCAGAGCGCGGGATACAGGGTAGTGAGGAGGAAGACAAAGAGACCCCCCAAGAGAGCCGTGGCGCTGTATGCGACGAGGAGGAGCCGGGTGAACTCCTTGGCTAGCCGATCATAGCGTGCCTCGCCACCGAACAGAGTGACAGCCTCAGCGATGACGGCGAACATCGGTACACCCAAGACAAATGCCGCGAACATCAAGTGGACCTGCGCCACGATCCAGATCGCCGCGCGGCTTCCAATCACGGGAAAGTCGGCGCCGTACTGCGGAGGCTGGTACGCTTGCGCAAGTACCGTCTGAGACAGGATCAAGGCAAGTAAAGCTGCCGCGGCGAAGGAGAGGAGCCACTTCCCTGGTCTCGCTAAGCACCAACTCAGCTTCACGCCTTCCCTCCGCGCCGAAGGAAGAAGGGCAACCGCTTGGAGAAGTCCACCGGCATGCTGCGGCGGACCTGGGCAATCACCTCGAGGTCTACGACTTCACGTCCCCTCTCACGCGCAAAACTCTCTACGCGAGCGGTGACTACCCCGCGGACGAAGCTGGGAACGCGCTGCATCCGTTCTTCGGCCTCAGCACTCCATGGCATTGAGGGCTCTTGTGGGTCGCCATAGGTGATTCCGCGGCGGGGCTTCACAAGGGGCTCGGCACCACTCGGCTCATAAGCACACGACTGGTCCGGGCCCAGAAGGTCGCCCGTTTCGGCCTCAGCCCGCGCACGGCAACCCCCGCAGATCTCCCGGAACTCGCACCGGCCGCACTTTCCTCCGAGTTCGCCGTGCCGTAGCGCATTCAAGACCGGTGAACCCTCCCAGATCTCCCGGAAGGTGCTCTCCCTCAGATCGCCTGCAACGACCGGGGTGTAGGGACAGGGGGTCAGCTTTCCTTCGGGCGTAATCCGGCAATAGTGGACACCACAGGGGCAGCGAGTGCCGTAATTCAAGACCGGGGAGTCCGGATCTCCGGCCGCCAGGTGCCTCATGATCTGAGGTTGGCATTTGGAGCGGATCATCATCCGCCCCCGATACTCAGTCTCGAGCGATACCAGCTCTTCCAGGACCTCATCATTCTCGCGGGGCGACAGGCCGGTCATCTGCTCCGCTCGGCCCGTCGGGACGAGGAAATAGAGATTAAAGGACACGGCTCCCTTGTGAGCCGCCCAGGAAACCAGCTCCGACAGCTCGTCGCGATTCCCTCGAGTCAGGCTTGTCTGGACCACGAAGTCCAGTTCGCGCTCACGAAGCCGGTCGACCGCCGCCAGGGTGTCTTTCAGGGCTCCGGTCCCATGGCGAAAGCGGTCGTGATATTCGGGGCGTAGGGAATCGACACTGATGGCGATTCCGGAAACCCCCGCCTTCATCAAGGAATCGATCCGGTCGTGATCGAGCCGGGTGCCGTTTGTTCCGACGACGACCGTAGCTCCTGCGGCAGTACCATGCTCCGCGATCTCCTCAATGTCGTCCCTCAGAAGCGGCTCTCCGCCGGAGAGGATCAGCATCGGGTTCGGGTTCAGCTCGAGGATCTCGTCCAAGATCCGATGGCACTCTGAGGTCGAGAGCTCACCGGCCGCGGCATGCCAGGATCCCGCTGCGATGTAGCAGTGGGCACACGCCAAGTTGCACCGCTTCGTGAGATTCCAAGCGACGACGTGGGGAAGGAACGTGTCCGAGTCTGCCTCCGAGCCCGGTAGGTCTAGGAGGGCGACCCGGGAATCCGCATCGCTTTCGCGGGCGGCGACCTGAGCTTCGATCACTCGGTGTGGTCCCCTCCCTCAGACATGAACTGCTCAACCGCAGCCCGTGCTTCCGCCGGGGAGGTCGTCTTGAGATCGACGGGGCACTTTTCGACCTGTTCTTCTATGTCGCGGATGGGGCAACGTCTGACACCCTGGGCCTTTGCCTCTTCGATGAACTTCCTCATCTCGGGGGTAAGCCCGTCCACGCCTTCTGCCGCAGCCTTGATCTGCTTCGTCTGAAGCTCTTTGAACATGACGAGCATGGTGTCCATGTCGAAGGTATCCGCCTCGATCATGGACTGTTTGTTTTCGTCCATCACCCCCGTTGTGACTCGCCAAACCGTATGCTCCTTGGCAAACTTCTCAACGGTGTTTCTCGCGAGCGGACGCGCAACCAAAGGCACGGCTTCCAGCCTCTGGAAGGCTTCGTGGGTCCAGACGATGGGATCCTGCGAGTTCCTCGCTCTCTCCTGAAGGTGCCCCGTGAAGGGACACCTCGTTTCGATCATCGCAACATCCGGAACCGGGTCATTGTCAAAGCCTTGGACGACGGTACGCTTCATCGACTCCTCAGCCTTAACCTCCGCGAGCGCCAATTCCTCGGCGGTGCCGATCCCCATGATCAGTTGCATGTGGGTCGGAAGCAGCTTGCGGATCGCTTCATCGAGCCGATCACCTGTCACCGTGGGCATCACCATGGGGACGGAGCTTGTACCATTGCCGCTCATCCCATGGGTCGTGCCGTTGGAGCCAGCGGGACCCGATGATCCGGTCGACAATGCGTCCGCATCGACAGAGGCCCCGGGGCCGTAGCTCTCCATCACGAACTCCTCGACTGCTTTTCTCGCTATTCCCAGTGCAAAGGGAGGTACCCTAAGAATCCTAACCTCTGCATCTGGCGCCCACTCGAGCCCCTTCTCCCCGTCTTCCTCGATCCAGGGAATGTCATCTGGGCGGACGTCCGTAGTGCCGATAAGGAGCACATTGGTAGCGGAGAGACGACAGAGGTTTTCGGCCTGAGAACCCATATCTGTGTCGTCGATCCGGTGGCCGCCATGGCGAGCCAGTATTAGCAGAGACGGATCGACCTCCTCAACCCACTGAAGTATGCACTGGAACGGCTTCCCGATAAGGATCTGAGTCTCGATCTCCACGTCGGGAAACTCGCTCGCCATGATCTCGGCGCGCTTCAGGTTTGCCTGGCAGAGCTTCAAGAGGCCCTTGTCGATGATGTTGTTATGGAGCTCTTCCTGTTCCTCGAACTTGAACACCTTGGCGGCTTGGGCAGAGAGCACGTCCTTGATGTTTCCGAAGACGACGTGGTGATATTCCACGTCGAAGGCGGAGCAGACATAGAGCTTGGCGCCGAACTCACGCGCCATCTCCAGCGCCATACGCATGGCCTTGTAGGAGTATGACGAGCCATCAACGCATACCATCCAGCGGCCCCCCGCCATCGCACGGTCATTCCGTATTAGCAGCGTGTCCTTCTCGACTTTCCGGACTACGCGGGAGACGACACCGCCCATCTGGGAATAGGGCTGCTGCCCAATGCCATGGGCACCGATGGAGATCAGGTCATAGTCGCGACCGCTCTCACCAGCAAGCTTTTCGTCCAGTTCCTCGTCTTCCGCAACGATGCGACCGTCCTCGCCCAACCGGACATCACTACGCCCGTTGGCCCCACCGTCGTACTTGTTGGCGATGTTGGGGTCGAACCCGATGAGACTGGGCAGGCGGCCAGCGCCTCGGTTCGCCTCCCGGATGATCTCTTCGTAGTTGATCCCTTCCAGAAGCTGACGGGTGAGGGGGACCCCCTTCTCCTCACACAGCTGCTCTGTCTGGTCGAGGAAAGAGTCGGAGATGAGCTGCAAGCCCTTCTCGATCAGCTTGTCGTGGATTTTTCGTTGCCGCCTGATCTCGGCATCGGACTGGAACTGCGCGGGGAGCCCCGTTTCTAGCTGCCGAAAGCGCACATCGTGGAGCCGGGCGGCATAAACATGGTTCCCGGTGATGCGCCCTTCCGACCGACGACATATTTCGATGGCGCGTTCGACAGCCCACTGGGAGTGTGCGGAGTTGTCGACCGGCACGAAGATTTCTCGGTACATCGGCACCTCGGTCTCGGGGCGGCATCTCTCACCACCCGTGTGCCGACACTCCGTCGAGAGCCGACAGCGAAACTCCGCCGGGCACCCGCCCAAGCGGACTCATAATCGCTAGATATGGGCCAAAGCAAGCCAAATATACGGGCTTGTGAAAAATTTCTCAAGCGTTCTCACGGACCGTTTTCGAAACCCAGAAAGCCCTGGTTTTCGGCCCGCTATTTGACCCTTCCTCTAGCCCAGGTGGTTTCGGCCGCCAGTATTATTGGCGGCGGCTCAGAGGCTGTCAACAATCGTGGTTTCGGTGCCCCGGAAGGGGTGGGAGGCCGAACCTGAGCCAACCGCTCAGCCCACAGTAACAGTGATTCGCTCGAGCAGATACCGGGATCCCAAAAGGGTCACACCGAACGCCGGGGTCCCTGGGCTCACAGATCCCAGGCAGCCCTCGCGAGCATCCCCAAATTAACTAGTACGATCGTGAGGGCCGTCAGATAAAAGGAGGGCGGGACCTGAGCATCGATGGCGGGGAAGAAGGCCCCTTGGACAAGCCAGGGGATCCGAAGTGAGTGGAGGCCCCAGATCAACCGCGCGAACCAGGGGTTCTGCCATCTCCACAGCCCCCACACCACGCCACCGAGAACCGCGGCTCCCAGAATGAGCCAGAGCCAAACTGGCCCCCTTTCCGCAGGGATCACCCCGGCTCCGCCCATCACGTGAACGGCGAATAGGTAGAGTATGCCTACGTGTAGGTACACGATCGCCGCCTGGCGGTATTTCCGGCTCAATTGATCGGACATTTACATCCCCTCCAATCCGAGCTCGGACCTCGCCGTATCCATTACGTTGGGCGTGATAGTCACGATCTCTCTTTCCCTTGCGTAGTCGGTATAGATCCTCTTTACCATGCCACGGACGAAGCTGGGTACGCGCTGAAGCCGCTCCATCGCCTCGGGGCTCCACTCAATCGAGGGCGGGCCCGCGTTTTGTCGGGACGAGGCCGCGGGCATCGCGTCGGGGTCGCCAAAAGCCGTATCTTTTCCCCCGTCTAGCCCTCCACGGGTGACCTCCATGGGCTGAGCCGGCACCTCCCTCCCTCCAATCTTGACTCCCATGGAGCTCACGAGCTGTGTCTCCATCGGATTCGTGAGCATCGCCATCTCCCGTTGGCATTTCACGCATGTAAAAACCGCCGCCAGTGTCCCGTCTCCCGGGAGCTGCCGCTCTGCGAACTCCATCACTTCATCGCAAGGGATGCATAGAAATTTCATCGAATCGATTCCTCAAGCCGGTCCACGAGTCCCTCAAACGAGGCAGCCACCTCACCTTGGGGATCGACCAAGACCCGCGGCCGGTGCGTGTCCTCTCCAAGTCGGGGGTCGAACGGGACTTCGGCCCAAATCGGGTGACCCGAGTCCTCCTCGAGGCGGTGAGCGCCGTTTCCGGGGAAGAGCGGATGGCGACCCCCACACCCGGGGCAGATATAGTCTGTCATGTTCGCTACGAGGGCCACCGTGGGGACTCCTGCTTCACGCACCAATCGGATCGAACGGGCCACTACTGATCGGGACATCTCTGACGGTGTTGTAACCATCAGGGCAATCGGGAGCTCTGGGACCAGCTCAAGGAGGCGGCGTATCTTGTCGGTTCCAGGAGGGACGTCGATCAAGAGGAAGTCTAGATCGCCCCATTCGACGTCCGACAGAAACTCGCGGAGCGCGCTCGTCTCCATGCTACTCTGCCAGAGGAAGGTGTCGGAATCCGGCTCCCGCCAGCGAAGCGGGGCGTCCTCTTCGTCCTGAAGGAGCTCCATCGACATCACCCGGATCCCCGAGACCCCCACGGGAGGGAGGACACCTTCGACTCTGTCCTGAAGCGGCTCACCTGCGACAGCGAGCATCTGCGCGAGGGATGGCCCGTTCAAGTCGGCATCTAGCACCCCGACGCTGTGTCCGCGAGTCGCCAGCACCGCTGCTAGATTCGCGGTCACGACACTCTTTCCCACCCCCCCCTTTCCGCTGGCAATCGCAACGATCGTTCGGATTCGCTCCAACCGGGCATACAGCCGGCTGCGCTGGTCGAGGACCTGTTCGAGCAGCTCAGAGCGCGTATCGTGCTCCACCTGGCCGTAGGTGCGAAACTTTCTCACGGAACGATCTGGACCCCACCGGAATCAATCACGGTGAATGCATCCACTGGGCAGCTTTCGCAGGATGCGATAAGCTCTTCGGTGGCAACAGAATCCACACCGTCGCGGAAGATGGCGATTCCTTCGTCATCGAGTTCGAACGCTTCTGGAGTGGCGTCGATGCAGTCGCCGAAGCCTACGCATATCAGCCTGTCAATCCTGATGGTAAGGTCTGCGGTTTTCCGCTCTTCCACGTCCGGCAACGGGGGAACTCCTCCCGGGCTATCCTTCTGGGCTGCTCGACGGAGGGGTCGGTGTTTCGCGCCCCCCGCCTCCCTGGTAGACGTATTCGAAAGTAACACAGCCCGGCTGCGCCCCCGGGCAGTAATAGCCTAGAAACCGCAACTTGGCGTAGCGCCCGTCCGCGGTACGAAGGGCGTACACGCTGGGTGCGGGGCTGAGAAGGTGGCTGAACAGGGAATATTCGTACCAGTCTTCGAACTCCGTGGCGATCGAATCCCCGCGGGCGGCCTCTGTCCCCCTGTACCCTTGGTAAGGAAGCGAGGCGACCGAGTCGAACTCGACCGGCCCCAGCCCAACGACTCCCCCCAACCCTGAGAATCCATCTCCGCCATTCACGATCACCTGGAATCGACGAAACGCGAGGTCCCACTCGAAGAAGGGCGAGCTCGCGACCAGGGCTCCTTGCGAGAAGGAGAAGAACTGCCAGCGATCAGGCCGACGGGCATCCACAGTGTAGATACGGGGTCCTACTAGCTCTGCCCCAGCCGGATCTGGCTCGGGGGTGGAAGGAGCGAATGTGGGCGGCTCGGGCTGCGTCAGCGTAAGGGCCACAAAGGTCGCGGCGAGCAGGAGGACGCCCACCCCTATGATCAACGCGCCTCGATTCCGAGCCAACTCTCGCCAGGGGGATAATCCGGATGCCGCTACCTCGTTCGGGGAGGTCATTCGGCACCACGGCGAATGAGCTCACCGTAGAAGCGGACCACGTCGAGGTATACGCTCACACGTACCCGTTCTCCGTCCCCGTGGATCTCCCGTAAGGTTTCGTCATCGATCCAGAATGGACTAAAACCGTATACGCTCTCAGACACGCTGCTGTAGTGCCTGATGTCTGTTCCCCGCCCCGCCAGCCCGGGCACCACGGCGGCTACGTCTGGGAAGGCACGGTGGATGGCTCCCCGGATGATCTGGAAGCCCCGGGATTCAGACGAGTGCACGACCGTGGGGTTGCTCGTGCCTCCGCCTTCATCGACCTCCGCAACCTCGATCTCGAGGTCCGCCAACACCGAACGCATCTGATCCAGTACCGATTGCGGCGAGTCCCAAGGAGCGATGCTCAGGTGAAGCAGAGCCGAAGCCTCGGAGGGAAGCTCAGTCCCGTCGAAGTCTACCTCGAATACCGCCGGGGCGATCGTCGTTCGCAGCGACGTGTTCAGGATCGGGCTCTCTGTTAGGGCTCGCGCAACCGGCCGCCCAAGCAGCCAAAGGTTCGCTACCAAAAGCCGGGTCCCGGGGTCCATATAGGGCCCGAGCGTCTCGAGGAACTCCCGCGCTGGGCCTCGGACTTCCGCGGGAAACGCAGTCTCCTCCAGCCGTGCCACCGCCGCTGATAGGGTTCCTAACGCCGTACTCCGCGGTGGCATGGAGGTGGCCCCTCCCCCTGATCGAGCGGTCAGGCGCACCTCCATTCGACCCTTCTCCGCTACCGCCACGACACCCAACGGGTCTTGGATCCCCGGGACCATTCCCGTGACTAGATAGAGGCCCTCGCCCAGCACCCAGTCCGGATGGATACCGCGACTTTCAAGGAGAGCGGTGATTTGCCGGGCGCCGCTGAGTCCCCCCGACTCCCCATCATGACCGAACCCAAGAAGGATGGTACGCCGTGGAGAAAAGCCTGACTCCAACGAGGCCTCGACTGCCTCGAGGATCCCGAACATCGCTCCCTTGTTGTCAACGGCCCCTCTTCCCCAGATGTAGCCAGCGTCCACGATCCCAGCGAAGGGAGGGTGTCGCCAGGCTTCCTCATCCCTGTTTTGGACTGGCACCACGTCCATATGTGCGGTCAGCAGGATAGGGCCAAGCTCCGGCTCCGTTCCCGGCCACCGGAGGAGCAGCGAGCGTCCAGAGACGGTTTCCTTCTCGAGAATTTCATGAGTGCGCGGAAAGGCCTGCGCAAGGTACGAGTGGAAGGCGGCCCAGGTGTCTTCGTCCGTCCCCGGGTTGTGTCCCGCCGAGAGTGTGCGAATAGCGAGAGCTCCAGCCAATCTCTGGGGTGCGCCCACCTCGTCGAACACGAGGGGATAAGGACTCCCGCCTGGGACCGGATCTCTCTCGAGAGTGACGCTCCGAGTGAGCATGACTACGACCGCCATGCCCGAAAGCACGACGGCTGCCAGGGCAGCTCGGATCACCAACGTCTTCATCACAGGGAAGCCAGAGTCCGGTCATTCCCACTCTTCGAGGTGTTCGATCGCGGCCTCCACGCCGCCCCCTTGGATCGGGACATCTGCCAGCCCCAGGGCGGATTCAACCCCGGCGAGGGTGCCCAGCAGCATCAGATCATTGAAATCACCCAGGTGCCCGATACGGAACATCTTCCCCTTTAGCTTTCCGAGCCCGGTGCCCAGGGAGAGATTGTAACGGTCGAGAGCCAAGGCGCGGAATCGGTCTGCATTGTGGCCCTCCGGAAGCCGCACACCGGTGACGACGCCGCTGTACTCTTCGGGATTGAGGCACTGAGTTTCCAGTCCCCATGACGAGACGGCCCGTCTGGTGGCGGCGCCGTGCCGGGCATGCCGATCAAAGATGTCCTTACGCCCCACCTCGCGGAACATCGAGAGCGCCTCTCTCAACCCATACAGGAGATTCGTTGCGGGGGTGTAGGGAAAGACTCCTTTCGCGTTCTGGGCGATCATTCGCTCCCACTCAAAGTAGGAGCGCGGGAGCTTCGCAGACCGGGAGGCCTCGATGGCCTTGGCGCTGACCCCAGTGAAGGCCAACCCCGGTGGAAGCATCAGTCCCTTCTGGGAGGCGGCAACCGTAACGTCCACACCCCACTCGTCCTGGCGGTATTCGAGAGACCCCAGTGATGAGATGGTGTCCACCATCAGGAGGCCGGGATGCCCCGTTCGATCGATGGCCTGTCTGATCTCCGGAATCCGGCTCACAGCACCGGTCGAGGTTTCGTTGTGCAAGACCGCGATAGCCTTGTACGTTGGGGGCTCGTCTCCCATGAGACGTTGTTCAACCAGCTCAGGGTCGACTCCGTGGCGCCAATCTCCTGGAACCAGATCGACGACGAGGCCCAGCCTCTGGGCAACCTCCGCCCACTCCACCCCGAAGTGGCCCGTTTCGAACATCAAAATCTTCTCCCCAGGGCTCATTGTGTTCACCAGAGCGGCTTCCCAAGCGCCAGTGCCGGAAGAGGGGTAGATGATGACCGGACTCTCAGTCCCAACCAGCCATTTGAGGCCATCCAGAACTTCGAGGGCGATCTCGGCGAACTCTGGACCGCGATGATCGATGGTCGGGCGAGCCAGTGCCCGCAGGACGCGATCGGGGACGTTGGTTGGCCCTGGAATCTGAAGGAAATGCCAGCCGGTCGCGGGTTTTCCCATGGGGGTTCGCGTCCTGAATGGAGAGGCGCCCGGCCGACGATGTGGGCCGGGTGGGGAGGGGAGGAGAGTAGGAGAGGCTCTGGAAGAGTGTCAAGCAAGTTGGTGATCGGGCAGGCGTCGGGATTCAGCCCGATGAAGCGGCGAGCGTCCACGGGCACCTGGGCTCCTTGAGCCGCGCCACGCTTCCGGTGACGGCGGGCTCCCAGGCGGCCGGCATCACGCGTCCCGCGGTCGAGCTTGAAGCCGCGCTCTCGCGTGCAGTGCAGGGAGAGGTCCGCTTCGATTCTTACTCGCGGCATCTGTTCGCGACAGATGCGAGCATGTACGCGATCGAGCCGATTGGGGTGGTGTTCCCGCGCGATCCAGACGACGTCACAGCCGTGGTGGAGACCGCCAAGGAATTTGGCGTGCCCGTGCTCCCCCGAGGGGGCGGGACCAGCCTCGCCGGCCAGACGGAGGCTCACGCGATCGTCCTGGACTTTTCCAGACATATGAACCGGGTGCTCGAGCTCGACCCTGAGTCGAAGATCGCGGTCGTCCAGCCCGGCCTCGTTCAGGACGATCTGAATCGGGCGGTCGCTCCTCACGGGCTGCTCTTTGCCCCGGATACCTCTACCGGGAATCGGGCAACGGTCGGTGGTATGATGGGCAACAACTCGTGCGGGGCACGATCGGCCCGGTACGGGATGACGATCGACCATGTCGAAAAGATGAAGGTGGTGCTCTCGGATTCGAGCCCGGCCCTTCTCGAGCCCCTGAGCTCTGAGGACATCGAGGGTCGCGCGCGCGCGACTACTCTAGAGGGCGCGCTATATCGAGAGATCCCCCCCCTGATTACTGGGCGGGCCGACGTCATTCGCTCGGCGGTTCCCGAGCACTGGCGGCGGACTGGGGGATACCGGCTCGAGCGCATGCTCCCAGAGGCTGGGCCCTTCAGCCTCGCAAAACTTGTGGTTGGCTCGGAAGGGACACTTGCGGTGACGGTCGAGGCGACGGTGCGGCTCGTACCCCGTCCGGGGGCGATCGCTGCGTTGGTTGGCCACTTCGAGACCATAGGGGCGGCCATTGAGGCGGCGCCCACGGCCATGGGCTGTGGCGCCACCGCGGTTGAGCTCGTCGACCAGATGATTCTGGACCTGGCCCGACGCTCACCGGTGCACGGCCACCTCACCGGTCACCTAGAGGGGAATCCCGGCGCGATTCTTTGGGTGGAGTTCTACGGAGACTCCGCTTCTGAGGCGGAAGCCGGTATGGAGCGCCTGCAGGAGGAGTGGGCAGCGGAGGGGCACGGGTACGCAGTGATCGCTGCCCCGACGGCTTCCGAGCAGAAAGCGTTTCGCGAGCTTCGGAAGGCCGGACAGGGCCTCCTCGTGAATGCTGGCCAAGGGCGGGAGCGCTCACTCGCGTTCGTGGAGGACACATCAGTGCCCCCCGCCAACCTGGCCGAGTTTACAGATCGATTTCAGAGGATCCTCGTTGACTACGGACTTCGGGCCGGTTTCTACGGCCACGCCTCGGCGGGCACGCTCCACATTCGCCCGTTCATGGACCTGACGAATCCGGGCGGACCCGAGAAAATGCGGAGCGTGGCCGAATCGGTACTCGCGCTGGTCGAAGAATTCGGTGGGATGAATAGCAGTGAGCACGGTGACGGTCTGGCGCGGGGCGAATTCAACCGCCGATTCTTCGGCGAAGAGTTCTACGCCACGATGACGGAAGTGAAGCGCATCTTCGATCCCGACAATCGGCTCAACCCTGGGAAGAAGGTGGAGGTGTCGCCGATGACGGAGCACCTCCGGGAGCCAGGCCTACCCAGGGCCCCTGAACTGTCTACGCATTTTCGGTTCGACTTCGAAGACGGCATGCGGGGCGCCGCGAATCGCTGCATGCGGATCGGAGCGTGCCGCAAGTCGCACGGGGCGGGTGGAACCATGTGCCCTTCCTATATGGCGACCCGGGATGAGGAACACTCGACCAGGGGTCGGGCCAACGCCTTAGTGAAGGCGCTGTCCACGCCGGATCCAAAGGCGGCGCTCGCGGAGCCACGGCTTCACGACATCCTCGACCTGTGCTTGGAGTGCAAGGCGTGCCAGACTGAGTGCCCGCTCTCGGTGGACATGGCTGCCATGAAGTCCGAAGTCCTGTCTCACTACTACGAGCGACACGGGGTCCCCTTGCGGACGAGAATGTTTGGCAACGTCCGGACCGTGAACCGATTGGGATCCACCCTCGCTCCTCTCTCCAACCTGCCGGGCTCCTTGGGGCCCCTACGCGCCCTTCTGGAGCGGACTGTTGGGATCGATCGGCGGCGTCCGCTCCCCAGATTCCAAAGGAAGACCCTTTCGCGATGGTTTGCGAGTCGGTCATCTGAAGGGACCGGAGACCAGTCGAACGGCGCCTCAGGTGTACGATCTCGGGGATCGCTCATCTTCTTGGCTGACTCGTTCAGCAGCTACACCGAGCCCGAGATCGGACGAGCGTCGATTGAGCTTCTCGAGGCTGCCGGATGGGAGGTCGCGCTAGCGGACGACGTTTGTTGTGGACGCGCCCTGATCTCGAAGGGGCTGCTCAATGAGGCTCGGTCGACTCACGCCGACCTTATCGAGAGACTCGGCCCCTTGGCTCGAGCCGGAATCCCGATCGTGGGCTGCGAGCCCTCCTGCGTTTTCACGCTCACGGATGAACTAATCGCGCTACAGCCCGAAAACCTGGAGGGTGCCGAGGCAGTAGCGCGTCAGGCACGTCTAGCAGACGCGCTACTCGCGGAGGCGGTTGAGGGGGGAAGCCTCGTGCCCGATCCAGCGTGTGAGATCGCGGGACGACCGATCGTCTTCCATGGTCACTGCCATCAGAAGGCCGAAAGAGCGCAGCAGGCTAGTATCCGACTATTGGAGGCGGTCCCAGGCTCGGAAGTTCAGGTCCTCGACGCAGGATGCTGTGGAATGGCCGGCTCCTTCGGGTTCGAGAGGGAGCACTATGACCTGTCCATGAAGGTGGGAGGTCTCCGCCTGTTCCCAGCTATAGAGGCTGCCGAAGCCGAAGCTCTTGTGGCAGCGACGGGAGTGTCCTGTCGGCAGCAGATCGCCCACGGGACGGGCCGAACGGCCCAACACCCCATCCAACTCCTCCGTTCGGCCGTGAGAGTCTCGTGATCACCGAAAGTATCCTCATAGCGTTGGCGGGCCTGCTTGCAGTCGTGGCCCTTCTCTTCCTGACCATCACCGCCTACAAGTGGCACGTCTTCATCGCCCTGCTCGTACCGATCCTCCTGTTTGCCCTCTTGCCAGGGGTTGATCGGGAGCTGTTCATCACGGCGTTCGAGGAGGGGTTCGGACGGACGATCCAGGGCATCGCCGTGATCATCGTGCTGGGATCGATTCTGGCAGAGGCCCTCAAGCACACGGGTGCCGTGGAGAAGATCACGGCAACCATGATTCGCTTGGTTGGCGAGAAGCGCATGCCCCTGGCCCTGACGTTGAGCGGGTTCGTGATCGGAGTAGCGATCTTCTCGGACGTAGGCTACGTGATCCTGAACCCACTCGTGCACTCGGCGGCGCTACAGACCGGCCTCAACATGAGCGTGATGTCGACGGGACTCGTGGGCGCGATGCAGCTGACGCACGCGTTGGTTCCCCCGACTCCCGGGCCCCTGGCCGCGGTCGCGCTCGTGGGCGCGGACATCGGCACGGTCATCTTCTTTGGTTCGATCGTGTGCCTGGTCGGTGCGGTCGCTGGCTGGGGGTTCGCCCTCGTGGCCGGGCCGCGCATCGAGTCCCCGGCCTCCGATGAGTTCGTAGGCCAGTCGTTCGTGGATCAGGGTCGCGAGTCGGATTTGCCTTCGGGTTGGCGGGCCTACGCGCCGATCCTAGTTCCACTCGCGTTGATTGGAGGGCAGAGCGTTGCCGCGCTCACCCTTCCTTCCGATCATATCGTGAACTCCGCTCTACTCTATCTCGGGTGGCCCGTCGTCGCCCTTGGGATCGGAGTGCTTCTCGCCTATCGGAATACGAAGCCCGAGCATTCGGGGGTCCGAACGAGCGCATGGGTGGAGGAGGGACTGCGCGCGTCAGCGATGATCATCATGGTCACGGGTCTAGGCGGATCTCTGAGCCAGATTCTGCGAGAGACACCCGCCGTGGATGCCATCGCGAACGCCGTAGCCGTAACCGGGCTCCCGCCGATTTTCCTTCCCTTCGTCCTGGGAATTGTCGGCAACATGATCACCGGCTCGACGACAGTGGGCGTGATCACTGCGGCATCCATCGCCGCCCCCATGATGGGTACCCTCGGACTTTCCCCGGAGGCAACAATGCTAGCCGGCGCGGCGGGCTCGATCATCGTCAAGTATGTCAACTCGAGTTACTTCTGGGTTTGCACCTCCCTTTCCCGTATGCCGCTTCGATCAGCGCTGCTTTCCTACGGAGGGGTCACCCTCGTGAACGGCATATTCGCCATGGCCACGGTCTACTTCCTCTGGGTGATGGGATGGGTCTGATCCCCCCGGAGATTGGCTACGCCTCGGGACCGGCGGAGGCGGCTGGAGTCAGGCGTCGAGGAATAGACCCATGGCCATGATCATCGACCGGCGCAAGTTTCTCCTCTCTCTACCAGGCGTTGCCATCGCGCCTCGGATCCTGGCGCGAACGCGTCGACGTCCCCTTCCAGTTCTCGCGCTCAACCATGCAGAACTCAGCGTTTCCGATCCGGCGCGGTCCGTCGAGTTCTACCAGGGTCTGTTCGGAATGCCGATCCAGGGTCGCCAAGTTAGGACGACTATCCTTCGAATTGGCGAGGGACCGCAATTCATGGCGATAAAGAGCGTAGCCCCCGGTCAGGCACCGAGCATCAGCCGTTTGGGGCTCGCGGTCGACGACTTCGACGTCGATCGCATCATCGAGACGCTGGGGGCGGTGGGGGTCCGATACGCAGGGCTGGGGAGACCTGCCGACACCTGGATGACGTTATGGACTGAGACTCGGGGACTGGCAGCCGGCGGGGGATCCGAGGGTGCGACTGACCTTTTTCTAGGCGATCCTCACGGAATCATCGCACAATTGGTAGATCCAACTTTCTGCGGGGGCGGGGGACCACTCGGGAACGTGTGTGGTGGCCAGGAGCCTTCCCCCCCGGCCGGCCCTCTCGCGGTCCACGACCTCAACCACTTCACGATTAGCGTACCCAACCCACCGCGGGCAAACCAGTTCTATCAGGAGGCGTTCGGACTGCCTATACAGGCCTATCAGGCGAGAACCCCGGCACTCGATGTCGACGGCGGACCACAGTTTCTCATGTTCAGTGGCGACGTGGCAGCGCAACCGTCGGTAATCAACCATTTCTGTATGACGGTCGAGGCGTTCAACACCGAGGCGATCCTTGGAAAGCTCAGCGACTTCGGCATTCATCCGCGTACTGGTCAGGGTGCCGTCGATCCCCTTCGGTCTTACATAAGCATGAGGATGCCTAACCGCGGTGGAGCGGAGGGCGGCACGCCAGAGCTGTACTTTACGGATCCGGATGGGCTCAGAGTTCAGCTCCAGGACATGACCTACTGTGGGGGAGGTGGGTATCTGGGCCAGATCTGCAACTAAGCCCCGGGTCCAGAGAGGCGGAGCGGATGTCCCTCATCGTGAGCTAAGCCCAAATCAGAGAAAGCGAGAATCCGACGGCCGTGCCTCCGAGGAGAACGAGCCCCAAGTATGCGGCCGCTCGAAGCACCGGTGCCCACGTAGCCTATACGGAAGTCCAACAGTGCCTCTGCGACTGTCGCCTCGATAGCGCTTGTGCGGTTTTTTGCCAGAGTCCAGATGGAGCTCCACACGGCGATATCGATTGCCGAGGGCATCCACCCCATGAGGGCTAAGATGAAGGCGAAGCTGATGGCGTCCGACTCCACGGCGGGCCATGGGGTCCAGTCGGAGGCGACCGCTCTGGGAAGCGTCATCACAGCGGCGGCCAACGTGCACAGGGCCAGTACCAGCAACACTCCCTTAATGGTGCCGTCGAGCGCCCGGAAGCGCCCGGTCCAGAGAAGGAGCGCGGCGCCCGACATCACGAGCGCCCCCATGGTTGCCATGGACCAGTTCACACCGAGGAGGTTCGCGAAGGCGAATGCTGTGAACAAGCCGACCGCCGACTGAATGATGAGAGCAGTGCTCAGGGAGACCAGGAGGTACACCCAAACGGCCCAACGACCGAGCCGAGAGTACCCCTCGATGAGGCTCTCGCCGGTCGCTGCCGCGTAGCGAGGGCCGAATTCGAAGAAGGGATATTTCAGCGCCAAAGCGACGAGGATGACCCAGAGAAGGCCGAAGCCCGCGTCCGCACCAGCGCGAGTGGATTGGACGAGGTAGGAGACTCCGATCGCGGTTCCAGCCCAGAGGAGCCCGGGACCAAAAGCGCGTACGAAGCGACGTGGGGGCTCGGCCCGGCTCACGCCAGAAGCGGACCGCGAGCCGTCACGTGTCGTCGTCTAGAACGAGCATCCGGATGATGCCGTCGTGCTTGTTCAGCAGCAGGACCTCCCCATTGGGCCCGGAGGCCAGGTGCAGGTCGACTCGGGTTGCAGGCGGCCTGCCCTGCTCCGCGTTCTTCTCACGAATCAGCTGAAGGACCGGCTTTGCGCTGCCTTCATCGTCAAGAAGGATGCGGCCGATGGAGGCCTGCCCGCCCTCGGGAAATTCATCGGCGCTGATATAGAGGAACTCTCCGCTAGGCAGGTCCGAGAAGAGCACGAGGTTGGAGAGCACGGGGATGGCGTTTCCCCGGTAGACGTGCACACCGGAGGCAGCTGACTGCGGCTGGAGTAGCGGGTCCAGCTGCCCATACTCGGCAACCGGATAGGTCACCGAGGGGTCGCTTCGATGGTCCGCGAGCCTAACCTCTTGGCGGCTGATCCACCTAAAGCTTCCCTCCCAATCGTTCCATCCGAGGTCCGCGCCACGCGTAACCACACTGAGCTCTTCGACTATGTTTTGCCCGATATCAGCGAGGAACATGTTCCCGTTTTCAGGATCCCAGGCGAATCGCTGAGGATTTCGGACGCCGAAGGCGTAGATCTCGCCAAGCGTATCAGGATCGCCGTCCTCTGCGAACGGGTTCTCAGATGGAACGCCGTATTCGCCGTTCGCGCTATTGGATCCGAGGGGATCGATTCGAAAGATCTTCCCGAAACCGGAGCCGAGATTCTGAGCGAGGTCCAAGGGGTCACCGCCGCTGCCGCCGTCGGCAACTCCTATGTAGAGGAGCCCAAAGTCGGGATCGCCCGGAGACGCGAGCGGGTTGAATCCGATCTGACCCCCATTATGGTTTCCAAAGGGCTGTTCAAACCGCATCAGCTCCCGCGGCTGGCCACCATCGTATGTGGCCGCACGAGGGTCCCGGGCGCTCCACTCGAGCAGGACAGTGTCGTGCGCGTCCTGACCGCCGCCGGAGGTGAAGTCAGGGGCCGGGGACGTGTTGTTGGTGTCGGTCCAGGTGTAGAGCCTGCCGAATCCTGGCGTGCCCACCTGACCGAACTGCGGATGAACGGTGAAGCTCTGGACGCCCCGTTCCCTACTGCCATACTCGACGCCGATTCCCCAACGAGAGTCGTTGACGTCCAGGTACCCGATTACCGTGCTCCCATCGTAGCTAACGGTGTAGAGCGGACCCCGCTGGTCATTCACGAATAGTCGCCGAGTGCCCGGCTCGTCGACCAGATTCATCATCCGCGCGGGCTCTCCATCGCTGTCCGGGATCGACGCGAGCTCCACAAAATCGACCACGATCAAACCACCATTCTCGGAGATCGGGGTTGAGAAGGGATCGTTGGCCGTCTGCGCGCACGCCGGGTACGCGATCAGTAGGGCGCCAAGCACCAAGCGATTCAAGCACATTGCCAATCCACTCCTCTGCGGGAATTTGGGGTGCCGTCCAGGCCGGCCCGCACTGCGGCTACCCCGAGCGGTTCGCACGGGCAGCTGACGACTAGTGGTCATCCTTCGCCATCAGGCACCAGAAGGCGGATGATTCCGTCCCGCTTGTTCAATAAGAGGACCTGTCCCTCAGGTCCGGAGCCTATGCGGAAGTCAATTCGGGTCGCGGGCAGCCTGCCTTGCTCCTCATTTTTCTCCCGCACGAGCTCGAACAGGGTCTTCGTCTCGCCTCCATCTCGCAGGAGAACCCGGCGCACCGAGTCCTGTCCCCCGCGGGGAATCTCATCGGCGCTGATCCAGAAGATCTCGCCACTCGGGTTGTCTCCAAACAACACAACGTCTTCGAGTTGGGGAATCGCGTCCGCTCGGTACACATATACACCGGAGGCGGCGGAAGCTGGGTGCAAGATGGGATCCTGTTGGTCGTATTCAGCGACGGGATAGCTGATGGTCGGATTCCCACGCTCATTGAAGAGCGAAACTCCGGAGCCACTGGCGAAGAGGAAGCTCCCCTCCCAGACGTTCCATCCGAGGTTCGCTCCGCGAGTGATGAGGTTGAGCTCCTCGGATACGTTCTGGCCGATGTCAGAAAGGAACAGGTTCCCGTTCTCCGGATCCCACGCGAACGACTGAGGATTCCGGACACCGTACGCGTAGATCTCCTCGAGCGTGTCCGGATCGTTGTCAGCTGTGAAGGGATTGTCGGCCGGTATGCCGTACTTCCCGTTCTCGCTGTCGGAGCCGAGAGGGTCGATCCGGAAGATCTTCCCGTGTGCCACGCTCAGGTTCTGTGCGAGGCCGAATGGGTCGCCCGCATCGCCACCATCAGCGACACCCATATAGAGGAGCCCGAAGTCTGGGTCTCCGGTTGCCGAAGCTGGGTTGAAGCCGATCTGGCCCCCGTTATGGTTGTTGAACGGCTGTTCGACCCGCATCAGCTCCCGTGGTGGGCCACCGTCGTATGTGATCGCAGCCGGGTCGCCAGCCACCCACTCGAGTAGAACGGAGTCCTGAGTGTCGTCACCGGCTCCGGGGGCGAAATCCGGCTCAGGAGTCGTATCGTTCGAATCCACCCACGTGTAGAACCTGCCGAATCCGGGGGTGCCGACCGCCGTGAATTCAGGGTGGAATGCGAAGCTCTGTACCCCGAGCTCGAAGTTGCCGGTTTCGAGGCTGACCCCCCAACGGGCTTCGCTGACATCCAAGTAGGGACGCACCGTCAGACCATCGTAGCTGATGCTGTACAGTGGGCCCTGCATGTCGTTCGCGAAGATTCGACTCGTCCCGGGCTCATCGGCCGCGTGCATCACGCGAGCGGGCTCCCCCCCGATAATGTCTGGGATCGAGGCGAACTCAACGAAGTCGACGAGGATCAGACCCCCATTGTCAGATATCGACGTGGGAAACGGGTCCCTGGTTGTTTGCGCCAGCGCTGGAGATGTCGCAAGCAGCCCGGCCATGATCAACAGACCTGGGTTCACACCCATTCCATTCCTTTCCTTCAACATGGCCGCTTGCCGCTCCTCGAACATGCGTCATGCAACCGATTTCGCCGTCCGCGATAACGTTGACTACATAGAGATGTGTCGAGAGACGCGCAACTCGACTGGGACCGGGGACTCACCGGTTCAGAGCTCAAGAGTAGCGCGCCTGCTCCAGTGCAGCTCCCCTTCAGCTTCGAATCAGTTGCCGAGCGGTTTCCCTCCGTTGACGGGAATCACGATCCCGGTCGCGAAGGTGAGCGGTGTCGCAGTTGCGAGCGCGGCTCGGCCCACGTCTTCCGGCGTGGCGAGTCGCCCGAGGGGAGTCATATCAATCACTTCCTGGCGCTTCGCTGGGTCCCACTCCCGCGAGAAGCCGGTATCGACGAGTCCAGGCGCGATTGACACGACTCGGATCTCGGGGGCCAGAGCCCTGGCAAGGGACAGCGTCATGTTATCCAACGCCGCCTTTGACGCGGAATGGGCCACGTTACTACCGTCTCCGGTGGTTGCCGAAAGCGACGAGATATTGATGACAAGTCCTCCGTCGCCACCGGAGAGCAGCTTCCGAAAGGCACGCACCGTAGCGAAGGGGCCTCGCAGGTTGGTCTGTAGCACTGCGTCGAAAAACTCATCGTCGAGTGCATCCAGATCGTGACGTGGGATCACCCGAGTTATCCCCGCATTGTTGACGAGGACATAGAGCCGGCCCTCTGTCTTAGCGACCGAAGAGGCGGCAGCCTTCAGGGCATTCGAGTCGACCGCGGAGGCCCGTAACACCCGGTGCCCGTCACCGGCAAACGAGGCCAGGGTCTCGGCCGCCTGATCCGCACTGTTTCGATGGGTTATGACAACTCGAGCGCCGGCGTCAGCGAACCGGCGCGCCGTGGCCGCGCCGATTCCCCGACTCCCGCCCGTCACGAGCGCCACCCTTCCCTTCACAAAGCGCGGTCCACCATTCGGCAGGCCCGGCTGAGCCGTGCCATCGCGTCGTCGACCTCCTCAGGCGTCACGAGCAGAGAGGGTCCCATCCGAACAACGTGCCCATACCTCCCTCCAAGCCCCACGAGGAGCCCCTCCTCCCTCGTCGCTTCTAGGAGCGCACGGGCGCGCTCTGGGCTCGGTTCTTTGCTGGTCGCGTCCGTCACGAGCTCCATTGCCTGCATCAGCCCCATCCCTCGAACCTCCCCGATCCAGTCGAACTCTCTCCCCAGGGCATCCAGCGCGCGCCGGACCTGATCGCCTCGCTGCTTCGAACGCGTCGGCACGTCCTCCTCCTGCATCACCGCCATCGTTGCGACCGCTGCGGCCATGCAAACCGGGTTTCCGCCAAAGGTCGAAATGGAATTCGAGCTCCACGCCGCGGCGATCTCGCCGGTCGTAATGGTAGCCCCCACCGGGAAGCCGTTGGCAATGCCTTTCGCCACCACCATGAGGTCGGGAACCACGTCAGAGTGCTCGATACCGAACCAAACACCGCCGGTGCGTCCGAAGCCGGTCTGGACCTCATCGCTAATAAAGAGGCCTCCGTATGAACGGATGACCTCAGCGGCCCTGGTCAGATAATCGCGTGGGGGGACCACGAACCCACCGACACCCTGGATCGTTTCCGCAAGAAGAGCCGCCGGTCGACCGCTGGTGGTTGTCTCAATGACCTCGACGAGGTCCTCGATGAAGAAGTTCGTGAGCTCCTCCTCGGTGGCCTCATCCCCCAGCGGGGATCGGTACACGTAGGGGGCCCTGGCGTGCTTGATTCCCACGACCTGAGACGAGAGGGGGCGCCAGGAGGCGTGCCCCGTCAGGTTGGTGGCTAACGCCGTCCGTCCCGAGTAACCATATCGCAGCGCGATGATCTCGCTTCTGCCGGTGTGTAGACAGGCGGCTGTCAAGGCACTCTCGATTGCCTCTGTCCCACTATTGGTGAAGGCCGAGAACCGGAGCTCTCCGGGGCTGAGTCCCGCCAGCTGTTTAGCGGCCTCGACCTGAGGCTCGGTGACATAGAGCGTGGAAGTGTGTCCGAGGCGATGTAGCTGGGCCTCCACGGCGGAGAGAACCTGCGGATGACAGTGGCCCACCGAGGTCGTCAGGATGCCGGCGAAGAAATCGAGGTACTCCTTGCCGTTCGCGTCCCTGACTATGACCCCATCACCTTCGGAGAGCACGATCGGATCTTCGTAATAGGGCTTCACCCATGGAAACAAATGGGCGCGATGATCCGCCACCGTTTCCCGGGTCCGATCCGATACCGTCTCCGGCGCTTCGGTCGCTCTCACGGTTGGTCTCCTGAGAGGATCCTCGGGCAATCCGCCTACCGACTCACCAAGCGCTGGTGACGGATTGACCCGGTCGAGTCGCTTTCCTGGAGTGGAGTGAAGTGACGGCTCGTGCTCTTGTCAATAACGACCACCGCTCTTCGGCGGGCATGCGGCGCTGGGACGCTCGGGAAAACGAAAACGCCGACCGGTCGAACGGACCGGTCGGCGCCTCTCACAGATGTTGTGAGCCCAGGCTCGCTGGTTCCTACGGATCCCGATAGGTGTTCACCGGGGGCAGGCGAACGCCCATGTCACCGTGGGGCTGCTCGCCAGCCACAGCGGTCATCCTGAGTGTGCCAATGCCGTCGATGCTTGCCTCAATGACCTCGCCGGGCTGCAGGTACAGATTGGCAGTGCGCACGTCTCGAGACCCGCCGGCGGTTCCGCCCGAGGTCCCATTGTTGATCACATCACCCGGAAAGAGCGTGTTGATCGACGAGCCGTACTCGATCAGCTCCCATAGCGAGTGGATCATGTCGCCCGCTCTCGCCTCCTGCAGCACCTGGCCGCCTACGCTCAGCGTCTGTCGGAAGTCATCCATCGGGTCGCCGAAGAACTCCTTCGGCACGATCCAGGGTCCCTGAGGCGCGAAGGTGTCGTGCCCCTTCCCCACGTACCAATCGGAGCTCGTCGCGTTTCCGCCCGGCGGGCGCCCGCCCCGGTCGGAGACGTCGATCGACACCACGTAGCCGAACACGTGATCCTGGGCCTCGGCTGCCGACACGTACTTTGCAGTGCGGCCGATTACGGCGCCCAACTCGACCTCCCAGTCTGTCCGGTCACGGCCGTAGGGGATCACGATCGGGTCGTCGGTGCCGATCACGGCGCCGCGCCCTGGCTTCAGGAACAGATATGGCACCCCTCGCTCCTCACGGCGCTGACGCATTGCCGCCTCACGTTCCTCAGGGGTGCCGGCCTCATTGACATGACTGTAGAAGTTGACCGCCGCATTCAGGATCTTTCCGGGATATTGGATGGGTGCCATGATCCGGATGTCGTCCCTATCGTGCACGAAGTCTGCCCGCATGCTCCCCTGCAGCCGCCCGTTTTCGACCAGGTAGTTCGTGATTTCGTAGAGTCGATACTTCAGCCCGTAGTCATAGCGGCCAATCAGCTCGAGCATATCAGCCGGCATCGGGATATGTGGGTATGCCGGGTTGGTCTCGAGCGCGGCGTTCGCCGCGTCGATTTCGACAATTAGAGCGTCGCGGAAGACGAGGCCCACCGTGGGCACGCCGCCGATCTCAAAAGTCCCTACCTTGTACGGCTCGGCGACGTCCATGGTCTGGGCAGATGCCCCGGGGGCGCCGAGGAGCGTAAACAGCGCCGCTAGTATGATGGTGAATCGCATGGTGTGCCTCGGTGTGGATTCGTGGAAGAAACGGATGTCGGCAGTGCCTTCATTGCTATTCTCCCGTGCTCCAGATGTCAAGAAACCGCACCCGATCATCCAGCGCTGAATGCACGAACGGATCCGTATTCGGCGGGGAGAGGAACCGAAGCCGCTCTAGGCGGATTCTGTCTACGAGTCGAGCTCCCGATCGAGAGTGCGACCATCTGGGCCTCGCATCGGATGGAGGAAGACTCCGATGCAACTCCAAGGGAAGGTGGCGATGAGAAGAATTCCACGTGAGATGGCCCTAGCTAGCGGGCTGTTTCTCTCAGCGTGGGAAGGCTGAGAGTGCGACGACGGGCAGGCCTTTTCGGGTGGACGGTGCTGTGCATCGGGGCACCAGGGATCGCCGCGACCGCTCAGGCACAATGGGTAGAAGCCCCGGGACAGGGGTGGGCTGATCTCTCCGTCTATCACCTCGACACTCGCGAGGCCTTCGAGTTCAATGGTGAGGTGAGGGACTTCTTCGCGGACGGCCACGCCATCAGCACCTCCGCCTTCCTCACCGTCGCTGGTGGACTCTTCCCCGGTGTGGATGCGTGGGTCCAAATACCCTACCATCGACTCACCTACAACGACGCTCGAGATGATCGGCTTCGTACCGGGATCGGCGACACCAATCTCTATCTGCGTGTAGCACCGCTCCACTATCTAGGCTTCGACTTCCCTTGGGCCATAAGAGGAGGTGCGAAGGTGGCGGTGGGGGACTTCGCCGTCGACTCCGAGATCATTCCCCTCGGGGACGGGCAGACCGATTGGGAGCTCATGACCGAAGTAGGACACTCCTTCTATCCGTTGCCGGCCTACGCGAACGGCTGGGTGGGGTACCGCTGGAGAGAGCCCAACGAGGAAGTCCAGAGGGACTTCGGGGACGAGGGGTTCTTTCTGGCGCAGGTGGGAGGAAACTACGGGGCGCTGGGGCTTCAGCTCATTGTGGAAGGAATGATGAGCGTTACGACCCCAGTCATCGAGAGAGTCCGCTTGCCGAACGCCGAGCGCTCCTTCCTACAGCTCACGCCAAAGGTCTCGTACGCCATCGGGCCGGGCATGGCCAGCCTCGGGACGAGAATCCCGCTGGGTGGCAAGAACCTGCCTGCCGGACCGTCGCTAGTTCTGGGGTATTTCACAAACTGGTCGCTGTAGACCGAACGAGGTAACGGCGCGGGCTACCCGGCGGAAACGGTTTACTCCCGCCCGAGGAAGAACCAACCCGCGATCACCGCGAGCAGGATACTCGCTACGAGCCCTGCGATCTTGAAGGCCCGGCCGGAGCTGCCGCCTTTCGAGTCTGTACGCTGGATTCCGGTCCGGGTGACGTCGAAAATCCAAGAAAGGATAAGCACCACCGGGAAGGCCCCCGCCGCGACCAGCACCAGCGTCCTGTAAATCCAGGCCGGCGCCTCCAGCCCGCCGAGTACGTCCGCCGCCCCCTGAATAAGCAGAAGCGAGGCGACTAGGTAGGCGACAGCCACCTGATACACGCGTCGCCTTGAAAGCTCTCCTACGAAGGCCGCCAACCTCGGGAAGGGTGCCAGGATCGCGCTCTGTGAACCGGAGCCTGAGGAGCCTCCAGTCCCCTCTGAATCTTGACGGAGAGCGCGCCAGACCTCCTCCGCCCGGGGCCGGCGTGCAGGCTCCTTTTGCAGGCACCGTATCAGGCTCTCGCCGAGCTCCGGGTCCCGCGCCTTGACCTCCCAGGGAAGCTCGCGGGGGTCGCCACGCAGATGCGCGGTGAAGAGCTCATGACGCGAGCCGGATCCAAACGGATTGGACAGCGTGAGGATCTCGTATCCGAGCACTCCGAGGCTGTACACGTCGGCTTGAGCCGTCACCTTCTCGCCCCGGAGCTGCTCAGGACTGGCGTAGTGCGGGTCTCCGAGGATCTCGCCGGTCTGAGTCAGTCGAGCCTCCGATTGGGAGCCGGTGTCCCGCACAGCCGCCAGTCCGAAGTCGGTGAGAAACGCCCGCCCCGTGTCTCGCTCGAGAAGCACGTTTCCGGGCCGGACATCGCGGTGGATGACCCCTTTGGCGTGCGACGCGGAAAGCGCCGCCGCTACATCGGCCAGGACTCCTCGGGCTCCTTCCGCTGCCGCCGCGCCCATCGCCTCCAGACGGTCGCGCAGACTACGGCCTTCCACGTATTCCTGCACTATGTAGGGAAGACCCGACTCCAGTCTGCCGACGCGGTGGACGGCCGGCACCTGGGGGTGTGAGATCCCGGCCGAAGAGTGTGCTTATCGCTCGAACCGACCCCTTGCGGTCTCGTCCTCGCCCACTTCAGGCCGAAGGATCTTCACCGCTACGAGACGCTTGAGAGCCAGCTCACGAGCCAGGAAGACATGACCTGCTCGCCCGCTACCGAGCAGCTGCAGTAACTCGAACTCAGGTGAGAGGGCGGCGGCTAGCGCATCCTGCAACGAAGCGGTGTCAGCTGCGACGCCCGCTTCACCCGAGATCCCGTCCTCACCAGCGGCTGTCAACCTGTCTCCCCCGGGGCATCACTCGAAGACCTGGACAGGACCGCGCCGATGACGGCACCGGCGACACCGAGCACAACCGTGGTGATGCCGATGTCCGCGACGGTTGCGGTCATGTTCGCGACGTTGGAGGCACCGTACATCGTGAAATCGAGGGCCGCTCCGAACAGGAGCCCAAAAAGGGCTCCCTTTCTAAAGCCCTCCCCGGCGCTTGCCACGCCTGCCCAGCTCCCAATGGCCAGAGTCAGGAAAGCGGCAAGGACCAGCTGTCCGATAGCAATCCACACGAAGAGAGGGGGGTCCCTCATGACCCCACTACTCATGTTGGCCTCAAAGAAGCCGCTAAGAAGCAGGGCATAGATCAGGCCGCCCAGAACGAAGAGAGTAACCCCTCCGCTCAGCGTGGCAAGCAAGAACCGTTGCGTGCCCATGAATCCTCCTACGCCTGTGCTGCCTCCCGGCGCGAGCCCGGGTACAGCTCGTGGGTCTGTGGACTTCCGAGACGTTCAGAATTCACTCTCCGCGCGGCTTTCGCCAGTTCTTTCTGCTGACGACAAGTGTGTTCTTGCAGCCGGGGGACAAGATCTCGGGTTGCCCGAGCGGTCCGCGCCGACGGCTTGCGCTGAGAAAAAGGCAGGGGTAGCCTGAAAACCGTGAGGGATCACGCCATTTCGTGACCGAGAATCGAGACTGAGAACATGCCGAGAAACCTCCTTCGCCTCGTCGTTTGCAGCCTCTCCCTTTACTCGCGTCCGCCGCAGAAGGGCAGATTTCCCTCCCTGCCTACGACGTGACCGCAGCCGACATCCGGGCCTTCATCGACGAGTTACCGAAGGATCGGGTAAGCGACTTGCCGATTCGCATCGTCGAAGCGGGGACTCACCGGGTCGGGGTGTATGGAGTGTTTCGGCCGCAGACGGTTACCGGGGCCGCGAACCTCCACGAGGTGGCCAGGTCCGAGGTCTACTACATGCTCGAGGGGGCCGGCACCCTGGTAACCGGGGGGACCCTGGCAGACCCCAGAAGACCGAATCCCCAGAGCACGAGTCTGAGAGGATCTGGGATCGAGGGAGGGGTGAGCCGTCGGATCGTTTCCGGTGACATCGTTGTCATCCCAGGTGGAACACCGCACTGGTGGAGTGACTTGGAGGGAGACATCAGCTATTTGATTGTCCGGGCCGATCCCGAGAGCGTGATGCCCCTACGGTGAAAAGGGACCCCTTGCCGATCACCCTATCCAGAGAGAACCTTGCGTTACGGAAATCGCCACTCGACCCGCCCTACTAAGGAGGCCCACCTGATGGCCGCTCTCTTCGAAGTGCATCGGGCAGTGAACCTCAAGGATCGGTACCTCTTCGGCCTGGTCGGCGTGATCGAAGAGGGGATGGTCCACACCGGGATGGAAGCGTCCCTGGACGATGCCGAGGATGCCCAAAAGTTCGAAGGGAAGGTTCACGGGGTTGAGTTCGTTGGGACGGATGGCATTCCTGAGCCTACGCTTACCTTCCACTATCGGGATCCCGAAAAGCTGGAGCGGTGGGAGTCCATCAGCTGGGAGGGAAAGAGAATTCGTTTGGAGTGGTCGCTCTACTGACCACCCAGGTTTCACCTAGGCCGAGAGTTCCCGCTCCGGCAGAACCCCCCGAGTGATCATATGACGGTTGTGAAGGAATATCCTACCCAACGGATCCGTAACGTCGCTGTCTTGGGGCACGCGGGCGCAGGCAAGACGACGCTGATCGATGCGCTTTGCTTCACAGCGGGCACGTCATCGCGAAAGGGGGACGTCGAAGAGGGCCACGCGCTCACTATGACGAGCGCGGAGGAGATCTCCCACGGGGTTTCAATACAGCTTACTCCGGCGTATGCCGAGTGGAAGAATCACAAAATCAACCTGCTGGATACGCCCGGATACTTGGATTTCACGGGAGATGCCTTAGCCGCTGTACGAGCCGCGGATGCCGCCGTGATCGTCCTGGGCGCCACCTCTGGTGTGGAGGTCGGGACGGAGAAGGTCTGGGAGTATTGTGAGGACAGGGGGATTCCCCGAATTCTCTTCGTTTCCATGATGGACAAGGAGCACGCGGACTTCGACCGTGTCTTCGCTGACGTCAAGTCACGTCTTACTCCGAAGGCGGTTCCGATCGAGATTCCGATTGGTTCGGGCGAAGGATTCTCCGGTCTCGCCGACCTCCTTGACCAGCGGGCCCACCTCTTCAAGTCTTCCAGCCGGAAAGGCGAGTTCGACGAAGCTGAGATCCCTGAGGAGCTGTCGGGACCGGCCCAAACGTGGAAGACCGAGCTACAGGAGACCCTTGCCACGCTCGATGAGGCCCTTCTAGAGAAGTACCTGGAGGGAGGGGAGATTTCTGGCGAGGAGGCAATCGAGGCGCTGGCACTCGGGGTCGGTGAAAACGAGGTCGTTCCGCTATTGCTGGGTTCCGCGGAGCTAGGCTACGGGACCCGCGCCCTGCTCGATCGAATCGTGGAGCTCGTGCCGAATCCAGCTGACGGGTTGGGGAGTATCGCATCGCCCCCGCGCGGAGGCGACGAGATCACGCTTGCGGTGGCGGACGACCAACCTTTCTCAGCTCTCGTGTTCAAGACCACCTCCGAGCCACACGTCGGAAACCTATCTCTATTCAAAGTTTGCAGTGGGTCGGTGAGAAACGGAGCGCAGGTCGTAAACGCCGGTCGAGAATCGCCCGAGAAGCTCAACCACCTTTCCGTGTCTCTCGGGAAGGAGCGCCCCGAGGTTCCCCAGCTCCATGCCGGAGATATCGGAGTCGTGGCGAAGCTCCGGGATACACATACGAACGACACGCTTGCGGATCCCTCCCGTCCCGTGGTCATCTCCACAATCAATTTTCCGCAACCAGACATCACACTCGCTGTTCGCGGCGCGACTCGGAACGACGATGACAAGTTGGGAGAGGCGCTAGTGAGCCTCAGGCACGAGGATCCATGCTTCGAGTCTCGGTATGAACCGGAGTTGCAGCAGACCATCGTGCGAGGCATGGGAGAGCTCCACCTGGACATTCAGTTGGAGCGCATGGCAAGGAAGTACGGAGTGAAGGTAGAGACGGAACGACCGAGGATCGCCTATAGGGAGACAATCACCCGCAGGGCCGAGGCACACGGAAGACACAAGAAGCAGAGCGGTGGTCGTGGTCAGTTTGGCGACTGCTGGATTCGCTTGGAGCCGCTACCGCCCGGTGGTGGCTACGAGTTCAAGAACGCCATCAAGGGTGGGGTCATCCCCGGAAGGTTCGTGCCCTCGGTGAACCGTGGGATCAAAGAAGCGGCGGGCAAGGGGATCCTCGCTGGGTATCCCACGGTCGACTTCAGGGCTGAGTGTTATGACGGTTCATACCACGCCGTGGACTCCTCGGATATCGCCTTCCAGGTTGCGGGCTCGGTGGCGTTTCGAAAGGCCGCAGAAGAGGCGCGGCCGACCCTTCTGGAACCCATCATGGAAGTGGAGGTCACCACTCCGGAAGCATACATGGGGGACATCATGGCAGATGTCAGCCAGCGCCGGGGAAAGGTCCTGGGGGTCGATAGCAAGGCAGGGCGGACTCTAGTCAGAGCCCGGATTCCCCAGGCTGAGCTGTACAAATATGCAGCCGCTCTCCGCGCCATGACCCATGGCCGCGCCCATCACACCCGGGAGATGGTCGCATATGAGCCAGTTCCCAGTTTTGAACAGAGTCGAATCATCAGCGATATGGCCAAGAAAGAGGCCTAAAGCTCGGCCTCTAGACCACTCTATCTGTCTATCCGGATTAACGGATAGTTCCTGTGCTTACGGGCAGTTGTGGGGTTCAAAACCGAAACGGGAGGGCAAGGTTGCCCTCCTGTTTCTACTAACGATGGCTATCGAAGCCGATCCCTACATATCACCGCCCAGGGGGATGCTGATCCCACCACCTACCGCGAAATAGGTCGTCTAATCGAAGCCGTAGACGTAGTTCCCAAGGATGTATCCCAAGACGCTTCCTAGTGGGAAACTGAGCCCCGCCCCACCATTGACCGCACCCTGCCACGTGGTGTCGCTCTCACCCATGTCGGGGCTGTACTGGTGGCCGAGGTATCCTGCACCGCCAAATACAAATGGCCGGGCCCCCCCGGGCTCTCCGACTCCATACAGGAGATTTACAGCGCCGACCAGGAGATTGGTGGCATCGCCTTCGCTGTCGTGGTTGTTCTTGCCATGCGACCCGACCCCGATGACAGCGACATTTGGGGAGAGTGCCCGGAGGAGACTCCCGCTGACTGCCCACCCGGTGTTTGCCCCATCGCCATCACCGAAATCGGATCAACGCGCTCCATATGAATCCTCTTGAGACCCGCACGCGTAGTAGGCACGTGTGAGGGGTGGGGTCGAATCTGGATGGTGCCTTGCGGCGGAGCTCACGATGCGGACGGATCGGACGTTCGAAGAAAGGATCCGATGGCTTCTGACGCAGGCGCGTCACGCGGAGAAGCGGGGCGACGGGGACGTGGCCCGCAATCTTAGGGCTTTGGCGCGGGACCTTGGACCGGCGCCGCCAGCCGAAGGGATGATCTAGAACGGCGTTGCATCCGACGGACCTCTGAGGTCATCTTTCGTCGCCGATCCCACCGGGTCGGCGTTTTCTTTTCCTTCAGCCTCCACGGTTTCTGTCGCCGCATGAACTTCCACGACCCTCCCAGACTCCCCAAGGGCTTCCGGTGTGCGGCGCGTTGCAGTGGAATGAAGTCGGGGGAGCTCGATCTCTCACTCTTCTATTCGGATGTTCCAGCAGACGCATCAGCGCTCTTTACCAGAAATCATTTCCCGGGCGCGCCCATCGTATTGGGCCGGGAGCGGATTCGGGAGCGCCGACTGCAGGCGGTTGTAGCGAACTCGAAGGTGAGCAATGTGGCGACCGGCGAGCAGGGAGTGGAAGATGCTCGGCGCATGGCCCTTCTCGCTGCCTGCGAGCTGGGAATCCCCGAGGAGCTCGTCCTTTCAAGCTCGACAGGGGTCATTGGCCGGAGGCTTCCAATGGACAAGATCGAGGCCGGACTCCGAGGGATGGCGTCCGAGCTGGCTGACGATCCCTGGCCTGCGGCTCGTGGGATCATGACAACGGATACAGAGCCAAAGGCCATTTCGTTAGGGGTCGGACCTGCGACGATTACCGCGGTTGGGAAGGGTTCGGGGATGATCGCTCCCAACCTGGCGACGATGCTCGTTTTCCTGTTCACGGATGCCCGGCTCGCGACCGAGGCGCTTCAACCACTCCTGGAGCATGCGGCGGCGCACAGCTTCCAGTGCCTCTCAGTAGACTCGGATACCAGCACCTCCGATACCGCCCTACTCATGGCAAACGGAAAGGCGGGTGCCGTAGACGAGAGCAGTTTCCAGATCGCATTGAACCGAATTTGCCTGCGGATGGCCGAATGGCTTGCTCGCGATGGGGAGGGGGCTACCAAGCTGATGCGGGTCCGGGTCGACGGAGCCGCAACGGATGCTGAGGCCCGTGAGGTTGCCCGGACCGTGATTGATTCCCCTCTCGTGAAGACGATGGCGTTCGGAGCAGACCCGAACGTGGGTCGCATCATCATGGCGGTCGGCAAGTGCGTGAGCTGTCGGATCGTTCCCGAAAAGGTGTCCGCGACTCTTCAGGGCGTCCCGGTGATTCAGGAAGGCCTACTCGTACCCTTCGAAGACTCGCACGTCCGAGAACTTCTCCAGGGAGATCCCGTGGAGATCGTGATCGGCCTTGGGGTTGGGGATGGCCGGGGTCTCGGCCTGGGATGTGATCTCACCGAGGGGTACATCACGGAGAACGCGGCGTACGCATCGTCCTAACAGGCAAGGCGCTCACTACCCCTCATGGGTGCCCCCCTCTATT
This sequence comes from Longimicrobiales bacterium, assembly GCA_965197485.1. GTDB lineage: Bacteria > Gemmatimonadota > Gemmatimonadetes > Longimicrobiales > Gaopeijiaceae > JAAXGI01. The sequence continues at coordinate 585,216 of CBDANG010000011.1, forward strand.
TTTTTCTTTGGCCGATCGCATACAGCGAACAGGCCGACCTCGATAGGGACATGATCATTATGCGTATCAAGGCGTTAACTGCAGCACTCGTTCTCGGGCTCGCTGCCTGCGGCGGGGGGGATACCGACGAGCCTCCTCCTTCCTCCGCCCCCTCTGCTCAGCCGCCTGCGGCCTCGTCCGGGGTGCTCACCGTGCCTTTCTGGATGCAGGTTGACAACTCTGCTCAGACGGTCGCCATTCGGCTGGTGGCAGGGGAGACAGCCGAGAACAACCGTTGGAACTTCAACGGACATCACGGAGGGATTGGAGGCATTACCGTGCCAGTCGGTTACACCGTGACGGTTTCGCTCGAGAACCAGGATCCTGCGATGGGCCACTCCGTTGGCGTGGACCGAAAGGCCGAGAGTTATCCCAACCTATTCACCGAGGTGGCCCCCGCGTTCGAAGGCGGGGTGACTCCGGATCCGACCTCCATGACGGACTCAACCATGCCCGGTGAGACGGATGAGATCACGTTCCTAGCCGGCGAAGCCGGCGACTATGTGCTTATGTGTTACGTTGTCGGACATGCCGCGATCGGTATGTGGATTGACTTCACTGTCTCCGCCAACGGAGACGTCGGAGCCCAGATGTAGGAAGGTCACGGCTCCCGTTGTACCATTCATCGAAGCCGCTCTATCCCTGTTAGATGGAGTGGCTTCGTGCTCTGCTTTGCCGACCTAGCAATGGGACCAGATTAGCCTGACTCGATGGGACCAACGATCGATCATCACCATCTGAGACCCGAGGCGATCCGGGCCTTCACGACCTCCATCCTGACGGATCTCAGAGCTCTCGAGGAGATGATCAACGACGGGTGGATCGAAGAAGGCGTCCGTCGGATCGGCGCGGAACAGGAGATGTTCCTGGTCGGCGAGGACTGGCGGCCGGCGCCGCATGCCATGCGCGTCCTCGAGCGTCTCGGCGGACACCCCTTCACAACCGAGCTGGCCCTGTTCAACCTGGAGGCAAACCTCGACCCGATCCCACTGCGGGGTCACTGCCTTGCCGAGCTTCATGACGCATTGGATCAAGCCGTCGGCCAGGTCTCCAAAGCCGCAGCTGTAGACGGTGCAAGCGTAGTCCTTGCCGGCAATCTCCCCACGCTGGTCAAGTCGGATCTCTCACTGGATCAGATCACTCCCATCCCCCGCTATTTCACTCTCAACGAGGCGCTCACCCGACAGCGGGGCGGGAAGTATCACCTCAAGATGGAAGGAGCTGACGAACTGATTCTGGAGCACGACTCGGTGATGCTCGAGGCGTGCAACGCCAGCTGCCAGGTCCATCTTCAAGTCGGAGTGGAGGAGTTCCCGCGACTGTATAACAACGCACAGCTCATGGTCGCGCCGGTTCTAGCCGCTTCGGTCAACTCGCCCCTCCTTTTCGGTCGCCGTCTTTGGGCCGAGACAAGGATCGCTCTCTTTCAGCAGTCGTTGGACACGCGGGCTGGAACACCGTACCTGAGGGATCTGAGCACGAGAGTGCGGTTCGGGAACCGGTGGGTCGAGCGATCGGTTACCGAACTGTTCGAGGAAGATCTTTCCCAGTTCAAAGTACTTATGGCCGGCCCGGTCGAGGAGGATCCGTTCGAGCGGCTCCAGGATGGTGGGGTGCCTTCGTTAGATGCCCTCCAGCTTTACAACTCGACAATCTATAGATGGAATCGCCCCTGCTACGGTATCAGCGAGGGTCGGCCACATCTCCGCATCGAATGCAGGGTTCTGCCCGCTGGGCCGTCGACCTTGGATGAGGTGGCCAGCGCAGCGTTCTGGATTGGCCTGGTTTTGGGAGCGGCGACGGAGTTTGGGGACCCGGCTGATCTAATGGACTTCAGGGATGCGAAGTCAAACTTCCTCGACGTGGCGAGGAGTGGACTGGCGACGGGCGTCCGCTGGCTCGACGGAGGGATGGTGGATGTCAGAAGCCTCATCCTTGTCACGCTCTTGCCCCTCGCTCGAGAGGGCCTGGTCAACGCTGGGGTTGATGCGTTGGACGCCGACCGGTATCTGACGGTGATCGAGCGGCGCGTGACGTCGGGTCAGACAGGTAGCGAGTGGGCACACCGGTCACTGGCCGCGATGCGGGGAAAGGGGACGCGTTCCGGACGGCTGGCAGCCCTGACAGCAGCGACCTTCCACCGTCAACAGGAGGGTACTCCCGTGGATCGATGGGAACCCGCAGAACTCTCGGAGGCTGGCGGCGCGACCCTCAACTATCTGAGAGTCGAGCAGTACATGCACACCCATCTCATGACAGTGAATGAGGACGAATCCGTGGATCTCGTGGCATTCGTCATGGACCGAGAGCGCATCCGACACGTTCCCGTAGAGGATAACGAACACCGCCTCGTCGGCGTCGTTTCGTATCGATCCATCCTTAGGTACGTGGGCGGGCGGAGCGAGCTGAAGTCGGCGGGGGCGACCTCGGTAAAGGAGATCATGTGGCGTGACCCCGTTACCGTCTCCCCGGGGACCTCCACCCTCGAAGCGATCGACTTCATGCGCGACAACGGAGTCGCCTGCCTCCCCGTGCTCGACGAGGGGAAGCTCGTGGGGATCGTGACCGACCGGGATTTCATGCCGATCGCCTACGAGCTCCTTGAGGAGAGCCTCCGGACCGAGTGAGGCCCTGGTGACGCAGCGGGTCTTGGGCTCGGTCGCCGCGTCAACCGAGGGCGCGACGGTGGTCGGGATCGGGGGGCTACACGGCAACGAGCCCGCTGGAGTACGGGCTTTGGAATCTGTTCTGCGCGACCTCAGACGCGAGGGGCGCGGTCTGAATCGGGGCGAGTTCGTGGCGCTTTCGGGGAACCGCCCCGCGTTGCGGGCGGGAGTCAGGTTCCTGGATCGAGACCTCAACCGCATCTGGACTGAAACGCCTCCCGTCGACGACATCGAAGGGCGAGAGCAGGCGGATCTATCCAAGATCCTCTACGCCATCCGAGAGGAGGATTCCGGTCCTATTCACTTGGTGGATCTCCATACCGCTTCCGGCGACGCTCCGCCCTTCGCTGTTCTAGGCGATACGCCAGCGAACCGGGAGTTCGGCCTTGCTCTCCCAGTTCCGCTCGTCTTGGGCCTGCCGAACGAAATCCATGGTACTCTGCTCGAGTACCTGGACGGCCGTGGGTGGGCGAGCGTGGGCTTCGAGTCCGGTAGCCACCGGGGCGCGGATTCCATGTCGATGGCGGCGTCTGCCCTCTGGCTGCTCCTTGGGTCCCTCGAACTGTTGGGATCGCGCGACGCACGTGTGCGCGACGCTCGCTCTGAGCTCGAGGCGGCCGCCGAGGGCTTTCCCCGGGCCGTCGAGGTCTTCCACCATCACCCCCTGGTTCCAGATGCTGACTTCCGCATGCTTCCCGGGTTCCGTTCCTTCCAGCCCGTGCGCGAGGGGGAGCTCTTGGCGAGGCAGGGAAGCGAGGAGATCCGGGCGCCAAGGGCGGGACGGCTCCTCATGCCTCTATATCAACCAAGGGGGGGAGAGGGTTTCTTCCTGACGCGGACCGTGACCCCTGACCCGAGCGCCGGCGGGTCTCCGGGACCTGAGGCGATCTAGGTATATTCTCGACACCATGTCCACCCGCTTCCCTCAGCACTCGCACTGCCTTGCAGCTTCCTGACGATCTCATTATCCGAGATGCCGGTGGGACCATCTTGTTGGTCGTCCTCGACGGGTTGGGTGGCCTACCCGACCGCGAGAAGGGAGGCACCGAGCTGGAGGTGGCCCATACGCCGAACCTGGATGCGTTATCATGGCAGAGCTCCCTGGGGATGCTGCTACCCGTGGCCCAGGGTGTCGCGCCGGGGAGCGGACCGGGGCATCTCGCTCTCTTTGGCTATGACCCGACCTCTTACGTCGTAGGGAGGGGGGCTCTCAGCGCACTGGGGGTAGGGTTCGATCTGGTGTCCGGAGATGTCGCCGTTCGACTTAATCTGGCTACCCTGGACGGCGCAGGCCGCATCACCGATCGCCGCGCGGGCCGACCGAGTGATGAGGAGGGCCGTCGGGTGGTCGAACTCATCCGGGGCGGCGTCTCGCTTGGGGAGGAGGCGGAGCTGTACCTCATCCACGAGAAGGAGCACCGTGCCGTGCTTGTACTGCGGGGAGAGGGACTCGGGGCCGACATCTCCGACACCGATCCGCAGACGACCGGGGTCCCACCGCTCGAGCCTAAGTCCCTCGGCCCAGATTCGGAGCAGACGGCTCGGATCATGGACCGATTCCTCACTCAGTCACGCGAGATCATTCGCGACGAGGAAAGGATCTCGGGTCTCTTGGCTCGAGGATTCGCCCGCTACGACGGGTTCCCCTCCCTCAAGGACCGGTTCGGCCTTGATGCGGTCGTGGTGGCCCGTTACCCCATGTATCGGGGCGTAGCTCGCCTTGTCGGTATGGCCGTTCCGGGCGTGCCATCGTCCGATGAAGAGGCGGTATCCATGATGGAGGAGCAATTTGGCACGGCAGACTTCCATTTTCTCCATTTCAAAGCCCCGGATGCGAGGGGAGAGGATGGGAACTTCGATGGGAAGGTGGCCTCGATCGAGGCAATCGACGCATTAATCCCTCGCGTGATTGCTCTCGGCTCGGATGTGCTTGCGATCACCGGCGACCACTCGACTCCGGCACGAATGGGAACGCATTCCTGGCATCATGTGCCGGTGCTCGTGGCCTCAAACGTCGGCCGACCGACGGGCGATTCCTTTTCTGAAAGAGCGTGTCGTGTTGGAGACCTGGGGACGTTCGATGCCAAGCACCTAATGAGCCTTTTGCTAGCGCACGCCGGGCGGCTGGGCAAGTTTGGGGCGTGATTTTGCCTCGGCCGGCTGGATAGGATCACTTCAAGGATGATCGATCCCCTCCTCTATCCGCCATCCGGTCCGCTCTCCCATGAGGTGGAGCAAGTGCTGCGAATGGCCTTTTTCCATGCCGAGGAGGGAGAATGGGATCAGGCTGCAGCGGCACTGAGAGCAGCCCTGGAAGATGATCCAGAGGATCCGTATCTACTGTGCTGGCTTGGGCTCGCCGAACGCGAGCTGGGGATGGACGGGATTGCGTACGAGAGGTTCAAGCGGGCCCTAGCCGCCGAGCCGGAGGACCCGGTACTTCTGATTACCGCGGGAAGCGCCGTAGCGGCCTTTGACGACCCCTCCGCAGAGCCAGCCCTCAGGACCGCAGCCGTTCTAGCGCCGGATCTCTCTGAGGCCAGGTGGATGTACGGTGCCTACCTCTCCAGAGAAGGCATGGTCGAGAAAGCACTCGAGGAGCTGGATGCGGCAGTGAAGCTGGATCCGGACGATCCTGTGATCCAGCTTGAGCGGGGCGTCGCACAGGCTATCCAGGAGGATTTCGAATCGGCGTACGATTCATTCGCCCGCTCCGTTGAGCTAGACCCGGAGAACGGGTGGGGCCTGGTCCTACTGGGGCTGACCGCGCTCCAGTCTGGAGATCTGGAGGAGTCTCTGCGTGCGCTCGAAGAGGGTGCGAGGATCCGGCCGGAAGATCTCGAGGCTCAGCTCTTAGCTGCTCTAGCGCTATCCGCATCCGGATGGGACGGCCGAGCATTTGAGATGCTGGAGAGAGGACGCCTGAGGGCGGCCGGGGTGGATTCTGGCCTCGTGAGTCAGACCGAGGCCCATCTCGAAAAGGGTGGAGAGGCCGCTCTGGAGTTTCTTCAGGAGTCGCTCGCCCCGTCGTCGTTTCACGAGCGGCTCATGCAGCGACCGTGAAGAATGAAACTCTCGATCGAATCTGAACGTCGTACCCTAGACAACGGGCTTACGGTGATTCTTGCACCGGAACCCTTGGTTCCAGTCGTGGCCGTGAACCTGTGGTATGGCGTCGGCTCCCGTAACGAACGCGCGGGTCGTACCGGATTCGCCCATCTGTTTGAGCACATGATGTTCCAGGGCTCGGCCCACGTCCCGAAGGGTCGGCACTTCGAGCTCCTCGAAAGTGCGGGGGGGTCGATGAACGCGACCACCTCTCACGACCGCACCAACTACTTCGAAACCCTTCCCGCCCATCAACTGGACCTGGCTCTATGGTTAGAGGCAGACCGGATGGGTTGGCTCCTCCCCGCCATGGACCAGGGGAAGCTCGACAATCAGCGCGACGTGGTTCGAAACGAGCGACGCCAAGGGATGGATAACCAGCCCTACGGGGACTGGGGGGAGCGGATTCAGGCGATGCTGTACCCGCCAGATCACCCCTACCACCACACCGTAATCGGCTCGATGGAGGATCTGGCGAACGCCCAGTTGTCTGACATAGAGGCCTTCTTTCAGACGTTCTATTGCCCGAACAACGCGGTCCTCACTGTGGCGGGCGACTTTGAGACACAGGCGGCGTTCGAAAGTATTAGCCGGTACTTTGGGGATATCCCAGGTGGAGATCCTCCTCCGTCACTTCCGGGGTGCCCTGAGCTAGAGCTCAGCATGGGCCAGACGGTCCGAGCGAGAGTTGAAGCGCAGGTGCCTCTGCCCCGCGTCTACCTGGCAGCCAGGATCCCCCCTTTCACTGACCCGAGGTTCTACGCAGCCGACATCGGCACCTCGATACTGGGTGACGGGCGGGCCTCACGGCTCTACCAGCGGCTGGTACGGGAGCAGAGAGTCGCAAAGGACGTTGTCGCGTTTGCAGTGCCTCTGATCACAAGCGCGGCGCCCCTGGCCGTCTGGGCGACTGGATTCCCGGAGTCCGATCCCGAAGCGCTCGAGCGTGCAGTAGTAGAGCAGTTGGAGGGGCTGCAAGACGTCGAGGTGCATGAGGTAGAGCGGGTCGCGGCACGGAGCGAGACGAAACTGCTTCGTCAGATCGAACAACTGGCTTCGAGAGCAGATCTGTTGTCTATGCATCAGATGATCTTTCACGACGCGGATCGGTTGAATGGGGAGCTCGATCGCCTCCTAAGCGTCACGGCGCAGGATGTCCGAGCTTTCGCAGCGTCCTGTCTGGGGCCGGATAACCGAGCGATTCTGACCTATATCCCCGAGAAGGCGTCGGAATGATGGTCCCGGCAGGCACGCCACTCGATCGCGCAAAGCCGCCCGGCGTAGGGCCCATCCGGCCCTTTCGCCTCCCGGACGTGGATGCGGACTCTCTACCCAACGGTCTCCAGCTGCGCTCGATGTCGTGGGGGCAGGTGCCCTTGGCGAGTGCGTGCCTCGTGCTCAATGCTGGGGAAACAGAGGCTCCGCTCGGTCGTGAGGGGGTCGCGGTCCTCACAGGCGACGCGCTTCAGGGCGGCACGGAGTACCGGACCGGGGCAGAGCTGGCAGAGCTGCTCGAGGGTTTGGGATCGGGTCTACGGGTCTCCACGGCGTGGGACGCCGCATCCGTGACATTCACATGCATTGCGGAGCGGATCGACAAGGTCCTCTCGCTCCTCTCCGAGGTCATTCGTGCCCCCTCCTTTCCACCGCAGGAGGTGGAGAGGGTTCGACAACAAAGGCTGGCGGCGATACGGCAGCGCGGAATGGACCCCGCCGACCTTGCTTACGACGAGCTGAGTCGGCGCATCTTCGAGCCCGAGCATCCGTACCACCGGCCTGTGGCCGGGGACGAGTCTTCGGTGGCTTCAATAGACCGGACTGATTTGGAAGCGTTCGCCTCGGAGAGGTATGCCCCGGTAAGGGCAGGCCTAGTCGTCGTGGGCGACCTCGCCCCGGACCAGGTCCTCGAACTCGCGCAGGCGCACCTCGGCCAGTGGGAGACACCGGAAGCGCCGGACGCCGAAGTTCCCACCCCGAACCCGCCCTCGTCTCGCTCCCTGGTCATCGTGCACAGGCCCGGCGCGGTCCAGTCCGAATTGCGAATCGGCCATCCGGTGCCGGCCCGTGGTCACCCTGACGAGATCCCGCTCCGCGTCTCGAACGCCGTTCTGGGGGGCGCCTTCACAAGTCGTTTGAACCTCAGCCTCCGCGAAGAGCACGGTTTCACCTACGGCGCCCGCTCAACACTGGCATTCCGCAAGAATGGCGGTGCGTTCACGATCGGAGCGGCGGTGCAGACAGAGGTCACTGCTCCCGCGTTGCGCGAGGCACTGGCCGTATTCGATGCGTTCGCGGAGACGGGGCCGTCCCCCGAGGAGTTAGAGCGGGCTCGGGATTACCTCGCGGGCGTCTTTCCGCTTCGAATGGAGACCACGGCACAGTTAGCAGCGCGGCTCGCCGAAGTGATCATCTTCGATCTTCCCGACGACTATCACCACACCTACAGGGACCGGATCAGAGCGGTTGACGTCGAGTCGGCGCGGGTAGTCGTACGGGAGCATTTCCGTCCCGAGCGAGCAGCGGTCATCGTCGTGGGAGATGCCGATCGGATAGGTGTCGAACTCGAAGCTTTGGAGTTGGGACCGGTCGAGGTCGCGGGGCCTTGGGCGTAGAATCGGGAGGGCTCGGAGATGCTAGTCGAGTTCCAGGTGGATCGATGGGTGATCTGTCCGACGTTGGACGACTGTCACGCCGTGACATCTATTCCGGTCGTATCGTTCGGCTGAGCTTGGACACGGTTCGATTCCCCGGTGGCTCCACGGGGACCCTCGAGATGGTATCCCATGTGGGAGCTTCGGCCATTCTGCCCTTCATGGATCCGCCGACGGATCCCGATCCAAGGATCCTTCTCCTACACCAGTTCAGATATGCGGCGGGTGCGCTCCTCTATGAGATCCCAGCCGGAATGCCCAAGTCGACCGAAGAATCGTGGGAGCACTGCGCGCGTAGGGAGCTGGTCGAGGAGACGGGTTTCGAGGCGGAGGACGTTCGATATCTCACCGGGATCCTCACGACTCCTGGCTTCACGGACGAGCGAGTCCATATCTTTGCGGCGACAGGCCTACGTCCTAGCGAAGTCGACCGCGACCAGGATGAATACCTGGACGTAGTGCAGCTTCCTCTGTCTGAGGCGGTGCGTGGCATCCAGAGTAGCGAGATCGTAGATGCCAAGAGCATCTCCGCCCTCCTCTTCGCCTCTGCGTTCCTCCACGTCGTATGGCAGGAGAACCGACAGCCACCCCCTCGTTGACTGTGTCCTTCCGAGTGACGCGACCGTCCTCTCTTGGGGACACCGCCCGAGGGGAGGGTCTTCGCGATAACCCTGTAACTCCGCGGGTTTAGGAGGCGCGAAGGATGGTACGGATCCTGCACGAAGGTGGTCTCAGAGGTCAGCGCACTCCTCCACTCCCGTGGGGCCCGGCCTTCGCACACTCGAGGGGGTCCGAAATGCCAGCCAAAGCGACTCAGACCGGAACGACGGCGCCCGAGGTCATCCCGGCTCATCAGACCCGAGAGAGGCTCTCCGCGATGACCGACAGCGAGGTAGTTCAGAGCTTCCTCGACGGAGAACAACGGGGCTTTCGGGAGTTGGTAAGCCGCTACGACACACGTCTGGTCAATTTCGTTTACCGGACGGTTGGGGATCGGGAGAGGGCCCAGGACTTGGTTCAGGAGACCTTCGTCCGAGTGTATCGGCACCTGCACCGCTTCGATCAGACCAAGAAGTTTTCGACCTGGATCTACACCATCGCCAGCAATCTGGCCAAAAACGAACTGCGTAACCGGTCCCGGAATCCGCTCGTTCTCTTCCAGACGATCAAGAAGAACTGGGACGCGGACCACCGCCCGCTGGAGTGGGAGGATGAATCCCTGAGACCCGATGATCTCTTCCGAAAGAGGCACCTGCGGGAGAAGGTCGAAGCCGCGGTCCGCGAGCTCCCCGAGCACCATCGAATCGTGTTCGTCCTGAGGGAGCTCGAGGGGCGAACATATGAGGAGATCGCCGACATTACGGACACCAATTTGGGCACGGTCAAGAGCCGCCTGAACCGGGCTCGCAACAATTTCGCACGGATCGTCGCGCCAATGATCGACTGATTGGGCAGGCCGGGTGGACCGGCCCTGAACTCCGGAGAAGAGCCACTCCCCCCAGGTGGTTTCTCTCCGTCGCCTCCCATCGGAGTAATCCGTTGGGGGGCGTTTTTTTTCGCCATCTCGATTCTGGCGGAACTCGCGGGCCGCACCCCACGTATCAAGAGCGAGGTCAGCTTCGACGCTGGCCCGATTGAGGACACAAAGCTGCCGCGAGGTTTTGGATTCAAATGACCTGCTCGGATTTTCTGGTTTGTTACACGGATTTCCAGGATGGAGGCCTCTCACCTGAGGACTCCAGGCTCTGTAGCGAGCACCTCGAGTCGTGTTCCGCCTGTTTGCGGTACGATGAGGTGGTGAGGCGAGGAATCGATCTGCTCAGAACGACGCCACCCGCGGAGCCGCAGGAAGATTTCAGCGCCCGCCTACAACACTCCATCTATAGTCTCCACGAAGAGCGCCGGCGCCGGGGGATACCGAGGGGCGGTTCTGGAGCGATGTCTCTAGTGGCGATGGCCGCCATCGTTGCGACCCTGGTTTTGACTCCCGTCTTCTGGGAATCCGAGGCTGTCGTGGACCTCCCGCCGATCGTCGTTCAGCGGCCGGCCGCACAGCCGGCGCCGGTGATTCCCGTCCCGAGTCCGCCCGCGCTAGTTTACCTACCCTTCCAGGGGCAGGATCTCTGGACGCGATCCAACTCCCTCCTCTACGAGTACTCCTCGCTCTACCAACGCTACCGGGAACCCAATCTGGTCCGCACCGGACTCCGGTAAACCGGAATGATCCCCACCGAACTCCAGGCGGGTCTCGGGGATGAAGCGGGCGGGGTCTTCTACCTTCATGGATCCGACGAGTATCGTAAGGAGGCTGCCGCGCGCGCGTTGGTAGATGCGCACCTCGATCCTGCAACGGCCGATTTCAATTACGACCTGATCCGTGGGTCGGAGGTGGATGTCGAGACGCTGGCCTCTGCACTGGGGACTCCGCCGATGATGGCCGAGTGGCGGGTTGTTCTTCTCAAAGAGACCCAGGCCCTGGCGTCTTCGCAGCATGCCCGGGGGCTTCTCGTGAAGGTGGCCGGGTCGCCACCTCCTGGCCTGGCCCTGGTCCTCCTCTGCACGGTGCCCCAGCGATCCACGGCTCGCTTCTACAAGGATCTTCGGAGAGTCGCTCGCCCTATAGAATTCCGTACGCCCAACGTGAACGATCTCCCGGCTTGGCTCATGGAGTGGAGCCGAGAGACGTTTGGGCGCAGGATGAGTGAGGAGGCGGCCAGAGCCCTCGCGCAGGCTGTCGGGAGTGACATCTCGGCGCTCGCCCGGGAGCTCGAAAAGCTGTCCACCTATACGGGAGATGGTGGGGAGATCACCGTGGATATTGTAAGATCCGCGGGCACGCGGATCCCGCACCAGGATCGTTGGCATTGGTTCGATCTCATCGGGCAGAGGCGCTTCGCCGAGGCGCTGGAGGGCCTGGAGATCCTGCTTCAGCACGGTGAAACGGGGGTCGGACTCACGGTGGGGCTGGCCACTCACCTGCTGCGGCTCGGGGTTGTCATAGATGGCGGATCTAAGGCGTTGGAGGCCGCGCTTCCCCCCAACCAGCGATGGCTGGCTAGCCGCTACGTGTCCCAGGCGCGTCATTGGACGATCGAGGGGCTCCAGGACGCCCTGCGTGGGCTGCTTACGGTTGACCGGCTGTTGAAGGCCAGTCCAGTATCAGACGCACACCTTCTTGAGTGTTGGATTCTCGAGCGGGTGACCGTCGAGGAAGCTGCCGCGTGATCCGGACGTGGCTCACGATCCTAGGTATTCTAGTCGGGGTATTCACCGCAGACCCGGGCTCCGTGCATGCGCAGGACCCGGACCTCGACCAGGTCGAACGGCTCATGGCCGAGGCACGCTTCGAATCCGCCAGGAGCGTCCTCCAAGGATGGCTGGATGCGAGCGGAGGCACAGCGACCTTGGCCGAACGCCAGCGGGGAACCTGGCTCCGCGCGCTCTTGACCATTGACCCGGAGATGGCAGCGCTCGACCTGCGGAGGCTTGTCGTCGAATATCCTGGGGGTCCGTTTTCCGACCGCGCGTTGCTTCGCCTTGCACACGGTGCGTGGTCCCGATCGGAGAGAACCGCCGCCCTGAGGCATCTCCGGGCACTACTGCGGGACTATCCCGAGAGCCCGCTCCGAGTGGAAGCCCGCTCGCTGGCAACCGAGATAGAGGAATCCCCCTAGCCAGAAGCCACTCGGCGGATCAAACGGGGTAAGAAGTTCCTCATGAAGACCAAGACCGATTCCTTTCCCACAGTTGACGAACTCGTGGAGCCGATGGGGCCCGAGGTCCCGCCCGAAATCCTCCGCGTGGGGATCCGCGGGATGCATTGTGGAGCTTGCGTCTCGTCGGTGGAATCTGCGTTGGGCCGGGTCCCAGGGGTTCTCGACGTCTCCGTTTCTCTCCCTGCCGAAGAGGCTTCCCTGACCCTGGTGCCAGGCGGAGTGAAGGCGAGCGATCTCACCGCAGCAGTCTCAAAGGTCGGCTACGAGCTCGAGCAGTGGGAGGACGAAAGCGCCGAGGAGGAGCGCGACGAACGGAGAAGTCGAGAGCGGGAGGCTCACACCGACCTGCTGTTTCGGAAGTTCAAAGTCGGAGTCGCTCTCTCGGTTCCCGTGCTCTTCTTCGGTCACCATGAGTTCGTTCCACTATTGAATACCTTCGGGCCCGATGCCCTCCGGCTCCTGTGGCTCGCATCCGGGGTCTTGACGTTGCCGATCGTTGGCTGGGTCGGGCGGCAGTTCTTCACAGGTGCTTGGAGCGCACTTCGTAACCGACAGGCGAACATGGACACGCTGGTAGCCGTCGGGACCGGGGCGGCGTTCGCCTACTCGGTCTTCGCGGTGTCTGTCCCGAGCTGGTTCCCCGAAGGCGCCGCCCATCCTTTCTTCGAAGCGGCGGCCGTGGTGATCACTCTGGTCGTCCTCGGACAGGCGCTGGAAGCGCGGGCCCGCGGCACGACCTCAAAGGCCTTACGGACTCTGATGGATCTTCGCCCGCGGACAGCGAGCTTGATTCGAGACGGGGAGGAGATCGAGATCCCCGCGCAAGCTGTAAGGCGTGGAGACCTCCTTGTGGTCCGGCCGGGTGAGCGGATGCCCGTGGACGGGATCGTGGTCTCAGGGACAAGCGCGGTGGATGAGTCCATGGTAACGGGAGAGAGCATCCCGGTTGACAAGGGTCCCGAGGACGCGGTGGTTGGCGGAACCGTCAACCGATCGGGAAGCTTTCGCATCAGGGCCACCCGTGTCGGTCAGGATTCCGCACTGGCGCAGATCGTGGAGATGGTGCGAGAGGCGCAGGCGTCCAAACCCTCGATCCAGCGCCTCGTAGACCGCGTGGCCGGAGTCTTCGTCCCCGTGGTGATTCTCCTGGCTGCAGCGACCTTCGCTGTCTGGTATATCGTCGGCCCGGAGCCCCCTCTAAGCTACGCGTTGGTCGCAGCCGTTTCGGTACTCGTGGTCGCCTGTCCTTGTGCCCTTGGGCTAGCGACCCCGATCTCGGTGATGATCGCGGTGGGTAAGGCCGCAGAGCACGGCATCCTCGTGCGCAATGGGGAGGCGCTTCAGAGGGCCCGGCAGCTTCACACGGTGATCCTCGATAAGACGGGCACCATCACCAGAGGTGAGCCGGTCCTGACTGATATCTTGGCGCCGCCAGGGCAGGACGAGGGCGAGCTCCTCCACGCTGCGGCGTCGGCGGAGCTGGGATCGGAACACCCGCTCGGTCAAGCCGTCGCGGAAGCTGCCCGCGGCCGAGGGCTCCAGCTCAGCGATGCCAGCTCGTTCGAGGCCATCGGTGGGCGCGGCGTCCGCGCGGAGGTGTCCGGTCGCACGGTTCTTGTAGGAACCCCTAGACTCTTGGCCGACCACGGAGTGGATGAGTCGACGCTCGATCCCCTCTGGACACGCCTATCCGAAGAGGGTAAGACACCCGCGATGGTCGCGATCGATGGGGTTGGGGTCGGTGTGCTGGGGCTGGCAGACCGAGAGAAGGAGGACTCAGCCTCGGCGGTGCGTCGGCTGGAAGCCATGGGGCTCAACGTGGTCATGCTCACGGGCGACAACGAGCGGACCGCTTGGGCCGTGGGAGAGCGGGTCGGCATCGATACGATCCATGCGGGCGTTCTTCCCGACGAGAAGAAGGAGATTGTTGCCCGGATTCGGAAGGAGTCGGGGGGTTCGGTGGCGATGGTGGGAGACGGGATCAACGATGCGCCGGCGCTCGCTAGCGCAGACGTGGGCATCGCCATCGGGGGAGGAACGGACGTCGCCATGGAGACTGCCGACCTCATTCTCATGGGAGGATCGCTGCAGGGGGTCCCAGATGCCGTTGAGCTTTCGCTCGCCGCGGTTCGGAACATGAAGCAGAACCTGGTCGGCGCCTTCGCGTACAACGTCGCTGCGATCCCGATCGCAGCCGGCGTTCTCTATCCGTTCCTAGGGATCCTCCTCTCCCCGATGATCGCTGGGGCCGCCATGGCGTTCAGCTCGGTGACGGTTGTGACCAACGCGAATCGACTTCGCGCCTTCGCGCCCTCGGCGGCGATCCATGGGCCCCACTCGGGCTGACTCGGTCGCCTCCCGCGAGGACACCCCTCTGATGCGCCAGTGGCGAGAAGCGAAGCTTCGCCATCCCGACGCGTTGCTCTTCTTTCGAGTTGGGGACTTCTACGAGCTCTTCCGTCAGGATGCTGAAGAGGGTTCGAGGCTGCTCGGACTTACACTCACTTCTCGGAACAACGGGGCCGCTGCTGAGGTCCCAATGGCCGGCGTGCCCGCGAAGGCACTCGAAGACTACCTCGGGCGACTCGTGAGATTGGGAAAGAGAGCCGCGATCTGTGATCAGGTGGAGGATCCCGCGACGGTGGAGGGAATCGTTCGCAGAGAGGTCGTCGAAACGGTTACTCCCGGAAGCGTCCTTCACGATCAGCTCCTCGATGCCAAAAAAAACAACTTTCTCGTCGTTATCACCCCGATATCGACTGGACAGGTGGGGCTGGCGTCCGCCGATCTTTCGACAGGGGAGTTCACCGTCGAGTGTGTCAAGCTCGAAGGGCTCACTGCGGAGCTAGGGCGCCTCAGCCCTGCGGAACTCCTGCTGCCCACCTCCTTGGAGCGGGAGCTGGCTGGAGTGCTCCAGAGTGAAGGGGCCCTTGGGGGAGCGACCCCCACCTATCGTGACGACTGGATCTTCGATGAAGGGGTCGGACGCGACGAGTTGACCGGCCGGTTCGGCGTTCATTCCCTCGACGGGCTCGGTTTTCAATCCTCCGACGGGATCCTGGTAAGTGCCGCGGGAGGACTCGTCCAGTACGTGCGGGAGATCCAGCCCGGCGGGGCGGCTCAACTGCAGCGCCCCAGAATTCGGCGCCCAGGCGCCGAGATGCTGCTAGACGAGATGACTCAGAGGAATCTCGAGCTCATCGACCCCCTCAGAACTGGAGAGGAAGGCGGCACGCTCATCGAGGTGCTGGACGACTCAGCTACTTCGATGGGCGCTCGACTGCTGAGGCAGTGGATGCTCCGGCCACTCGTAGCGCCTGAGCCGATCTGGCGCCGGCAGGAAGCGGTGTCGGAGCTCTTTGAAAGGCGCGAGCTCCGCGTTGCGCTACGGGATCAGCTCCGGCGCATACAGGACATCGAGCGGCTCGCCGGTAAGGTCGGCTCTGGACGGGCGGGCCCCAGGGAGCTCCTCGCTCTTGGCCGCTCACTCGATAGGCTGCCCGAACTCAAGGCCGTCGCTGCGGAGGTCGATGCGCCCGCATTGAGAGAACTCACGGTCGAGCAGGATCTGGTGCGCGATGTGGCGGACCGGATGCGAGGCTCCATCTCGGAGGACACCCCCCACAGCCTGGCCGAAGGAGGAGTCATACGCCCGAGATTCTCTCCAGAGCTGGATCAGCTAAGGGCGACTCGGGACGGTGCGCGAGAGTTCATCGCTTCCCTCCAGACACGGGAAAGGGAGCGGACCGGCGTCGGCTCTCTCAAAGTCGGTTTCAACAAGGTCTTCGGTTATTACCTCGAGGTCACCAAGTCTAACCTGGACCGGGTGCCAGAGGACTACGTCCGGAAGCAAACCCTGGCAAACGCGGAGCGCTACTTCACCCCTGAGTTGAAGGAATGGGAGGAGAGAGTTGCGAGAGCAGAGGACCAGATCTTGGCCCTTGAGAGCCAGCTGTTTCACGACATTCGAAGCGAGGCCGCCGCGGAGGTCCCTCGGCTACAGAAAGCTGGCGGTCGCGTGGCCAGGCTCGATGTACTTGCCACGCTAGCCCACGTGGCGGCCCGTCGCCGATACGTGTGCCCAGAGATCCATACCGGCTCTGACCTGACGATCCAGGGAGGTCGCCACCCTGTCGTCGAGACCATGATGCCACGAGAGGAATTCATCCCGAACGATGTAGCCCTCGACGACGACGGGTGGATGATCATCCTGACCGGTCCGAACATGGCAGGAAAGAGCACCGTCCTGCGCCAGGTAGGCCTCATTCAGCTCATGGCACAAATCGGATCGTTCGTTCCTGCGGATAAAGCCCGGGTCGCCGTTTGTGATCGTATTTTCACTCGCGTCGGGGCGTCGGACAATCTGGCTCGAGGCCAGTCGACCTTCATGGTTGAAATGAACGAGTCCGCCGCGATCGTCCACGGGGCCACTCCCCGCAGCCTTGTTCTCCTCGATGAGATTGGTAGGGGGACATCCACTTATGACGGAGTCTCGATCGCGTGGGCCATGACTGAGCACCTCCATGAAGAGGTAGGGGCGAAGACGATCTTCGCTACACACTATCACGAACTGACCCAGCTGGGCGATCTTCTTCAGGGTGTCAAGAATATGAATGTCGCGGTGCGGGAAGCCGGAGACGAGATCGTGTTCCTGAGGCGACTTGAGAGCGGGGGAGCCGACCGATCCTACGGAATTCAGGTAGCTCGGCTCGCCGGTCTTCCCCGACCCATCATCAGCCGTGCACTGGAGCTGCTCACGGAGCTCGAGGGGAGCCACTCCGGTGGGGGAGAGGGACTCGGCCGGAGAGGGGTACACCGACCCCACTCCACCCCCGCTCTGGACCAACTTCCGCTGTTTGCGGGTGAGGATCCCGTGGTCAACCGCCTGAGGAATCTAGAGCCCGAGACGATGACACCCCTGGAAGCTCTAAACCTTATCCATGCGCTCCGGACGGAGCTTCGGAGCCGGCGAACGCGGTCGGACGGAGGGAGCTCCGAGTGAGGGTCCTGGCGCTCGTTGTCATCGCGGCCGTGGGTTGCAGGGGTGAGGACGAACTGGATCGCCCGCGCCCTCTGTACGGAGAGGAGCCGGTGGAGTATCCGCTGACTCTCTGGGATGCGGGAGTAGAAGGAGAAACGCTGCTCCGAGTACGCGTCACCGATACGGGAACGATCGACTCGATCGAGGTCGCCCAGTCCTCTGGGCACCCGGGTCTCGACTCCGCTGCGGTTCGAGGGGTCCAGGATCTCAGATTCGAACCGGGGCGTCGCTACGGAAGGCGAAGCCGAATGTGGGCAACCCTTCCCGTTCTCTTCTCCAAACGCCCCCAGGCGACCGATCCCCCAGTAGGTCGACAGTGAGTGAGAGGCATCGCGCCCCGTACGAGGATGTGCTCGACCTCGTGGGGTGGACGCCTCTTGTCCGTCTGAAGCGTGTCACCGAGGGTGTAAAAACCCCCATCTACGGAAAATGCGAGTTCATGAACCCGGGGGGGTCGGTCAAAGACCGAATCGGCCGGGCTATCATCGAGAGGGCAGAAGAAAGAGGAGAACTAAGGCAGGGTGGGACCATCGTGGAGGCCACCTCTGGGAATACCGGAGTTGCCCTCGCGATGGCGGCGGTCGCGAAGGGGTATGATTGCATCTTTACGATGCCCGACAAGATGAGCCAGGAGAAGGTGAGGCTCTTGCGGGCGTTCGGCGCCGAGGTGGTCATCACCCCGACGGCGGTACCGCCGGAACACCCAGAGCACTATGTCGAGCGGGCAAAGAGAATTGCTCGAGATACCCCGGGTGCGATTCTGGCTGACCAATTCTGTACGGAGGCCAACCCTGGAGCGCACTACGAGAGCACCGGCCCGGAGCTCTGGGAGCAGACCGGGGGTCGGATCACCCACCTCTTCGCTGGGGCGGGGACCGGAGGCACGATCACCGGGACCGCGAAGTACCTCAAGGGAAAGAATCCGGCTCTCAGGGTCATCGGCGTAGACCCGAGAGGCTCCGTCATCGCTCCCTTCTTCCACAGTGGGACGCTATCCGAGGGCGAGCCTTATCAGGTAGAGGGGCTCGGCAACGACAAGATTCCCGAGACACTAGAGCTAGCGCTCGTGGATGAGTATGTAACCGTCCGCGACCGCGACTCATTCCAGATGGCGAGGCGCCTGACTCGCGAGGAGGGTCTCTTCGTCGGGGGTTCGTCCGGCCTGATCGTTCACGCGGCGGTGGAGATGGCACGAACGCTAGCGGATCCCGACGCACTTGCCGTTGCTATACTCTGCGACTGGGGTGAGCACTACCTCACAAAGCTCTTCGACGACGAATGGATGCGCTCGAACGGCTATCTTGCGGCAGGGCGCCGAAGGGTCGGGCAGCTCCTGTCTGCTAAGGGTCGTGGTGGGCCGGCTCTGGTATCTGTACAGCCTTCCACACCGGTTCGGATGGCGCTCTCCGCAATCACGACTCACGACGTCTCGCAGTTGCCCGTTATTCTGGATGGGGAGTGCGTCGGGTCTGTCGCCGAGGCAGAGCTGATGGCCAGGGTCCTCGAAGTTCCTGAGATGCTCGAAGGACCTGTGGATGCGTTGATGGAGCCGCCTTTTCCTGTCGTCGACGCGGTGCTCCCGGTGGAGCGGCTCACACGACTTCTGACCCGCACGAATGGCGCGGTGCTCGTCAGGGAGAACGGTGAGATCACTGGGATCGTGACACGGTACGACCTGATCCAAACCCTGACCGGCGCGTCGTAGGGTATGGGCGATCCCCTGAAGATCGCGGTCTTGATGGGTGGCGTATCGGAGGAGCGTGAGGTTTCTCTCGCGTCAGGCGCCCAGGCCGCGCGTGCCCTCACCTCACGCGGACACGAGGTGCTCTGCGTGGACACTGCGAAGGGCGTCCTTTCCCCATCCGAGGTTGACGTACTCATCGAAGATGGAGTGGGTCCGGAGCCGCCGCCGCCTGAGTCGATGGATTTGCTTGAGACGGGAGATACGACCGCGCTGACCCGGGCCCCAGAACTTGCGGGCACGGATATCATATTCCCCGCTCTTCACGGCGGGACCGGTGAGGACGGCACCCTTCAGGCCCTCCTCGAGCTCGCGAGAATCCCATTCGCCGGCAGCGGTCGACTGGGATGTACCTTGGCGATGGACAAGGAGGTGTCGAAGAACCTGTTCCGCGCCGCAGGGATCCCAACACCCGACTGGATCCCCGGTCCCGCCTCCTTCGAAGAAGTCGAAGCCGCACTGGGCCTCCCGGTCATCGTAAAGCCTCCTTCAGGCGGCTCGACTCTGGGACTCGCGCTGGCGAGCGATCGGTCGGAGCTCGCCGCGGCTGTGGAGGATTCGCATCGATATGAGGATCGGGTCCTTTTCGAAAGGTACGTGAATGGGCGCGAGCTCACCGTGGGGATCCTTGGGGAGGAGCCGCTGCCCGTCGGAGAGATCATCCCGGCGCATACGCTCTTCGACTATGAGTGTAAGTACCAAGCGGGCCTGGCCGAGGAGATCTTCCCGGCGGACATCTCTCCGCAGCTATCGAACCGCCTGCAGGAGCTCGCGCTGCGGGTACACCGATGTCTCTTTCTCCGGGATTTCTCGCGGGTCGATTTTATTGTGGACCAGGCGGGCGAACCCTGGTGTCTGGAGGCAAACGCGTTGCCCGGACTGACGGCCCAATCCCTCGTGCCTCGTGCTGCGGCGGCTGCAGGAATCGACTTCCCGGAGCTATGTGAGCGAATCATCCATGTGGCGTTGGATCGCTCTTCGCTCGCCGGAACAAGTTCTGAGCCCTCGGGTTGAAGCGGGGGTCCCGCAGGGGTAGAATCAACTTGGATCCTCAATTCACCCCTAGACCCGCATTCCTATCGGTCCTACATGGCCTACGCGACTCAGCGCTTCGCCTTCGGATACCAACTGACCCCCTGGGTCAAGCGGTTGCTGATCGCGAATACGGTCGCCTTCCTAGTAACCAGGATCCTCGGCCCGGATTTCTTCATTAGTTGGTTCGGCTTCTCACCCGCGAACGCACTGACACGCCCATGGGGAGCAGCCACCTACATGTTCCTGCACGGGGACATTTGGCACCTCCTCCTCAACATGCTGGTTCTTTTCTTCTTTGGGCCGCCTCTCGAGAATCGCTGGGGGTCCTCTGAATTCCTGAAGTACTACCTGCTTTGTGGGCTGGGGGGAGTAGCGCTCAGCTTCGTGTTTGCACCGCAGGCTGCGATCATCGGTGCATCCGCGGCCATCTACGGGCTCATGCTCGCCTTTGCGTGGTATTGGCCGGAAGCACCCATCTACGTTTGGGGCATCTTTCCGGTCAAGGCCAAGTGGCTCGTCGGGTTCTTCTTTGTCCTCACGTTCATCAGCGCGTTCGGCGGAGCTGGGGGCGGCGTCGCGCACTTCGCGCATCTGGGCGGCCTGCTCACTGGCGTGGGATACCTAAAGTTTGGGGATCGGCTGGGAGCGCGCTTGGGAGAGATCCGAAGCTCGCGGGTATCGGAGCGCTTCGCGATCGTGCCGCTCAAGATGTCCAGAGAGGAGGAGGGCGGGAAGGCCTCTCGCGGGAAGAAGCAAGGTTTTGGGGGACGAAGGGAGGAGGACCTTTTAGACGAGGTTGACCGGATCCTGGACAAGATTTCCGCGCGGGGGATCGGAGCGCTGACGGACGACGAGCGCCGGGTCCTGGACGAGGTCTCGAAGAAGCGTCGCTCCAACTGACTCGACGTCGAGCGAGGCCCATTCCTTCCCGGGCGATGCGCTCTCGATCCCGAACATCCCAGGACTGTCGAGGAGGGTTCTTTGGCGGGGCATAGCAAGTGGGCCCAGATCAAGCGCAAAAAGGCTGTGAACGATCAGAAGCGCGGCCAGATGTTCACGAAATTAATCCGCGAGATCACCGTTGCCTCGCGACAGGCCGGAGGCAGTCCCGAGTTCAATCCGAGGCTCCGTCTGGCTGTCGACACGGCCAAGAACGCCAACATGCCGCAGGAGAACATCGACCGGGCAATCAAACGCGGGACAGGAGAGCTCGAGGGGGTCACCTACGAAGAAGTCGTCTACGAAGCATACGCTCCTGGAGGGGTCGCCCTCTTCATCGAGACGACGACGGACAATCAGAAACGGACCGTGGCTGAGGTCCGACACATCCTGGAAAAGAACGGCGGAAACCTCGGAACGGACGGCTCGGTCGCGTGGCAGTTCGACCGAAAGGGCCAGCTGTATGTGGACGCGGACCGTCATCATGAGGAAGCAGTCCTGGAGGCTGCCCTAGAGGCTGGAGCGGAGGATGTCGTCCTCATGGACACAGAGTTCATCGTCACCACCGCCGTGACCTCTTTCCACGAAGTGCAGGCGGAGTTGGGACGTGAGGGAATCACAGTATCTCAGGCCGAGTTGAGGATGATCCCGCAGAATACGGTCGCGGTCTCGGGTGGGGATGCCGAGCGGCTGCTTAAGCTCCTCGAGGCACTGGACGAGAACGACGACGTCCAGAAGGTATCGTCCAATGCCGATGTCGATGAGGCTCTGCTGGCCGAAGCGATGTCATGAGGGGAGAGCCGATCACTAGGTGCGCGTGAAGTGACGTCAGGTGCCCGCGACGCGGCTGCGAATACCCTTTCCGACGGTGTTCCGGTGAGCCGACCTGACTCAGAGCCAGGACTAACTGTGGTGGGGATCGACCCGGGGACTACCGCAACGGGCTACGGGGTTGTCACCCGAACTCCCGAGGGTTCGCTGTCCCTACTCGAGTGCGGTGTCGTACGGCCAACTGCCGCCGCTCCGCTCGCGGCCCGGATCCGTGAGATCTTCCAAGAAATCGAGCATATACTCGACGGATTTGAGCCGGCGGCCGTGTCGGTAGAGAACGTCTTCCAAGGGAAGAACGCCCGCAGTGCACTGGTACTCGGTCACGCCCGCGGGGCGATCCTCTTGGCTGCGTCTCTTCGGGACCTCGAGATCTACGAGTACTCGCCGCGCGAGATCAAGAAGGCGGTAGTCGGGAGAGGAAACGCCACGAAGGCACAAGTTGGCTTCATGGTACAGGAGCGCCTTCGGCTGAGGGCGCCCCCCGAACCGGCCGATGCCTCCGACGGCGTGGCCGCGGCCCTCTGCCACTTCGTTTTGGGAGTGGACGGTGCCCTTCAAGGCGTGCTTCCACACCGCTTCGCACGGAGATCCGCCGAGTGATCAGCCGACTCCGGGGCACGCTCATCTCGCGGCGTGAGATGGGGATCGAGATCGCCACCGCCAGTGGTGTCGTGTATGAAGTGGACGTTCCACTCTCGGTCGCTGAGCGCCTCCCGCAGGTAGGGGAGGAGATCGAACTGCGAACGGTCCAAGTCGTGCGAGAGGATCTCATCGCCCTCTATGGGTTCCTCGACAACGGTGAGAGACAGTTATTCCAAACTCTGCTTGGTGCGGCTGGAGTGGGAGCGAGGCTGGCGCTAGCGATGCTGTCCACTTATCCCGCTTCTCGGCTGGCTCGTGCCCTGGCCGAGAAGGACGTGGGCGCACTCGTTCAGGTGCCGGGTGTGGGGAAGAAGACTGCCGAGCGATTGGCCCTCGATCTTGCGGACCGCGTGCCGCACCTCGAGGGAGGTGCGGGTACCCTCTCGGACGCTCCCGTTGGAGCGCACGACGCGGTTCAGGCGCTCGTGTCCCTTGGGATGCCCTTCTCGGATGCCGATCATGCAGTGCGCAGAGTGTTGAAGGACGATGGGGCGCAAGAGACGTCCGACCTCATCCGAAAGGCGCTGGCGTTACGGTGACCGCCCAGCGAGAGGTAACGACCCCCGAGGCCCTGTCCGAGGACCAGCGAGTCGAGCCAACGCTTCGTCCCCATCATCTGTCTGAATTCGTGGGTCAGGACAAGGTGCGCGAGGCCCTGCGGATAGCGATCCAAGCGGCTCGGCAGCGAAAGGAGCCGCTCGATCATGTCTTGTTTCATGGGCCTCCGGGGCTCGGGAAGACCACGCTTGCCGCTCTCATCGCCGAGGAGATGGGGGTTGGGCTGCGTACTTCCTCTGGACCCGTGCTAGAGAAGCCGGCGGATCTAGTGGGTGTCCTCACGAACCAAAACGAAGGTGATGTTCTCTTCATCGACGAGATTCACCGCCTCCGACCGATCATCGAGGAGTTTCTCTATCCGGCTATGGAGGATTTCAAGGTAGAAGTGCGCATCTCCGAGGGACCGCGTGCACAGACGATGACGATGGAGATCGAGAGGTTCTCGCTCGTCGGGGCAACGACGAGGTTTGGGCTCCTGACCGCTCCGATGCGGGCGCGGTTCGGGATCGTCCAGCGCCTGAATTTCTATCCTCCCGAAGAGCTGTCCCGAATCGTCCGACGGAGTGCCGAGCTTCTGGGTGTGGAAGCGACTGATGAGGGTACGGAGGAACTCGCCCGGCGAGCCCGCGGGACTCCGCGCGTCGCGAATCGCCTTCTCCGGAGGGTGCGCGACTATGCCCAGGTCCGCGCCGAAGGGGTTATCGATGCCGAGGTGGCTAACGCGGCGCTCGAGATGCTCGATGTAGACGAATACGGACTAGACGAAATGGATGCACGCATCCTGAAAACGATCCTCGAAAAGTTCGACGGTGGCCCGGTCGGATTGTCTTCGCTGGCAGTGGCCCTTGGAGAAGACACTGGGACTCTCGAGGAGGTCTACGAGCCGTTCCTGATTCAGGAGGGATTCCTCATGCGAAGTTCGCGGGGGAGATTGGCCACGCCCCGAGCCTACCGCAGGTTCGGATTCATTCCCCCGGACGAACTCCAGGATCAGGCATCCCTCTTTCGGGAGTGAGGTGTTCGAAGGGTCCACCGGATAGGATGCCCGACCTCTCGCGTACTGCAGCGTACGACTACTCCCTACCATCGGGCCGAATAGCGCGGTACCCAGTCGAGGAAAGGGACGGGAGCCGACTGCTGGTCTTTCCCAGAGGTCCGTGGGGGCCGGACACGGCGAATGTCACCACCAGATTTCAGGACCGGCACTTCCACGAACTTGTCCCACTCGTCGCCGAAGGCGATCTCCTCGTCATCAACGAGAGCCGAGTGCTCCCGGTTCGTCTCCTAGGCCGGAAGCCAACGGGTGCGGAGTGCGAAGTGCTGCTTCTACGGCCCGCCGACGAGGATGGCGAAGCCGCAGTCAGCCGGCGCTGGGAGGCCTTGGTCCGTCCCGGATCGAAGCTCAAGCCAGGTAGACGGGTGATCGTCTCGGATGACCTGACGCTCGTGATCGAGGACGGGATTCCAGGTGGTGGCCGCATCGTGCGGCTCGACACCGCGGTGCCCATACACCGAGCCCTCGAACTGCACGGAAGGGTCCCTCTTCCGCCTTATTTGAATCGGCCCGAGGAGCCTCTCGATCGGGAGAGATATCAAACGGTCTACGCACGAGAGCCCGGATCCGTCGCGGCACCCACGGCCGGCCTGCACTTTACCTCGGAGCTACTCCGTTCAGTATCGGCTCTGGGAGCCGACATCGCTCGGATCAGCCTCCATATCGGGCCCGGCACCTTCCGGCCCGTAGACACGGAGATCATCGAGGACCACGAGATGCACACTGAATCGTGGGACATCTCTCGCGAGGCCTCGGAATCCGTGCGCCGAGCCCGCTCAAGGGGTGGCCGGATCTGGGCCGTGGGCACCACCGTGGCTCGTACCCTCGAGACCGCGGCGCTTCGAGGCGGGCTAGTGGCCGCTGGGAGTGGCACCACGGACCTGTTCATCGCCCCCGGATTCCGGTTTCAGGTAGTCGATGCACTGATCACCAACTTCCATCTCCCGAGGTCTACTCTGCTCATGCTGGTCGCGGCCTTCGCCGGATATGACGAGACCATGAAGGCGTATGCCCATGCCGTGGATTCCGGTTACCGATTCTATTCCTACGGAGATGCGATGGCCGTGATTCCAAGCGAGAAGGGGACTCTGTCGTGACCGGTTCCAACTCCCCCTTTAGCTTCGAAGTTCGAGCGACCGAGGGTGCGGCTCGCTCAGGCGTGTTCACAACGCCACACGGCTTGGTAGAGACTCCCGCCTTCATGCCAGTCGGAACGCTAGGCGCAGTCAAGACGCTCTCGCCCGAGGAGGTCCGCTCGGTGGGAGCCTCCATGATCCTGGCCAACACCTATCATCTCTATCTGAGGCCGGGTCACCGTGTGGTCGCAGAGCTGGGCGGTCTGCACCGGTTCATGCGGTGGAAGGGCCCCATTCTGACCGATTCGGGGGGGTACCAGGTCTTCTCTCTCGCGGCCATCAACGACATTCGAGACGACGGAGTCGTGTTCCGAAGCCACATCGACGGGTCCCGCCATCTCTTCACGCCTGAGACGGTTATGGAGATCCAACACGCTCTGGGGGCGGACTTGATGATGGCCTTCGACGAATGTCCACCCGGCGGCAGTTCGATCGAAGTGGTGCGCGAGGCGAACGAGCGTACCCTGCGTTGGCTCGAACGCTGTCAGGCCCACTTTGATTCGCTGGTTGCGCAGTCGGGAGGAGCCTGCCAGACCCTATTTCCGGTGCTCCAGGGAAACGTGTACCCCGAGTTGAGGTCCGACCACCTCCGGTCCGTGCAGTCTATGGGCGACTGGGATGGCTACGGGATCGGAGGTCTCTCTGTCGGGGAGCCTAAGGAAAAGATGTGGGCTACCCTCGAGGCCCTCCACCCCCGGCTTCCCGCGGATCGCCCTCGATACCTGATGGGAGTTGGATACCCAGACGATCTTCTAGAGGCCATCTCACGGGGGTGTGATCTCTTCGACTGCGTCGCGCCGACACGCAACGCGAGGCACGGGACAGCGTGGACCTCCGCGGAAGGTCAGGTCAACCTGAAATCAGCCCGATTCCGCAATGACTCCGCGCCGCTGGATGTGGAATGCGACGGGTATTGCTGCCGTGAGTTTGATCGGGCCTACCTGAGGCATCTGACCGTGGCGGGCGAAGCGTTCGCCCACCGACTCCTCTCCATCCACAATCTTCGCTTTCTGATCCGGCTGACGGAGGTCGCGCGCTCCAATATCCAGGAGGCCGATTTCGCCGCGTGGAGCCGCTCCTGGCTGGAACGGTACCGGGCGGCGTAGGGGTAGTCTACGGCGGGAAGCCCTGGAGCGTGAAATCAGGCCCTCCTGATCGACCTACGGAACAACACGGAGCGCTCAGTGACCCACCTTCTCTTCGGACTCATGATGGCCCCCGCGGAAGGGGGCAGCCCCATGACCGCGCTCTTCGTCCAACTCGGGCTGATCTTCATGATCTTCTATTGGCTGCTAATCCGGCCCCAGAAGAAGGAGAAGGAGCGGCACCAGGCGATGATCGATACGCTGAAGAAGGGAGATGAAATCGTGACGGTAGGTGGGATCATCGGTACAATCGTCCACTTGGACGATGAACGGCTTACAGTGAAGACCGCGGAGAACACTCGGCTAGTGGTCGAGCGAGGAAAAGTCGGTCGTGCGGCCGGCGCGGAACCTGGGAAATCGAGCGGGGCAGACTGAAGCCTGGAAAGAGGATCGTAGATGCCCCTCCGTGAGATCGTGCTCCTGGGAGATCCCATTCTTCGTGAAAAGGCGGCAGAGGTCGAGACCTTCGACGACGAATTGCGCAGGCTGGTGCAAGACATGTTCATCACGATGGCCGCTGCGGAGGGTGCGGGGCTCGCGGCCCCTCAGGTGGGAGTGGGGAAGAGAGTCTTGGTAGCGGACGTGAGTGGCGAGGGAGAGGAAGGGGGCCGCGTGGCACTTGTGAACCCAACCATCGTAGAGGTAAGCGGAGAGGAGGACCGAACCGCTGAAGGGTGCCTGAGCGTGCCAGGCGTGACAGAAGTCGTGCGTAGACCCGAGCAGGTTGTGATCGAGGGGTTCGATACCACAGGTGAGGCGGTCCGGCTCGAGGTCGAGGGACTCCTCAGCCGCGTACTTCAGCATGAGGTCGATCACCTTGACGGCGTCTTGTTCTTCGATCGGATTTCGCCCTTGAAGCGACGGATGCTCCTTAAGAAGTACCGAAAGCTGAGGGCCGAGGAGGCGACCGGTTGAGGGTTCTTTTCTGGGGTACGCCTGAGTTTGCGCTTCCTTCACTCCGGGCTCTGTTGGGGGAAGGTCACGACGTAGTGGGTGTGGTCACGCAACCCGACCGACCGTCGGGAAGGGGCCGCTCAGTCAGCCCCTCGCCAGTGAAAGGCGCGGCGATCGAGGAGCGAATCCCGGTCCTGACCCCTGAGAGCCCGCGAGGTAAAGCTTTCCTTGATACCCTCGGTGCTCTGCAGCCGGAGATATCGGTGGTCGTGGCGTATGGGCACATTCTGCTGCCAGAGGTCCTGGAGCTTCCGGAACGCGGATCGGTCAATCTGCACGCGTCTCTCTTACCCGAGCTCCGAGGCGCGGCCCCTGTGAATTGGGCGGTGGCGAACGGTTACAAACGTACGGGCGTAACGGTCATGGAGATGAACGAGGGTATGGATGAAGGCCCGATCCTGCTCCAACGGGCGGTTCCCATCGACGAGGACGATACCGCTTCCGGGCTCTACCTCCGCCTCTCTGAGGTCGGCGCAGAAGCTGTGGTCGAGGCGTTGGCGCTACTCGATGTGGGGGCGCTCGAGGCCGTTGAGCAGGATCATGACTTGGCGACCTATGCGCCGAAGGTGGACCGCAGGGTGGCGCGCATCGATTGGAATCGTCCTGCACGAGAGGTGGCCGACCATATCCGCGGGATGGATGCCGTACCTGGAGCCTGGTCGACCTTTCGGAACGAACCCGTGAAGTTGTTCTGGCCCCGAGTCGACCTTCTTGAATCGGAGGCGCCGCCGGGGACTGTCATCTCTGCTAGTCCTGACCGGGGGCTCGGGGTCAAGTCCGGCAACGGCTCCGTGCTCCTTGGTGAGGCCCAGCCTGCCGGAAGGCGGAGAATGGAGGTCTCAGCCTGGTTGCGGGGAGGGGGTCCCGAGATTGGCGATCAGTTCCAGTGATCTCGCGGCTCCACCTCGTCACCGACGATCGAGTGCTGGGAGACCCCGGTTTCACCTCGATGGCCGAAGCGGTCCTCGTCAGCGGATCGGGTCGGGTGAGCCTGCATCTGCGAGGCCCCCGAACATCCGCGCGGCGGCTGTGGGAGCTCGGTGTGGTGCTCCGGCAGACGACGCGGGATCGTGATGTTCCCCTTATCGTGAATGACCGGTTGGACCTTGCCCTCGCTCTTCCCGCATCTGGGACCCAACTTGGCATTCGAAGTCTCCCCGCACCCACCGCGAGGCGAATGTTGGGACCCCATGCTCTGATCGGCTGTTCGATTCACGATGCCGGGGAGGCCGAGGCGCTGGTGGGGAGTCGCGACCAAGGGTCCGGTTCGCCGGATTTCGTCCTGGTCGGCACGCTCTTTCCGTCACCCTCACACTCCAGCCGCACTCCGGCGGGCGAAGGGCTGATATCCTGCATCCGAAACATTCTCCCAACGGTTCCAGTGCTCGGGATCGGTGGCGTGAGGGAGGACAGGGTGTCGGAGGTGGTTGCGGCCGGCGCACATGGAATTGCAGTCATCCGGGCGGTGTGGGACGCTCCGGATCCGCCGGACGCCGTCGGGAGTCTGCTGGAGCGGTTGGAGAGCTGCGGCTCTCCTGGGATTGCCGGGGATGCCAACAGTGAATGAAGAACGGGCGGACGCCGCTCCCTCCGGACCGGAGTCGTACATTCGGTTGATCGTGAACGGAGAGCCGCATAGCGTTACCTCTGGTCTGACCGTAAGGGCGCTCCTCGAGTCTCTCGACCTTGCGCCCGCGACGATCGTCGTGGAACGGAATCTGGAGATCTTGGATCGAGGGGAGTATGACGAAGTTGTCCTCGGCGAGGGTGACCACCTCGAGCTGGTCCACTTCGTGGGGGGAGGGTGACAGGCCGTGGACGAAGCGCCGCTGCGTATCGGTGACCGGGAGTTTAAATCCCGGTTGATCGTCGGTACAGGCAAGTATCGGGACAACGAGATCATGGTCCGGGCCATCCGGGCGAGCGGCGCCGAGATGGTGACCGTGGCGGTACGTCGCGTCGATCTTGATCGATCCAAAGACGAGTCGATCCTCCATCATCTCGATCCAGCCGAGTTCTTCGTTCTCCCTAATACCGCAGGATGCTACTCGGCCGAAGACGCAGTGCGCTATGCTCGCTTGGGCCGGGCCGCAGGCCTCAACGACTGGGTAAAGCTAGAGGTGATCGGAGATGAGAAGACGCTTCTCCCCGATGTCCACGCCACACTCGACGCCGCCAACGTCCTGGTCGATGAGGGATTCAAGGTGATGGCCTATACGAACGATGACCTGGTCAGCGCCCTGCGCCTGGAGGACGCCGGATGTGTTTCGGTCATGCCGCTTGCCAGCCCGATCGGAAGTGGGCTCGGTCTCATCAATCCCTATTACATCCGAGAGATCAAGGCTCGCCTGGAGACTCCTGTGATCGTCGATGCTGGGGTAGGCACTGCGTCGGACGCTTGTCAGACGATGGAGCAGGGCGTGGACGGGGTGCTCATGAATACAGCAATAGCAGCGGCAGACGATCCGGTAGCGATGGCGTCTGCGATGAAGATGGGGGTGGAGGCGGGACGGTTGGCCTATCTAGCGGGTCGGATGGCTTCGCGAGAGGTCGCGGTTCCCAGCTCTCCCCACCGCGGGATGTTGGACTGACCGCTCCCACGGCAAGGGCCTCGTTGACCTCCAATGACCCGCGCTGAGGTTACCCCTTCCCGCACCTGTGCCCTCAACCTGCTGGAACAGGTCGATCGGGGACATCGGCTCGATCTGGCTTGGGAGTTGGTCGCCTCGTCGCTTGAGCAGCAGGATCGTCGCTGGGTTCATGAGGCCGTCTTCGGTGCGATTCGGCTGCGGGGCCGACTGGATCACCTCCTGGACACGCACCTGCACAGGGGGCTGAGCTCGGTCCCCATCCCACTCCTCCGCGCGCTACGGCTGGGCGCTTACCAGATCCTCTACATGCAGTCGGTACCTACCTACGCCGCCGTTTCCCAAGCGACGACCCAGGCCTCGGCGATCGGTGGGTCAAAGGGAGCCGGACTCGTGAACGCGGTGCTCCGCGCCGTGGCGGACGGTGGAGCGGACTCAGCGCGCTTTCCGGGATTTGCCGAAGACCCGGTCGGATATCTTTCGAGCTGGGGATCCCATCCCAGTTGGCTTGTCGAGCGCTGGCTGCGGCGATTCGGCGCCACCAAAGCTAGGACGATCGTAGATTCGGGGAACCGAGTTCCCGAGCTCTACCTTCGGCCCGTAGGGGTCGAAGTCGCGCTCGCCGCCCAAACCCTCAGGACCGAGGGAGTAGAGGTCTCTGATGGACCCAAAGGCGCCCGGACCCTGAAGCTTCCTCCACAGGTCAATCCAGCCGTTGTC
This sequence comes from Longimicrobiales bacterium, assembly GCA_965197485.1. GTDB lineage: Bacteria > Gemmatimonadota > Gemmatimonadetes > Longimicrobiales > Gaopeijiaceae > JAAXGI01. Next base: position 615,780 of record CBDANG010000011.1, read on the forward strand.
CTGCAGGCAGTCCCAGGAATCATTCAAGATCCGGCAGCTGCAGCGACCACCGATTTCGTCCGAGTGAGCGAAGGCGAACGGGTCGCGGACCTCTGTGCGGCGCCCGGCGGTAAAGGAGTAGCGCTCATTGACTCTGGCGCCTGGCTCGTAGGCCTAGACCGGTCGCTGGAGAGACTGGAACGAATGCAGGAGTCGCTTCGGCGACTTGGCCTCTCCGAGCGGTTGGTCGTGGCTCGCGGTGAGGCTCCACCGCTGAGAGACGTCGACACTGTACTCGTCGACGCACCCTGCACGGGAACGGGAACGCTAGCACGGCATCCAGATGCCCGATGGCGCCTGAAACCCGAATCGCCAGCCAAGATGGCGAGTGTGCAGTTCCAGATCCTGGCGGGAGCCGCGACAATAGTGCGACCGGGCGGACTGTTGATCTACTCGACCTGTACGCTCGAGGTTGAGGAAAACGAGGGTGTTGTGGAATCATTCCTTGGAACTCACCCAGACTTCGCTCTAGACGAGGGGGAGGCATTCCTTAACCTCCTGCCCGGGATGCGGAGCAGCGACGGGGCGTTTGCAGCGCGTATGAGGAGGGAAGAATGAATCTTGGGCGCCTGATGCGTAAGCGCCGCTCCTCGGGCGGGAGACCTCGACTGGGAAAGCCCCGACTGAGGTTGGGTCGAGACCAACTCCGCATCATGCTGTTGGCCGTGGCGGCTCTGTGCCTGGGTTCGGGAGGAGGGTATCTATACGCGACTCAGCTCATCTTCCCGGCGCCCGAGTCTTCCGCTTCGGATTTTCTCGAGGTCCCTGACCTAAGAGGAATGAGCGCACTGGATGCCGAGACCGTCCTGCGGGAACAGGGCTTGCAACTTGGCGCTCTAGACTCGATCAGCCATCCGGACGTGCTGCGGGGCACTGTTCTGGGGCAGACTCCGCTCCCCGGCCAGCTCGCGCTCTTCGCCGGGGATGTGCGAGTTACGATCAGTTTGGGGCCGGAGCGACGACCGATACCCGATGTGACCCGTCTCCGTGCGGACCGGGCCTTGACGCTCTTGGAGACCAGCGGATTTGACGTGACGATCGATTCCATCGAGTCCGACGTCGTCGAGGGCCGCATTGTATCCACCTTCCCAGAGGCTGGCGTGGTCCTGCCCCTCCCCTCGAACGTGCTCGTGTCCGTGAGTCTCGGACCGCCGATGGTCACCATGCCGATCTTGGCGGGTATGCAGGAGGAGATGGCCCGGGTTCTGCTGGACTCTCTTGGTCTTACCCTAGGTGAGGTGGAGACCCGTTTCCGGTTCGGGTTCAACCAGGGAGAGGTGCTCGAGCACTTTCCGCCTGCGGACTCTCTGATTCCGGCTGGAACAGAGGTGAGGCTGGTCATTGGCCGACGAGGCTTCTTCCAGGAGTGAGGTTTCGAGCCAAGGATACGGACTGACGATGAAAAAAAAGCCTTCGAACCTTCCGTATGTATTATCGGGGATCGCTGCTCTCGGAGTGATCGTTGCCGCGTGGCTGGGACGGGATTGGCTCGAGGCTCAATCGGTCCGCCCGGGCACGCGAGCGCCGACGTTCGAGGCGACGACGCTCGATGGGCAGCCCGCCTCGCTGGCCGATTTCGAGGGTCAGGTCGTACTCCTGAACATTTGGGCGACATGGTGTGTGCCCTGTAGGGTCGAAATGCCCTCCATGGAGCGTCTGTATCAGGCTCTCGAAGGCGAATCATTCGAAATCGTGGCTGTGAGCGTGGACGCCCCTGTCGGCCAACGCGACGCGGTGGGCAACCCGGGAGGGGATATCGGCGCGTTTGCAGACTCTCTCTCGCTCACCTTCCCGATCCTCCACGATCCCGAGGGCCGAATCCAGAGAACCTACCAGACGACAGGCGTTCCTGAGTCCTTCGTCGTCGGCCGAGACGGGATGATCTACCGGAAGCTGATCGGCCCTACAGAGTGGGATCAGCCCGAGTATCTCGACTTCTTCCGCCGACTCCTGGAAGAGGAGGCCTGAATAGGTGGGTTCCCTTTCCGGCTTCTTCTCTCGAAACTGGACGCTAAAACTCTCCGCTTTTGGAGTCGCACTTCTCCTCTGGGTAGCGGTCCAGGCCGAAGCCCCGAGCAGGCAGGAACTACGGGACATAGCCGTGCGCGTAGACGTGGCAGACCCGGAGTGGGCCTTGGTTGGGGAGCCGATGCCTTCGGCGGTCACGGTGCGCCTCGGCGGGCCATCGCGTGAGCTGTTCGGGATGGCGGTGGACCGCCCAACGATCGTGATCCCCCTCGAGATCGTTTCTAGCGGCGATACGGCGGTTTCGCTTAGCAACTCCTGGGTCAGGGTACAGGACCGCCCCGGAGTCATTGTTGAGGACATTCAACCCTCCTTCGTGCAGCTCACCCTAGAGCCGATGGAAAGGGTGACCCTGCCGGCGGCCCCACGGATCGAGGGTGAGCTTCCCATAGAGCTGGCCATGGCGGGCCGGCCAGAGATCGATCCTCCAGGAATTCGGGTCTCCGGACCGCGCAGCCTGGTGGTCGAGCTGGACTCGGTGCCGCTCTTACCACTGGATCTCGCGGAAGTGACCCAGGTGGGCAGGATTTCCGTCGGCGTGGACACCGTCGCGCTCGGGGGCCTGATGGTGCAGCCCGTTTCGGTCGCCGTCGACGTCCCATTCGAGGATCGGATCGAGCGGGTCATGAGCGGGATCCCGATTGTGCTGCCTCGGGGCTTACCCGAGACTGAGGCGCTTGAGCTCCGGCCAGCGACGGCCTCTGTCATCGTCCAGGGGGCGCGCTCCCTCGTCGACCGTACGGACCCGACGGCTTTCGAGCTCGTCGTGCGGATCGAGCCCGACGACGTGCCCGAGCCGGGTGATGAGGCAGAGTTTCCGATCGCTCTGGAAGGCCTGCCCCCACTCGTCGGAGGAGAACCGCAGCAGCTGGTCGTAACGGTACGAAACCAGCTCCTGGAAAGCACCAGGTGACGGATCAGCTCGTCCTGGGGATTGAGAGTTCCTGTGACGAGACCTCCGCTGCTCTTCTCCTGGGCGAAGCGAACATTCTCGGGCATGTGATCCTCTCTCAAGACGTCCATCGGGTCTACGGTGGGGTGGTACCGGAGTTGGCAGCCCGTGCGCACCTGGCCGTTATCGACCACGTCGTGGACGAGGTCATGCGCCAGGCAGGGGCCTCGTTGCAGGACGTCGACGCGGTCGGCGTGACGACCGGTCCGGGTCTGATCGGAGCCCTCCTCGTGGGCGTTTGCTGGGCGAAGGCCGTGACCTTCGCGCTGGATCGGCCCCTGGTTCCGGTTCACCACATGGAGGCGCATCTGTTCGCGCCATCGGTTGAGGATCCGAAAGCCGTCCCTCCCTTCGTAGCGTTGCTCGTTTCAGGAGGTCACACTTTACTCCTCCACGCGACCCGGTGGGGCCGGTATCGGATGCTTGGGGAGACCCGAGACGATGCGGCCGGAGAGGCGTTTGACAAGGTGGCAAAGCTCCTGGGTCTGTCCTATCCGGGAGGGCCGCAGGTGGAAGCCCTTGCAAGAGGCGGGAACGCGTCTCGGTATGCCTTCCCTCGCCCCATGCTCAAGAGGAATCAAGCTCCCGCAGACGCAGCCTACTTTGACTTCTCGTTTTCGGGCCTCAAGACGGCAGTCGCAGAGGAGGTGCACGGGATCAGAGCGAACGGAGAGCTGCAGGCCGAGCGAGCTCACCTAGCGGCATCCTTCCAGGAAGCAGCGATCGACACCCTCGCTTCGAAGACGATGAGAGCGGTAGAGGCCACCGGCTGCCGACGGGTGCTTCTGGGTGGGGGAGTTTCAGCCAACGAGGCGTTGAGGTCTGAGATCGCTCAGCGACTCGGATCGGCGGGCCAGCTCTTCTACGCCTCCCCCCGACTCTCGATCGACAACGGAGTGATGGTCGCGCGCGCCGCGATTTTCCGCTTAGCGCAGGGCGATATCGCACAAACGAGTCTGTCGGCCCAAGCCTCGCAGCCATTTCCAGATCTCCTGCTGTCGGAAGACTGATCCCTGCACATGCTCACGATCGTTCACGGATCCGATCTCCACTTTGGAAGGCTGCATGATCCGGAAGTGGCGGAAGCCTTCCTTGACTCCGCAGAGAGCATCAACCCTGACCTCATCGTTCTCTCGGGAGACTTTACCCAGCGCGCCAAGGTCCGGGAGTACCGCGAGGCGCGGGCGTATCTCAGTCGGCTTCCGGGGGTGCCTACGGTTGTCACGCCAGGGAATCACGATGTGCCCCTCTATCGGGTCTTCGAGCGGCTCCTCACTCCGTACCGGAACTACCGGAGGTACCTTAGGGAAGAGCTGGACTCGGTCGCTAGGATCCCCGGAATGACGGTCGTGAGCCTAAACTCCGCTGCTCCTCGGCGCGCGATCGTAAACGGCCGGATCCTCGAGAGACAGTTGGCCTTTGCGCGTGAGGGGTTTCGATGCGCGCCAGCGGGAGACCTCAAGGTTGTCGTCGCCCACCACCACCTTGCGCCCGCGCCCGACTATGAGGGTGATCGGCCCCTTCCTCGCGCCCGCGCGATCCTGTCAGCGTTCCAGGTCATGGGAGTCGAGCTCGTCCTGGGAGGACATCTGCACAGGAGCTATATCGGCAATTCGCTCGACGTGTGTCCCGGCGTGGGCCGAGAGCGCGGAATCGTCATCGTGCAATGTGGAACAACGACCTCACTCCGAGGGCGCGCCCGAGAAAAGGCGAAGAATTCCTTCAACGTGATTCGTGTGGTACCTGAACAGCTCGAGATCACGCACCACCTCTATTTCAAGGATCCCGTGGGGTTCTCTCCGCTCAGCGTCCACACCTTCCCGCGGTTTCCGCACCGTTCGCTCAATCGTGACCCTACCGCGCCTGTGGACCCGCCCGATCCACCTCGGATCGCGCCCGTGCCCGAGGAGGCTGTGTGATCTCAAGCGTCCGCGCTCGGCCAGGATTGGCTGTGTTCCTGCCGATCGTGATCGGCCTCCTAGGCACCGGGCCCGTCAGCCTCTGGGGTCAGGGCGCCGATCGTCCCGAAGTGGCCTCCCTCGGGTTCGAAGGAAACCAAAGTTTCTCGAATGACGCTCTTGCCACGGCGATCATCACGCGCGAGACGGAGTGCCGTTCCCTGTTCGTACGTCCATTCTGCTGGGCCGGTGCGGAGTTCGCCCACGATCGACGGTATCTGAGAACTCGGATCCTCTCGGATGACTTCGTCCGGATCCATCTCTTCTATCAGCAACGAGGGTATCGGGATATCCAAGTCGATACCGTCGTTACCCGAAGAGATGATCTAACGGTCGACGTCCTTTTCCGAATCCAGGAGGGGGAGCCCCATCGGATCACTTCCCTCGACATCCAGAGCCCGGAGGATGTCGACGAGGCACCGCTCGTCGCGGGCCTTCCAATAGCGGAGGGGGACCCCCTGGATCTTGTTGTCCTCGATGTCGCCCGCGATACGCTAACTCGGAGACTCCAGAACAGGGGGTACGCACACGCGGAAGTCCTCCGAAACATCTTCATCCCCTCGGGCGAACGGGAAGCGGAAGTGGAATTCGATGTGTTCGCCGGACCGCTGAGCCGTTTCGGTCCGATCGACATTGTTGGAAATGAGGAGATCACAGATCAGGTGGTTGAGCGAATGCTGCCGTTTGACGAGGGAGCGCTGTATCGGCGGGAGCAGCTCTTCGATGCACAGCGCAACATCTATGGTCTTGAGATCTTCCTGAACGCGTCGATTACCCAAGACCTGCAAAACCAGCCTGACAGCGTCGTACCGCTCCTTGTGCAGGTGAACGAAGGGAATAGCCACCGGGTCCGGGCAGGGGGCGGTTGGAATACGGAGGAGTGCCTGAACGCGGAGACCAGTTGGTCACACAGGAACTACTTCGGCGGCGCTCGCCGTCTCACGCTTCGCGGTCGGGCGTCGAATCTCATGACTGACCCCCTTGAAGACTCCCTCTGTTCCGCCGCGGGCAGCGGAGTATACGGTGACCTGAACTGGGTCCTCTCTGCAGACTTCAATCAGCCCTATGTCTTTTCACCCAGGAATTCCTTTTCTGTATCGGTCTATGCCGAGAGACAGAGCCTTCCGGACGTATTCGTAAGAGAGGCGGTGGGGCTCTCGCTCGCCCTCACCCGCTCGGTGGGAAGGTCGACTCCTCTGACGGTGTTCTATCGGCCGCAGCTTTCCTCCCTGGACGCGGCAGAGGTGTTCTTCTGCACGAGCTTCCTCGTTTGCGACCCCTCGGACATCGCTCTTCTCCAGGCCTCCAACTTTCTTTCTCCGATCGGGATCAGTTTCTTTCGGGATCGAACAGATCGCGTGATTTCGCCCACGGACGGATACAGGGCCTTTGTCGAATTGGAATCCGCTGCGGGGTGGACTGGATCCGACTTCAAGTATGAGCGCGCTGTCACCGAGGTGACCCGATTTCTCGCGGTCGGGAGCGAAGTGGTTTTCGCGGGCCGACTCCGAGCAGGCTGGCTCAGAGAAGGCGTGTTCCAGGGACTGTCCCCTGGTAGCGGTGCGCCAGGCGGGCGGATTGCGCATCCAGAGAAGCGGTTTTACGCCGGTGGATCCAACTCGGTACGGGGCTACGCGCAGAACCAGCTCGGTCCGCAGGTTGTCTCGGTGCCGGTGGCTCGGCTGCTCCTTCCACAAGGCCAGGCAGCCGAGGCCGTGTGCTCGCCGGAGCAGATTACGACGCTTAGCTGCAGCGCGGCGGGGTTGGCTGAGCCGCTGTTCTTCGCTCGCCCGACTGGTGGAACCCGCCTCATCGAGGGAAATATCGAGCTACGCTTTCCTCTCTGGGGACCCACTCTTCGCGCAGCAGCCTTCGTGGACTTCGGGCGGGTATGGGATCCTGAGAATCCCGTCGATCCTCAGCACATCGTGTTCACCCCTGGCGTCGGCCTTCGCTATACGACACCGATCGGGCCTATCCGTATCGACCTGGGCTACCGGGGGACGCCTGTCCGCGATCTCCCGGTGGTAACGTCACAGGTCAGGCCATACGACCCGACCCGAGATCTTCCAGGGGATCGTATCGGCGCGGGTGGCCCCGCGGATCAGGTGATCGATTGGGTATCGCTAGAGGACCTTGCACTGCTCGAGCCGCGCGTCCGGTTCGTAGGCGGTGATGACGCCCCATGGTGGAAAGGAATCCAGTTGCATTTCTCGATCGGACAGGCGTTCTGAACGTGAAGCTCGCCGTTCGTGTCCTGCGGTTGATGGGCGTAGCAGCGTTGACGCTGCTCGTCATCCTGAGTGCACTAGCCTTCGTCCTGCTCCGCACCCAGCCCGGTCACGATCTGTTCCTGCGAGCCACCCTGGCCCAGGTACCCCGGTTCTTGAGCGGAGAGGTCGCCATCGGCCGACTCCGGTCCGACGGATTACTGAGAGGGTTCACATTGGAAGACGTCCGAGTCGCCGACGCGGCGGGTCGTCCGTTTGTGACGGCCGACTCTCTGAGGGTCAGATACTCGATATCCGACCTCGTGCGTCGAAACGTGGTCCTGGTCCCGGTCGACATCTGGAGCCCCACAGTCGTGTTCGAGACCCTGCACGGAGACTCGGCCTCAAATGTCAGACGAATCGTAGGCAGCCAGGATCGCGACCGAGGCGATCCGGATACGCCGCGCGGATCCCAGCAGGAAGATCAGGGAGCGACTGGAATCTCGCTCGCACTTCGCCAGACGAACGTCCACGATGGCCGGGTCCTGATCCGCCTTCCGGTGAACTCCACGACTGCTCGAGGGGTCCACGAACGGCTAAATGGCATGGGAGAGGGAGACTATCGGCTGATACAAATCCGTCAGGTGGAAGCCCGTATTTCGGCCGCGGATCTTCTGGGCGCGGCCGTGGATGGTCAATCCGTTCGTTTCGAGCAGCTCTCCCTCAACGGTCAGGTGCTGGAGGAGCCTTTCACAGTGACTGAGCTGAAAGGAGATCTGGTGCGCCATGAGTCGAGCTTGCGGCTCGATTTGGACCACCTTTCACTGCCTGACTCGGAACTGTCCGGCGACGTGGAGGTCCGTTGGGGGAGTCCCGAAGGGGCCGAGATTGAAGCGAACATCCAGGCTGAAGTGCTTCAGTTCTCAGACTTTCTCTGGCTCGAACCGCGGCTGCCGTCAGGCGGTGGTCGGCTTAACCTTCGCGTTTCTGGACCGCTCGAACGTACCGCATGGAGAGTCCCTTCGGCTGACCTGAGTGTGGAGGGCAGTCGGGTTCGGGGGGAAGTCGGATTTGACCTCGGAGGGGAGCTGCGCTTCACCGAGACGGAGCTTGAGCTTACCCCACTCTACGTGCATGAAGTTACCCCGTGGCTTCCGGAGCCGCTGCCCTTTGAGGGGGTGGTGACCGGAACGGTTCGCGCCGATGGTCCTCTTAGCGCACTCCGGGTGAGTACTGAGTTGAGCTTCGAAGACTCCGATCGCGGGATTCCTCCGTCCACCGCCTTGGTCGATGGCACCCTCCGGGTCAGCGATCGGCCCGGCGTCTCCGACCTTACCATGACGGTCGAGCCCTTGCGATATGGAACTCTCCGAGCCTTTCTGCCGGATCTCGAGCTCAATGGCGACGGCCGCGCGACAGTCCGTGCCAGCGGCAGCCTCGCCTCCGGCGTACAGATGAGCGGCGGGGTAGAGCACTATGTGGGCGGCGGTCCCCGTTCAGCTATTCAGATCTCCGGGACGGTTCAACGATCGGACGAGGACCTGAACCTGGCGCTCGCTGCTACCCTCGCGGATCTGTCGCTCGATGGGCTCTCCGAGGGTCTAGGCCGTCCCCTCCCCGTATCGGGTCCCGTCTCAGGATCGATCCGGGCGGCTGGTCCCGTCTCCAACCTCCTGCTCTCAACCGCGCTAACGACCCCGGGTGGAGCCTTCGAGGCGACCACGCGGTTGGATCTTCGGGAGCCCTTCCGCCAGTACCGCGTCGAGGCGTCGGTGGACGGGTTCCGGCTCGATCGCCTTGCGTCTCGTCTGCCGGATCCGACAGTGGTGAGCGGGGAGCTACTCCTCGACGGCGAGGGCGGCGATCCCAGGAGTCTCAACGGCACTGCGGCTCTGGTCATTAGAGACGCCCGAGTCGGCCGTGCCGACCTGGGCATGCTAGAAACCAGGCTCAGGGCGGTCGAGGGCCGCCTCCTTTTCGAAGAATTGAGTCTGACATCCCCCCTAATAACCCTATCCGGATCGGGTGACCTAGCCCTCGGCGGAGATCAGCCCGATGGCGTCCTGTCCCTAAGCTGGGCAGCGGACTCGCTTTCCGCGCTGCGCCCAGTCGTCCTGGGTGAGCAAGTCATCGCCGCCGATACACTCACCCAGCTCGAGCGAGAGGTCCTACGGCTCGATGGGATCGATCCGGACACGCTGGGTGCGGTCGGACAGGTCACACTTTCGGGAAGCGCCCGCGGTGAGGCCGTACTTCGTGGCGGAATTCGCGATCTAGACGTGGAGGGGTTTGCGGAGATCACCAGCGGCGCCTTCAGTGAGAGCACCATCAGCCGATCGCGAGCGGATCTCAGAGGAAGCTGGAGAAGAAGCGGGGACTGGATGGCCGAAGCTGTGGTGGACTTCGACAGTCTATCCGTCCGGCGGTTCGCATTCGATCGCGGGAGTGGGGGGGTGCGGTACCGGTCGGACGGGCTCGGTGACTTCGATCTGCTGATGCAAGGGACAGCGGCTGAGACCTATGTAGCCGAGGGGATGCTCGAGCGTGACTCGATCGGTATGGAGGTCGTTCTAGAGGCATTGGAGATGCGAATCGAAGACGAGGAATGGGGCTTGGACGCTCCCAGCCGAGTCCGGTTCGAGGGAGCGAGCATTCGTTCCGACGGTTTCCGACTAGTCGGCCCATCGTCAGCCTCGAGGGTGGAATCCGCCCCGGGCGTGATCGAAGCGCTGGGCACCCTGGATTTGGAGCGGGATTCCGACTTCGAGTTGAATGTCTCGCAGGTAGATCTCGATCGTCTCGCGGCGGCAGCGCAGGTGGAAGGGCTGCCGAGCGGGATCCTGGATCTCAGTGTTCGGATCAACGGGCCGGCCGAGAGTCCGCGAATTGAGAGTGACGTCCTCGTCCAGGAGTTTTCCTTCAACGGGATCTCACTCTCGGATCTCGAGGGGACACTCGAGTACCGGGATCTTGCTTTGCGGACTCGGGTGACGGGGGACCGGGACGGCCGCAGACTCATTTCCCTCGAGGGTCTGTTGCCGGCCAACCTGTCCTTTGCAGATGTCGACGAGCGATTCTCTGAAGGTGCGATTGATCTCACCCTGAGGGTTGATTCGTTTCCTGCCTCGACGGCGCTCGCTTTCCTCGATCCCCTGGAGGAGGTCCAGGGATCGTTTGACGGCGAGGTCCAGCTTCGAGGCACTCCTCGGGACCTCCGCCCCAGCGGTGAGCTTAGGCTGAGCGGAGGCCAAATGAGCCTCCCGGGTCTCGGGCTGCGGCCCACCGCCCTCAACGTGGACTTCCGAGCAAAGGAGAGCCTCGAGGTTGAGGTAGAGGCCGAGGCTCGCGCGCTGGGCCAGGCCCGGATAACCGGGACGCTTGGCCTCGGCAACATCACCGACCCCGAGTTTGATCTCCAGCTCTCCGCGGCGGGTTTCGAGGCGGTTGATAGGCGTGACCTCGCTGCGCAGATTGCCGGCGAGCTGAGCCTGACCGGTCCGTACAGCGCGCCCCAGATCAACGGAGCGGTCAGCGTCGAGCGTGGTGAGCTGCTCCTGGAGGAATTCGTTCGGGGCACCGAGGTCATCGATCTTACGGATCCGAGGTTCTTCGATGTCGTTGATACCACTGTCGTTGCCACACGACCCATTTCAGACGCGGCTCCAAACGCCTTCCTGCAGAACCTGAGAGTCGATGTCGAGCTCTCCCTGGAGCAGGACTTCTGGCTCCGGAGTCAGGAGTCGATCCAGGGGATGGACGTCGAGATCGTCGGAGACCTGGCGGTCACCTTCGACCGACCGGCTCGTGAGCTGCGGTTGGCGGGAATCCTCGAGGCCATCCGAGGTTCGTACGCCCAGTTTGGCCGGCAATTCGACGTGCAGTCCGGCGCAGTTGAGTTCTTCGGCACTCCGGGGATCGACCCATCACTCTCGATTCAGGCCATCCATAGGCTTCGGCGAGTCGGCGCGGAGCCGCTAAACGTCATTGCCAATGTTGGGGGGACGCTGCAGACTCCGGCGGTCACCCTCTCCAGTGATGCACAACCGCCCATCGCCGAGTCCGATCTCATCAGCTATCTGCTCTTCGGAAGGCCCGCCTTTGCGCTTGCCTCGGGGGAGGTCTCAGCCGTCGAGAGTGCGGCGACCGGCTTGGTGAATACCACGCTCAGCCTGGGAGTGAGCCAGCTCGGATCGACGTTCAGCCGCAGCCTCGGCGTGGACTACCTCTCCGTCAGTCAGGCACAACAGGGAGGCCTCGGTACCTTCAGGGACCCCACCGGACTTTTCGCGGACACACAGATCGAGATGGGCCGGTACGTAGGGGAGAACGTCTTCTTTGCGGTTTCGCTGCGGCCGTTGACGAGATTTGGCCCGATTCGCCGGACTCAGCTGCCCGGAGCGAGGCTCGAGTGGCGATTCCAGGAGTCTTGGTCTACGGAAGGTTTTCTCGAGGATCGATTCGCGCGCCCGGGTGGTGCGGGGTTCGGTGAGCTGGATAACGATTTCACCCGCGTCTTTGGGGTTTCCTTGTTTCGCGAGTGGGGGTACTGAGCGGGCACCACCTGACCCGACGCGGGGTAGGATTTGCATCCGTGACTTCAAACCCAAGAGATCGATGCAGCAGCTAAAAGTCTTTGTTCTGATGGCAGGACTCACGGCACTCCTTGTGGTCCTCGGGGGATACTTCGGGGGCCAGCAGGGGGCGGCGCTCTTTTTCGTGCTGGCTGCCGTCATGAACTTCGGGATGTTTTGGTTCAGTGATCGGGCTGTGTTGAAGATGTACCGCGCCCAACTCGTGGGTCCCGACGATGCGCCCGAGCTGTATGAGATGGTGGATCAGTTGCGTCAGCGTGCAGGGTTGCCGATGCCGACCTTGGCAATCGCCCCGTCGGAGCAGCCCAATGCCTTCGCGACTGGTCGCAGCCACAAGAAGGCCGTGGTGTGTGTCACTGCGGGGCTTCTGAAGCTCGTCGACCGTCAGGAGCTCGAGGGAGTGGTCGCTCACGAGCTGGCCCACGTGAAACACAACCACATGCTAGTATCGACGGTTGCGGCCACGATGGCCGGAGCGATTGCCTTGCTCGCTTCGGTGGCTCGTTGGGGAGCGATTCTCGGCGGAGGGCGGGACGCTGACCGGAATCCCTTTGCCCTTATCGTGATGTCGATCGTGGCACCGCTGGCTGCAATGATCGTACAAATGGCCATCAGCCGCGCGAACGAGTTTCAAGCCGATCGAACGGGCGCCCAGATCGCCGGCGCCTCCGAAGGTCTCTCGAGCGCACTCCAACGCTTGGATGCCTATGCGCGACGGATTCCGATGCAGGTCAACCCTGCCGCAGCGCAGCTCGCCATCGTAAACCCCCTCGCGGGCGTGCGAGGTGGAGGATTCACGAGGCTCTTCAACACTCATCCCTCCACCGAGGAACGGGTTGCCCGTTTACGTGAGCTGCGCGCTCTTTGACCGGGTCCGCTTGCGCCTGGTCCCCTAGCGGCGCTTCCAGCGCGGGTGCGTAGTCCGGATGGCCCGAGACTCGCTGATCATCCGGGGCGCTAGGGAACACAATCTCCAAGATATCTCCCTAGAGATACCTCGAGAGCGTCTTGTGGTTATCACGGGAATCTCGGGGTCCGGCAAGAGCTCCCTGGCGTTCGATACGATCTATGCCGAGGGCCAGCGGCGCTACGTCGAGTCGCTCACTGCTTACGCCCGACAGTTCGTGGGCATGATGGAGAAACCCGACGTCGATTCCATCGACGGGCTTTCCCCTGCGATCTCCATCGAGCAGAGAACGATCTCCAGGAACCCTCGTTCGACGGTTGGGACAGTGACGGAGATCTACGATTACCTGCGTCTTCTCTGGGCGCGGGTTGGTACGCCGCACTGTCCCCAATGCTCGCGGCCAGTACTCCGTCAGTCCTCCAGTCAGATCGTGGACCGGATCCTCGGGTTTGGGGAGGGGACTCGCATTCAGGTGCTCGGACCCTTGGTTCGAGGACGCAAGGGCGAGTTCCGAGATCTCTTCGAGAAGGCTCGCAAAGAGGGTTTCGTTCGTGTTCTGGTGGATGGCGAGACATACGAACTCTCGAGACCTCCCAAACTCAACCGGTTCGAGAACCACAGTGTGGCGGTCATCGTGGACCGACTCCTCGTCAACGCGGAGGATCGTGCACGACTTGCGGACTCTGTCGAGGTAGCGCTTCGTGCGGGCGCCGGGGTTTTGGAGGTGCTGGAGCACCCGGCCGGCAGAGGCGACCCGATCTCACACCTCTTCAGCGAGCACTATGCCTGCCTGCATTGCGGGATCAGCCTGCCGGCCCAGGAGCCCCGCCAGTTCTCGTTCAACTCGCCGTACGGCGCCTGTCTCGAATGCGACGGCCTGGGCACCCGCCGTGAGGTCAGCCCGGAGCTGATCCTCGGGAGTGAGCAGATCTCCATCTTGGAAGGGGTTGTGCTTCCGTGGGGCGAACCCCGCGGGCATCTCAGGCAATCGGTCGTCCGCGGGCTCGCCGAGGCGTACGAGTTCGACCCCAAGACTCCGTGGACCGATCTGCCGGACGAGGCGAAGGAAGCGATTCTGTTCGGCTCCGGGAATATGAAGATTCGCTTCCCGTACCACCGGGCCGGAAAGGACCGAAGCTACGTGCGAGCCTGGGAAGGCGTAGTTGAGGGTGTTTCCCGGCGCTATCAGGAGACCTCCTCGGACGCAGTCCGAACGCAGCTCGCGCAGTTTATGACGGCCCGCACGTGCAACGCATGTGGCGGCGCTCGACTGCGTTCGGAGTCGCTTGCTGTGACCGTGGGAGGGCGGTCGATCGGGGCGATTGGAGAGCTCTCGATCTCAGGCGCCCTTGCCTTCTTCGAGTCGCTTCCCGTCTCGGGAGAGACACGAGGACCCGGGGCCCCTGAGCCCCTCGACATCTCGCCCCTGTCGGCTGAGATCGCCGGGCCGATCCTGAAGGAAGTTCGGGAGCGGCTGCGGTTCCTGGAGAATGTGGGGCTCCAGTACCTAACACTTGGCCGGAGCGCGGACACTCTCTCGGGAGGAGAGGGGCAGCGGATCCGTCTGGCGACTCAAATCGGGAGCCGACTGGTCGGGGTTCTCTACGTCCTCGACGAACCTTCGATCGGCCTCCATCAGCGCGACAACGCCAGATTGCTCGCTACCCTGGAATCGCTGCGAGATCTTGGAAATACCGTTCTCGTAGTGGAGCACGACTCCGAGACTATCCGGAGGGCAGACTATGTCGTAGATCTTGGCCCCGGAGCGGGTCGGCACGGCGGTCATGTCGTTGCTGCTGGGCCGATCGAGGACGTCCTCGCCGAGACCAGCTCCCTGACTGGTGCCTACCTGCGTGGAGATCTCGAGATCCCGATACCCCACTCGAGACGACCGCGCCACCCAGAGCACCAGCTGATTCTGACAGATGGAGAGGGACACAATCTCAAGCACGTCGATGCTGCCTTCCCGTTGGCCTGCTTCGTATGCGTGACGGGAGTGTCGGGCTCCGGCAAGTCGACACTCGTCAACGAGACGCTTTACCGCGCTCTGGCCCGCCGCTTCTACGGGGCAAAGCGTCTCCCGCTCCCTCATGGGTCGGTCGAAGGGATCGAGAAGATCGACAAGGTGATCGAGGTCGATCAGTCTCCCATTGGGCGCACTCCCCGCTCGAATCCGGCCACCTACACGGGGGTCTTCACCCCCATTCGCCAGCTCTTCGCCGAGCTCCCCGAGGCTCAGATGCGAGGATATGCTCCTGGCCGCTTCTCCTTCAATGTGAAGGGGGGTCGCTGTGAAGCGTGCTCCGGAGACGGAGTGGTGAAGATCGAAATGCACTTTCTGCCTGATGTCTACGTTCTGTGCGAGGTGTGCCGTGGGAAGCGATACAATCGCGAGACGCTGGATGTGCAATACCGGGGAAAGAGCATCGCCGACGTCTTGGCGATGACGGTCGCCGAGGCCCTAGAGTTCTTCCAAGCAGTCCCGAAGATACGTGAGCGGCTGAGAACCCTCTCCGACGTTGGGCTGGGCTACATCCACCTCGGTCAGTCCGCCACGACCCTTTCTGGAGGGGAAGCGCAGCGCGTCAAGCTCTCGACGGAGCTGTCGAAGAGGGCAACTGGAAGAACCCTCTACATTCTCGACGAGCCCACGACCGGGCTCCACTTTCAGGATGTAAAGGTGCTCCTTGAGGTCCTTCACCGCCTTGTGGATCGGGGCAATACGGTCGTTGTAATCGAGCACAACCTAGAGGTGATCAAGACCGCCGACTGGATTCTCGATCTCGGGCCAGAGGGTGGGGAGGAGGGGGGCTGTATCGTGGCAGAGGGGACCCCCGAGGCGGTTGCCGATACGCCGAGTTCGTTCACCGGGCGCTATCTCTCAGAAATCTTCGAGCGTGTTTCGGTCGGGGCCTGATCCGGCTCGCGGAGGGGATTGTCGCGGGTGCCTTGCCCTAAGTGATGTGTTACACTTTCCGCCAACCCCCGGCCCTGGCCCTGTTTGGCGAATCTTTTGGGTCCCCTGCACGTAGGGAGGTTGGCTACATTGCCCGGCCGGCCTCGGTATCGGGAGGGGTGAAAACAGATTCAGAACGGACGGCGAGCCTGCCGTCACAGGAGAGGGAGGGCATATGCTGACCCATGAGGATCTGGAGAGCTACCTCATCCGCATGGACGTCGACCACGAAGAGATTGCAGAGGGCATGTACCTGGTGCGTGCCGGAGACGAGCGGCTTCCTGTGGTCGCGCACCATTCTCCGCCGCTTCTCTTTCTGAGGCTCAAGGTCATGGACCTTCCCCAGGCGGAGAACTCCCGCGAAGACCTCTATAGGACGCTCCTCGAACTGAACGCAAGTGATGTCGTCCATGGCGCTTACGGGTTGGAGGGCGATGAGCTGGTTCTGAGCCACACTCTCGAACTTGAAGCCCTGACCTTCGCGGAGCTCCAAGCCTCGTTGGAGAGCATCCTCTTGGCGGCCTCGACCCACATCGGACGTATAAAGTCGCTGGCTGGACCGTCCGTCGAGGGGGGTGTATCATGAGCATCTTCTCCAAGATTTCAACGCTCTTCCGGTCCAACATCAACGATCTGATCGCGCGGGCAGAAAACCCCGAGAAGATGTTGAATCAGATCATCCTCGACATGAGAGACCAGCTCTCGGGCGCCAAGAGGGAAGTGGCGGCGGCGATCGCTGACGAGAGAAAGCTTAGAGCTCAGGTGGAGGATGAGGTGAAACAAGCGCGGGATTGGGAGAAGCGAGCGATGCTCGCGGTGCAGGAAGGGAGGGACGACCTAGCGAAACAGGCACTCCTGCGGCAACAGGAGCACGGAGATCGAGCTACATCGCTCAGGGAGACCTGGGAGTCCCAGGCGAGCGAGACCGTAAAACTGAAGGCATCGCTCAAGCAGTTGAACGATCGGATTGAAGAGGCTAAGCGGAAGCGCAATCTCCTCATCGCGAAGCAGAAGCGAGCTCAGGCGCAGAAGAGGATCCATGAGACCATGTCGGGGCTTTCGGATACATCTGCGTTCGATGCGTTCAACCGGATGGCGGAACGGATTGAGGAACAAGAACGCCGGAGCCTAGCTGCTACGGAGGTCTCGGAGGCTCTGAGCGGGGACACCTTGGAGGACCAGTTCGCCCAACTGGAGTCGGGGGAGGACGCAGAGGGAAGACTGCTGGCCCTCAAGAGAGAAATGGGCCTGCTACCACCAGCCGACGAGGACGAAACCCGGCAGATTACTGCGGGTGACGACGAGGACGAGGATCCCGTTTCTACAGACTCGACCCCTCAGGACGGCCAGATCCGAGAGGCCGAGCTCATTGAGGAATTCGACCGACTAGGGCACCAGGACTAGCAGGTTAGTGAGGACGCGGGATGTGGCCGCACTGGCGCTGCGGAGCGGCCCTACGATCTACACATGAATACCGTTTTCCTAAACGGGGATTACCTGCCCCGCAGTGAGGCCCTGGTGTCCGCGGACGACCGGGGGTTTGCTTTCGGGGACGGGGTCTACGAGTTCACTCCCGTATATAGGGGTCGGTCCTTACGGATGGGACCCAGGCTGGAGCGTCTGCGCGTCGGCCTGAAAGAGCTCATGATCGACTACGATGTCAGTTTGGTGGAGTCGATCTATAACCAACTGCTCGTCCGGAATAAACTTGCGGAACTGCCCACAGCAGCGATCTACTTCCAGGTAACCCGCGGTCCAGCGCCCAGAACTCACGCGTTCCCCCCCGATGGGACCCTCCCGACCGTCTACGCCTACGCGGCCCCACTAGGACGACCTGCGCGCCCTGATTGGGCGGTGGGTGCATCTGCCGTCACCTTTCCGGACTTTCGCTGGGGTCGTGTCGACATAAAGACCCTACAGTTGCTTCCGAACATCCTGGCTCAGGAAGCCGCGCAGAGAGCAGGCGTCGGCGAGGCGATTCTGGTGCGGGACGGGATCGCGCTGGAAGGCGCTCGAAGCAACCTCTTCTTCGTGTTCGACGGGGCGATTCGAACCCACCCTACATCGAACCAGATCCTTGCCGGGATCTCCCGTCAGTTGATTCTCGAACTGGCGCGAGAGCGGGGATACCAAATTCATGAGCGCTCGACCCCGGTTTCACAACTCCGACAAGCGTCAGAGGTCTTCCTCACGGGAAGCAGCTGTGAGCTCCTCCCAATCGTGAGAATCGACGGGGTGCCAGTCGGCAACGGCACCGTGGGGCCGATCTCCGAGGACCTTTACGACGCTTTCATTCAGAGGGTGGGCCAAGAGTGTAAGGTCGAACTGGAGCCGGTCGGTTAGAAGGAGAACCGGCCCCGCAGCAGGGCTCACCGTCGGAGAGGAACTCCCTCTTGGAATTCTCTCAGGTGAAGAGAGAGAGAGCCAAGCACCGGTACCTTCGAGCTCAGCCGCACTAGCAGGCGCCGATCGTCGTCAGTGAAGTACACCTCGGCCTCGCCGCCTTCACCGAATAGCCCTCCTGCCTTGATGATCGGCCGGATGACGATGGTCTCGAATGTCCCCGCTGGAACCTCGATGGTCTCCTTCCTCAGCACCTCGAGGATCACGGGGTTCCGGTCCGCCCTGAAGTAGCGCTCCAATGTGTAGGTTTCCCCAACCTCGAGCGGGAGTGTCCGCGCGAAGTAGATGAAGGAGATGTCGTCGAGCGGCAGATCGGTCTTGAGCTCCTCGCTATCGCCCGTGTCCGTGCGCTCCCAGAATCCGTCCTCAGGGTAGATCTCGTAGTTTCGGAGCGCCCGGTACCGAACCTCCTTGATGTCTTGGATCGACCGACGGGTGGAGATCGTCTCGACATCCACCCAAGACTGGAAGTGGTCGTCAACCCGGGCCAGGGGGATTCCACCTTTGATCAGCCAGGAGATGTAGTAGGACGGATGGCCTCTGACGGGCTCGACATCCACTATCTGCATCAGCCCGCTCCCCACAGAGAAAACCCCCAGCTTGACCTGATACTCCGCTATTTCACCGGGGCCGAACGGGACCGGCGCGACAGAGTTCTCGATCAGGCTAGGGAGTGGGATAGAGCGCCTTTCCACAGAGCTCTGAGCGGACACACTATCGACGCCAGCGACAACTGCGCCGCAAAGAACCAACGCCATGGCCAGCGGTCCGTGCCCACCGGGTCCGACGCCCAATCCTGCCCGTATCCTCATCGATCCGATCTCCGCAGCCGCTCTTACGCGACGCTGTTTATGCAGGGGGTTCGTGGCCCCGTCTCCTACTCATAGAGTAGGGCCCGACCCCGCAACTCCCTGAACTCATCGACATCCGCTGCCCAGCCTTGCATGATCTGGGCCGCCGATTCTCCTTCTTCGACACCATTGCGCAGCTGTTGGGTCCCGGCAAGCCGGTCGAAATGCACTGCATTCCACCCCCACTGGCTCCCGGACATCTTCCTCGCCTCTACGAGCAATGTCACCGCTGTGAGCGTGGGATCGTAGGTCTCCGGCTCGGTCACCTCGAGTCGGACGCCGTTCACCTCCACGCCATCGAACTTGCCATCCCCCGGCCCGCGCGGGGTGAATCGGGCTGGGTGTATCCGTACACCCGGAAGCCCCATCTCGGAGACGACCTGCGCCAGCGCATCGCCGTCCAGCCAGGGGGCTCCCACCCACTGAAACGGGCGTTCTGTCCCCCTTCCGACCGAGAGGTTTGTCCCTTCGAACAGGCATGTGCCGGAGTAGTGGAGTGCACTTTCCAGGTTGGGCATGTTGGGAGAAGGGGAACGCCAGGGAAGGCGCGTTTCTGGAAACAGCATGTTTCTGGACCATCCTTCGATCGGAACCACTCGGAGCTCCACTGCGACGCCGAACGCCTGCCGGAAGAGGATCGCCAGTTCACCCGGCGTCATCCCGTGACGCATGGGGATCGCGTACCGGCCGACGAAGGATGCGAAAGACGGATCGAGAACGTTTCCCTGCACGTGGCTACCACCGACCGGATTAGGTCGGTCGAGCACGATGAACGGAATCGACGCTTCTCCAGCCGCCTCCATCGCGAGCGCCATGGTATAGATGTAGGTGTAGTAGCGTGCTCCGATATCCTGAATGTCGAAGAGCAGCGCTTCGATCCCCTCGAGCATGGATGGGGTGGGCTTCAGGGTAGCTCCATAGAGGGAGTGAATCGGGAGTCCGGTCTCCCCGTCCACCTGATCGGCGACCTGCACCCCGCCTTCGACGGTCCCGCGAATACCGTGCTCAGGTGAAAAAAGCGCGACGAGCTGAACGGAGGGATGTTCGAAGAGTCGATCGATCGACGCGGACCCATCGGCCCCGATTCCTGTGTGGTTCGAGACCAGCCCAACTCGAAGCCCCCGAACCAGGTGGATCGAATCGGTGAGGAGCACATCGATCCCGGGCCGCACCCGCGGCCCAACTTCGGCTTCGCGCTCAGAATCATCTTCTGATCCCGGCAGGAGGTCGGCCGAATTGCTTCCAGATCCGCAATACGCCGTCAGAAAGGCGCTGGAGAGGACAGCGACGATCCTCCACTCCCTTGCCCGCCGAGCGGATTGTCGCTGCATCGCGTTTCTCCTAGTTTTTCGGAGTACCAGAGTCTCCCTGGGAGTGTGCTTCCCCGGGGCGGTCCGCCCTTGACTCCTCGGTCCGAACATCGGCAGCTCGTCAGGCCAGGTCAACGAGGGCGCACGCTCTTCTGCGTACCCTTCGACGACCGGTGCATGCCTCATCGAGCCGTAGGCTACACCTTCCTGATCGTCCTCCTTGCCGGTCTCGCTGGGAGCGGCAGGGCAGAGTCGAGTACGGCCGAGCACGCTTCAGCGCGGCAGTCATCCACCGACGCGACTTACGTATCTCAGGATCTGGATCCGGCCAGCTGGGCGGACCGAGCCCTCGAGAGCCTCTCCCTACGCCAGAAAATCGGCCAGATGATCATGCCGCGGGTGTTGGGGGACTTCGCCCCCGAGGGATCGGACTCCTTCGAGGAGATCGTCAGCCTGATCGACCAGGAGGAGATCGGTGGGGTCATCGTCTCGGTCGGGACCCCTTTGGATGTCGCGACGAAACTCAATGTCCTGCAGCAGCGTTCCGACCTTCCCCTTCTCGTCGCCGCAGACCTCGAGACGGGAGCTGGCTTCCGAATGCGTGGGGCCGTGTACCTGCCGGGGGGCACCGACCTCGGCGGTGCCTCCGACTTCCCCTCGCTGATGGCTCTCGGAGCCACGGGAGATCCGACCCTCGCATACGATATGGGCCGGATAACCGCAGAGGAGGCGCGGGCTGTGGGGATCCACGTGCCGTTCGCTCCCGTCCTGGATGTGAACAACAATCCCGAGAACCCAGTCATCAACACCCGATCCCTGGGCGAGGACCCAGAGCTGGTTGCGGAGATGGGGAGCTGCCTCGTCCGCGGTATCCAGGACCATGGGGCCGTCGCGACAGGAAAGCACTTTCCGGGTCACGGGGACACGGACACGGATTCGCACCTCGCTTTGCCCATCATCCGGGTCAGCCGTGATCGAATGGATGCCGTGGAGCTCGTCCCCTTCAGGCAGGCGATCGCCGCCGGTCTGGGAGCTGTGATGACCGCGCACATCGCGCTGCCAGGGTTCACGGAGGGCCCGGAGCTTCCCGCCACGCTCTCTCGGAACGTTCTCACGGGCCTCTTGAGGGAAGAGATGGGATTCGAGGGTCTGGTCTTCACGGACGCCATGAACATGAGTGCCATCGATCGGCTCTTCGCTAGGGGAGAGGCGGCCGTACGCGCGGTCGAGGCCGGCGCCGATGTCATCCTGATCCCACCAGACCCCGCGGTGGCGATCCAGGGTGTGATGAATGCGGTCCGTACAGGCCGCGTCTCCGAGTCTCGGATCGATGCATCCGTTCTGCGGATCCTGAGGGCAAAGGCTGAGATGGGTCTTCATCTTGAACGGACGGTGGATCTCGAGTCCGTTCACCAGCGGGTAGGGATCGAATCGAATGTCTCCGTCGCTCAAGAGATCGCGGATCGCTCTCTGACCCTCCTGCGAAATGAGAGGGGCCTCATCCCGCTCGCCGGAACGCGGACGGCGAACGTGTTGTCGATCACCTATCGGGGGAGCAACGATCTGATGGCCAGCCGCGCCTTCAATGAGGGGCTTCGCGAAACCTACCCACGCATCCGAACCGAGGCTGTGGGGAGCGACACCTCCTCGGAGGAGTACGGCCGACTTTCCCAACTGGCCCGCAGGATGAATCTGGTCGTGATCTCGCTGCACATCACGGCGGTGTCTACCGAGGAGAAGGTGGCAGGCACGCCCGAGCTCATGGATTTCATTAGGGGCATCAGTCGCTTGGGACGTCCAAATGTGGTGGTCTCGTTCGGGAATCCGTATCTCGTCAGCGAATTCCCCGAGGTTCAGTCCTATCTCCTGGCATGGAGCGGGGCCGAGGTGAGTCAAAGAGCCGCGGCCGAAGCTCTAGTTGGGGCGATCGGGATCCGCGGGCAGACTCCTACTCGGATCCCCCCTGACTTCGAAATCGGGGCTGGCCTCCAAGTACTCGGATCGCCCCTCGCCAGGGGGAGCTGCGAATGATCCGGGGCTCGCGGTTGTCTGGAATCTGGGCAATCGTGTGTGTCTCTCTCGCCGTCGGTCACCTCGGATGTGCCGCCCCGCGCACGGGCTCGCCCTCCGAGTCCCTGGACCGTGGCGACCCGAGCTCCACCGTGGTTCTCCAATCCGAGCTCGATGGAAGGGCGGCCACCTGGGTCGAGGGCACGTTTTCCCGACTGACCCTTCGCGAGGCGGTGGGGCAGCTCGTGTTTCCGTGGATCTCGGGTGCGTATGCGGCTGAAGACGATCCGGAGCTCCTGGAGGTTCTCGAGTGGGTCGAACGGTGGGGGATCGGCGGAGTCGTGATCTCGATCGGCACGCCGCACGCGTACGCCGCCAAGCTGAATACGCTTCAAGAACGAGCCGATGTGCCACTTCTCGTGACCTCCGATTTCGAGAATGGAGGTCCCGGGATGCGGATCAACCACAGCTACGCGCTCCCGACGCTTCTCCCGCAGGGGGGAGGCACGAGTTTTCCCCCCACGATGGCGTTCGGGGCGGTTGGAGACGAGGAGGTGGTGGAGCGGTTCGCGAGGATTACGGCACGTGAGGCACGGGCAGTGGGGGTCCACCTCAATTTTGCCCCGGTTCTGGACGTGAACTCGAATCCCGAGAATCCGATCATCAATACCCGGGCCTTCGGCGAGGCGCCCGACGACGTGGCACGGCTTGGTCTCGCCTACATCCGTGGGGCTCGGCGGGGGGGTGTGCTAACGACGGCAAAGCACTTCCCTGGGCACGGCGACACTCGCGTCGATTCGCATCTCGCCCTACCGGAAGTGACGGCAGACCGGGCTCGGCTGGATCGCGTCGAGCTGATTCCGTTCCAGGCCGCGGTGAACGAGGGGGTCGACGCCGTGATGACCGCGCATGTCTCCGTCCCCAGAATCCTCGGCCCTGACGCTCCTCCAGCGACCCTCTCTCCAGAATTCATGACGGAGCTCTTGCGAGAAGAGATGGGCTTCTCGGGTCTGCTCTTTACGGACGCGCTCAATATGGGGGCAATCACGGACGGCTATGGTCCCGGGGAAGCCGCCGTGCTGGCCTTGGAGGCCGGAGCCGACGTTATCCTCTTTCCGGCGTCCGTCCCCGGAGCGATCGACGCGGTCGTCGAGGCCGTAAGCGCGGGGCGGTTGTCCCGGGCCCGGGTTGATCAGTCGGTTCGAAGAATCCTATCGGCGAAGGCACGAGTCGGCCTGCACCGGAGCCGGACAGTGTCACTGGAGGCGGTCACACAGAGAGTCGGGACCGCGGAGCACCGGGAGGTGGCGAACGACGCGGCGGCTCGCTCCATCGCCCTCCCACGGGACCGGGACGGGCTTGTCCCTCTCGATCCCGAGGTGATCCGTCGGGTGCTCAGCATCACCTACGCAGCCTCCATGGATATTGCGGCCGGTCAGGAGTTCGACGCCGTCTTGAGTGGGCTCGTATCGGACCTTGACGTATCTCGCGTCGGCCCCGAGACGCCGAGCGAAGCCTTCGATCAGCTCTTGGCCCGTGCCGACTCCTTCGACGTGGTTCTCGTCAATGCCTATGTGCCCCCCCGAGCAGGCGCGGGATCGGTGGCGCTCCCGGACGCTGCTCAATACTTCATTGGGTCTCTCAGCGAGCGATGGCCCACCGTGCTGATTTCTCTCGGGAACCCCTATCTGCTGAACGCCGTTCCCGCCATCGGAAGTTACCTGATGGCCTGGGGGGATCGAGAGATCTCACAGCGGGCAGCGGCTCGGGCCGTCGCGGGCGCCGAGGCGATCGGGGGCCGTCTGCCGATTACCCTGCCTGGTCTACATGACCGAGGGGAGGGTCTGGAGAGGGAGGCGATCCCTGCCGTTGCGGCACTGGCGAACTCCCGGAGAAATGGTCCCGAGGAAGCGGGCCTCGTTGTTGGCGGTGGAGCTGGCCAGCAAACACCTCCGGTGCCCCGGGGCGTTCTCGCCCCCGGTAGTTGGCGCAGTCTCAGCATCTCTCCCCTCGAGGCTGATCCGGGCAGCGTAGGCATGGACGGGGCGGCTCTCGAGGGGTTGGATAGGTATGTGCGCGGAGCGCTGGCAGACTCGGTCGCTCCGGGGGCTGCGCTGGCCATCGCCCGCCGCGGGAAGCTGGTACGCCTGCGGGGCTACGGCCGCCTTGACTGGGAGGCAGGCAGTGGCGAGGTGACCCCATTCTCGCTCTATGATCTAGCCTCGCTCACGAAGGTCGTGGGTACCACCACAGCGATCATGATTCTTGCGGAGGAGGGGGTCATCGATCTGGACGAACTCGTCGTGCGCTACCTTCCTGAGTTCTCTCGCGGTGATGTCCGGAAGGCCCAGATCACAATCCGAGATCTCCTCCTTCACCGGGCTGGCTTGCCCCCCTTTGAACTGTTCTTCGAGGAGCTGGAAGGGGCCGACGCGATCAGGGCGGCTGTGTACCTGACTCCCCTCGACGCTCCGCCGAGGTCTGAGATGGTCTACTCCGACATCGGGTTCATGACTCTGGGGTGGATCGTCGAAGCAGCCACTGGGGAGCGACTCGACCAATTCTTGGAGAGCAGGGTGTTCAGCCTGCTTGGGATGGCGGACACGGGGTTCAATCCCGATCTCTCTGAAAGGGAGCGAATCGCGCCGACCGAGAGGGACACCGACTATCGGTCATACCACATCGTTGGGGAGGTACACGACGAGAACGCACACGCCATGGGTGGAGTTTCCGGTCACGCGGGCCTTTTTTCGAGCGCTCAGGACCTAGCGGTATTCGCTAACCTGCTTGGAAATCGAGGGATGTTGGAGCCGTGCGACTTCGAGCTCGGCGGTGGGGTCCCCTGCGGCGCGCGTAGCGCCCCGATCCGAACCCGTCTCCTGGCTGAAGAAACGGTACGCGGGTTAAGGATCCGCGCTGAGCCCGGGTCGAGCCGGGCCCTCGGATGGGACACGCCCACAGACCAGTCGTCTTCCGGCGATTACTTCAGCGCCCAGTCCTTCGGCCATACCGGCTTTACCGGCACCTCGATCTGGGTCGATCCGGAGCTGGAGCTCTTCGTAGTTCTCCTCACCAACCGGGTAAACCCCACGCGAGAAAACAGTCGCCACATCCCCTTCCGCCGAGCCGTCCATGACTTGGCAGCGGCGGCCATCTCAGACCGGGAAGTAGAGCCCAGGGATGGTCGATGACCGGACTAGATTGGTCCGTCATCATCCTCTACTTCATTCTAGCCACGGCGATCGGGATCTCCCTCGCAAGGAGAGGGGGACGGTCGCTGGCGGACTATTTCGTGGGGGGCCGGGCTCTCCCGTGGTGGTTGGCCGGAACTTCGATGGTGGCCACCACGTTCGCTGCGGATACCCCGCTCGCGGTCACGGAGTTGGTTGTCCAGTATGGCGTCGCTGGCAACTGGCTATGGTGGAACATGGTGATGAGCGGGATCCTCACGGTGTTCTTCTACGCGCGCCTCTGGCGACGGGCGGGTGTCCTCACCGACGTGGAGTTCACAGAACTTCGCTATGGTGGAAAGCCGGCGGCCATCCTGAGGGGTTTTCGGGCTGGCTACTTGGCCGTGCCGGTCAACCTGATCGTCATGGGATGGGTCAACCTGGCGATGGTGGAGATCGCATCCACGGCCCTCGACATTCCACGGCTCTACGCCCTATTCGTGTGCTTCTTTCTCGCGTCTGGATACTCCGTCTTGTCCGGGCTCTGGGGAGTGGTGGTGACGGATCTCTTCCAGTTTGGGCTGGCTGTGGGGGGCGCAGTCGTACTCGCGGTCTTCGCGGTGGAAGCGGTGGGTGGGATTTCAGGTCTGGAGGCGGGTCTTAGCGAGGTCTACGGCTCGTCCGAAGCAGCGATCGGCCTCCTGCCGGCGCGGGGAGTTACATGGATGCCGGCGATCACCTTCGTCGTGTACTTGGGAATGAACTGGTGGGCGTCGTGGTATCCAGGCGCTGAGCCTGGAGGTGGGGGGTACATTGCGCAGCGCATCTTCTCCGCACGTACCGAGAAGGATGGCGTGCTCGCGACCCTCTGGTTCAATGTGGCGCATTACGCCGTTCGCCCGTGGCCTTGGATCCTGGTGGCACTCTCTTCCACCATCCTGTATACAGATCTGGAAAACCCGCGTCAGGGTTATGTAATGGCGATCATGGATCTCCTCCCGTCAGGCTTGACCGGGCTTTTACTCGCCGGCCTCGCGGCGGCGTACATGTCCACGATTTCCACCCAGTTGAACTGGGGCGCCAGCTATCTGGTGAACGACCTCTACTCGCGCTTCATTCGGTCGGATGTCGGGGAGAAGCACCTGGTTGCGGTCTCTAGAGGTGCCACCGCGCTCCTGATGCTCGCCTCCCTCCTGGTGACGTACTTCATGACCTCCATCGAGGGGGCCTGGAGGTTCCTGCTCGCAATCGGTGCGGGTACGGGACTGGTTCTCATTCTCCGGTGGTATTGGTGGCGCATCAACGCCTGGTCGGAGATTTCCGCGATGGCGGCGTCTTTGGTCGTAAGCCTGGTCCTTTGGTTTGGGGCCGGGCTCGACCCTGACGACCCGGCGCAGTGGGCCGGAATCATGATTGCGACTGTGCTGAGCTCGACGGTTGTGTGGGTCGCGGTGACCTTCATCACCGACCCCGAGTCCGAACCAGTCCTGGATCGTTTTTACAACAGGGTGCGTCCGGGAGGGCCCGGGTGGTCCCGCGTGGCGGTTCGGCTGGGGTTCGGCGAGGAGGGGATCGATGGTGGGGCCTTGAATTGGACCAATTGGGCCGCCGGTGTCGCCGCGGTGTATACGGCACTGTTCGGGACGGGCAAAGTGATTTTCGGGGCCTGGGGTCAGGCCGCGATCTTCCTCGGCGTCTCTTTCCTATCCTTCGCCTGGATAGCGAGGAACCTCAGGTCGCTTCCCCCTGACCGGGTAGACTCCGGCGGTTGAGTCTTCCGGCGCATCACTTCTCAACTCCTTCCAAGACGGACCGAACACCTCTGAGGTCGCCTCGGAGGCATCAGGAATGAGCAGGCCGTGGAGTCGGTGGACCAGGCCTAGAGCCTGATCCTCGTCGACCACGACGGTCAGGTTCAGATCGTTCGCGGCCTGGCTGACGAAATGTATCCGGTTCTCCTCGAAGGCCTCAAGGGCCGGTCCCATGCGATGCAGGATGGCCCGAATCCGGCTGCCCACGAGACTCACGGCAGCGCACGGCCGGATGATCCGGACTCCACAGAATCCCCTGAGCTGCGCCTCCATTTCGTCGAGTGCTTCCTCATCGATTAGGCTGGCTCTTGGATCCAGCGACACGGTGACGTTGGTCTCGGAGGTGGATACAAGGTCGATAGATAGGCCCCGTTTCCGGAACACGGAAGAGGCCCGTGCGAGAAACCCGACTTCCTGCCACATGCCGAGCGTCTCCATTGATACGAGCACAATTCTCCTCTTCCAAGAGATCGCCTTGACCTGAGCCGGCCCCACCTTCCCAGTTGGCCCGATCACCGTATGTGGGCCCCCCGGATCCAAGGTGCTCCGCACGCAGATGGGGATCTTCCGGTCTCGGAGCGCCCGAACGGCCCGCGGGTGTAGCACCTGGCTCCCGGTGGTCGCTATCTCCTGCGCCTCTTGATAGTCCAATCGTCGGAGCAAGCGAGCGGAGGAAACGACCCGCGGATCCGCACTGAACATTCCAGGCACGTCGGACCATACCTCGAGACGGTTCGCGCCCCATTTTCCGGCCAGGTACGCGACGGCCGTGTCCGACCCCCCGCGCCCCAAGACCACCGTCTCTCCTGTCTCGTTCTGAGCCGTAAACCCCTGAGTCAATCCGATCCCCGTGACCGCGTCCAAACGAGCCTGGAGATCGGGATCCAGGTCGCTGCCACACTCAGCGGAGAGCCAGACGCTGTCTCCGGTCTGCCGCTCGGTTGCCACGGCGGTCAGAAGTTCGCCGGCCTCGAGCCACACGACGGGAATTCCTCGGGATCGGAGGAATTCAGCGCCGATCCGGGTGGACAGGCGCTCACCAAAAGCGAGAACGCGAGCCCGCACTCTAGCGGTGACCTCACCGGTCAGAGCGAATTCCCTCGGCAGCGCCCCCGAGCTCGACCAGCTCTTTCGCGAGTATGGATGAGCCGTCTAGCCCGAGGTCGCGGGCCAAAGCGTAGTGGCGTTCGCTCAAGCCCTCTAGGAGCGTGGAGTGACGCCCGGCGATCGCTTCCTCAGGTAGGAGGTCGAGCCCGTCTGTGATCCCAGAGAGAGCCGAATGAATGACGAGCACCCGATCCCCTGTCTCGACTGTGGTCTGTACGATCTGTGCGATGGTATCCCATCCATGGGCTGTGGATACACTGGATCCTCCAAATTTGAGAACGATCCGGGAAACAGCCGGAGTGGTCATGGAGGTGACAGTCGGGTGGCAGGGTATGGCTGGGCCTGGACGATAATCGATTCCGGAGCGAAGAACACCGGGTTCCTCCCGTCATCCGCTATCCTCTCTTGTCCTCCTGCAAGAGAGTCCTAGGTTCACCGGGAGCCTCGCCCGGAGACCGCGTACTCTCTGTGTTTCTCACCCGTCCGGACCGGGTGCGGCTGACATGGAGAGATACACATGCGTTCGTTCACGCCTTTGGACCTGGCCGTCCTGTTGGCCTACCTGCTTGGCGTGACGGCGTGGGGGGCCTGGCTGGGGCGGAATCAGAGGGGTGGGAGTGACTACTTCCTAGGAGGCCGAGATCTTCCCTGGGGTGCCGTACTCCTCTCCGTCGTGGCCACCGAGACCAGCACGCTCACCTTTCTCTCTATCCCGGGGGTGGCCTACCTGGGAAACCTCGGCTTCATCCAACTGACATTCGGATATCTGATCGGACGAGTGGTGATCGCCGGTGTCTTACTTCCGGCCTACTACCGGGGTGAGCTGAACACCGCCTACGCGCTGCTGGAGGAGCGATTCGGGACGGGTGCCCGTCGATTCACCTCCGGTGTCTTCATGATCACGAGGCTGCTGGCTGATTCGGTGCGCCTGTTTGCTACCGCGATTCCCCTCGCCCTAATCACCCAGTGGCCGTATCCACTCTCGATCGCGGTCATCGGTCTGCTCACGCTTGTGTACACGTATTTCGGAGGGATCAGGGCCGTGGTGTGGGTGGATGCTGTACAGATGGGGCTCTATCTCTTCGGAGCGGCGTGCGCCCTCGTGGTGCTCCACCTCATCGTTCCCGGCGGATGGGGAGCGGTGCTGGACGCCGCCTCGGTCGCGGACAAACTCCAGTGGCTGGATCTCTCTCTGGATCTCTCGCGTCCCTACACTCTGTGGGCAGGGCTGGTGGGAGGGGCTTTCTTGGCGATGGCATCGCACGGAACGGATCAACTGATCGTTCAGCGCCTTCTTACGTGCAGGGATCTCAAGGCCTCCCAACGAGCGTTGATCGGTAGCGGAGCCTTGGTCCTCGTCCAGTTCGCAGTCTTCCTAATAGTCGGGATTGGGCTTTGGGCCTTCTACGAGGGCAGGCAATTCTCAATCCCCGATGAGATCTTCGCGATGTTCATGATCGAGGAGCTCCCGGTCGGTATCACTGGACTCCTGATCGCAGGCGTCTTTGCTGCGGCGATGTCATCCTTGTCTTCGTCCATCAACTCGCTAGCCTCGGCTGCCGCGTACGACTTCTGGGCTCCGCTCTCGGGCTGTGAAGACGACGAAGTCAGGGTATTGAGGGCCGGCAGGGTGCTCACTCTGATCTGGGCATCCCTGTTGATCGCCGTCGCCATTGCCTACGTCCCGATGAGCGAGGACGCTACGGCCGTAGAGGTCGCACTCACGATTGCGTCGCTCGTCTACGGGGGTCTCCTTGGCGCCTTCTTTCTGGGTATCGTGGATCGCGGGGCCACCCAGCGCGGCGTGATCATCGGGATGACCGTTGGGATCGGAGTGGTCACTTCGATCTGGATTCTCGCTTCAGCCTCAGTCGGCTTCCCCTGGTTCGTCCCGATTGGAGCCGTCATCACGGTCGTCGTCGGCTCCGGGACGAGTCGGCTTGGCACGCCAGGCGCCCCGCCCCCATGAGCCAGCCTCCGGTGCGGGTCGTGGGCGTCGACGGTGGAGCGACGCGTACGCGCTGCGTGTTGGCGGACAGCGAAGGGCGGACTCTAGCCAAATTGGGAGGGAGGGCGGGGCTGCTCGGAGCTGGCGAAGACCGACAGGTGGCCGATCGCATCATCGAGCAGGTGACCGAGGTAGCCCTAAGGGCAGGCGTCCCGCTCCCTGTTGACGCCCTATGCGCTGGACTCGCTGGGGCCGCGGGAAGAGCCGAGTCCCAAGATCTAGTGGACTCGCGACTCAAGGCGGCCCAAGTCGCTCGAAAGGTCAGAGTCGTACCGGATCAGGAAGTGGCGTTCATGGATGCATTCGGGCACGGTGACGGAATTCTGATCATCTCCGGGACCGGCTCCGTCGCGGCGGGTCGAGTCGGGGAGGGTCCTCTGGTCCGTGTCGGAGGTTGGGGGGCGTTGATAGGGGACGAGGGAAGTGGTTATCGAATCGGGTTAGGGGGTTTGCGAGCAGCTATGCGCGCTGCCGACGGCCGCAATGTGCCGACAGCGCTCACCCCCAGTCTCTTCAGCGCGCTGGGTGCGGAGTCGGTCGGGCAGGTATTCCAGTGGAGCAAGACGGTCGGCAAGGCAGGCGTGGCGGCCCTAGCGCCACGGGTCATCGAGGAGGCCAACGGGGGGGACGCAGCCGCTGGAAGCATCGTCCAACGCTCAGTTGAGGCGCTGGTGCAGCACGTGGAGGCCCTCGCTCGCACCGTCCCGTTCGGGGAGAGCCCTCCCGTGGCCCTTGTGGGGGGGTTGGTAGAACCAGGAGGTCCCCTCCGCGAGCGCGTGGTGACAGCGCTCGAGAACGCTGGGTTCCCGACGCTGAGCGATCAGGTCTCTCCCGTTCGAGGCGCCGTTCAGTTGGCCCTTGAAACCTGACGTCTCAGCCTTCCCTGACGGGTGCGCTTCTAGAAGTCAGCGACCCGGGACCATGAGGTGCGCAGTGGACGTTCCTGCATCCATGATCCAAACTCGGTCCGCGTGCCTGGTGTCCGGCATCCCAAGCGATTCACTCGTCCCAAAAGGCACGACGACACTGATGTGCGAACGAGCGCTGGCTTGGTCAGCCCCGTCCAGGTGATAGTACATCGTTCCAAACTCGGACACGGCGCGCGAACCGTCTCGCTCGGCCGCGTCGAACAGGGCCTGGATCTCGTCCTCAGTCCCGCCTGAGAAGTTGAAGGCGTGATTCTGCTCGACTCTCGCCCGATTCGCCTCACTTGTGCACGTGGCACTGAAGCGCTCCATCGTGCTGTCGTCCCAACACATGAGCCCATTGGAGCCCTGACGCATCACGGAGACGGAGCCACCCTCGTCGAACGAGATCACGGTCGCGTCTGCTTGGGCCCGGGCGGGAGCTGCCGCCACAGCCCGAGCGATCTCTGCGGCCGATTGGGCATCAACGGACACGGGTAAGACTACCGCGGCAATTGCGAACAGGAAGACGCGTTTCATTGGTGACCTCCAGCGAGGGACAGTAACGTCGCCGCTTTGGGATCCGAGCCGTGGGTGCCGGTTCTCAGCTTCGGCAACGTATTTCGCCCGCAGGTGGGCGGCAAGTAAACGCGCGTGCCGTCGCGAGGGTTCCTGCCCACCCTCCTCAAAGGATGATCGGCGCCAGCGCCCTGAAGGGTGAGCCTACCGCAGGACTTCTTCGAGGGCCGTTGACGCGTCGGTCTTTTCGTCCCGGTACTTCACCACGACGGGCGCGTAGAGCTGCAGATGGTGCTCTCGGGAGAAGTCTCCCTGGGCCGGCCGAGTGCCCGGCACCACCACAGCGCCTTCGGGCACACTGAGAGGGCGCTCCCGGCTCCCTCGATAGACCGTCTCGTTGACGAGGTCAAAGAGTGGGGTCGCTGAGGTGAGTTGCACGCCCGGTGCCAACACGGAACGACGGCCCACGAGCACACCCTCGAAGACCCCAACGTTGGCCCCAATCATCGCCTCGTCCTCGACGATCACCGGTCGGAGTCCGATCGGCTCCAGGACTCCGCCGATTTGGACCCCTGCGCTAAGATGAACCCTCATTCCGATCTGGGCGCAGGAACCGACCAGGGCGTGCGAGTCAACCATGGATCCCTCCCCGATCCAAGCGCCCACGTTGACATACGCGGGTGGCATGATCACGACCCGAGGACCCAGATAGACCCCCGCCCGAACGGAGCTTCCTCCCGGGACGATCCGGATCTGCTCAGCGACCCCCCGCGTGTCTCGCAATGGGAGAGTGTCCCGGTCGAAGAAGCGAAAGAGACCGTCGGGACCATCGTCGTCGGGAAACGCTCGGGTCTCACCGGCACGGAACGCCAGAAGGATCCCCTGCTTCACCCATTCGACCGCCTGCCACCCGTCGGCCGTCTTCGTGGCAGCCCTCACTTCCCCACGCTCGAGGGCTCCAAGGAGCTGGGCTACGATCTCCCTGGCGGCGTCCCGGTCTCGAAGCGGCGACTGTGCCGCGAGCTCCCCGATCGCCGCGCTGAGTTCCGATGTCGCGGTGCGAGCTGTCATTCACCTTCTCCGCTCATCAGTAGATCCTGCATCACATCGGACATCGTGAACACCCCGGTTCGGCCTTCCAGCCATTCGGTTGCCAGCACGGCCCCCCTGGCGAAACCCGCCCGACTCCGGGCCAGGTGGCACAGCTCGATCCGGTCATCCGGCCCGTCGATACCCACGCCGTGGATTCCGGGCACCGACCCAACACGAGAGACTGCGACATGGAGCTGTTCAGAGCCGAGTGGGAGCTCCTCGCGAAGCTCGCATGTCCAACTGGTCTTGCGATCCAGCTCGCGAACCAGGAGATCGGCCAGGCGGCGGGCGGTCCCGCCCGGGTGATCGGCCTTGTGCCGATGGTGAGTTTCCCAGAGGTGAACGTCGTACTCATCCACTCCGTTTACCAGTCGCGCAGCGGACTGCACCACCTTGATAAAGAGGAGCATTCCCACAGAGAAATTCGGAGCAGAGAGAAGCCCAGTCCCGCTCTCCAGAACGAAACGCTCAACGGCGTCTCGCTGTTCATCCCATCCAGTAGTGCCAACGACTACGTTCACACCATGCTCCGCCGCCCTTCGGACATTGACCGGAACGGCCGAGGATACAGAGAAGTCGATGGCCATCCGAGCATCTCCGAGGGCCTCGGCGGTAATCCCCGCGCCCCCTTCGTTCGAGAACTCGTCCAGGGTGAGCACGACGTCGTGTCCACGCTCGAGAGCCACGTCCTCAACAGCCCGACCCATCCGGCCATATCCGAACAACGCCAGCTTCATGAATCACTCCCTGCCAATGTGCCGGACTAGACACTGGAGGTCGGCCAATATGACAGTTGCTCTGCCGTTATAAGTCATTGTAAGGAGACGATTTGACAGGTTCCGACTCCCGGATGATGGCACGCCTCATGCAAACCATTCCCGCGGAGTCCACAGGTCGCTCGCCGCCGACTCAGCGCGACTCAGGCGGCGCGGACAATGTGTCACATCACCGCCTTTGGAGGAAGAAGGGAGGACGTACCATGGCTATCACACAATACCGAGACCGCAACTGGCTTTCACCCTGGAGAGAGTTCGATCAGGTGAGCAACCGCCTTAGCCGTCTCTTCGGTAACCAGAGCTTGGGAGACCTAGAAGGGTCGAGCTGGCTACCCGCCGTGAACATCGAGGAGACGAAGGACGAGCTGCTTCTGACTGCCGAGCTGCCAGGTCTGAGGCGCGAGGACGTCGAGATCGAGCTGGAGAACAGCGTCTTGGCGATTCGCGGTCGGAAGGAAGCGATCAACGAAGAGAGCGAGGATCGCAAGTACCACGTGTGGGAGAGACGGTATGGGAGCTTTCAGCGCTCATTCAGCCTTCCCCGCACGGTAGCTGCGGACGACATCTCAGCAACTTTTGAGGACGGCGTGCTTCAAATACATCTTCCGAAAGCAGCCGAGGCCAAGGGTCGGACGATCGAGATTCACAGTCGGTCCTGAGCGCGAGCTGGCGGCTTGAGCACGCTACCCACTCTGGCGACCCCGGCCGGATCATCCGGTCGGGGTCTTCTTTCCTTCGCGGTTCTCCCGCGACCGATGGAGCAGTCCGGATAGACCCTCCAAGAGCTCTTCGGAGTTGGCCGCCAGAACCGATCCGGCGAGCTCGACGTCTAACGCATCGCCGCCCTGCCGCCGCGCCACTCCACCGGCCTCCTTCAGGATGACCAGCCCCGCAGCGATATCCCACGGGTCGAGCCGAGTCTCCCAGAATGCGTCAAGCGATCCCTGCGCCAGGTAGCAAAGGTCAAGGGCGGCCGATCCTCCGCGCCGGATTCCGGAACATGCCGGTAGAACGTTCTCGACCTCACTCAGATAGGATGGCAGCTCGACCATTCGCTTGAAGGGGAAGCCGGTACCGACCAGCGCCAGCCGGAGCTCTCGAACCGACGAGACGTGGATGAGCTCACCACTCCGAAAGGCCCCCCCTCCGCTGGCGGCCCACCAGCGCTCCCCAGTCGCCGATGCGACGACCGCGCCCGCCACGGGCTCTCCCCTGACCACCGCCGCAACCGAAGCGGCATACACCGGATGGCCGTGCAAGAAGTTCGTGGTTCCGTCCAGGGGATCGACGATCCAAAGCGGTGAGTCGGCCGTCGACCCGGCACGAAGTTGACCGGAAGGCTCATGTCCCTCCTCACAGAGCACCTGGTGTGTGGGAAAGTGCTCCTGGATTACGCTCACCGCAGCGTCCTGGGCCTTGAGATCCACGTGAGAGACGAAGTCCGATGTCCCCTTTTCGATGGCGTCCCCGACCAGGACCCGCCCCCGGAAATAGGCGTGAACAAGGGCCGCCGCCTCAGCGGCGTCGAGAGCAGTCTGAAGCAAGTCTGATCCGGAATTCATCGGCGACCGAAATGGGCGGGGGATCGAGCCGAGTGGGGTCGCCCTAGTTCGGGCGGGCCGCTAAGTTAGCGGCTCTACGAATCACCGACCACGACAGGCTTCTGTTTCAACCCGACAGTGATGGCGAGCCACCCCACGGGCGAGCGAGTGTTCAGCGGAATGCAGCCGAGTGGAGAGGCTCATCTCGGCAACTACCTGGGCGCTCTACGGCAGTGGGTCGAGTTGCAGGAGACTCACGAATGCTTCTTCTGCATCGTCGACGAGCACGCGATCACCGGTGAATACGTCCCAAGTGACCTGCCAGGAAGGGTTTTTGATCTCGCGCTGAGCTTTCTTGCGGTTGGGCTAGATCCTGATAGAAGCACCATTTTCGTGCAGTCGGACGTGCCGCAGCACGTGATCCTCGCGTGGCTCTTCAACGCAGTCGCCCCTTTGGGGGAGCTGGAGAGGATGACCCAGTTCAAGGACAGGTCCTCTCACCTGGAGTCCATTCCCGCCGGGCTGCTCAACTACCCGATCCTCCAGACCGCCGACATTCTCCTGTACAGGGCCGGCCTCGTCCCGGTCGGAGAGGACCAGTTACAACACTTGGAGCTTTCACGGGAGATTGCGCGACGCTGGAACGCCCGGTTTGGAGAACTCTTCCCAAAGCCGAAAGCCGTTCTGAGCTCTGCCGGCCGGATCTTAGGGCTGGATGGCAATGCGAAGATGAGCAAGTCGCTCGGAAACACCGTCAACATCCTGTCCGAACCTGATGAGATTTGGGAGCGCGTGCGTAAGGCCGTGACAGACCCCCAACGGATCCGGAAGGATGATCCTGGACGCCCAGAGGTGTGCAATGTGTTTAGTCTACACAAGCTCCTCACGCCATCGGAGCAGATTCCGGACATCGAGGCGCAATGCCGCGGGGCGACGCGCGGGTGTGTAGATTGTAAGCGAATCCTTGCTGATCGAGTTTCTGAGCACTTCGCCGAAGCTCGAGAACGGGCAAGAGAGTTGCGCTCGGATCCGAATAGGATCCTCGAGATCCTGAATGTCGGTGCCGAACGGGCCAGGGAAGTGGCTAAGGAGACCTTGGACGAGGTTCGACACCGTATGGGAATGTCCTGGCGGGACCTTCCCGTCCTTTCATCCTGAGTTCGCGCCGGGGGCTCATCGAAGGAGGCATGAAGCTGTGACAGAGGTCTTCAAGGCTGCAATCGAGCGGGGAGCCAGTGATATCCACATCAAGACCGGTGATGTGATCCGCGCGCGGATCGACGGCCGCCTCACGGCTCTTACGGAAGAGAGGATGGCGCCCGACCAAGTCCGGGCGCTCGCGCAGGAGCTGATGCCCTACGAGCGAGATCGGGAGCGTATCGATGAGATAACGGATTACGATTGCTCCTGGGGGCTCTCGGGGTTGGGCCGATTCCGCGTGAATATCCTGCGCCAGCGCGGGACCTTCATGATCATCATGCGCGTGATCCCGTTCGAGGCCCCCACTATGAGTGAGCTTCGGCTCCTAAAGGTCCTCGAGAAGATCGCCCAGGCTGAGCGGGGCATGATCCTAGTCACCGGGGTCACGGGATCAGGAAAGAGCTCTACTATGGCCGCGATCGTGGAGCAGCTCAATTGCACGAAGCAAAAACATATCGTGACGCTCGAGAATCCAGTCGAGTTCTTACATCGGGACAAGAAGTGCTCCATTACCCAGCGAGATATCGGGACCGACACGATTTCGTTCGCGACCGGGCTTAGAGCGGCCCTTCGGCAGGATCCGGACGTGATCTTGATTGGTGAGATGCGTGATACGGAAGCGATCGATATCGCGTTAAAGGCGGCGGAGACAGGCCACCTCGTGATCTCGACGGTACACACCCAGAGCGCAGCGCAGACCATCTCACGGCTCATCGCAGTGTTCGAACGCTCCGAGCAGGAGATGGTTCGAATCCGCCTCTCCGAGACGCTTCAAGCGGTCATTTCGCAGCGGCTCCTCCCACGCGCAGACGGCAACGGGCGGATCGTCGCCTGCGAAGTGATGGTCGTGACGGGGACCATCCGAGACTGCATTCGCGACCTGGATCGCTCGGCGGAGATCATGGACCTGATCGAAGAGGGGAGGGAACATTACGGATCTCAGAGCTTCGATCAGCATCTGCTGGATCTCGTGCGAGAGGAATTGGTGGATTTCGCGGTCGCGAAGGCAGCTGCGACTAAGCCATCCGACTTCGACCTCAAGGTCAACTTCCTGGGTGAGGATGGGGGAACCGGGCGCATTGAGACCGCTCGTCCGGCAGACGCCACTCGGAACGCCTAAGATGACGTCAAATACCGTTCGTGGGTCGGTCAGCGATGCACTCGCGGGAGTCTTCGTCCCCGCGACGAGCCCCTTCGATTCCACCAGCGGTGCGCTGGATCTGGTGGCGCTTAGGGAAAACCTGACGAGAGTCCTGGCGGCACCACTTCGCGGTGTGGTGATTGGTGGCACTACCGGAGAAGCGGTTCTCTTGAACGGAGACGAGCGTAGAGACGCGCTCGAAGTGGCTCACGACCTACTCACCGAGAACCAACTCCTCATCGCTGGCACGGGGGCCGAGTCGACTCGCGAGACGATCAGACGCAGCCTGGATGCGGCCGATGCCGGTGCCGATGCGCTTCTTGTGCAGCCGCCGGCATTCTATGAACGGGCGATGGATCGGGAAAACCTGCGCGAACACTACCGGATCGTGGCCGACGAATCCCCCGTGCCCGTGATCCTGTATCAGGTGCCGCTGAGCTGCAGCACGCTCGAGCTCTCCTCGGGGCTCGTTGCCGAGCTCTCGGAGCACAGAAACATCGTAGGTCTCAAGGACTCCCGTGGGGACCTGGCGGCTCTGGGTGACCACCTGTCGCGTGTGTCAGCGGGTTTCCAAATCTTTGTCGGGAACGGAGCGATGCTCTATGCGGCCTTGGAGCTAGGTGCCGCCGGCGGGATCCTCGGGATCGCGAATCTGGTGCCGAATGAAGTTGCGGAGATCTATCAGAGATTTGTGGCCGGAAGGACTACTGAGGCCCGTCGCATTCAAGAGCGGGTTGCTCCCGTACACAACGAGATCATCGGAGCTCACGGCGTGCCCGGAGTCAAGGCAGCCCTGGATTTGTTGGGTGAGGTCGGTGGGGCCCCGAGGCGTCCACTCCGGCCGGCTAGCGAGCGAAAGTTGGAGAGGGTGCGAAAAGTGTTGCATGATGCGGGTTTGCTTGACACTGTCGAGGCTCGCACCTAGCTTCCCCTTAAGGATCCAGTAACCAACAGCCCATCCCCTCGGGACGGGCTTTTTTCATGTCCGTAGGTCGCTGGATGGGGTGTGACGCTCCAAAGGAGCGAGTTGAAGGTGCAGCAGCGAGCCGGACAGGGCCGGTGCGTCGTGGTTGTCGGATGCCAGTGGGGCGACGAGGGTAAGGGGAAGATCGTCGACGTTCTGGCCAAGGACGTGGACGCGGTCGCCCGATATCAGGGAGGGGCGAACGCGGGGCACACGGTGCACGTGCGTGACCAGGAGTTCGTCCTCCACCAGATCCCATCGGGAATTCTCCATTCAGGGAAGCGCTGCCTGCTGGGGAACGGCGTCGTACTTGATTTGGTTCAGTTCTTCGAGGAATTCGACACCTTGGCCGAGCGCGGAGTCGACCTCAACGGGAGGGTTGGCGTCAGCCGACGTGCTCACGTTCTGATGCCGTATCACCGGGTGGTCGATCGGGCCACCGAGGACCAGGCCCGGGAAAAAATCGGAACCACGGGAAGGGGGATCGGCCCAGCCTACGAGGAGAAGGTAGGTCGCAAGGGCATCCGCGTCGCGGACGCGACAGATGCCCGACGGTTCTCGGAGCTGATCAAGAAGGGCGCGCGTAGAGCCGTCCAGCAGTTGCGAGACTTGGGCGGTGAGAACGACGGCGCCCTCGGCGACGAGATCCAGCGGTGCCTCGCCCTCCGCGAGCGCCTGCTCGACCTCGCGACGGACGCTGGACGCGAAGTCGACGAAATGCTCTCCGGGGGTCGTCGAGTCCTCCTCGAGGGGGCGCAAGGCACTGGCCTCGATCTCGATCACGGAACCTATCCTTACGTCACCTCATCGAATACGACTGCGGCGGGAGCAGCGGTCGGGATTGGGATTGGCCCCACTCGGATCGATTCGGTCCTGGGCGTGGTTAAAGCGTACACCACCCGCGTTGGTAACGGGCCTTTTCCGACCGAGTTCGAACCAGAGATGGACGCGCGCGTACGAGAGCTCGGCAGTGAATTCGGGGCCACGACCGGAAGACCCCGTCGATGCGGATGGTTCGATGCAGTCGTGGCTCGCCACTCCTGTCGCGTCAACGGGCTCACTGGGCTCGCGGTTACGAAACTGGACGTTCTCGACACACTCTCGGAGATCTCAGTAGCGACTCGATATCGGATGCCTGACGGGGAATCCGAACATTTCCCCGCAGATACGCACCAGCTGAGCCAAGCGAAGCCGGTTCTCGAGACGCTTCCAGGATGGGAGAGCACCACCGCGGAAGCACGATGCTTGGAAGATCTTCCCGTAAACGCACGCAGCTATCTGGATCGTATCGAGGAGCTGGCCGGAGCTCCCATCGAGATGGTCTCGGTAGGGACCCGGAGGAGGCAGGTGATCCACGTGGTATGAGGGACGCTCCCACCCTTACTTCACATCCCTCGGGTGGGCCATTACCTTGGAACGCTCTGTTTTCTGGTGGTGAACAGGTCGTCCATGTTCGATGAGCTGAGCCAAAAGCTGGACTCGGTCCTCGGCCGTTTCCGGCAGAGGGGGGTGCTCAGCGAACCGATGATCCGCGACGGGCTCAGGGAGGTCCGCAGAGTACTGCTCGAGGCGGACGTGAATTATCGCGTCACCCGGCAGTTCGTAGATCGCGTCCAGGAACGGGCGATCGGTGAGGTCGTCTTGAAGTCCGTTTCGCCAGGGCAGCAGATCGTCAAGGTCGTCTTCGACGAATTGGCGGCTCTCCTCGGCGACGAGACGCCGACCATAAGGTGGTCTCCGAGCCCGCCTACAGTAGTGCTTGTAGTCGGGTTGCAGGGCTCGGGTAAGACGACAACAGCAGCCAAGCTGGCGCGCCGCTTTCAACGCGAAGGGCGAGAGCCGTTATTAGCCGCGTGCGATCTGCAACGGCCGGCCGCAGTTGATCAGCTGCGAACGCTCGCTCAACGGATCGAAGTCGAAGTACATGCCGGTGCCCACGGTGCAGATCCGGTCGGCGTAGCCGGTAAGGCGCTTGACAAGGCGAGGGCAGGTGGGAAGGCGGTTCTGATCGTCGATACTGCGGGCAGGCTCCAAATCGATGAGCCGATGATGGAGGAGCTGCGGCGGGTCAAATCCGCACTCTCGCCGGATGAGATACTGTTCGTGGCTGACGCAATGACTGGCCAGGAGGCGGTCCGGATCGCGGAGGGCTTCAACGAGGCCCTCAAAATCACTGGGATCGTCCTCGCGAAGATGGATGGGGATGCCCGTGGGGGGGCGGCTCTCTCGATTCGGGGCGTGGTCGGCAAGCCGATCAAGTTTGTAGGCGTGGGTGAAGGCTTTGACGATCTGGATCGGGTCGATCCCAAGAGGTTGGCGGGGCAGATCCTACAGCAGGGGGATGTCGTCGGGCTCGTCGAAAGGGCCCAGTTTGCTGTCGACCAAGGGGAATCAGAGCGGCTTCAAGAGAAAGTGTTGGGGGAAGGGCGGTTCACACTCCAAGACTTTCTGACGGCGTTGAAGCAGGTACAGCGGATGGGTCCCCTCGAACAGATCGCGAAGCTCATCCCGGGGTTGGGTCGTCAGCTGCCGGCAGCGGCGATCGATCCTAAGAGGATGAGGCATGTAGAGGCGATAATCTTGTCGATGACGCCCGAGGAGAGGAGTCGCCCAGGGCTGCTGAACGGCTCGCGCCGGGCACGCATCGCCAAAGGGAGCGGTCGGCCAGTCTCAGAGGTGAACCGGCTTATGAAGCAGTTCAAGGAGATGAGCAAAATGATGAAGCAGCTGAAGGGAATGCGCGGGATGTTCGAGACCTCGGGGATGCCGCGCTGACCTCCGTTCAGCCTACAGATGGGACTATAAGGAATCGTTCACCTGTTCGCCGCTCGGCGGGCGTAACCGAGAGCACAGCGAGAAAAAAGACATGGCCGTTCGTATCCGCCTCCGGCGTCTGGGCCGGAAAAAGAAGCCGCACTACCGAGTCGTAGTAACTGATCGCTTGAGCCCCCGAGATGGGCGATTCCTCGAGAGCGTAGGGTATTACAAGCCTCTCTCTAGGCCGGCTCGACTGGTCATCGATCTGGAGCGGGTCGACTACTGGATCGAGCAAGGCGCGCTGCCGTCTGGAACAGTGCGCTCACTGATCGCTAAGGCGCGCAAAGGTGGTGACTCGACACTTGCGCTGGGAGAGGTCGACCGCCAGGCAGTAGAGGCCCAGAAGGCTGAGGCTTTGGCCGCCAAGAGGAAGGTGGAGGCTGAGGCCGCTGCTGCCGCTGCTGCCTCGTTGGCGGAGAAAGCAGCAGCGGAGGCGGCAGCAGCTGAGGCCGCGGCGGCAAAGGAGGCTGAGGCCGAGGAACCAGAGGAGCCCGCCGAGACGGAAGCTGAAGAGGAAGAGGAGGCTCACGAAGCCGTCGCAGAGGACGAAACCGAGGTGGAAACAGAGGAGCCGGCCGACGAACCTGAGGCAGAAGCCGAGGAGGCTGCTGAGGCCGAAGAGCCAGGAGTGGATGCCCAGGAAACAGCTGAGGCCGAGGAGTCCGAGGTCGAGGCTGAAGAGCCCGCGGAGCCGGAAGCTGAAGGGGAAGAGGAGGCTTCCGAAGCCGTCGCGGACGACGAAGAGGAAGCGGAAGTGGAGGAAGAGATGGCCGGCGAAGTTGAGCCAGAAGCGGAGGAGGTTGCTGAGGCCGAGGAGCCAGATGCGAACGCCGAGGAGGCAGCGGAAGCCGAGGAGCCCGAACCCGAGCCGGAAGCTGAAGAGGAGCTAGCTGACGAGCCTGAGGCCGAGGTCGAGCCTGAGGCCGAACCCGAGACAGAAGTTGAGGCGGAAGCAGATGAGGCCGAACCCGAGCCGGAAGCTGAAGAGGAGCTAGCTGACGAGCCTGAGGCCGAGGTCGAGCCTGAGGCCGAACCCGAGACAGAAGTTGAGGCGGAAGCAGATGAGCCCGAACCCGAGGGGGAGGACGAGGAGGGCTAACCCCTCCGGGCTTCAGCCTCTCGGAACCAAAGACCTCGGGCCGCCAATCGTCATGGGAGGTAGGGAAGGCGATCCCGAGTTCGTGGTGGTGGGCCATCTTACCAAACCCCACGGAACGAAGGGCGAAATTCTCGTCCGGTCCCTCACGGACCGGCCCGATAGTACGTTCCGGCCGACGGCTCACCTCCTCATCTCTGATTCGGAGGGTCGGGTTCCGGACCCGGCCTTCTCGCCCGTGCGAGTAGCCACGGTTCGAGCCTATCGCAAGGGATTCCTGGTCCTATTCGAGGGTGTCCAAGGCCGAGATGGAGCTGAGCGTCTGAGGAATCGGTATCTGCTTCGCCGGTTCGATGAGATCGAGCCCCTAGAGGAAGGAGAGATCTCTTATCATCAGCTGCTCGGCTTGAATGTCATCACTGCCGACGGACGCGAGGTCGGGCGAATCACAGAAGTCTACAGCGTCCGTCCGGCGGAGCTGCTGGAGGTCGAGGGAAGGGATGGGAATCACCTGGTTCCATTCACGCGTGAGATGATCGTTGACTGGAGCTTGGAGGAAGGTAAGATGGTGATCGATCCGCCGGAGGGCCTCCTGGAGCTGTAGCCCACTGCCTTCAGCCCGTTCTCGGGGAGGAGAGGATACGTCCGTGCGGATCAACATCATTACGATCTTCCCTGGATTTTTCGCCGAGCCGCTCGCCCTCAGCATCCCCGCACGGGCTCATGAGAACGGCCTCGTGGACTACCGGATCGCCGATCTGAGGGACTACACGCACGATCGTCATCGCACCGTGGACGACCTCCCGTACGGGGGAGGATCGGGAATGGTGATGAAGCCCGAGCCTTTCTTCGAAGCGGTGGAGGGAGTCCGATCGGAAGGGCCTGTGGTCCTACTCTCCCCACGAGGGAGGATCTTCCGTCACGCCGATGCAGTTCGCTACTCGGTCCAACCTGAGTTGACGCTTCTTTGTGGCCACTATAAGGATGTGGACGAGCGGGTTGCCGAGCACCTCGCGACTGAGGAGGTGTCCCTAGGGGATTTCGTTCTCTCGGGGGGGGAAGCGGGCGCTCTTGCGGTGATCGACGCGGTGGTACGCCTCCTCCCTGGGGCTCTCGGAGACCACGAGTCCGCCTCTTCGGATTCGTTCTATGAGACCTCCAAGTTGAGCGCTCCCTCTTGGACGCGGCCACCGGACTACCGAGGCCATGGAGTGCCCGAGGTCCTGCTCAGTGGTGATCATGCCCGGATAAATGCGTTCCGAAAATCACTCGCGGACCAGACGACCAAAGAGAAAAGGCCCGATCTCTGGGAGCGCGCGACGCGGGAAAACGAGAAGTAGGGAGCTTCACCCGCCCCATGCGGAAGGTTATAATATCCGTCGCCACCCAGTATCCGCGGGCTGGCCCAAGTCGTTCTGGAGGTACTCATGGCCGATCTGCTCAATGAATTGGAAAAAGAACAGCTCCGGCAAGA
This sequence comes from Longimicrobiales bacterium, assembly GCA_965197485.1. Lineage (GTDB taxonomy): Bacteria > Gemmatimonadota > Gemmatimonadetes > Longimicrobiales > Gaopeijiaceae > JAAXGI01. Next base: position 659,614 of record CBDANG010000011.1, read on the forward strand.
CCTTCCCGACTTCGGGCCGGGTGACACCGTCAAGATTCTCTACCTCGTGCGCGAAGGGGAAAAAGAGCGCATCCAGGCGTTCGAGGGAGTGTGTCTGGGCCGCAGAGGCGGTGGGATGAGCGAGTCCTTCACGGTCCGTAAGGTGTCGGGTGGGATCGGGGTTGAGCGTGTGTTCCCTCTTCATTCCCCGTTCATTACCGGGATCGAGGTCGTCCGTAGGGGTCGAGTTCGGCGAGCCAAGCTCTACTACCTCAGAGGACTTCGAGGGAAGGCAGCCCGAATCCAGGAAAAGCGCACCAACTGACTTTCGGCGGGATGTCGCCGAGCGATAATTCATCGAGTTCGCCGGGCGTCGAACGGCCCCACGACCCTCTCGACTACGAGAGAAGGTTCTGGGGCCGTAGTGTTCTCGAGGTGGCCGGAGTAGATGAGGCGGGCCGTGGGCCGCTCGCGGGCCCGGTCGTTGCGGCGGCCGTGATCCTTCGGCCGGGCCGATTCATCGACGGCGCTGCGGACTCCAAGACACTGACCCGCGCATTCCGGGAGGAGCTCTACCATCGCATCGTGTCGGATGCCGCCGAGGTTGGGGTCGGTGCGGCGTCCGTCAGGGAAATCGACCGCATCAATATTCTACGGGCTTCAACCCGTGCCATGGATCGGGCTGTAAAGGGTCTCGTGCGGACGCCCGGGCACGTCGTGGTGGACGGACTTCCGCTCAAGGGGGTCCTCTGGGCGCATGAGGCCGTGGTGGATGGGGATGCGAAGGTGCACTCGATCGCCTGTGCGTCAATCGTCGCGAAGGTCGTTCGCGACCGACTCATGTGTCGGCTAGCCGCACGGTACCCTCGATATCGGTGGGAATCGAATATGGGGTACGGCACCCCGGACCATCTGCGGGCCCTTAGCGAGTGGGGCCCCTCTCCCCACCATCGCCTCACATTCCGTCCGAGCCAGATAGAGCTGGAGTTGGGGACCTAACAGATGGCATGCCACTTGCACATTACCTGCGCGTCGGTGTGAAGGCATCGAAGCGGGGCGGAATTTGTTCCGTTTTTGGATATATTTTCCGAGCCGAACCGGGATGGATTCCCGGTCCGAAATAAACATCCCTGAAGGGAGAGTCCCTTATGGTTGTTCGTGAGCCTGTTCGGAGGTCAGCACAGGTACCTGTCTGCCTTCGCGGTGGGGGGAAGATGCTCGTGGCTGCGCTACTTGCCGCAACACTTGCATCGTGTGATGGGGAGCAGCTCACTGATGCGGTAGGCCCGGTCCCGGGGGGCCCTACGACCCCGATTGGCCCTGCCGATGTCGCTGTGGTCATCGACGTCATGGCCCCGGAAAGAATCGAGCTTACTGACTCCGTATCGATCCGTGTTGTTGCCTGGGATCCGAACGCGGCTGCGGGGATCATCCGATTGGGTTTTGCCGCTGTGATCACGGACACCCAGACCGGAGTGAATCGAGCCCGTACCGCGGAGCAAACCCTTAACGCAGTGCCCGGAGACACCGTTTACAGCACGTTCTCGGTGCATCCGGATTGGCTGGCGGCCGAGAACCTCCCTTCAGAGTTTGTGATGGAGGTACACGGTTGGGCGGTGAATTCCGCAAGCCGCTGCTCTGCAGCGGTGCCCGAGGACGATTCCACCAACTTCGCATGCGTTACCGCCGTAGTGGACAACACCACGCTTACCTTGGCCGATGTGGGAACTCAGGAGATCCCGGTCATGGCTGTGGTGGGCCGGACGACACCCTTTCCGACATCGACCATCGTCGTTGGTGATCTGCAGGTAGACACCTTTCGAAGTCGCGCTTACCTGTCAAACCGACTCTCGAACCACCTGCATGTCTTCCACCCTACCAACTTTGATTGGGAGGGTGATGTGACAGTGGGTTCGGAGCCGTGGGGACTACACCTGAACACCAGCGGCGACACCCTCCTCGTGGCCAATTCAGGCGGCACTTCGGTGTCACGTGTGTCGCTTGCGGGAGATCCTCAGGAGGCCGTGACCAGCCGGATTCAGACTAGAAACACGGCGCTTTTCGAGGTCGAATATGATATTGAGACAGACACACTTCCCGACAGTTCGATCGTGGCCGACACCCTGACCAAGGGCGTGCGCTTCCTGGACTTCAGCGATCGTCCCCAGTACGTGTCGCAAGACGCGGCGGGGAGGGTTCTCTACTCCACACGGCCCACTGGGGTCGCACCGCGGGGAACGGTGCGTGTCGTCACGAATCAGCTGGGATGGGACGAGCACTACACCCGGATGCTCGCCCGCATCCCCTTGGACGTAACCTTCAAGGATAAGTTTATCGCCATCTTGAATGCCGACAGTGTTAGAGCCTTCGTCGGTGGCCTTCTCGAGGTATGGGACCACCCGCAGGGATTCCCGTCTCAGCCGTTCTCGAGCGGGATCCAGCTGCCATTGGATGCGCTTCGGACGATCGGGGCAAACCCGCTGTCGGACGTGGAATCCCTGGTCGACTCTGAGTGGATCCTAGATGCCGTCTCCTTTGCGGACACGACGTACGTGTGACCTGACCCCCTGGCGACCTCGAGGGATCGGGAGTTCGTGGCATTCGGAGACGGTGGGGAGCCGCAGGTCGGCAAGGTCGTCATGTGGACTTCCGCAGCTGCGCAGATCTCCAGCCGCCTCACGATTGCGGATCTCGTGAACAATGCCTCCGAGCGCGTGCGAGCTCTCCACCTGAATCGGGACGGAAGCCTTGGAATGGCCCGGGGAGCGTTCGGTAGCTACTTCTTCTCGACCGATCTACGACTGCGTGGCACAGTTCCCGAACTGGCCCTGGGTGGGGGCGGTGGCGAGCTACACCCGGATCACCCAGACACGCCGGCGCCCACTGCCTCTTCGCCGACGACCGTAGCGTTCACCATCAGTGGAGATCGCTCGATCCGGATTGTCGATACCGTACACTACACCGAGCGCGGCCGTATCCCGATCCGTGACGACCTTTTTGGCGCGACTCTTCGGGTTATTCCGCCACTGCCTTCTGACAATAACGGCCAAGGCCGAGGCTGTGGTGGCTCCTCGTGCGTGGTGGCGAAGGTGTTTGCTGTGACCAACGGGGGTGGCGTGTTGGTTGTGGACGTGCGGGCTTCCGATATCAGTGATCTACCGTGATCCTACAACCTCAATGCGCTAGCGCGCATCAGACACGGGAAAACCAGATGAATTCGTCGATGGATCTCTCTCGTATGTTCGGCCGCCTTGGGGCGCTCGTCGCCCTGACCGGTCTCCTGGTCGTGAGCGTGGCCGACTCGGCTGAGGCTCAGATTCCGAAGTACGGAGCCGGATTCACGGCCGGAGCAAGCCACATCGGTGAGCTGAACTCAGGCGCGCAGGGATTTGGCGGCGGCGTTCCGGTGCAGCTGAAACCGGGAACCGGCTATGTGCTCGGACTGCACTTCGACAGCTGGTACGGGCAAACCCGAAGGATCGGGGTCCGTTACGCGGGCGGATATCAGCAGCCACAGGTCGATTGGACCACGGGAGAGAGGAAGATCGACGTCGCAACGGCAGATATCTCACTCATGTTGCGGCCGATCGTGCCCGAGAACGAGGCCCCGGTGATCCCCTATCTGGCTGCCGGCCTGGGAGGGATCTGGTACGATATGGGCCGAGGACGTCAGGTCAACTTCGACTCCGCGGACGCCTACTACGACGGTACCTCTCGAGTCCTACCGGCGGCATTGGTTGGAATCGGGTTCGACATCCTCCTGCCTCCGTCGCTAGAGTGGTACGCGCTTCCCATTCGGATTCGCTTGGAGGCCGCAGACTACATCTCCTTCAACTCTCCCTTCAAACAGATCTCCGACGCGTCGCGCTATGGAGCCGTCCACAACTTCCGCTTCACCGTGGGTGCCTACTCCTCGTTCTCCATGTTTGCTGACTGATGTGAGAATGGAGCAGCGCGCTCCTCGGTAGGACAAGGGCTAGCCCCTCCCTTCGCCGACGATGATAATCTCGTCGGCGTTGGGCGTTTGGGGGCACCTCGACCGGCGGCTGAGGCGAGGTTATCGTCGAAGTGGAGGGGGCCGGGAACGCGCACCGCGACTGCCGCTCATCTGCCCGCGGCAGTTCTCACGCAGAGAGTAGTGTAGGCTGAGCCGGTAGCTCAGTTGGTAGAGCAACGGACTTTTAATCCGTAGGTCGTGGGTTCGATCCCCACCCGGCTCACTCAGTAAATATCTTATTCATAACGCTTTATCAGTAGTCTCTTACGCCGTCTCTCCCGTAACAGTAACATGGAACAGTCACAAAAGAGGCTGTTCCGTGCCGAAGCTCTACACCCTCAATCGGGGTGGTAAGTCACTCTACTACAGCGACTTACGTGCCATTGGTGGTGGCCAAATCGCTCTGAGGGCTCAAGGACAGTCTCGTGCGACCAGTGACCTGCCCCGAAGAGCGGTACCACATCCTAGTGTTAGTCCCAGCAGCTGTGGAGGGCCGTGAAGGACGGGCATCCTCAGGAACCAGGGCGACGGCTTAATCGCCTCAGGGGCCGGGGGAAAGCCGCCGCAGGCGCTGTGGGGTCGGACGGTATTGTACTCGCGCCTCCATTGCTCGACCAGCACGGCCGCCTGCGCCAACGAGCAGAAGATCTCCCCGTTCAACAGCTCGTCCCTGAGCTTGCCGTTGAAGCTCTCGTTGTAGCCGTTCTCCCACGGGCTGCCCGGCTCGATAAAGAGCGTCTCGACGCCCACGCGCCCCAACCACCGCCGCACGAGCTTCGCGGTGAACTCCGGTCCGTTGTCCGACCTCAGATACTCGGCAGGCCCGTGTCGGACGAACAGATCGGCCAGCACCTCGAGCATGTCGTGCGAGCGGATCTTGCGAGCCACCACGATCGCCAGGCACTCCCTCGTGTGCTCGTCCAGCACTGTCAGCAGCTTCAGCGCACGCCCGTCGTGCGTCCTCGAGGCCACGAAGTCGTACGACCAGACGTGGCCCCGATACAGCGGCCTCAGCCGGATGCACGATCCGTCGTTGAGCCACAGCCGACCTCGCTTCGGCTGCCGCTCCGGGACCTTCAGCCCCTCCTGCCTCCAGATCCGCTCCACCCGCTTGTGGTTCACCCCCCAGCCCTCGATGCGGAGCATGTCCGTGACGCGTCGGTAGCCGTAGCGGCCGAATCGACTCGCGAGTCGCACGATATCACCTCGGAGCGCCCCCTCGTCACTCGCCACTTTCCTCGCCCGGCGCTGGGTCGTGCGTGGCTGCCCGAGCACCCGGCACGCTCTCCTCTCCGACGCCCCGAGCTGCTGACGTACACGCACCACACAACGTCGTCGGCGCTCGGGGCTCAGAAGTTTCCCTGGGCCGCTTCCTCCACGATCAGCTTGTCCAGTGTCAAGTCCGCCACTGCTCGCTTCAAGCGCCCGTTCTCGCGCTCGAGCTCCTTCAGGCGCCGTGCCTGGCTTACCTTCATCCCGCCGTACTCCCGCCTCCACCGGTAGTACGTCTGCTCGGTGATGCCGAGCTCCCGGCTGATCAGCTTCACGGATTTGCCGCGGGCCAGACCGACCTCTGCCTCCCGCAGTCCAGTGATGATCTGCTCCGGAGTGTGTCGCTTCCTTCCCATCCTGACCTCCTCGCTCAAAAGCTTCAGACCAGCTCGATCCTAATATTGCTCCTGGTCTCGTTTCAGCGGGTCAGGTCAACCGGCGCTGGGGAAGGCCCATTCCGCCACCAGGGGATGGAGCGGGCCCTCGCCAGCGACTTCAGCGTCGCTGCGTTGTCCGGAGTTTCGGTCGACACCGCCGGGTTGGTCTCTGATCTGGATGCCAGCGCGGGGTACCGGGCGCATCTAGTGAAGATCATGGCCTCACGCGCGGTGGAGGCGTGCGCCTAGCGCCAGGGTGGGGCTGATGGGGATGGAGCTTGGATAGGCCCGCTGCCGCTGCCTCGCCCCCGCCGGACTCGGTAGACGCGGCGCAGAGCCTCCTTACCGCAGGTGACTACGTCGCCGACCGGAGCCTCGCCACGGCGCTGTACCTCTCACTCGCACTAGGCCCTCCGCTCTTCGTGGAGGGAGAGGCAGGGGTCGGTAAGACCGAGCTCGCGAAGGTACTGGCCCTCACGATGGGGCGGAAGCTCATCCGCCTCCAGTGCTACGAGGGCCTCGACGTCAACTCTGCCGTCTATGAGTGGAACTACGCCCGGCAGATGATCGAAATCCGGATCGCCGAGGCCGCTGACGAGATCGACAAGGGTCGCCTCGAGCACGACATCTTCACGAGTGACTACCTCATCCAGCGTCCGCTGCTCGAGGCGCTGCAACACCATCCGTCCGGCCCTCCCGTCCTCCTGATCGATGAGCTCGATCGTACCGATGAGCCCTTCGAGGCGTTCTTGCTCGAGGTCCTGTCCGACTTCCAGATTACGATACCCGAAGTCGGCACCGTCCGCGCTGAACGCCCTCCTCTGGTGGTCATAACCTCCAACCGAACACGCGAAATCCACGACGCTCTGAAGCGCCGGTGCCTGTACTACTGGATCGACTACCCGGACGCCGATCGGGAGTTGGAGATTCTGGAGGTCAAGGTACCAGAGGCGGCCCAGCAGCTCAGGGCGCAAGTGGTGGGTTTCGTCCAGCGTCTTCGGGGCGTCGACCTGTTCAAGGTACCGGGCATCGCCGAGTCCATCGATTGGACTCGTGCACTCATGGCGCTAGACCGGACGGCGCTGGATGTGGAAACGATCGATCACACTCTCGGTGTGCTCCTGAAGTACCAAGACGACATCGGACGCATCCGGGGAGCGGAGGCCGCTCGGACCCTGAGGGATGTCGACGCAGAGCTGGCCGCAGCTCCGGAAAGGTGAAAGACGGCTACACCCCCAGACGAAACCTCGGGGCGGACTACGCCGGACGCTCAGAGGAGGAAAGCGCCGGCCTTGATGGCGGTCGGCTCGTGGCGAATCTCATGCATTTCGCTCGTTTGCTTCGGGCCGCGGGGATCCCGATCGGACCGGGAGGCGTGATCGACGGCATCCGGGCCGTCCAGGCCGTTGGGGTTACTCGGCGGAGTGACTTCTACTGGGCACTGCACGCGGTCTTTGTCCACCATGGAGAGCAAAGGGCGCTCTTCGATCAGGCGTTCCACCGGTTCTGGAGGGAGCCTGTCAACCATGGGGAGCTGATCGCAGAGCTTGTGGCGGCCTCCCGCTTAGGCGATCCAGTACCGCCCCCCCCCCCCCCCCCCCCGCCACGCGTCGTCTGGCCGAAGTGCTCCCCGAATCCGCTAGGCACGCGCCGACGGTCGGGGAGAAGACCTTCGAATTCGAGGCGGCGAGCTACTCCCCCCGCGAGATCCTTCGCAAGAAAGACTTTGAACAGATGTCTGGAGAGGAGATCGACGAGGCGAAGCGGGAGATGGCGCGGTTAGCTCTTCCAGTGAGACTGCGGCCCACTCGCCGGTTCCGATCGGCCGCACGTGAGAAACGGGTCGACATGCGAGCGAGCGACCCTACGCGCCAGCGTGCGGGGCGGCGGAGCGGGGATCTCCCTCCGCTGGATGGAGCCGCGCCTCCGACGACCTCCCCTGGTTGCGGTGTGCGACATATCGGGCTCCATGGGGCGGTACACGCGCATGTTCCTCCACTTCCTTCACGCTCTGACGAACCAAGAGGTCCGGGTTCAGACCTTCCTTTTTGGGACGCGGCTAAGCCACGCCACCCGACACCTCCGCCATCGGGACGTGGACGAGGCCCTCCTCACGCTCGGTAGAACTGTGGAGGACTGGTCGGGAGGGACCCGCATCGGCGAGTGTCTGGGCACCTTCAACAGGTTTTGGTCTCGTCGGGTGCTGGCGCAGGGAGCCGTGGTTCTGCTGATCACCGACGGCCTGGACCGGGATGGGGGCGAGGGGGTCGAGCGGGAGATGGACAGGCTCCGCCGCTCATGCCGGAGGCTGATTTGGCTGAACCCACTCCTTCGGTACGAAGGCTTTGAGCCGAAGGCGCTCGGGATCCAGGCCATGCTCCCCCACGTCGATGACTTCCGGTCCGTGCACAACCTGGAGAGCCTGGGGGAGCTCGTGGACGCCATGAGCGGCCCCGCGTCGCCCATAGTGCCCAAACGGGCCGGCTGACTCTCCGCCGGTCTGGGCCGGGGCTTCTGCTATCGACCCAGCCTTCGCCGCATCCAAGAGCGGAAAGCACGCCAGATCAGCGGGAGGACGTGTAATGAGGTCCCGGTTTCGGGCGGCGGGTCGGGTAAGGCGCCGTGTCCGGCCGGAGTGTCCTCGATCTCCGGCATGGCAACCACATGGCTCGTCGCAGCGAGCCGTTCCTCCAGGCGAACACCGAACTCCTTGAAGATCTCGCGCGCGACCCCCTGGATCATCCCCCGGCCGAAGCGAACGATCTTCCCACTCAGCTTCACATCGGCCTGAACCATGACCTCGGCCCCCCGCGGGGCTTCGGTGACCCTACTCACCATCGCCATCGTAGCCGACCCCGAGCCTCCGGTCTCCCTGCCCTTACCGACCATGCGAACGAGCTTCGCCTCATGATCCAGCTCCGTGAACTCGATGGTTCCCCTGTACCCGACCGACACGGCTCCGACTTTCACCCTCAGCTTTCCGAGGAATGTCCGCTCATCTTGGATGAGTTCGAGCGCGGCTCCAGGGAGACAGCCCACGATGCGCTCCGGGTCGATCAGGTAGCGCCAGACCGTCTCGACCGGGGCCTCGATCTCCACGCGCTCTTCTATTCTCAATGACGCCATTTCGGACCCGCCCCACCGCGCTCGGCGCGTGTGACTGCCACCTCGCTTGTCCGCTCCCGTCCCTCTAGTCGAGACGAAGTAGCCGGGCCGGATTGTGCTTGGTCATCGTGTCGATCTCCGCCTGGCTGAAACCTGCCGCCTTGAGGCGAGGCACGATCATTCTCAGTCCGTCCGCGTGGAATGGGTTGCCCACCTGACCGAGGTCGCTAGTGAGAACCACGTTCTCTGGTCCGACCTCGCGGATTCGCGCCGCGAAGTCATCGAGGCTGCTCTGACCCAGGATCGAAAGAATCGTATACTCGAGCAGGGCGCCCAGGAGGGCCGCTTCCCTTTGCATTTCTGGCGACATCCCGACCAACCCTGAGGCCGGGTGAGTCACCACGATGCGCTCGATGCCGGCGACCGTAGCCTCCCTAATGACGAGGAGACTCTCTTCCGGGCTTACATGACCGGTGGCCAAGGCGAGATCGTGCTCCCTCATCACCTCGAAGACTCGATAAACCTCGGGCAGCAGCTCCCCGTCCCGAGTGATTGGCACGTTCTCCCCGTCCGGAGAGTTGTTCTCGGAGTCGAAGGTAGGCAGCCACACCATGCGGCCCAATCCACCAGTGATCGACGCCATGTTCTCCACTGCAGCGGGATTGATGCCACCCACCGGGCGGTTGAGCGCGATGCCGCCATAAACCTCGATGCCTGGGACCACCTGTGACACCAGATAGGCTTGGGAAGCGGTTTCCGTGAAGTGATTCTTGATCAAGAGGGCCTTCATGCCGTGGCGTCGAGCCATCTGGGCCGCTTCGAAGGCGTTCACCGAACGCGGACCCCTGCTCCCCGGGGCTACATGGGCGTGCAGGTCAACCATTCCCGCCAGGTCCACCTCCTGTGTGCGTGCCGGGCGAGGCAGGCCCATAGACACCAGAACAAAAAGCAGCGGAACGGTCCGTAGTCTCATTTCCCTTCCCAGGTTGCGGAACGGCCAGCCAACTGAGGTGGTCCGGGTGTTGGCGATATTGTTATATACATGCCTGCGGATGGCCCACTTCGACCAAGGATACCCGAGAATGGATCAAAGGGGCTTCACTCTGATCGAGCTCATTGTAGTGGCGGCGATCATAGGTATCCTCGCTATCATCGCAATTCCACGCTTTCGTGACACGCGCGACCGCGCCATCATTGCCACGATGCAGTCCGACCTGAACTTTGTCCGCAATGCGCAGGAGACGTTCTACCAGACCAACAATCTCTCCTACGCCGACGACATCGCCGACCTGATTGCCGCAGATCTCTACATTGCCTCAGCAGGAGTAACCGTGGTTATCAACACGGGCAACGGGTCGACTTGGGACGCGACGGCCACCCACACATCGACGGCTGTTTCCTGCGACTATGACGCCGCTGTGGGTGTGATCGACTGCTCGTAACCTCGACGCCCAGACCGGCTCGGACCGGGCCTATCCCCATTCCTGGCCAAGCTCATCCAGACCGGCTTGTCCAAGGTCCTCAGGGGTCATGCAGATACGGAACTCACACTCGGCTTCAAAGGTGAGGAACCAAGGTTCTGCCAGTCTCGGGACATCGGAGGGGCTGTCGACGTTCACCACCAGGGTTCCGCCCCGCTGTCCGTGTTGCTCGGAGAAGTAGGCGGCCTCGGGCCTGATGGACTCCATGATTCGCTGAATCTTTTCGCCCGCGGTGCCATCGCGCACGGCAGAGTTGAACGGTTCCAGTGGGAGATGGACGTGCATCAGCATGCGCATCTTCGGGTTCCTCCAGTTGAGATTGGATACTTTTGCTACGGGAGATCAAAGCCGCGACACGATCCTGAACGCCAGATCAATCTTTCGGACCGCCAGAGGGGTCCGGGGCGGGCTCCGTCGTTGGTGGGCCCAAGAACCGAGTGACTCCTACGAAGATCCCCTGCGCCGCGCGAGCCGGATTCTCCACAATCACGCTTCGATCAAGCGCGCTGGTCAGAAACCCGGTCTCGATGATGACTCCGACGGTCGCCGGGTGGATCGCGTGCCGGTAGCGATTGTATCTGAAGGCGTAGTAGCCCCTCATCCTCCGCGTCGCCACCGGGAGGCGGCGGATTCCAGTGGCCTCGCCGTAGGCCTGAGCAAGCACCTCCGCGAACTCCGCAGCCCGGCGGGTGGCATCCCGTCTGGGAGAGCCGACACGGTAACCCGCCACCGACGCATCGTTGTTACCATCTGCATGGATGGCCACAAAAGCGTCCACGTGGTATCGCTGGGGAACGGTGGCTGGGAGAACCTCGACTTCGTATCCCGCTTCTTCCAACAGCGCGGCGCTCAGCTGTGCGATCTCGAGGTTTACCTCCCACTCGTACCTCCCACCTCCCCGGGTGCCACCGTTGTCGCGCAGTCCTGCCAACTCGGGGGGTGCTTCGGCCGCCCTCCAATGTCCCGCTTGAAGTGCGACCCGGAGAGGCTCTGGGGGGGTAGGCTTAACAAGCGCTGCGGGTCTGCCGGGTGCCTCATCCCCAGCGAGCTCAACCGCTGCTGGCCGCGGTGCAATCCCCTCCGGGGCGAGCGACGATCCCGGATCGGGCCCGCGGCGTCCCTGGAAGTTGAACCCCGCCAGGACCAGCACGAGGAGTCCAACCGAAAGGTAGGCGGCCGACCTCATCTTCTTACCCTGGCCGGCCGAGGCGGCTTCAGGCAGCGCTCGCGACCCTATTATCGATCGTCCCGTACGAATCCGCCCGGAAGGACGTGCTTCACGAGCTGCTGGGGTCCGACCTCAGCTCCGTAGAGGTTGCCCTCGTTGTCAACTGCGACACCCTCAGCCGCGCTCGTTCCAGAATTGTCCTGATCCGGATTGGGGTCAGGAATGAAGGCGATCACATGAGCGTCCGAGAGGTCGACCACGCGGATTCCGCGCTTGAAGCCAGGATTGCGGGTGTAGTTGGACTCCGAATCTGCCACGTACAACCTGTCGAACTCGTCGATCGTGATGCCGCTCGCCCGGCCCACGTGGTAGTAGTCCCGCATGAAGGTGCCGTCCTGGTCAAAAACCTGGATGCGGCGGTTGCTGCGGTCACCAACGTAGAGTAAGCCCTCTGAATCGAACGCGAGCGCGTGGGGCGTCCTGAATTGGCCGGGCTCCGATCCGGTTTCGCCCCATTCCATAAGATACGTGCCGTCCGGCGCGTACTTGACGATACGGTTGTTCCCAGCTGCCGGATGACCGTCAGCCACGAAGATGTTGCCGTTCGGGGCAACTATAACATCGTTGGGCTGGTCCAAGGTGTCCCGAGTCCTGCCGGCGACGCCCGCAGTGCCCAATCGCATCAGCACTTCGCCCTGGGGGCTGAACTTGATCACCTGGTGGCCCTTGGTGCCTTCCTCGTTCCCGCTAGCGTCAGCCACCCAGACGTTCCCGTCGTCGTCCACATCGATCCCGTGGGGCCAGACGATGAGGCCTGCGCCAAACTGAGTCAGGATGTTTCCGTCCTTATCGAAGTGGAAGATGATGTCAAGGTTCGCGAACTCCGCTCCCTCGCATCGGTTCGTCCCACACCGATCGATCGCCCAGATTGTCTCGCCGTCCGGGGAAACCTCTACCGCGCTTGTGGAGCCCCAATCTCGTCCGTCCGGCAGCGGTGCCCAGACGCCCTCCACGGTCTGATAGGGATTGGGCGCATGGTTCTGCGCTGATCCCGGCGCCGCGGTTGCCGCGACCGCCACGGCAGCCGCGAGCATGATGAAACCGACTCGGCTAGGACTCGACATCTCGAACTCTCCATCGACGGATGAAACTGGAATCGGGTTTGGCACTCGAACGCGGTACGTGGTCTCCCTGGATCCAACCCTAAATTCGAGTACCCAAGATGCTTTGGACCTCAGAGCCCGGCAAGAAGTGCCCACTCCGGGGGTTCCGGGGGCGCTCGAGACGCATCCTCTGGATGAGGAGACGACGGAGACGGATCTGTGGGACCAGGGCGGGATCGGGCCCTGCGGCCGGTGAGTCTGAGCTACGGCAGGAAAGGCCTGACATGGATCGTCAGCTCTTCGTCCGCGTAGACCGCCCCATCATCCGCACGGCCCCGCAGGACGTAGGTTCCGGGTTCGTCGAACGTCACCTCCACGACCCATCTGCCATCCTCGGGAGTCGGCGGGGCCTCCCAGAACGGGGCCCAGGGAGAGTTCATGAAGGCCCGCGAATCCTCCCAAGGTTTGATCTGGATGGGCTCAAAGGTCGCATTGTTCTCGCCTCGGTACACGAACCAAGTAAAGTGGAGTCCTATGATCTTGTTGACGGTGACCCGGCGAGGCTCATTCAGTGCCCGTTGGAGCGCCTCCAGTCCGGGGCTGAGCTCCTCCTCCTCATCCTCAGCGCCATCGGCCAGGTCGGCGTCCGAATCCGCATCGACGTCCGAATCCGACGATCCCGATTCCTCCGCTTCCGCCTCTGCCCGGGCGCGACGCTGTGCACGTGAGAGCGGGAGACCGTCGTCGGTCACTTTGACCGCGAGCGTGAGAGGTTGACCTACCTGGGTGCTCCGGACCCGCTCGCCCTCGATTTCAATCATCGGTGTGACGTTCGAACGTGTCTCCGGATCGCTTCTGCCCGCGCCAAGCGCCCCCGTCTCTGAGGCGATAACCATGTCGTCCACCAGAAGATCGGCGCGGAGCGAGGCGTACGCCTTCCTGGTCTCACCTTGTGTCGTCAGCGTCCAGACCAACTCCTGGTCACCGAAGTCTGCCGGCACGCGAACCTTGAAGATGAATCGGTTCCTTCGGGGCAGGAAATGGGTCGGTTGGCCCTGATCCTCCAGCCCAGGCGAGAAGTAGTTGTCAGGGCCGATCGGGACGTTGAGCTCCTCCTCCCAGTTACGGTTCATATACCCGAAGAGAAGGTTGTAAGACCCGTCTGGGTTGGCCTCGAACCCCTCGTATGCTGGGGATACAGACTGACCCTTGGAGTACGACAGCTGAGCGCGCGCGCCCTGGCAGGTCAGCAGCAGGGCACTCAGAAGCGCCGAGCCGAGGCAAACCCTCCTCAGCTCGAACAGTATGCGGAGTCCCGTCATTGAGAAGCGCTTACGGTTGCTGGCCGTCCGCGTCCGCATTCACGGTGATCGGCGATGGCACGGGAACATCGTGCAGGCAGAGCGGACAACCGATGACGTGGTCGTTCTTGGTCAGGGCGAACCGCTCTCGTCGCTCGCTCATCTCTTCCAGAAGTTGCTCATCGGTCATCGTCACGCGCATCCCGAGGTCGATGAACATGTTCGCCACTGATCGGTTTCCGGATCCTGACCAATTCCTGGGGTCGGGTACGTTGAAGTTGTCGGGCGTATTGTTCATGTAGCCGACGATGTGCAGGATGGTGCCCTTCGGGAGGAGCGGCTGATAGCCGTCCTCGTACGTGTATCCCCGCACCCAGTTGTGATCGTATCCGACGCAGCTCAGGGTCTCGACGTTGTAACCCCAAATCGCCTCCAGGCACATCCGTTCACCCGGCGCATGGAGGTGCGGCTCGAAGGTGATGAGTTTCGTGTGCTGCTCCAACACCTCGTACGCGTGGAGCTCCTGACTGTCCTTCATCGCCTCGATGTCGATGTCCATCGCATTCCCGAGGGAAATCGGGGCTCGGGGATACTTGGGCTCGTACCCCTTCTCATGGAATCGGAAGCCGATGAGCAGCTTCCCGGTCGTGTCACGACCGCTGGAGTGCAGGTGAACCGAGTTGGAGACCACGCTGGAGCCCACCTTCAGAAGGCGGCCTCCTTCAGGGTCGAAGATATCAGGATTTCGGCCCACCTCGTGGACCGGCCACGACGTGGACCCATCACCGTCAACGCGCGACAGCGTCGGGTCCTCATCCTCGTCGAGTAACCGGGTGCTCCAGATCATATGATGGACGATGTAGCGCGCACCGACCGTTTCACGGCCAGTGTCGGTGGGGTCGATATCGTTGATTTCCTTGATCTCGACGGAGCTGACGTAGCGGTCCTCCTCGAGCGGAATCGGGACGGGCTGAATCTCGCCCCACCAGTCGGCGGCTCCTGCCTCTACGAAGATGTCCGCGGTCTCTACTACGAGATCCGGCTCGCCCGCCGTCCAAAAGACATCGCTACCAAAGTCTAGGGGCTCGGGCAGCTCCGCTAGGTTACCTTCGGGCGCTCCGGCGTCGGCCCAGGTGGCGATCGCGCTGAGTTCCTCATCGCTGAGGGAAGGGTCGTACTTGTAATGCTGGATTCCGAGGTCCTTCTCCATATACCACGGAGGCATCGCGCCCGCTCGATCGCGGATCCCCGTCTTGTACTTGATCATTGGAGCCCAGGGCCGGACCTGCTCGTATGTCAGCAAGGGCATGGGCGCCACACCACCCGGCCGGTGGCAGTCTTGGCAACTGCGCTGGAGAATGGGAGCGATGTCGCGTGAAAAGGTCACTTCGTCCGTCGAGGGGCCCTGGCCCCGGGCCGTATTGGGGGCCGCCAGCGTCAGGGCAAGGGCGGCCATGGCCGCGAGTACCACGCCAAAGTGCCATCGAATCCGTATCCCCTGCCTCATCACTCGCGCTCCTCCACAGACCAATAAGGCCCCTGGCTTCATCCCAACGGCGGTGCCAAAAACCTACCGGGGGGGCAAGGCGTGGTCAAACCAGGCGCCCACGCTTGCCGATGGTCTCGCTTCCCTCCTAGGTTGGTCGCGCAAATCTAGACCGGCTAGATCAAGGAGGATCTCCATGCCGTACTGAATTCTCACCCGTAGGGCGATCACCGCGCTCTTCGGCGGGCTCGTCCTGTTCGGTACACGGGCGGAGGCACAGCTCGTGATCATGCCCACGAACGACCACCCAAACCCTTTTCGCACCATCAACGACTTTTTCGATCTTCCGGACGGTAGAACTTGGGGTTCTACGAGCGCGGTCGACATCGATCCTGATGGCACCTCGATCTGGGTCGCAGAGCGTTGTGGGACGAACAGCTGCGCCACATCGGACGCCGATCCGATCATCAGCTACGACGAGGACGGGAACATCATGACCCACTTCGGCGGGGGCATGATGATCTGGCCGCACGGAATCCACGTTGACGATCAGGGGAACGTCTGGGTAACCGATGCCAGGGCTGCAAGTCCCGCCGAGCTTGCCGAGAACCCCGACGCCGCCGGAAAGGGGCACGCCGTCTATAAGTTCAGCCCTGAAGGCGAGTTGCTCCTGACTCTTGGAACTCCGGGCCTCGCTGGAGACGGCACCGGTCCTCTGTTGAACGAGCCGAACGACGTCATCACGGGACCGAACGGTGACATCTACGTGGGAGACGGGCACAGCGGACAGGGAGGAAACGCAGACCTCAGCACTGTTTCCCGGATCGCCAAGTACGATCGGACAGGCCGCTTCCTCGAGTCATGGGGCCGGATCGGATCCGCGCCCGGTGAGTTCCGGACGCCTCACGGCCTCGCCTTCGATTCGCAGGGGAGGCTCTTTGTTGCGGACCGCGGCAACGTTCGGATCCGGATCTTCGAACAGGATGGCACCTTCGTCACCGAGTGGAAGCAGTTCGGGAGGTTGAGTGGGATCTTCATCGACGACAACGACATTCTGTACGCGGCGGACTCGGAGTCGAGTCCGACGTCTAATCCTGGTTGGCGTAGGGGGCTGCGGGTGGGTAGCGCCGTGACTGGCCACGTCCTGTACTTCATTCCCGATCCGGACCGAAACCCGGGCGGGACCAGCGCGGCGGAAGGTGTTGCGGCGGATGCAGCGGGCAACATCTATGGAGCGGAGGTTGGTCCTCGCCAGCTCGTGAAGTATGTTCGGGACACCGAGGAGCAACCCTAGGGAGGCCACGCTACCCTCATGACACCGTGGGGCACGATTTGACGCTCTATCCGCTCTCCCGGACGCCACGTCAGTTGGCGTTCCGCGTTGGCGCTGCCTTTGCCACCCTCATCTTCATGATGATGGGGGGGGCAGCGGGGGTCGAGTCGCATCCGTTCTCCCATAGCGGTCCCCATTCCAGCGACATCGTTGCGATCGAGCTGGGCGCTCACGAATCGGCGTCGGCGGGAGATCGCGCCGGGCATCATTCGGGGCGCCCCCAGCACGGATCCTCGCAAGAGTGCACATGTATCGGCGCATGTCAGAGCGGAGCGGCGCCCACCCTTCCCAACGTGCTTTTCTCGGAGGCTTTGGGCGGGGAGATCGACCGACAGCGAGTCGCGCGAGTGGCGACCTCCCCCATCCACGAGAATCCCACCGCTTACCTCTTTCCCTTCCCCAACGCTCCTCCCCCGCAGGCGTAGGGTCGACCACGTGACTGGGTCATCGACCTGGTCCACGTAATTCTCAGACAATCTCGGAGCCTCTCGGCGCGCCGCGCCGTTCAGGACCGAGGCATGTCCTTTTTCGAACTGTACATGATCGGGGATTGAAGAATGCCACCATCAAGAACACTGCGTTGGTACCTGTTCATGCTGTCCTCCTCTGCTCTTCTCGCTTCTCCCGCTCTAGCCCAGGAGTACGGGCCGTCAACAAGGGGGCTCTTGGGCGGATATGGGGCGGTCGGCTATTCGTCGACGACACAAGGGGACCAGGAGCACAACTTCACCGCCACTCTGTCGCCCTTGTTTCTCCACCAGGTCGGGAGCGACATCCTGGTCGAAGGCGAGTTCGACATCGAGTTAGAAGGGGGCGTGACGGAGACGCATCTCGAGCACGCACAGATCCACTACCTCGGCCTCGAGCACCTACAGTTCACGGCCGGGATGTTCCACGTCCCGTTCGGGATCTGGATGCATGCGAACTGGGTCAACCGTATGCCGACTCCACCTCTCCTCTACGAGGATTCTCATGGCGCCCCGCCAGCGCAGGGCCTGCTTCCAATCCTCTTCGATGTGGGCGCCATGGCCCGGGCCAGCCTTCCACTGATAGACGGATGGAAGACCTCGGCTGCCTTCTGGGTGTCGCAGGGGCCTGCTTCTGGTATCGAAGGCCACGGGCACGGTGAGGAAGAACCGCCCCAGGAGGGCCAAGAGGAAGAGCCGGTCTCGGATGCGCCCCAACTTGGCTACGGCGGCAACTTCGAAGACAACAACTCCGACAAGATGGTGGGGCTGCAGCTTCGAGCGATCTCGGCGGGCGGGTTGACTCTACAGGCGTCAGGATTTCGCGCAGCGTACGACCCTGCCGGAGACTTCGGCGTCAAGGGCCTGAATCTCTCTTTGATCTGGACCGCTGGGATGAGGGCACGGCCTCTCTTCGCCTTCCGAGGCGAGGGAATCCTCCTCAGCCAGGAGTACGAAGGCCACGAACCCGGTGAAGTCGAATCCGTGGACTACGGCGGATACTACTTACAGCTCAGCCGGAGAATCCACGGCTTCGAGCCTGTCGTCCGATGGTCACATCTTCCCCGTGTGGTCGCGGGCGAAGGGCCGCTCGTCCACAGACGCAGGCAACTCGCGGTCGGTCTGAACTATTGGATCTCTCCTTCGGTCCCCGTCAAGCTCGCCTACAACATCGAACGAGACGGAACGGACGGACTATTCTTCGAATGGGCAGTGGGGTTTTAGAAAAATGAGAATTCGAAACAGAATAGTGCTCATCGGCCTCTCTGCCGCGCTGTTTTTCGCAGGCTGCGCCGGGGCTCCTGTCCGTGAAGAGGTTGCTACAGCGGAGGAGGGCGCGCGCATTTGGAGCGCAACGTGCGCCCGATGCCACAACCTTCGTACCGCCACCGAGTTCACCGCTGAGCAATGGACGGTCATCGTGAACCACATGCGCACCCGGCAGGACCTGACGAGATCCGAGGCGCAGGCCGTCGCAGCCTTCTTGAGAGCATCGGCTGAACGGATCCCGTCGTCCCCCTAGGCCCTCTTTCGTGACGCGAGATGGAGGGCAGCGTATGTTTGCCGAGGCACGGTTGGCGACACTTACGGGCGGATCCTATCAATGCCGGAGGGAAGACGAATGACCACACTGACTCGGCTCCTGTGCGCGGCACTTTCGTTGGCGTTGGGAACGTCGCTTCACCCAGGCCAGGCCTTGGCCCAGGGGAACATGGACGATGTTCAGATCATCCCGCACCACGTGGCGGGAGGCGTCTACTACCTCGAAGGGCGCGGGGGAAACATCGTCATTACCGTCGGCGAGGACGGAGTGGTCATGATCGACGACCAGTTTGCGCCTCTCACCGAGAGAATCCTCGCCGCGATCGGTGAGATCTCGAGCGAGGAAATCAGGTTCGTGATAAATACCCACGTCCATGGGGATCATACCGGTGGCAACGAAAACCTGGGCCGAATGGGGCTGCTGATTCTGGCGCGAGATGAGGTCCGGGTGCGCCTCGAGGCGCAATCTCCCAAGGACGCGCTCCCGATCCTCACCTACAGCGATGCGATCACGATTCATCTGAATGGCGGAGAGGTCTATGTGGGTCCGCTTCCTCCTTCGCATACGGATGGCGATAGCTACATCCACTTCCGTGATGACGACGTGATCGCCGTGGGCGATGTGTTTCGGACGGTTGCCTTTCCAGTCATTGATCTGAATAACGGGGGTTCCCTGGAAGGAACGATCCAGACTCTTGGTATCCTGGCAGGGTTGGGGGGGCCGGACACTCAGTATGTCCCGGGGCACGGAGTGGTCTCAAGTCGCGAGGATCTGGTGGAATTCCGCGACATGGTGATGACGGTGCGCGACCGGGTCGCAGCCCTGGTAGCGGATGGAGCCAGCTACCCACAAGTGGCTGCAGCGAATCCGACGGCCGAGTTCAACGCGAAGTGGGGGGATCCTGAGCGATTCCTGACCGCGGTCTATGCGGAGCTGAGCGGGAACGAGTAACGGGCCACGGCGGAGCTAGGTCATCGAGGAGCGCCATGTCGATGGACATCGCCGACGCCATTCGGACGCGCAGGTCAGTCAAGGAGTTCGTCCAGCACGCCGTCGAGCAAGAGACGTTGACGTCCCTCCTCGAGCTCGCTGTGTTGGCCCCCAACCATCGGATGACGGAGCCCTGGGGATTCGTTGTCCTTGGTCCGGAGGCTCGCCGGGCGTTCGGGGAAATAAAGGGAGAGCGCAGGGCCCGCCCGGTAGAAGATCCCCAGGTGGCCGAGACTGTGCGCCGGAACACCGTCGAGTCGATGGAGTCGCTACCGGCCCTCGTGGCGTTCACCCAGCGGCTCGACGAAGATCCAGCTGTGCGCGAAGAGGACTTCGCCGCCGTGTACATGGGGATTCAAAACTTCCTCCTGGGCGCTCTTGCGATGGGGTTGGGTACACACGTGAAGACTGGCTCGATCCTCGATGATCCGGCGACGCGGACGGCTCTTGGGATCAGAGCGGGCGAGCGGGTGATCGCGCTTGTTCATGTGGGAACGCCAGCCTTGGTGCCCGACCCCAAGCCTCGGTCCTCGGCGGAGCAGCGAGTGCGCTGGCTTCCCTGAGCCGGGGATGCCTTGCGGGGTTCTCGGATGCGGTTGGCCGAGACGGCCCTACTCAGCAGAGAGCTGGCCCTCGTACTCTTCCTCCGTGACCTTCTCGAGCCAGGTGGTTAAGACCTCGATATTCAGCGCGACATGGGTCGTGGAAGCGAAGGGTGTCGCGCCATGCCAGTGGGGCTTCCCAGCTTCGATGGAAATGATTCCGCCGGCAGCCACATCCCGAATTTGATCGCCGGCATGCTGGAACCTGCAGTGACCCTCCAGCACGATGAGGAGCTGTGGGCCTGAGTGAGTATGCCATGCCGTGCGGGCTCCGGCATCGAAGGTGACTCGGTAGGCGTTGACGTGCGGGGCCTGACACACCCCCTGCATGCGGACGAGTGTTCCGCCGCCGGTGAAATTGGCCGGATCGACCGACTCGACCAAGAGCGTCGACGGCTCGAAAACGTTCATCTGGGGCCCTTGGTCTGCGCGAGAAGGCGCTGGTTGCATTCCCGACGGCGCAGATGCCACGCTCATCGGGTCTTCGTTCAGGAGAGCGAGTGGCGTCCGCGGAAGGTGACGAGCGGGCCGCTGCGTGCCAGCGAAAGAAGCGTTACGCCGGGTGGCAGTTCGTCCACGAATCGATCGACCTCACTCTCGTTCCCAGTGACCTCCACGGTGATGTGTTCGGAGTCCCGTTCGAGGATGTTGGCTCCGTGGGCCTCCACCAGGTGATCGAGGTGGGCGGTCGCCGCTGGGTTGACCTGGAGCTTCAAAATCCCGAGTTCCCGCTCTATGTGATCAGTTTCCGTACGGTCGGCGATCGCCACAACATCGATCAGCTTCGCCAGCTGCTTGTTGATCTGGTTGATAACCTCATCTGTGCCCGTGGTGACGAGGGTCAGCCGCGACACCGACTCGTCCTCGGTCGCCGCTACGTTGAGCGACTCGATGTTGAACCCGCGAGTCGCAAACATCGAAGCGACGCGAGCTAGCGCACCGCTCTCGTTCTGCAGGAGAATTGAGATCACATGTCGCATGTCAAGACCACTGTCCGGCTCGAAGAGCTCGGCGCGGCTGAGCCAAGGGGCCCGCTTCCAGGTTGCATTTGGGCCAGGAGTTGACAGAAATTCAGATACTCGCGCAACAGTCGGGCCGTGGCAATCCCGAATTCTGTGTGAGTCGCGGCATTCTAAGTCCGTCGGCCGCTAAGTGTCCGAGATGCCCAAAGGGCCACGGTTAAGGAGAGACTTTGTCCACGCTCGCCCCTGCAATGGCCGGGAAAACCGAACGTCACCCCCTGTCCGGAAAGTCGATGACGGGAGCGGAGATGGTCGTACAGGTTCTGGCCGATGAGGGAGTAGAGGTGATCTTCGGATATTCTGGGGGCGCGATTCTCCCCACTTACGACGCGGTCTTTCGGTACAACTCCGAGTACGGCTCCTCGGAAGGCGACGCGAGCGACGAGCCGATGCCCTTGGTCGTGCCCGCGAACGAGCAGGGAGCGGGGTTCATGGCTGCCGGCTATGCGCGGGCCTCCGGAAAGGTCGGGGTGGTGATGGTCACCTCTGGGCCCGGCGCGACAAACACGGTCACCCCGGTGAGAGACTGCATGGCGGACTCCATTCCGCTCGTGGTGATCACGGGACAGGTTCCCACTGCAGCCATCGGAACCGATGCCTTCCAGGAGGCGCCGGTCTCGGCGGTGATGGGACCGGGCGTGGCGAAGCATGTCTTCCTGGTCACAGATCCGAGGCAGCTAGAGGCCACGATGAGGACAGCATTCGAGATCGCACGCACCGGTCGGCCGGGTCCGGTGGTCGTCGACATTCCAAAGGATGTCCAGAACTGGGAAGGCGTGTTCGCTGGCAGTGGCAGGCTCCCTATCACCGGATATCGAAGGCGACTAAAGGCGGTCACGGATAGCGAGCTTGATGATCAAAAGTGCTCAGACTTTTTCGAGATCCTTGGCGCAAGCAGTAGGCCTTTGATTTATGCCGGAGGTGGGGTCGTCAACGCCGGGGCATCGCAGTCGCTCGGGGAACTCGCCAAGAGCTTTCAGATTCCCGTTGTCACGACCCTGATGGGGATCGGATCGTTCGACACGGGACACGATCTTTCACTCAAGATGCTCGGCATGCACGGTGCTGCCTGTGCGAACTATGCGGTCGAGGATTGCGACTTTCTGATCGCGGTTGGCTCGCGTTTCGACGACCGGGTAGCCGGCGTTCCGGAGCGGTTCGCCCGAAAGGCCCGGCGGATTGCCCACTTCGATGTGGACCCTTCTGAAATCCACAAGGTAAAGCGCGCACATTGGGATCATGTGGGCGGACTCTCGGCTGCGCTCGCTACCCTCACGGCGTACGGACAAAAGGCCGGATTCGCCGCGGACTTCGACACGTGGCTAGAGGAAGTCGCTGAGCTGCAGCAGGTCTACCGGTTCAACTACGATCGTGAGAGCTCGCTGATTCAACCTCAGCACGTGGTGGAGGCGATCAACGAGCTGACCAAGGGCGAGGCGATCATCAGCACCGGCGTGGGTCAGCACCAGATGTGGGCGGCCCAGTATTTCGATTTCCGATCACCAAGGCTGTGGCTCACCTCCGGCTCGATGGGCACGATGGGATTTGGACTCCCTGCAGCGATCGGAGCGCAGTTCGCGCGTCCAGATCGTCTCGTGATCGACTTCGATGGTGACGGGAGTTTGCGCATGAACATTGGCGAACTGGAGACGGTCACGACCTACGATCTGCCTCTGAAGGTGATCGTCATGAACAACTTTGGCGACGGCATGGTCAAGCAGTGGCAGAAGCTGTTTTTCAAAGGGAGAATCTCAGCGAGTGACAAATCCCTCCACAAGAAGGACTTCGTGAAAACCGCAGAAGCGGATGGATTTCCGTGGGCGAGGCGCCTGGATCGAAAGGAGGACATCGAGCCCACTGTAAGAGACTTCATTGGATTCGAAGGGCCAGCCTTCCTCGAGGTCGTTATCGACCCCGATGCGGGCGTCTACCCAATGGTGGGGCCCGGACAAGCGTATGAGGACATGATCACGGGCGATTTTATTCCCACTAGGGAAGCGGACGACACCGCCGAAGCCCGTGGCCCGGACGAGTCCGGGATGTTCTGAGCCAATGGAGTGCGTAGGGCACCGAACCGGCTCTGACTGATGCCCGTCGACATCGTTCTGGTTCTCGTCATTCTCGGCGGCACCGTGGTGGTTCTCGCTACGGGACTACTCCGCCCGGACGTCGCAGCGCTTTCAGCCATGGTGTTGGTCGCGGCTTCGGGTCTTGTCCCGTATCGGGACGCCCTGGCCGGCTTCGCCAATCCTGCGGTTCTAACCATGGCGGGGATGTTCGTCATCTCAGCCGGGCTCGCTCGTACCGGCGTCGCGGAATTCATCGGTCGATCGGTGATACGCTGGGCTGGGGGCGGAGAGCTGAGCCTCATGACGGCGATCACCGCGGTTTCTGGGATCCTCTCTGGGTTCATGAACAACGTCGGCGTGGCGGCGATGATGTTGCCGGTTGTGGTAACGGTGGCGCGAAAAACGGAACTTCCTCCTTCGAAGCTACTCATCCCCATGGCGGTCGGGGCACAGCTAGGCGGCTTTACTACCCTTGTGGGAACGGCCCCGAATCTCCTGGCAGCCGACGCACTCAGAGAGGCCGGACTCGAACCATTCGAGATGTTTTCTTACACCCCTGTTGGGCTGGTCCTACTTGCGGCGGGGACGCTGTTCATAGCTCTCTTAGGCCCTCGCCTCCTTCCCACGAGGGGCGCAGGAACACGAAAGGGCCAACCGGATCGACTCGGCGTCCGCGGAGCAGTCGAGCTGAGCGACCGACTCTTCTTTTTGAAGGTTCCTGTCCGGTCGCTCCTCGACGGGAAGACACTGGCCGAGAGCCTGATCGGTTCCGCGCTCGGTGTCCACGTCCTGGCCTTTCAGCGGCAGGGTCAGACCTATCGGGCTCCCGGTCCTCAGACCGTACTAAGGGGTGGTGACCGGATCCTCGTCGAAGGCCGGCCGGACTATTTCTTAGAGCTCAGGGGACGGAGGCATATTGCGCTGGACGGCGAGGCGATTACTCCAGAATGGCTCGAGTCTAGCGAGGTGGGGCTGGTCCGGGCTCGGGTGGCGCCCGGCAGCGCATGGGTCGGAAAAAGCGCTGCCCAGCTCGAGCTCCGTGCAAGAGAAGGCGTGCTTCTGCTCTCGCTCGTGCGAGATCAGAGCTTCCGCTTGCGAACGCATGTAGTGGATACTCCGATGGAGGAGTCCGATGAGCTGCTCCTTCAGGGTCCCCGGGATCGGTTGGCCGAGTTGGGGCTCGGGCCCGAGGTCCGGGATCTCGATTTTCTGGACTCGAGGCAGGCCGTCAGCGAGTTCGGCCTCGAGGATAGGCTTTGGGCGCTCAAAGTCACCGACAACTCACTCTTGGAGGGCAGGCCGCTCGCGGAGACCCGTCTAGGAGATGCGGCCGGGTTCCTCGTCCTCGCCATCGCCAGAGAGGGGGAGGGTGGTGGTCGACAGATCCTCCATCTCCCGGGTCCAGAGGTGACCTTGCGCCTGGGAGATCACATGCTGGTCAAGACGCGCCCGGAGGACCTCGCGGTACTGAGAGGGCTTCAGCGACTGAGTGTAGATCAAGAACGGAAGGTCGACCCCTCGGTGCTCGATGGAGGGGATGCAGGGTTCGGGGAGGTCGTGCTCTCCCCGCGTAGCTCCCTCGTTGGCAAGACGCTTCGGCAGCTCAATTTCCGCGACCGCTTCGGGCTGCATGTGGTGGCCGTGGTGCGCGAGGGCCAGGCGGTCGGGACCGACCTCCGAGACGAGGTCCTCAGGTTCGGCGACGCCCTCCTGCTGTACGGCTCCCGCCGCCACCAGCGAGCTCTTGCGGGGGAGCCTGACCTGATCCTCCTTCACAGCCCAGAGGTGGAATCGCCCCATTTTCGGCTGGCTCCACTTTCGCTGCTCGTGACCGGCGTCGCTCTGGTGCTGGTGATTGCTGGCTGGCTTCCCGTCGTGGTAGGCATCCTTGGTGGGGCCCTCCTCATGATCCTTACGCGCTGCCTCGCCCCAGACGAGGCCTATCGCGCGATCGACTGGCCGACACTGGTCCTCGTGGCCGGAATGCTCTCACTAGGAGCGGCACTGGACAGGACCGGCGCGGCCGGCTTACTGGGATCAGCCCTCTTGGATTCCCTCGCTGGGTTTGGCCCGTATGCCGTGTTGGCGGCACTGGTTCTGATCGCCGGGGTCGCGGGTCAGTTCGTCCCGGGGATAGCTCTCGTGGTGCTGATGGCCCCGATTGCCGTGGAGGCGGCGGAGGTGCTCGATGCCTCACCCTATCCCCTGGTGATGGCGGTCGGAATCGCGGCGACTTCCGTAGCCTCTCCACTCTCCCAGCCAGCGCACGCGCTCGTGAGGACACCAGCCTCGTACCGGATGGCAGACTACCTGCGCCTGGGGGTACCCATGACCCTTCTGGTTCTGGTACTCACGGTTCTCATCACGCCCCTCGTCTTCCCGCTGTAAGATCCCCGAGCCGTCACAGAGAGGTGCTCCCGATCGTTCTATTCTCCGACCAGCGGGTCGCCCAAGCCGAGCCAGTGGACGCCCCGCTTCTACGGCCGTCAGCGGGAGGCACGTGAACTTCGACGAGCTGTTCGACGACGTCTACCCGGGCCTCTACCGCTATTGCCTCCGGCTAACCGCCGACCCCGACTGGGCCGAGGATACGACCCAAGAGGCCTTCGTGCGGCTCTTGGACCGGAGTGTCCGTGGCGATTTCGCAGGACTCCGTGCGTGGCTCTTCAAGGTGGCCACCCACCTGATTCGCGATCGGGCTAGGGTCGAGTCCAACCGGGCCCGGCTTCTGCAGGCGAACCCGATGGGCGCTGCTGACGGGGAGACGCCGGCGGAGCAGGTGGAGCGAGCGGAGCTCATCGCGGTTGTACGGCGGGCGCTGGCCACCTTGGACGAGCGGGATCGCACGCTCCTCCTCCTGCGGGAGGAGGGCTTCGCGTACGCGGAGCTGGCCGAGTCCATCGGCGTGCAATCAAGCTCCGTCGGCACGCTCTTGGCCCGCGCAAGACGGAGGTTCACTGAAGCTCTAGGGAGTGAGGGAAACGAGCCATGACACAGCACCCGGTCGAAGGAACGCTCCAAGCGTACCTGGACGGTGAGATCCTGTCCGAGCCAAGGGAAGTCTTGGACCGACACCTGGACGGTTGTCGGGAATGCCAAGCAACGCTGGCCGAACTCGACTCCCTAGCCACCGCGACGGGATTCGCCGTCTCTCAGCTCGATTTCGCGGAACCGCCAACCGAGGCGGCGCGGTGGGAGCTCCGCCGCGCGCGTGCCGCACGTCGCAGCCACGTACACCGTAGGCGAGTGGCCGCTGCGGCGGTGGTGGTGCTGTTGTGCGGAGCGGGCTGGGCCGCGGCGATGCCGGGATCCCCGATTCGGACTTGGTGGCTGAATCGACCGGCCGCCGAGCCGACAGGAATGACCGAGGAGGAGGTCGGCGAACAGTTGGGTCCGGGGCGCACGGGGGTGAGTGTGCTTCCGCTTGACGGCCGGGTGTCCGTTTCCTTTGTCGGTGTGCCGGAGGAGAGCTGGGTGGAGATACGCCTTTCGGAGATCGAAGAGACCGCGGTGAGTGCGCCAGCCGGCGCCCGTTTCGCGACGGGTAGCGGACGGGTCGATGTGGAGATCGAGGGGCTGGAGGGGGACCTAGTCGTGGAGATTCCGAGTACTGCTATTCTGGCAGACGTTCTTGTCGACGGTCAGGCCGTCTTCCGAAAGTCGGGGACCGAGGTGTCCTACCCCGGGCCCGCTCCTGTCAATACGGATAGCGGTTCGGTCCGTCTCCGCCCCGGGGGAGGCCCTTGAGCTTCACTCCAGCTGCAGCGCTCATCCTGACGGTACTCCTCGCCGCAGGTGCCGGCCGGGAGTCATCTGCGGAGCCCGTGAGCTTAGGTCTCCCGCCTGAGCTGCAGCCCAGCTTCTCCCACGTCGCTTCGCCGCAAGACTCGCTCCCCTCGCTGTCGGGAACGGTACGGTCGGAGGGCTACGGGCCGAGCGGACTCCTCGATGGGGCTGTCGTCGAGGTTCGCCAGGGAACGCGGGTCCGACGATTCGGGGTGGGAACCGATGGCACTTACGAATTCAACGGTCTGAGACCTGGTCCCGCCGAGCTGATCGTCTTCCACATCGCGACCTATCCGTTCGAGATGGGGGTTCGGCTTCCAGCCCGAGGGCAGGTCGAGCTCGACCTCCTGTTGAGGTATCGAGTGATCCCCGTCGTCGGCCTCCAGATTCGCGCGGTTCCTGAGCTGAACCGGCCGATTGATCCGATCAGGCGGACCGATGAAAACCGAGTCGCATCGGACTCAGAGCCCTCGACTCGTCGTCAGGATTGGCTGAGTCCGGCCTGAGTGCCGCCCTATCTTCCGACGAGCCCGGGGAGCCGGGCGGGGTTCTCTACACGCGGGGCTCAACGGTCGACTCGAGGCTGGTTCTGCTGGACGGCGCCCCGATCCTGACGCCCTTTCATGTGGCAGGGTTGGTAGAGCCTTTCGACACCAGGCTCCTTGGTAAAGCAGACCTGTATCTGGGCGGCGCTCCCGCCCCCTATGGGGACGGGGTGTCCTATCTGCTGGATATTGAAACGCGGCCCGCCCGAAGAGACAGGCCTCGACTCGCCTTGGGAGCCGATGGGCTGACTCTGGACGCCCTGGCCGAACTCCCGCTTCCGCTCTCTGGGTCTCTGATGGCGGGAGGGAGACTCCTTCACGGTCTACAGGAATCGTTGGGGGGGGCGGAGCGATTCCCATACCGATATAACGATATTCTGATTCGCGCCGGTTTCTCTCCCGCGGTCGGGCATGACCTCCGGATCACCGCCTTCGAGAACCACGAAGGCGTCCGCCTGGACCTCGGTGCGGGCGCGTCTCCAGTGGAAGGACAGGCGCTCTGGGAGAATCGAGCACTTTCGGCTCGGTACGAGGGACGTGTAGGCCCCGTACGACTCGAGACCACCGCGGCCGCTTCCCGTTACGACTCCAGGTTACCGGTGAGCTGGGAGGATCCGGTCCTAGCGAGTGGAATCGGGGATCGCCTGCGGATGACCGGAACCGCTTCTGCGCCAGTCGGATCGGGTTCCCTTCGGCTCGGAGCCTCGATTGACCAGATGAGCTTCAAATACGATCTGAACGTCTTCGGAGTGGCGGCCCCCTCTATCGGGAAGGATGGGCTTGCGCTCCGGACGACTGCGGCGGGCCTCTTTGCGGAATGGGAGGGGTCGCTGAGTTCGCGGCTCGGACTACGCGTTGGGCTTCGAGGTGACCGCTACTCTCACGATGGTCGGCTCCGTGTCTCACCGCGGCTCGCGCTGCGCCTGGGCCTGGGAGAACGGGTGGAGCTGTACTCGGCTGCTGGGACGTACCATCAGGCGCTTCCGGCTCCGGGATTGCATAGCTCGGTGGGCCTGGGTGGGGAGGCCCCAGTCCTTGGATGGAACCCGACTCTACCGGTGGCCTCCGCGTCTCACCTGGTCGTGGGGATCGAGCAGGAGTTTGACCAGGATATCTATCTCAGCCTTTCGGGTTTCGTGAAGGAATTCTCTGGGTTCGGGCAGGGGGGCAATGATCGCAGTCGATCCTCCGGAACGGAAATCAGAGTCAGTCGAGATGGGGATTGGCTGCGTGGATGGTTCGGATATACCCTCTCGTGGTTCTGGGTCGACGAGGGCCCAGCTGGCTCGACCCGGTTCGACGGCCGGCATCTTCTGTCGCTCGGCCTCGAGGGGACAGTGCCGGGAGGGTTGGAGCTCAAGGGGACCGTGGGTTACGGTGCGGGTCTTCCCATGACAGCGGTGGGCCTGCCGTCACAGGGAGCTCGAGTGGCCTCAGCCGCCGAGGACTTTCAGGGCCCCACCACCGAGCGGGTCATAAACTCGGGAGGAGGCGGTGCGCCTCTCGAGCTGGCGCCGGCGGGGGACTTTCTCCGCTTGGATCTAGAAGTTGCGTGGCCGATCACACCGCAGATCGGAGGCAGAAGGACCGAGCTCCAACCCTACATAAAGATCCTGAATGCTTTGAATCGCAGAGACGCCCTCTTCTATTACTTCGATCGTTGGCGTGAGGACGAGTCTCGGCCGCTGGCCGCGCGGACGTTCCTCCCGCTCGTCGGATTGCGCTGGCGCCTTTAGACGCCCCCCCCCCGAAAAAACGCCTCCGCCCACGGGGAGGATCGAAACCCTGACCGACAGGCGGTCGTTCAGGCGACGGCAAATACCCCGCGGAGCGCGCCAAGGAAGCGAAGATTTTCCTTCGCTTGAGCCCAAGGCGGCCCCCCGGCTCGATCCCCTGAGTGGCTGAACAACCCTGTCAGTCTCGTAGACAGGTCGGGCGCTTTTGGCTCAAGATCCTGCGCGAGACGAAGAGTCTCTGTGAAGGGGATCAGATGATCTGCGCGCCCATGGAGGAGTCGAATCGGGACCGGGAGTTGATCGATTAGCGGTGATGGCTCTATCAACGGGATCTCTCGCCGAATCACCGGTATCAGCTCATTTACCACCGCCTCTGACTCATCACGGTCGGGCTCTCGGCCCGCCGGGGGAGCGAAGAGGTCGAATAGATCACGTTCGCGCGGAGGAAGTTCGGCGCGGATCGCCTCCTTGATCGGGTCCGATGCCGGGTCCCACGACCGGATCCGCTTCTCTCCTGCTGCTACCGCCAGGCTGTGAAGCGCGGATACCAGGGCTCTATGATCGCCGAAGGAGGGCGACAGCGGGATGCAGTTGTGTCCTATGACCCAACGCGAGTAGGGATCCGGGCGCTGCCAGTAGCTCATCCCTTCCCATTCATGCTCTCCTGTGAAGGAGAAGCGGAAGGTACGCTCGATATCGGCATATCCCCCCCACGCGACGACGCCTTTGATCTTGACGGCGAGCTCCGGACGGGACGCAGCCAGCAGCGCTTGCGGTGCGCCGAAGGAGAAGCCGACGATCATCACCCCACCCCGTGCCGACGTCGGCGATTCGTGGAGCCACTCTACTGTGCTTCCGAGTATGGCTTGAGCTCGTCTTGTAGCAAACTCGAGCTCCATCCACTCCCGGATCTCGGGCATCACCACCCTCGCTCCCGTCGAGGCCACAGCCCGAACGAACCGGCGCAGCTCGGGATGTCTTCTTCCCAGCCTTGTCATCCCGTGTAGGACCACCCAACCCCTGAGCTGGGATCCCTCGGGCTCGACGACTGTACCCGAAATGGGGCGGTCTCCTCCTGGGACCGAGATCGATACTTCGGACTCGCTCAGGTTCGATGGGGGAAAGGACCAGGCGCGCGAGAACTGAAGGGCTGCGCGGAGAGCGGGGAATGAGCCGTTCGACATGGCCTCAGTCTACGGTGGCCGCTCAAAGGAAGGCCAGCCGCCGCGCAGGGTAGAGCCCTTCCTCTCATCGGTCGTGGGAGGTATGTATAGCGCGTCAGATGATCACGGAGATTCATGACTGAGCAGCGACTTCCTTACATCCACGCGGCCGCAGCGTCGAGCGCCCTCCTCGTCCTCTACGTCCTGACGCTCTCCCCTACGACCTGGTTCTGGGACACGAGCGAGTACATCGCGACCGCACACATCCTCGGGCTTCCCCATCCGCCTGGGAACCCCCTTTTCGTGGCGTTGGGGAAGGTGTGGACTCTCCTTCTGGCGCCTACTGGCTTGTCGATATCCGTGCGTATAAATCTGATGGCCGCCGTGACGTCGGCGATCGCCACAGGGTTCCTGTTTCTCATCGCCTATCGGGTGTTGGCTCGCTGGCTTGAGTCGGTGGGCGACGACTCTCGTTCGAGCGATTCCGGCCTTATGGCCCGCTCGTTCCCCTACGTCGGCGCCTGGGCCAGCGCAATTCTAGCGGGCACTGCGTACACCGTCTGGACTCAGTCCAACGTCAACGAAAAGGTCTACACTCCCAGCGTCTTGATCATTGCGCTGGTCTCCTGGCTGACCATCCGATGGCTTGACAGGAAGGATGAGCCAGGGAGCGAAAGGATTCTCCTGCTTGCCGGCTACCTCATGCTCCTGGGATCCACGAACCACCTCATGTCCCTGCTTCCGGGTCCGGCCTTGCTCGCCGTGGTGCTCCTGGAAAAGCCGTCGCTTCTCTTGGGTTCGCGGTTCGCGGTCCGGGGGCTGTGTGCTGTGCTCTTGGGTCTGTCCTTCAACTTCTTCCTTCCGATCCGATCGGCCCAACAGCCGGTAATCAACGAGGGCGAGCCGATCTGCGAGACAGCCGCCGGCGTGGTCGTTGCGGTCTACTCGAACGGCCAGGCTGGGTGTCCTGCGCTCGCCGCCAACCTTACGCGCGACCAGTATGGGAAACCGTCGATGTTTACGGATCCCACCTCCGACCCCGCGGCCCCACGGCCACGCGGTTTAGAAATCTTGGCCCACCAGTTCCTGAACTACTTTCAGTACTTCGACTGGCAGTGGGCCCGAGGGCTCGCGGTGTCCTCTCTGCCGGGCAACGCGCGTCTCCCGTTCTCGCTCGTCTTCCTTGGACTCGGCCTATGGGGCCTGGCCGTCTCTCGGGTGGCAGGGAGGGGGTATGTCGTTTATCTGGGTGTCCTGGCGCTCACGGTCACCATCGGACTCGTCTACTACCTGAATTTCAGGTACGGATACTCGCTCGATCCCGGACTCGAGGAACGGCTGGCTGGTGTCTCACGAGAGGTCCGAGAGCGGGACTATTTCTTCACGGCATCCTTCCATCTGTGGGGCTTCCTGGCCGGCATGGGATTGGTTGCGGCGTGGAGATGGGCGGCCGGCGGCGCTTTGGTATGGCGAGGGCTCGTGCTTGCGTCGCCGGCGCTGGCACTCGCCTTCGTGCCGCTCGTTTTCAACTGGTTGTGGGCTTCTAGAAGTGGGGATTACTCGGCGCGCGATTGGGCGTACAACATGCTTCAGAGCGTCGAGCCATATGGGATCCTGTTCACCAACGGGGACAACGACACCTTCCCACTCTGGTACCTCCAGGAGGTCGAGGGCGTCCGACCGGACGTGACCGTCGTCGTCGTACAGTACCTCATGACTCAGTGGTATCCCAGACAACTCAAGTATCACACGGCCCCCGAACGTCAGCGGTCGTTCACGAACCCAGACGCGATTGCCTTGTACAGTGGCGGTGCCCCACCACCCACGCGCCCGATCACTACGCTTACGGATGCCGAGATGAACCAGGTGGGCTTCGCAGCGCTTCCGGAGGACTACACCATCACAATTGGGAACCAACCCGTGCGGTTCCCGGCGGGATTCCAGTTCTCGCGTGCCGATCAACTCGCCCTCGCGATCATCCAGGACTCGATCGCGGAGCGACCCATTCACTTTGCCAGCACGGGCGGACAAGCGCGTGCGCTCGGCTTGGACCAGTTCGTCGTGCGGCAAGGCCTGGCCTCAAAGCTTCGACTCGAGAACCTGGAAGAGGTTTCGAACATTGTGAAGCTTTCGGACGCCGTCGGCGGAGAGTGGCTGGACTTCGACAGATCGCTGGCGTTGGCGAACGAGGTCTTCACCTACCGCGGCCTGCGGGACAGCGAGATCTGGGCGGACCGGGCCACCCTCAACATCCCGTGGCACTTCTACTATCTCTATTTGCAGATGGCCGATGCCGTCTCGCTGACGAAGGAAGGTGAGGAGCTTAGCGGGGAGGAGGAGGCTCTGCTCGAGGAGCTTCTCGATGAAGCCGATCGCTTTCTGACAACTGCTCAGGGTGGCTCCCGAGCGGCGGATGCCGAGTGAGGCTACGGACGCCTGTTTGCGGGGCCCGCGAGATTGCCGAAACCCCTTAGAATAAAGCTGTTGTGCCACGTTTGTGGCATTTGTATATTCCCGGCGAAATCGTCCGGCGAGGAGCCGGGGGGCACCTTCCCGCTAGTTACCGGAGGCTCCATGAAGGGACCAATCACTTTCGCGATCGCCGCAGTCGCTACTCTCCTCCTTCCCCTCGCGGTTCACGCGCAACCGGCGCGTTCGGTCGAGGTGGGGGCGTTCGGTCGTTATACGATCATTGACAGCGACGTCGGGGTCGAGAACGCCCTCGGGTTTGGGGGACGGGTAGGTTTCTTCATCGTCGACAACCTCTCGATCGAGGGAGAGGGGTCCTACGCTGAGCCGGACCTCACTGACCAGCCGGGCTTTCAAGGTCGGAGCTTCATCACCCACATGCTGTATCAGGGTCGGCTGCTCTACACGCACTGGCTGACGGAGGATGCGGGCCTTCTGCTCGGGGCTGGCATAGCGTACGACAACTACTCGCGAGTGAGGAACGTAGCGGCCCGTGGCGGCGGTCCAAGCGGGCTGGTGGGTCTGCGGTATCGCTTCTCCGATCTTCTCTCCGCCCGTATCGAAGGCAAAGGATACTACGTCTCGGAGGACCTCGACACGCACGTTGCCCCACGGCCCTCGACATTCAACTTAGGACTCCAGGCGGGCCTGAGTCTTCTCCTCGGAGGGGAGCGCGAAGTCGAGAGGATCGTGGAGCTGCCAGCGCCTCCTCCCGACACGATCATCGTGACCCGAGAGGTCACACCTCCGATGCCGCAGGGGACACCCACCGAGATTTGCCTCGCCACCGGCGAGAACGTGACGATCTACATCACACCGCAAGGTGACACGCTGGTCGGTCCCAATAGAGTCAACGTTGCTTCCCTTGGCCCCGGGGTGGCGTTCGCGGGTGAATACGCCGAGGGTCGCCCTTGGTACGAGGCAGACGAGCCCATCGAATTCGATGAGCGTGAGTATGTGCGTTCCGGCGGGCAGGTGGGCCTGGACTGCGCCAACATCATGAGGGTCGGAGATTACGACGGCGTTTCGCTCTTTGCGGACGTAGGTGCTGAGAGCCCATACGAGACTCTCTATGTTCCCGTTCGTCCCGGGGTCTGGCAGGCATATCAGACAGATCTGGCGGCCGTACGCGCATAACCACTGGCAAAGTTTTCGCGATCTCGACGGGGCGCGCTGTCCTCGCGGCCAACCGGATTTCGGGGCATAGCCGTCAGAAAACTGACGTCATGCCCTTGAAACCAGCGGAACGCAGGTCACTTCGCAGTGTGGGAAAGTCCCGTAGGCCCTCTTCCGCCTGGGTTGTGGGCGCCTAGGACTTGGTGGCATTGGACTTGCACCAACGCGCGCTGGAGAATTGCGGGCCTTAGCCATCCTGGGAATCGCGGATGAGTAACGAGGCTCGACACGAGCGGCCAAACTGGGGCCGAACGTTCACGGGACATCAAGAAGCGATGTCCAGACATCAGGGAGATTAGGTGATGAAGCTGCATCGTTCTGCTCTAATGGCCGGGCTTCTGGCGCTAGGAGTGGGTGCGTGCGGTGACGACGTGCAGGTCGTCGAACCGACACCCCCGCCCCCGCCTCCGCTAGTGGCCACGATGGCCCCGCAGCCGCGACGGTCGCGGTGGGGAACAACGCTGTTTTCGCGATCAACACGACCGGTGGGGCTGCTGGGGAGACGGCGAGCTGGACCTGCGCCTCCTCGAACACTGGAGTTGCCTCAGTGAGCACGACGGCCACTGGCTGCCAAGCCACCGGCGTAGCCCTCGGTGGAGCCACAATCACCGCGGTGGTCACCAAGGGTAGTGAGTCTACGAACGTCGGGTCCGAGATCACTGTGACCGATGACGCATCGGCGGTCGTTCCGATCAACTCGATTAACCAGGGTGGCGTTCCTGCCGTCAGCCCGTTCGGCGGTCAGCTGGACGTGGTCATCAACGTCGAGCGCGGCGACCAGGTCCTCGAGCAACTGGACCTATTGGTTGATGGTGGCGTCGTGGCTTCTCAGACCTTTGGGATTGCCGGCGCGCCCGCAGACGACGACGCGGCTGAACAGGCGATTCAGACGATCACCCTGTCGTTCCTAACGGCTGCCTACGACGTCTTGACGGGTGCGGTCGATTTCCTGAACGGCGATCATATCATCTCGGCGCAGCTGTCCGTTGCCGGGGCGACGACGCCGATCGCTTCCAACACGATTGCTGTGATGTTCCTCAACGCGGATGGGTTCCACGTTAACGGCGATCTCGGTGACAACACGGCGCTGGACGCGGCTGGCCTCATCTGGTGGGGCGGTCCGACCAACGGCCCGATCGATATCTCGGTCATTCCTGTGAACTACAGCGGGGGGACCACTGAGTCCGTGACGGTGGGCTACTGCGGTGCTGCGCCTGTCACTGTCGCTCCGGGACCGTACGACTTCTCCTTCTCGGGAGCCGCTGGGGATCCCTGCGCTGGGTACTCCACCGTGGGTGGTCCAGTCGTGTTCGCAGCCGGCGACACCCCGGGAATCACCTCCGTCCAGGACGGTGCCGCAGGTCCGGGTGGCGCGGGTTCGATCATCAACATCGATCATCCCTTCCCGGGCCCGATCGACTTCCTCGGACCAGGTACTCCGCTCTTTACGGCGAACCCAAATGGCCGCCAAAACGGGTGGATCAACGGTGCGGTTGGTCTGACCGGTGCGAACGATACACCTAGTGCCACGGATGACGACTGGATCAACATGCCGGCCGGCTCTGCCGACACGGGCGTTGGTGGCTATAACCGTTGGCTGAGGAGTGATCTGACTGCTCCTGGGACTACGGATGCCGCCGTGGCGGCGACACCCGAAGCGGCCCCGGCGCTTCCTGCTCCGACGGTTAACAACGACGACATCTGTTTCGTAACTTCGGCCAGCGACGACCTCGGAAATGAGTCCGCTCTACCGGCCGCTGGGACGACCTGTACGTCGCCGCCGTTCGACCCGTTCCTCATGGGCGCGAACCTCGTGCCTATTGCAAGTCATGTGAGGGGTGGTGTCGACACAATGGTGCCCACGATCGCTTTCGATGCCACCAGCTTGGCGGCGGATGCCCTCATCTGGAACCCGACGGTCATGGGTGAGTTTGTAGTGACGGTGTCTGACCTGGGCGCTGTGGGGAACTCCGGCATGCTCTCGGGTGCTCCGGTGATCGGCAGGCTCGAGACTCGCGCAGCAGCAGGCAGCGTCTGCGGTGACGGAGACGTTGCCCTACCGGGCACGGTCCCGGCCGGTGGCGGGTGCGTAAACAGCGCCACTGGCATCGGTGGCGTATTGCCGCTCCAGGGTACGACTGGCGTAGCAGTGCTACCGGTCCCTCTGGGTCCGGGCGCGTACTACACGTTCACGGGCCTGTCGCAGGACGCCGCGGGTAATCAGTCGCCTGAGGTGAGCCGCGTGGTGGTCCGAGACGGCGCGGGAGCAGCGGGGGTGGCACCGTCCGTGGTCGCGACCCCCCCAGCGGTACCGATAACCATTACCGGCGCGTTCCTGGCGTCCTCGTTCCTGAACGACGATCTGTCGATCGCGGACTATTACTGGACCGCTGGGTTCACCACAGCCCTGACGGCCTTGCCCGCGGCTTCGCTCAGATTGGCTTCGGCTCCGACGGTGGTGGATGCGTTCAACTCGGCAACTCTGACCAACACGAACCTCGCCGTGAACACCACCGTCAACACGTTCCTCGGCTTGCAGCCGCCAGCTGCGGCCTACGTGCCGGGCTCGAACCCGCATAGCAGCGTGACGCTGTTCGCCAGAGACCAGACTCAAACGGCGACTGTGCCGCCAGACGCCTTTGCAGGACCGGGATACTCCAGTTCTGGCCCGGCAGCCGTTGGTCCGACGGCACCCGCGACGGGAATCGCGGTTATGAACGTGGCTCCGGCCTGGACCTTTACCGCGTACGCTGAGGCGACATCCGCCCCGATCGTCTGCGCAGGCATTGCGGGGGCTCCCGCGTGCACTGCGACGCCAACGACGACCGCGACGTGGACGGCGACCGCCACGGGTACGACGGCCACATTCCCGAATCCATTCTCGCGAGTGGACTTCTACCTGCCGGACGCGCCTTTCGTGGATATGGTGTTGATCGGCTCGGTTTCAGCTTCGGCGGCGACGCTGGTCGATGACGGTGCGACGCGTGTCTGGACGTACTCCCTGGCAGTTACGGGGAGCGACGTGTACGCGAAGATCGGGGGCGTATCGCCGGCCATGTACACGAGGTTGATCCACGCAATCGGGGTGAATGCGGCGGGCGATGTGGGGATGGTGTCGCCCTTCGCAACAGCATTTACGGTCGAGGCAGGTTCGTAAGCTCAAGGTACCGAGTTTTCGGACCTCGAAGGAAACCAGGAGGGTCCGGCCGAAAGGTCGGGCCCTTCTGGCTTTTCTGGGGAAAGGGAAGGCCGGTTCGACCGGCCCAGAAGCTGACCAGGAAGAGATGCTGTGATCGGTGCCAATCAGGGAACGCGGTGCATACTCGCACTGATGGTCGTATCGGCGCTTCCCGCCTGCAGTAGCGACCCCCCTCTGCCTGGAGCCACCGAGCTGGAAGCGATCTCGGTCCGAACGCTGCAGTCCGAAGTGCTCAGATCGCTCCCCAGCGGTCCACGGGGTCCTGGTGGCAATGTTGTGAAAGGACATCGCATGGACCGCATGTTCGTGGAGGGCGGGTGGGTCGAGGTCCTCTGGCTGGAGGCACCCGAGAGCGTGGAGGCGGGTGCAGATCCGCGTCTGTCCCTCAATCCTGTCATCTTTCGCGACGAAGGGCTGGATGGATGGGGCTGGGATCACTTCGATGAGCGCGCGTCCCAGTGGGGTATTCCGGAGCCGGAGCAGACGGGCGCCGAATCCGAATCAGAGCAGGGCCCAGAGGAAGAGCCCCGCGCCGAGCCTCCTGCCGTCACGATCTGACAACGTCGAGCCCAGACCAGGTGGCCCCCTATGGGCTACAGGGCTAACGCTGGAGGGTAGGTAGGCGGGAAAGGTGGGGAGGCCGGCCAGGAGCTAGAAAGCTGCCAGCTCTTGAATAGCGCCTAGGACATCGTCTACGCCGGGGAGGACGACGCCTTCGAGCTTGGGAGAGTAAGGGACCCATACGTCTTTGGCCGCAACCCGCTTCACCGGGCCATCCAGCCATGAAAAGAGCTCGTCGGCGATTCGGGCGGCGATCTCAGCGCCGATCCCGAAAGACAGTGCGTCTTCGTGCGCTACAATTACTCTACCGGTTCTCCGCACAGACTCACCGACGCGATCCATGTCGAAGGGATTCAGTGACCGCAAATCGATGACCTCTACGTCGCTGCCATCCTTCTCCCAGGCGATCTTCGCAGCGTCCATCGATCGCTTGACCAGCGCCCCACAGGTGACGACCGTGATATCCGATCCTGGGCGCACCACCCTCGCCTTCCCGAAGGGGATCATGAATTCGCGCCCCGGATACCGCCCCTTGTTGTGGACTTGCCGGTAGAGATGCTTGTGCTCCAGGAAGAGAACGGGGTCTTCACAGCGGATGGCGGTCCGTAGAAGTCCGTTCGCGTCTTGGGCGTTTGACGGCAGGATGACTCTGAGCCCCGGTGTGTGTGCGAAGATGCTCGCTCCCGTCTGCGAGTGGTAGAGGGACCCACCCTTCAGATAGCCCCCATAGGGCGCACGGATCACGACGGGCGCGGCCCATCCATCCCCTGATCGGTACCTGAGGGTTGCCAGCTCATTTCGGATCTGGTGAAAGGCCGGCCAGATGTAGTCGAAGAACTGGATCTCCACCACTGGCTTGAAACCGCGCGCGGCCAAGCCGATCGCTCTACCTACGATGTTCGCCTCAGCCAGTGGCGAATTGAAGACTCGAACTCCACCAAACCGGCGCTGAAGCCCATGCGTGACCTTGAAGACACCGCCCTTCCCCGGGACGTTATCCAACGCCCCCTCGCGGGAAGCGTCCGCCACGTCCTGGCCAAAGCAAAGAATCTTGGGATCTCGCTCCATCTCATCGCGGAGGCACGCGTTGAGGAGGTCGACCATGGTGTGCTCCTTGTCTCCCTCGACGCGGGGGTCGTCCTCGGTGTCGAATCTCTCTGATGCGGGGTCTACCTCCTCCGAGTAAAGCCAACGTGTGGCAGCTTCTGGTCCAGGTTGGCGGTGCTCGAGCGCACGGTCGGCTGCGAGAGAGACCGCTTCCTTCAACTCGGCGGCGAGGGAGTCGAGCTCTGCTTCGTCCGCCAATCCCTCATCGAGGACCAGCGTTCGAGCCTGTAGCAGGGGGTCTCTGCTCTCCCTCTCAACGCGTTCGATGGCCGGACAGTATACTCGGTCGTCGTCTGACTCGGAGTGAGAGTTTAGGCGGACGGTCTGAGCATGGAGGAGAGCAGGCCCCTGCCCTTTCCGGCAATACTCGATCGCTTCGCCGCTCCTTTCCCATGAGTCCAGTAGGTCCGTGCCGTCACACCGCACGACGTGCAGGTTGGGGAACGCCCCAAGTAGACGAGAGATGTCTCCGCCAACCGTTTGTACCTCCACTGGGACCGAGATCGCGTACTCATTGTCCTCGATAAGGAAGACGATTGGGAGCTTCAGGTTACAAGCCGTGTTTAGAGCCTCCCAAAACTCGCCCTGGGAGGTTGCGCCGTCCCCGGAACACACGATGACGACCTCGTCGTCCTCGAAATCCGCGATCCTCTTCCGGATCTCAGGGTCCATCCTGGCCCTTCGGCCTCCCTCCGCCGTCCCCACAGCCTGGAGGAACTGAGTCCCCGTGGGCGAGGACACGCTCACGATCCGGAG
The DNA here is from genome assembly GCA_965197485.1 of Longimicrobiales bacterium. GTDB lineage: Bacteria > Gemmatimonadota > Gemmatimonadetes > Longimicrobiales > Gaopeijiaceae > JAAXGI01. The sequence goes on from CBDANG010000011.1 coordinate 699,407, forward strand.
GGCGGGGTCGCTGAAGTGGTAAGGCATCTGGCGACCCCTGGACGCTGGGTCATCTTCTGCGGCCATCGCCTGCAGGAGGTGATCAAAGGGGCTCTGTCCCATCGCAAGGGCCAAAGGTCGGTCGCGATAATAGGGGTACAGCCAGTCGGAGCCCGGCCTGAGATGACGTGCGATCGCCACTTGAATCGCTTCGTGTCCGGCCGCGGAGAGCTGAAAGAAGATCTTGCTCTGACTCTTGAGGCTCATCTCCCGCTCATCCAGAAGTCGGGAGGTAAGCATGAGGCGATACATGTCGAGTAGCTCGGCCCCATCGAGCCCACGTAGGTCCCGGGCCGATGTCGTCCCGGGCTGTGGGATCCTAGTGGCCATCAACGCTCCGGTCTCTTGGATTCGGCGAACGCGCGCGCTGCGCTGCGCGATCGTTAGTCTACTATGACAGTTGCGGCACGAGACAAGATACGGCGGGCGGGAAGGAGGGCCAACCCGAGCCCAATGTCGCTCGGCCCAGACCTGGGATCAGACTGCAGTAGGCACGGCAGGCTCAATCTTAACCGGCATCGGAGGCGCCTCGTAGCATGTCCGCAAGCTCTTCCGGCTCGGTCGTCGGGGCCTCACACAGAAAGCGTCGGCAAACGTAGGCAGCGGAGCGACCGGCGACCAACCCACGGCCCTCGAGGAGCGGCATTTCGGATCGGATGTCACGGGCATTGTCTGCGCTGTCGATTCCCTCGGTAGCTTCAGGATCGGCCCCGGTGATGACTCGCGTTGGGAGGAATGGGCGGTGCGCCTCTCTCAATAGAGAGGCCCTCAACGGATCGTCCCTCCCCACCACCGCTACTTCGATGGGATCAGAGAGCAGACGCCGGGCAACCGAGAGAAGCCGTCCGAACCCCGTTGGCATCGACCCCATGGAGGTTGCTTCACGGGCCACCATCTTCCGCGCCGCTTCGACGCGATCCTCATCGCCCAGCATCGTGCCAAGGCGAAGCCGAAGCTCCGCCGCCAACGCAGTACCCGACGGAATCGGACTGTCGGTGACCTCACGGGGCCGAATGACGAGTGTCTCTCCGTCCGCCGGTGTGTCATGAAGAAGACCACTCTCGGGATCCCGAAAACGTGCTTCCACTTCGTCATCCAGCTCGACCGCCGCCCAGAGCCAGTGGTGGTCGAGAGTAGCCTCGTGCAAGCTCACAAGTGCGTTCCCGAGTCCGGCCACGTCGTCCAGGAATCCTGGAATTCGGGCTTCTCCAAGGGTGACTTGATGGAGGAGGATACCGTCGGACCGAAGCACTCGCAGAAGCCAACTCGCCGCCTGGCGCGCGGCTGTCAGATACCTCGGTTCGTCCAGTACGGCGCCAGCCTGCGCTAAGGCGCGAATGGCCAATGCATTCCAGGATGCCAGGATCTTTTCGTCACGCAGCGGTGGCTCTCGGAGGGCGCGCTGTCCCTTCAGCGCTTCGCGGCTCGCGCCGAGTCTCTGGTCGAGCTCCTCTCGGGTCAGACCCTCGTCTCGGGCCACGCCATCCAAGTCATGCGGCAGGTGGAGAATGTTTCGCCCTTCGAAGTTTCCCTCGATGGAAACGTCGTAGCATCTGCAAAACAGTCGGGCATCTTCCCTAGTCAGATGCGCTTCCACCTCGGCGGGGACCCAGAGGTAGAATCGTCCTTCTTCTCCCTCTGAGTCGGCATCCCTGGCGGTGTAGAAGCCTCCGTCATCCGACCTGAAGTCCTCAAGGACGTCGTCCAGCACCGCGCGACAAACCGCTTCGAACTCTCTCCGGCCTGTGAGCTGGAAGGCACTGAGGTAGACACCTGCGAGGAGCGCATTGTCGTAGAGCATCTTCTCGAAGTGCGGAACGAGCCAGCGGTCATCGACCGAGTAGCGATGGAATCCACCGCCTAGGTGATCCCGCATGCCTCCGCCGGCCATCTTCCGAAGGGTGAGGACCACGGCATCCAAGCTCGGCTGATGGCCGGTGAGTGCGTACTGCTCCAAGAGGAAGCTCAGGACCACTGGCTGGGGGAACTTCGGAGCTTCCCCGAGGCCTCCATGGACGGGATCAAGGTGACGAAGGAGCGACTGGATCGCCCGCTCGGGGAGAGAGGGGTCGAGAGTCTTGGAATCTGAGCCCTGAGTCCCATCCGGACCCAGGTTGGACCGAACGAGCAGATCCCGAATCTGCCCCGCCGCGCTTGTAACATCCTCTCTGCGATCGTCCCACGCCGCGCGAATAGCTTCGAGAACCTGACGGAAGGAGGGCATGCCATGTCGCGGCTCGGGCGGGAAATAGGTTCCGCCATAGAAGGGCTCCCCATCAGGCGTCAAGAATACAGTAAGGGGCCAGCCGCCTCTCCCTGACAGTGCTTGGATGGCCCGCATGTAGATTGCGTCGACGTCGGGGCGCTCCTCCCGGTCGACCTTCACGCTGACAAAACCCTCGTTCATCAGCCGGGCCGTTTCAGGATCGTCAAAGGACTCACGCTCCATGACGTGGCACCAGTGACAGGCAGAGTACCCAATTGAGAGGAGGATCGGCCGATCCTCCTCGCGAGCACGGGCCCGGGCTTCTTTCCCCCAGGGATACCAGTCGACCGGGTTGTACGCGTGCTGTTTCAGATAGGGACTCGTCTCTCGAGCCAATCGGTTCGATGACGGTTCTTTCACGCTTCCTCGCGCAACTCGTCCTCGGCGAATAGCCGAAAGTCCGATTCCCCGTCGAGCTGTACTGAGTACCGATCGGCAGCGCTTCGAGAGTGCAAGATGATCGTGCCGACCCTCCCGACGAGTTTCGGGTCGAGGGGAAGTCGGCCCTGCCGGATAACGATGCGAGCACCCTCAGGGTAACGCTGGACTCTCACTGCGGGGTTCCTCCCGGTCCGAGATGCCGGGGTGAGGTTGGGGGGGCTCAGGGGGTCGAGGCGAGATCGGGGATCTGCACGCCTTTTGCAATCTGCTTCAACACGAACCGGGCTACCTCTTCGGGTGACGCTGTGCCCTCCCGCGCAACGATCCGCGCCACGCCGATCCGGCGCCCGTCCGAGCAGACCAAGCTCAGGAACGCAGCCGGCAGATTAGGGCTCTCGTCAGGAGCAGGCTGCCAAGGCTCGACCGATGGCCGATCCGGGGGGTCGCGAAGGTCACTTCCGTCCACGGAAATCCCCACGACCGCGACCCTGACGTCTCCCTGGCCCAACGAATTTGTGACACTTCCGATCTCGCCGTCTGTGACTGGGATCGTGGCGAGGAAGGAGGGGATGCCCTTCACGAGCAGTCCCAGCGACAGAGCCGTCTGTCCGTCCTGAGTACCCGACTCTCCCGCTGGTCCGCGGGCCACCGAGTGGAGAACCGGGTATTCCGGGCTTACGAAGGCGTTGAATTCGGTCATGGACCCTGGAAAGTGGATCGACACCGCTCTTCTGGCAACGGGGTCAAGAACGCTAGATTAGCCCATGTGGAGCTACCCCAGATGACTCGTTGTGTCCCACTGATGGTTAGGCCGTAGGCACTGTTCACCGGACCTCAGGAAAAACGAGATGGGACTTCGCCGAGCCATGATCCGCTTGATCCTCCGCCGCCCGTGGCTCCTTCCTGACGTCGTGGGATTGGCCTGGGCTTCGAGGGCTCGTGGTTGGTACCGTCGGCCCCCCTTCCTTCCGCTGCCGCCCTCTTCCTACTTGCGCTGGAGAATGGAAACCGCCTACGGGGACGGAGATATCGATCCCCCTCTGAACGAGGTAGCGCGCTACCTGCGCTGGGCGAGTCGAATGCGACGAAACCACTGAGTGTGGAGGACTAGTTGATCCGACGGCTGCTTCCCCTGCTCGTGATCGTGTTGGGCATAGCTCTGTACCTTCCTGACTCGCGGGCCCTCATTGGCGGGTGGGTGCAGCCGACATTGGAGCCAGGCAGACGCTGGATGACCCGCCAGGAGCTCCGCCAAATTGCCGCCGATCTCGATGTGTACGTGGGGCAGAGAGGGAACGCGCCCCTCCGACGAGCGGAATTCAAATCGTGGCTTGATCAACGCTATCCGCAGGCCAGAACCCGGGTGGACGCTTGGGATACTCCCTACAGGGGAGAGGTGACTCGCTCGAGCGTACGTGCTATTTCGGCTGGCCCGGATGGGGAATTCGAAACCTCGGACGATCTCATGTGGGAGGAGGCCCGGAACTGAGGTCCGCATTCGGACCCCAGCATACCGGGCACTACCACGAGCCCTCTAAGCCCACGCCATGATCCAGGTAGGGTTGACCGGGAACGTGGCCTCTGGCAAGTCAGCGGTCGCGCGGGTATGGGCCGAAGCCGGGGTACCCGTCGTTCGGGCCGACGATCTGGCTCGAGATGCGGTTGCACCGGGCCGCCCGGCGCGGAAAGAGATCATCGCACTCTTCGGCGACAGAGCATTCAAGGAGGATGGTTCGCTGGACCGGGGCCGAATGCGAGATCTCGCGTTCAGAGATCCCGAATCTCGGAAGCGGCTCGAAGGCGTTCTACATCCCCATATTCGGGCGCTCCGGGAACAGTGGCTGCAGGATCGCCGGCTCGAAGGGGCGCCGCTCGTGGTCAGCGAGGTCCCGCTCCTCTTCGAAGTCGGGATGGAAGACCTGTTCGACGTGATCGTCGTGGTGGATGCGCCCGAGTCTGTGAGAGAGGAGCGTCTCGTCGTCGATAGAGGAATTCGGAGATCGGAGGCCCGGCGCCTGCTGGCTGCCCAGGGTGACCCCAAGCTGAAGCTCGCGAAGGCGGACCACGTGATTCGAAATGAGGGGACCCTGCGCGCCCTGGAGGAATCCGCTGTGAGCCTCCTTTCGAGTCTGCGCGCCGATGCGGGGGTCGAAGACGGCTCGTGAGCGCATCGATGCGCCTGGACCTGCACCTGCACACTTGGGGATCGTGGGACTGCCTATCCGACCCCGAGGCTGTTCTAGCGAAGGCCCGAACACGCGGGCTTGATCGCATCGCAATCACGGACCACAACTCGCTGTCGGTAGCTCTGGAGATGGCTGTGCGGCACCCAGACGCCATCATTCCCGGGGAAGAGGTGAAGACCGCTGAGGGCGTCGACGTGATTGGCCTCTATCTGTCGCAAGAGATTCCGAAGGGCACCCCAGCCGAGACCACCTGTCACCTCATCCACGAGCAGGGTGGGGTCGTCTATCTTCCACACCCCTATGCCCCTGGGAAGGGAGGATCCGGTCACCTCGCGGAGGCTCTCGCGCCCCATCTGGATGTTGTGGAGGTGTTCAACGCCCGGCTGCTCTCACAGGGGAGAAACGCTCGTGGTGCGGAGTTGTCGCGTCGGCATGGGCTCCTCCAAGGAGCGGGATCAGACGCGCATACCCTAGGTGAGCTGGGCAACACTTGGGTGGAGCTACCGTGCCACGGGAACAAGCCCCGGGCCTTCCTCGAGGCGTTACGTTCCGCCACCATCCAGGGGACCCCGGCCGGAATACACGTCTTGGTCTTTTCCAACTGGGCCAAGGTTCGTAAGAAGCTCCCAGGGGCGTGAGGGACCCGGGTCCTTACACAGCCTCCACCGTCAAGGAAAGTTTGGCCGATGCGCTATGAGATACCCGAACCCCGTCGACCGGCCGTCGCGGCGGCTGTCGGCGCCCTGAGAGCGGCCAAGAAGGTGATCCTCACCACCCACGTGAACGCGGATGGAGACGGGGCGGGTTGCGAGGCCGCGCTTCTTTCCTTTCTTGCGGATTCGGGTGCAGAAGCGTGGATCGTGAATCCGACCTCCTTTCCGAGGCGCTTCCGATTCATCGTCGACGACGAGATGAAGATTCTCGAGGCTGCCTCTGCCGAGGCACGCGACCGGTGTCGTGAAGCGGACCTATGCGTGATTGCGGACACGGCTGAGAAGTCGCGTATTGGGAGGGTGAGCTCCCTTGTGAATCATCTTCCCACGCTGGTGATCGACCACCACCCGGTCGGTAACGACGTGTTTGACGGACTCTTGCTGCAAGACGATACGGCAGCTGCGGCAGGAGAGTTGGTCTTCGACTTGTTTTGGTCCCAGGGTGGGCCCTGGAGGCGCTCGGTCGTAGATGCCCTCTATGTAGCCATAATGACCGATACGGGGTCGTTCCGCTTTTCGAACGTGACTGCTGGAGTGCACTCCATTGTCGCCGAGTTGATCAGTCGCGGTGCCTCGCCAGATGGGATTTATCGCGAGGTGTACGGCCAGATGCCCCTCAGACGGATCCGGCTCCTCCAGGAGGTCCTGCCCACGTTGGACGTTTCTCAAAATGAGCGTGTGGCGTGGATTTCGGTCCCGGCAAAAGTGTTCGGGGACCTTGGTTGTAACTCGGACGATCTCGAAGGGATGATCGACTACCCTCGCGAGCTCAGCGGTGTCGAGGTGGGGCTCCTTTTCAGGGAGCTGGAAGACGCGCAGGTCAAGGTTTCCTTTCGCTCTAATGGGGTCGTGGACGTGAACGCCCTCGCGCGTTCTTTTGGTGGAGGTGGGCACCTTCGGGCGTCCGGTGCCTTGGTCAATGGTTCGCTCGACGACGTTCGGGAGCGGGTGGTCGCCCATGTGATCGCTGCGGGGGCGGAGACGGCCGGGATGGATGCCGCTCCGAGCAGCGCACCGGAACTGTGACGAGGCGGAGAGCGTAAATCCTATGGCGGAGCGAGACATCGGCGTCCCAGGGGCGGTTGCGGAAGCTCTGAGACGTCTGAGACAGCGGGTTCCGCCAGAGCGGCTTGACCGGGTCTGGATCTTCCCCCCGCGTGCGGATGGACGAAGTGAGAGCGGTTTGGTCGCTGCAGGGTGCTATGCGGGGGGGGACCGAAGAGTCCTTGTAACCCTCTCCTACCGAGCGGAGGAGACCGGCCGGGGGGTGACCTTTCACCCGAGCTTTCAAGAGGAGGGGGAGGCTCCCACGGACCGTCTACCTCGTGTGATGGAGGGAGTCGTGGAGCGTTCGGGCGCCGGGTTCGGTGCACCTGGATCTACCGCCCTCGCGGGGGACCCGGCGGTGCTCGAGAACCTCATCGGGAAGTGGACGCCCGATGAGGCAGTACATAGAGCCGGAGCGGCCCTGCAAGGCGTAGGTCGCTTTGGGTCCTCTGAGGAGACCCTCGGATGAGTCAGCCAACAGCCACGTCGGTCTCGCCGTTCATAAGGCTCTTTGGACGATACCTGCGTGAGCACGGGCTCCCGGTGACCCAGCAGCGCGAGGCCGTTGCCGAAGTCGTGTTCTCCTCCGAAGCCCATCTGTCGGTGGAGGAGATCGAGCAGCAGCTTCGGATGTCCGGGGAACGGATAGGGAAGGCCACCGTCTACCGGACCCTCGACCTCCTTGTGAAGAGTAAGCTCGTAGAGGAGCACGACTTCAACGAAGGCTTCAAGCGGTACGAGCATCGCCTGTCCCGGCAACCCGAACACGAACACTTGATTTGCCTCGAATGCGGGCAGTTGACGGAGTTCAAGAGTCAGGAGGTCCAGAGTATTAAACAGCAGGTTGAAGCTGGTCACAGATTTCGCCCGATTCGCCATCGGCTCGAGATCTACGGCCTGTGCGCGTCCTGTCAGGATGCCGGAGCCGAGCCTCCCACGGACGGGCTGACCTGCCCGATCGACACCGTCTAAGTTGCCTGCTGATAAGAGCGTTAGAGAGCCCGGCCAGGTGCGTTCCCTCCGGAGCCCCCAATCTATGACGCGCGGCGAAGCCACTCCGTTGCGACCTGAGCTCTCTTCGTCGTTTCCCGAGAGGGCCATGAGTCGTGCGACGGCCTCTTCCCGGATCGATGGGAACCGCATCGCGGTTCAGTTCGATGGTCCTTCTGCGTTTGCGGCCTGGCTTGCCTCGATCGAGGGCGCCAACCGATTCATCCACTTCGAGAACTACATCCTGCGGGACGATCCGATCGGATACCGGTTCCGAGACGCCCTGACGGAACGAGCGCGTGCCGGTGTTCAGGTGCGGGTTCTCTACGATTGGATGGGATGTTGGGCGACTCCTCGAAAGTTCTGGAAGCCATTCAGAGAGGCCGGAGTGGAGGTGAGGGCCTTCAACCCTCCCTCCGTGGGGGATCCGCTGGGGATTCTACAGCGGGATCACCGCAAGCTGGTCGTGGTCGACGGGGAAGTTGCCTTTCTCGGCGGCTTCTGCGTAGGGCAGGAGTGGGCGGGAACGCAGACCGACGCCCCGTGGCGAGACACGGGAGTCGAGATTCGGGGACCGGCCGCAGCGGCGGCAGCACTTACCTTCGAGCACATCTGGGCGCTACAAGGGGGGGAGGTTCCTCGCGAGGCCCGTTCCGATCCCGCGCGTTCCGCACCTGCGGGTGACTCGGCAGTGTGGCTGATCGAGGGGATCCCTCAGCGCTCCCGGGTCTACCGAGCGACTCAGCTCATGGCTTCGGTGGCTGAACAGCGGTTGTGGATTACGGATCCGTACTTTCTTGCGCCGCGACCCGTATCCGCCGCGCTCATGGCTGCGGCTCGAGATGGCGTAGACGTTCGGATCCTTGTTCCCGCACACAATAACTGGCCATGGATGGGAAGCCTCTCTAGAGGAGGATATCGGGGCCTCCTGCGCGCGGGAGTGCGGATTTTTGAGTGGGAAGGAGGGATGATTCACGCCAAGACTTCGGTCGTGGATGGTCGCTGGTGTCGAATCGGTTCGTCCAACCTGAATGCTGCGTCTCTGCTCGGAAACTGGGAGCTCGACATGGGGGTTCTCGATTCCGATCTGGCCTCTCAGGTAGAAGGGTTCTTCCTATCCGATCTGGCCTCATCCGTCGAGATCGTACTCCCCGTCAAGAAACCGGGGGCAGACACCGAGCAGAGCCCGGTAGATCGAGGTCTGGATCCTGGGTTGGAGGGAGCTGCTCTAGCTCCGAGTGGCGAGCCTGGACTCGGAACGGCTCCCCTCGATCCCGAACCGACCTTCCTCGAGCGGGGTCGAATCAGGAGGAGGATGAGCGCAGGGGGCCAGGCGCTCACCCTGGCCGACTTTGCGCGTGCGGGTTCGGCATTCGGCGACGCGATCGCCGGCCACCGCGTGGTAGGTCGCGAAGACCGGGTCGTGCTGGTTACCGTGGCGGTCCTTCTGCTCGTTGTGGCGCTAAGCGCCGCGCTCTTCCCCCAGGTCGTGGGATGGATCGTGGGGGCGCTCCTGGGCTGGGTTGGGCTGGTTCTCGCCGTTAGGAGCTCGATCCAGTGGTGGCGAGCCCGACATGAGGCGCCCGAAGGCGAGGCATAGCCCAGCCAACCTTGGCGGGGAGGGGGAATGACAGACTCAGGGGGCATCCTGATCGCGCTGGGCGCAGGAATTCTCTCCTTTCTGTCGCCGTGCGTCCTCCCACTCGTGCCGTCGTATCTGTCGTTTGTCACGGGAATGAGCGTGGAGGATCTCCAGGAGGGTGCGGATCGAGGTCTAACGCTGAGATACGCTCTCCTCTTCGTCGGAGGGTTCTCTCTGATCTTCCTTCTGCTCGGGGCCTCCGCGTCATTCCTAGGCCAGTTCTTCCGCTACTACGAAGTATGGATCGCGCGGATCGGCGGGATCGTCATCCTCGTATTGGGACTCCATCTAGCGGGGATCCTGAGGATTGCGCCCCTCTTCAGGGAAGTGCGAATCCACGTCTCGGACCGGCCTATCGGGTACATCGGTGCCGTCGGTGTGGGCGTTGCCTTCGGTGCGGGTTGGACGCCCTGCATCGGCCCGGTTCTTGGGGCGATACTCACCTTTGCAGGTACTCAGGAGACCTTTTGGCAGGGGTTCGGTCTATTGGCGGCCTACTCAGCCGGCCTAGCCGTCCCGTTCCTCATCACTGCCGTTGCAGTAGATCGTTTCCTCGTACTCTTTACGCGATTCCGCCGGTTCCTTCCCCTGGTTCAGAAGGCATCGGGGCTGCTTCTCGTCCTTCTCGGACTCCTCCTGGTCACCGGGACGTTCACCGCTCTGACGAGCTGGTTGGTGCCGCTCACACCCGACTTCCTCCTCGAGCGAATCTAACTCCCTCCTCTTCTTGCACTTCGTCCGCGAACGACTGTTCCAGAAGCTGGCGCCGCAGAAGTCTGGCATAGACCCCCTGCCTGGCCAGTAGCTCTTCGTGTGTGCCCTCCTCCACGACCGTTCCGTCGTCTAGGACCAAAATACGGTCCGCGTGCATAACAGCCGTCACCCGGTGAGAGATCAGAAACGAGGTCCTTGTTTGCAGCGACTCGCGGAGCCGGGACAGGATAAGGGCCTCCGTATGGGTATCGACTGCGCTAAGCGCGTCGTCGAGGATGAGCACCACTGGGTCGCGGGCGATGGCGCGCGCGAGCGCGGCCCTTTGCTTCTGTCCTCCTGAAAGATTGATGCCCCTCTCCCCGAGTCGGGTTTGATAGCCCCAGGGGAGTTGCTCCGCCTGCTCGTGGAGTTGCGCGATCTCTGAGGCTTCCAGGATCCTGGGGTCAACCCCGTCTCTGGGCTTCAATCCAGTGCTGGTGCCGAGGCCGAGACCCAGATTGGAGGCGACGGTCTCGGAAAACAGGAATGTGTCCTGGGGGACGACCCCTATCACCTGTCGAAGGCGTTGGGGGTCGTAGGCCGGCAGGGGCACGCCGTCGAATCGGATCTGTCCTCGCGTAGGGTCGTATATCCGCGGAATGAGGGACACGAGCGCGCTCTTCCCAGAGCCTGTAGGACCTACCAGAGCTACCGTTTCTCCGGGATCAACCGAAAAAGAGATGTCGTGGAGGACCTCACGGTCGGTATTCGGGAAACGGAAGGAGACCCCCTCGAACTCGATGTGACCTCGAGCTGACCTGATCGCCCGCCCGATACCCGGCTCGACCTGCGGTCGCGTGTAGAGGATGGTGTTGATCCGGCCCATCGAGGCCTCACCCCTTTGGAAGAGGTTCACGACCCACCCCAGCGCGATCATCGGCCAGGTGAGGAGGTTGAGATAGAAGATGAACGCGACGAGGGCTCCGACTGAGATCGAGTTCGTCATCACCCCACCCCCTCCGATCCAGAGTACGATCACCATGGCCACACCCGTCAGGAGCCCGAGAACGGGATGAAACAGGCCCTGAGCCTTCACCAGGAAGAGGTTCCGGTCCATGTACTCCTGATTCATCTCATCGAATCGACGAGCCTGATCCTCCTCCTGAACGTAGGCTCTAACCAAACGGACTCCGGTGAGGTTCTCCTGGATCTGAGTCGACATGGCGGAGAACTGTTCCTGTATGCGCTGGAAGCGCTCGTGGATGATTCTCCCGAACCACAGTACGACTGGAGGTAGGACAAGCATCGGGATCAAGACCAGCCCCGTGAGCAGGGGCGAAATCAAGATCATCAGGGTGAGGGTGAAGGCGGACATGACGGTGGTGTTCACCGAGTACATTACCGCGGGCCCAACGGCTTGACGCACCGCCAGGGTGTCGTTCGTAGCACGACTCATGATATCTCCCGTGCGCTCTCTCCCGTAGAAGGTGGCGTCCAACCGGAGTAAATGCCGAAAGAAGTCCGTGCGAAGATCGCACTCGACGCGGCGACTCACCCCATTCATGAGTTGACGCATTCCGAACCGAGCCGCGCCTCCCAAGAGCGAGAGACCGACCACCACACCTGCGTATCCGGCGATCAGGCGCCGGCCGATGTCGGGTGACTCGAGCGCGTCGATCGCCAGTCGCAAGACCCAGGGGCCCGCGACGGCGAACGCATTGGACACGATTACCAGCACGATTCCCAGGAGCATTTCCGTCCCGTAGGGCCGGAAGTATGGAAGGACTGTCCTGAGGTGGCTCATTCTGCGTGGACCCGGTGTAGTTTCCCTCTGCGTCGACCCGATCGAGTCATCGGAGTTGGCGCGTAGGCGGTTCATGGAGCCGCCAGTGCTGGATCGGACTCGATCGAAGCGTGAACTCGAGAGAATCGTTCGAGGGAGAGTATAGCGTGTTCGCTTGGCGGAATGTTCCCCCCAGTGTACTCCCGGGCTCCAATCTCTTCCTATTCGTTGCCGCCGTGCTTATTCCCCTGGTCCTCAGCGGGTGCGGGGCCTCTTCCGAGCCGGACGGGGGCGAGGCCATGCCTGATCCCATTTCGTCGGATCTGTCCGCACCATCCGCTTTGGGGCCCATGTCCTCGGATCGAGCGATTGATGAGACCTCTCTCGCTCAGGCGGACGGGGAGCTTGCTTCCACTGAAGAGACTCCAGCCGCCGAGGGTGCCGAAGACAGCGAAGGGGGACCTCGTGAGGCACTATCAGATCCTGCCGACTTATCGCAAGAGGCGGTGGCGCCAGGAGTCGACGAGTCGCCCGACACCGGTGCCGGCCTACCTGATCTGACTCTGGAGTCGGAGCCTTCGGAATCCGGTGGAACGTGTGGTAGGAGGGCTGCTGGAGCCGGCGACCGTCGAGGACGACGCTTCCGTCGGTCTCAAGATCGGACCAGAGGATGCGGTATCTGCCGATGAGGAACCGCTCGAGCCGGTCGTGATCCCCACTGGGACCCGGATCCCCACGGTGATGGGGCTCACTCTGTCGACGCGAACTCATCAGGTCGGCGACACCTTCCAGGTGACGGTGTCCGAGGAGATTCTCGCGTCAGACGGGATGGTTCTGGTACCCGAGGGTGCTCGGCTGGAGGGGAGGATTGCGGATGCCCGACGGAGCAGCGACCCGGAAGAAGAGGCCCTCCTCTCGCTCGCCTTCGAGTCTCTCCTGATCGATGGTACGATCATACCACTAGACGCTGTGGTCGCCGAGGCAGAGGTCGAGACGGCGTCCGCCGCCTCCGATACGCGGACCGCCATCACGGTGGTGACGGGCGCGGCGGCTGGTGCCGTCCTCGGCCGGATTCTAGGCGGAGACGCGCGTTCGGCGATTCAGGGTGCGGCAGTGGGTGCCCTCGGGGGGGCAGGGGTCGCCTTCACCACGCGTGACGGGCACGCCGTGATCCGAGAAGGGACGAGGCTCGTTGTGCTCTTGGAGACCCCGGCGAAGCTCGCTCCCCTCATACCCTGAGTCCATCAGTATCCAGCCGCCAGCCCTCCTCGCCTGGGATCTGCATAGCCGAGGCGGGTGCCATCCGGGAGTACCATGATCGCCTGTACGTCGCCGGAGCTCCCTCTCCGTTCCACAAGCGTGTGGCCGAGAGCCCGCAGGGAGTCAGCGACCGCGATGAGAAGCCCACCCCTCTCATACATGATCCGGTCAGGGAGGTGCTGGTGATGGACCCGTGGAGCATTCACGGCCTGGCCGAGGCTCATGCCGAAATCCACGAGGTTGACGATGGTTTGAAAGACCGTAGTGATGATTGTGCCCCCGCCTGGGGTCCCGACCACTAAGAAGAGGGTTCCCTCCGGAGTCTCGACCACCGTCGGCGTCATGGCCGAGAGCATGCGCTTTCCGGGCACGATCGCGTTCTGCTCTCCTTGGACGAGACCAAACTGGTTGGGAAACCCGGGTCTCGCTGCGAAGTCATCCATCTCGTTGTTGAGCAGGAACCCCGCTCCCTCCACCGTCACCTTGCTTCCGTACAGGGAGTTGAGAGTCGTGCTGACGGCTACCGCATTGCCCGCTTGGTCGACCACTGAGAAGTGCGTCGTTTCAGTGCCCTCGGAGACCAGCAGTCCCGGCCCAATCTGGGAGGAAGGAGTGGCCGCGTCGAGCGAGATGTCTGCCCTCCGCTCCCGCGCGTAGTCCAGCGAGACAACGCGGTCGAGCGGTAGATCCACGTAATCCGGATCCGCGAGGAGCTGGTTCCGATCCGAATACGCCCTCTTCCAGCTTTCGGCCAGCACGTGGATGGTTCGGGTCGAGTTCCATCCGAGCTCGGGCACGTCATACGCCTCTATCATGTGGGCCATGAGTGCCATCGTCGCGCCTCCGGATGATGGCGGCGGCATGGAGTGTACGGTGTATCCCCGATACTGGAAGCTCACGGGATCTCGCCATTCGGCGGTGTAGGAGACCAGGTCTTCACCGCTGATCAGTCCCCCACCGCGGCTCATCTCCTCCACGATGAGATCCGCTGTCTCCCCTCTGTAGAAGCCGTCGGCCCCGCGGTCCCGGATTCTGACGAGCGTGCGGGCGAGATCGAGCTGGCGGAAGGTCTCGCCTTCAGATGGCGGCTCCCCCCCCGGTAGGAATACCGAGCGACTCGAATCGAATGCGTCGAGGCCGCCGCTAGCCCCACGTAGAGAGCGCTCCAGTTGTTCACCAACCTCGAATCCTTCGGCCAGCTGAATCGATGGCTCGACAAGCCGAGCCCAATCCATCGTCGCCAAGCGTCGGTGGGCTTCCCAAAGCCCCATGACCGAGCCGGGCACCCCTGCCGCAAGGTGGCCCCGGACCGACGCTTCGGTGACCTCCCCTTGGTCATCGAGGTACATGTCGCGTGACGCTGCTCCGGGCGCCCGTTCGCGGTAGTCGAGGGTGTAGACGCTGGCGTCGGCAAGCCGGATAACCATGAATCCACCTCCCCCGATGTTGCCTGCCTCGGGGTTCACGACCGCTAACGCGAACGAGATGGCGATCGCCGCATCCACCGCGTTCCCTCCATCCTCCAGGACGGAAAGGCCTGCCCGAGTAGCCAACGCATCCACGGTGGATACCATGGTTGATTGAGCGGTCACCGCTTCCACGCGCGCTGGCAATCCCCAGGTCTCCGGGAACTCGACGCCGGTTCGGTCAAGACCGAGCCAGTCACAACCCGTCGCCGCAAAGGCCACGCCCACCACCAGTGCCGTGGTGACCCACTCGGGCCGACTCCGTCGGACTGGGCGCAGATCAATCATCTGAGAGAGGGTTGGGCTGGTGCAGGCGCTCCATGAGGTGAGTCGCGGACCTAGTCAGGAGAGCCGAGCCCAACGGGAGGACCTCCTCGTCGATATCGAAGTCCGGGCGGTGATGCCCTCGTGGCTCGGGAAGCGCCGCGCCAAGCCAGAAGAAGGCCCCCGGCGCCCGCTGGGCGAAGAACGCGAAATCCTCAGCCTCCATGTTTGGCTCCTCGGTCAAGAAACCGTCGCCGCCAATGAGTGACGCAGAGGCCTCCCGCACCCACTCCGTAACCTGCGGATCGTTGATCACCGGGGGATACCCGGCGAGGAACCGAACTCCGCACTGCGCGCCCATCGCCTCGACAGTTGCGAAAGCGCGTCGAACACCGTCCTGGATACGGCTCCGGACCTCAGGCTCGAAGTATCGAAGCGTTCCCCGGACGACGACTTTGTCCGCGATGACGTTGGGGGCGTCGCCTCCCTCGATGGTTCCAAACGTGAGAACACCCGCCATCGCTGGGGACAGGGTGCGGCTGACAATCTGTTGTGCGGTAACGACTCCCAGAGAGGCCAGCACGACTGCGTCCACTCCTTCGTGGGGGCGGGCGGCGTGTGCACTCCTTCCCTCCACCGTGATCACGACCTCGTCCGAACCAGCGAAGAACGGGCCTTCGCGCAAGAACACCTTCCCAGCCGGGAGGTGAGCGCCTACATGCAGCCCCACAACGGCGTCAACGCCGTCCATCGCGCCCTCCTCCACCATCCGCATCGCACCGCTCTTGCCTTCTGAGTCGGAAGCCTCTTCAGATGGCTGAAACAGGAGTCGGACCCTACCCGGAGGGAGCATACCTTCGCTCTTCATCTCTGCGAGGAGATGGGATACGCCGACCAATCCTGCCGTGTGGAAGTCATGCCCGCAGGCATGCATTACGCCCTCAACCTGAGAGGTATACGGTGCGTCACTCACCTCCTGCACAGGGAGGGCGTCCATGTCTGCCCGAACCGCCACCGTAGGACCCTCGCCATTCGTCAGCTCGGCGATCACCCCGGTTCGGGCGATTCCGGTCCGGACGGCGAATCCGGCAGCCTCAGCCTCACGCGCAGCAAGAGCTGCAGTGCGCTCCTCGCCAAAGCTGAGTTCCGGATACTGGTGAAGGTCTCTCCGGATCTCGATGAGCCGGGATTTCAGGGATTGAGCGCGGTCCAATAGGTCCATCTGAACAGGTGGTCCTGGCGCGTCTGATGAGTGGACGGGATGACTTCCAGGGCTCGTTGCCGGGCCAGTCAACCGTCCGTTAGCTTTTCGCATCGAAAGGTGCATCTATGAGGCACCGAACTGCTTGCCGAAGATACTAACGGCTGCTGTGGCCCGATACCCGCCGGAGCGCTGACGGGCCCTCTCCCCCACCCACCCCAATGCCCGACGAGAAGTGAGCGCGATAGACGGTCTCTTCGGGGGGCTCATGTCCGGAACTTCGCTGGACGGTGTAGATGCCGTCCTCCTGAAGATCCGCGGCGAGGATCCTTCCTTGATCGAATGGGAGATGGTCGGCTTCCGTTCTGAGCCCTACAGCGAGGACCGGCGCGCTCAGATTCGTGGGGCGATCGAGTCGGGGGGTGCTCAGGCCCTGTCCCTGGTTCATGCCGAGCTCGGGAGGTCCTTCTCTCGGACGTTTCGTTCCCTGTTGGACGCGTGCGATACGGATGCTGCAGCGGTGGTCGCGCTCGGCTCGCACGGGCAGACCGTCTGGCACGAACCGCCCACACCTGGAAACGCGGGGGTTACCCTGCAGCTTGGGGACGCGGCGATACTCTCCGAGGACCTGGGTTGTGACGTGATTGCCGACTTTCGCAGCCGAGACATGGCCGCGGGGGGTCAAGGCGCTCCCCTCGTGCCCTGGTCGGACTGGGTTCTCCTGCGACGACCCGGGATCGGGCGGGCGCTTCAGAACCTCGGCGGGATGGCGAACGTCACGTTTCTTCCCGCTGATGGCGATCCCGAGGGAGTGTTGGGATTCGACACTGGTCCTGGGGTGGCGCTCCTCGATCGGGCAGCCCAACTCGCTTCCAACGGGACCGAACCGTGGGATCGTGACGGGCGGCGCGCGGCGCGTGGAACTCCGATTCCGGAACTCCTCACGGACTTGATGGCCGACGATTTCTTTCTCGAGGCGCCGCCGAGATCTACGGGTCGGGAGCGGTTCGGAGACCAGCTACTCGATCAGATTGTGGCGACGGTCCGGCCGGACACCGAGGCTGCTTGGGACGACCTGCTGGCCACCCTCACCGAGCTCACGGCGCGGTCGGTGGGTCTGGCTTATGAACGGTTTCTCCCGGCCGGAGCCGTGCACGAAGTCGTGCTCACTGGAGGAGGTGCGCGGAACCCGACGCTCGTGGCGGCGCTCCACAGGGAGCTTTCGCCACTACCGGTCAAGACTGGATCCGAGGCCCTTGGGATCGATCCCGACGCTCGGGAGGCCGCCGCGTTCGGACTTCTCGCCTGGGCCCATAAGAACGGGTTGGCCGGCAACGTCCCGGGGGTCACAGGTGCGAAGGGCAGACGGGTGCTTGGAGCGCTCTATCCTGGAAGAGGGCAAGGTGCAGCACACTGATCGCCTATCCTTCGTTCTCCTCGGTTGCCTCCTCGCTGTGATCACCGCGGTCCTCCTGACAGCAGTCTCGACCCCTGCCCCGCACACGGGGGGGGACAACGCTGGATACCTTTCGCTGGCCCACTCGCTGGTTTCCGGTGAGGGATACACCGAGCTCTGGGAACCGGGTCTTCCCGCGCACAGGAAGTATCCGCCGGTGTTCCCCATGATTCTCGGGGCCCTGATGATGGCCGGGGCGTCGAGCTGGATGGCATTCAAGCTGCTGATGGCCGGGCTCACCTCCGTCGCCGTGCTCCTGGTGTTCGTATGGGCGTCGGAAAGGGCGGGCACCCTGGCGGCGGTGGCAGTCGCCTCCCTCACCGTCTTCTCAGGAGGATGGCTCCAGGCCAGCCGTTGGATCCTTTCTGAGCCAGCGTTCCTGGTTCTTACCTTTCTCTCGCTAATGGCCGTCGAGCGCGCGACGTCTGAGAGGCCCATGGCGAATGGAAGACTCTCTCCTCGCGGCTGGCTGGTCCTATCGGGAGCAGCTGCAATCCTCGCCTTCTTCACACGCTCTGCGGGTCTCCCTCTCGTGCTCGCGCTCACCGCCTCCCTCCTCCTGGCCCGCCGTCTTCGCGCCGCGGCAGTCTTTGCGATCTGCCTCGCCCTACCTGGGCTTTGGTGGATCCTCCGGGTTCGAGGTGGTGGCGACGGTGCCTACCAATCCGAGTTCTGGATGGTGAATCCCTACGAGCCTCAGCTAGGGACGGTGACCTGGATTCAGCTTCCTGCGCGCTCATGGGCGAACCTTCAGCTCTATGTGGGAACGGTCCTGCCCGGGGAGTGGTGGTCCGGGGCTAACGCGAGGGTCTTGGCGGCCTTCGGGATCGTCATGGTGGGCCTCGCGGTCTCTGGCTGGGTCGCGCGGGTGCGAGTCTCACCTGCAGCGGCGGAGCTCTTCGTACCGCTCTACCTGGGCCTTATCCTGGTTTGGCCCGAGGTATGGTCCGGCGATCGGTTCATTCTCCCGCTCTATCCCCTCATCCTCCTCTATGCGGGGGAATCAGTCGCGCGCGCGGCGCGCCCACTCGGTCGGGGGGGAGCGTCCGGAGGCCTCGCTGCCGTCTTCCTGTTGTTGGCACTACCTGCCCTTCCGAGGTGGTTGTCACTCGCGGAGGGCGCGGCGGAGTGTAGGGGCATCGCTGAGGCCGGAGACCCGATCCGGTGCCAGGGGCGGGGGTTCTCCGAGTTCCGCGACGCGTCAGTTTGGGCGGGCGCGAACCTTCCGAGCCGGGCGGTTGTGCTCAACCGAAAGCCCCGGATCCACTACCTATTCGGGGGACCTGCCGGTCGGGTCTTCCCGTTCACCCGGGATCCCGACGAGTTCCTCGCCGAGGCGGACCGTGTAGGCGCAGCGTACCTCCTGCTTGACCACGTCGACACGGTCTCGCTCTTCTATCTACCTGCAGTTATTCAGGCCCGGCCCTTGGCCTTCTGTCATATCACGGGTTGGAGAGCGGGGCCCGATATGCTCGGTACGGATTTGTTCGGGATTCTACCCCCGGCCGAGCGGCGCGCCGGGGGAGATGTGACGCAGCTGCAGCAGTGTCCAGGATCCTATCGAAGTGATCCCGAGGTGCAGCCAGTCATCGAAGGGGAACGGATTCCAAGAGTCGAGATCGGGGCGGGACTCTCTCAATCTCGAGGGGAATCGTCACCGTAGAGGAGGCCCATGACCGCCCCGTGGAGGAGGAAGGTGAGGTAGGGATCGTCTTCCGCATCCCCTGCTTCCAACAGAACGGAAATCACCGGCACTCTTCGGATGGGTGAGAATTCCTGCAGCGACGAGAAGAGCCCTCCCAATGGCGCCACGAGGTAGTCAACAGTACCCGCGATCGCACCGCGCACGATGGGGGGACCCCCCAAGTACGGATCCAATAGCGCGGCGTAGATGAGCCCCCGTCCTGCTCCCGCAAGCAGTTCATCCGCGAGTTCGCTGGGAGATCCTCGTCTGCTGGCCCGCGAAGGGTCGAGCGACCCTTCCCCTGCCCGCGTGAGGAGGAGCCGGTAGATGAGCGCGGCCCCTGCAGCTCCGGCCCCCGCTACGGCACCTTTGGCCATCGCGCGGGGTGACGGCCGGTTCGACCGCGACCACCTACGAATGACAGAGACGATGAGCGCCGTGACAGCACCTACGAGGACTCCCGACACCGGGTCGCCCGGCCTATCCCTAGCATCAAGTCGGTCCACGGGACGCTTGCGAGGGCGCGAACGGCCGGCGGACGAGAGGGTAGAGCTTCCGGGCCGCGGAGAGATCACATTCTCGACGCTGCGCCCCAGACTGTGCCAGAACGAGTCCCTACCACGAGCCATGCCTTACTCCACTGAAAGAAAGTGCTGAAAGATCGCTTTGCCGCGCACCGCTCGGAAAGGGGTCGCCAGAGTATCCGCTGGCTCTGTGCACCAACCCTTCTAGTCGGGTCGGTCCCCCTCCTTTCGCTGTCCGTTCCCGGGACAGTCTGGGGCCAGGAGGTCCCCCCGCACGAGGAGTATCGGACTCTCGAGACGCCGAACTTCAGAGTCACGTTTCCCATCCAGCTAGAGGAAGAGGGCAGGGGCGCCGCGGTCATTGCGGAAAACGCCTATGCAGCCCTCCTGGGTAGCTTCCTGCCTTCCCCGTCCGGCCAGATTGACCTCCTCCTTACGGATCACAGTGACGTCGCAGGTGGATTCACTCAGGTCTTCCCGTCCAATCGGATCGTGATCTCGGCCCAGCCTCCACTCGAGGGTCTCGCGCTATCCCACTTCGACGATTGGATGGAACTCGTGATCACACACGAGCTCGTGCACATCTTCCAACTGGACCGTGCGGGTCCGCTCGCAACCAGCTTCCGATGGGTCCTGGGTAGGGCGCCGTGGAGTTGGCCCACATTCCCGGGATACACTACGTCCGACCTGGGGATCGAGGGTGTGGCTGTACACCTAGAGTCGGTGCATACGGCAGCAGGGCGTGTTCACGGTAGCTTCAATGCGGCGATCGCCCGTACGCAAGCGCTCGGCGCGAGATCGGAGTCGGTCGGCCAGGCCCTCGGCCGATCGCCCCAGTGGCCGGCCGGGGATCGGCCGTATGCCTTCGGCTCTCTCTTCTTCAGGTATCTCTCTGAGACTTACGGAGAGCCCGCGGTCGTGCAATTCTTCGAGGCGATGGCGTCACAATGGATCCCATATAGGCTTGATGCCGCAGCACGGGACAGCTTCGGGCACTCTTTCCAGGAGTTGTGGACGGAATGGATCGAAGAGGTCGAGGGGGAGGCGCTGGAGGTGCGCAGGCGGGTCGAGGACGGTGGGGCAGCGAGGCCGGCCCTTCTCACCGACGGAGGTCGCTTGGCCCTCTACCCAGCTCCGGTCCCGAGCGGCCCCGATGTCGCATACATCCGTTCGGACGGGCGATCCGATCTTCGTCTCGTCCTGAGCACCGCGGCTGGCGAGCGGACTCTGACGAGATGGAATTCGTTGGATCCCCCCCGGTGGCTGCCTGACGGGACCCTCCTTCTCCCGCAGGTCGAACATATCGATCGCTAACGCATCTACAGGGACCTCTTCCGGGTCAACCTCGATGGGGACGTGACTCGTCTATCGCATGGCCTCCGCGTCGTGCACGCAGATCCGCATCCCGTTCGAGACGAGGTCGTGGCCGTGCTAGCCGATGGCGCGGTCAATCGACTGGTCATTCTCGGCCTGAACGGGGAGGTGATTAGGGTCCTGCGCGAAGCCGAGCCCGGTGTGCTTTGGAGCTTCCCCGCATGGGCTCCCGATGGGGATCGGCTTGCCGTCGTCCGGCGGCGACCTGGTGGGTGGACGGCCGTACTGGTCTTCGATCAGGAGCTCGGAGTGGTGCGCCAAGTGCATGAAGACCGCAGCCTGAACAGCTCGCCCACGTGGTCGCCTGATGGACAAACCGTGATCTGGTCTTCGGATCGGAGCGGAGTCCCAAACCTCTATGCTTCTGAGCTGGTCGAAGTGAATGGGTCCGAGCGAAGCAATCGCCGGTGGTTGCGTCAGATAACCGACCTGGTGACCGCCGGAACCTTTCCCGCCGTCGATTCCGCCGGCGAATGGATCTACCTCTCCGTCCTCAGCGACGACGGTTGGGAGATTGGACGCCTCCCGTACGATCCGGACACATGGTTCGATCCCCTACCTGTTGATGCTCTCTACGCAGCCGACGCTGTGGACCAGGTGGCGACGCGCACAGCTGCTCCTGCCGCGGGAATCCCAACGGAGGCAGGGCTCCGGAGATATTCGGCGCTCAAGACACTGCTCCCAAGGTACTGGCTTCCCGTTCGACTAGAGAGCCAGTTGGCTCTCGGCCGAGAGCTCCTCCGGTAGCGTGGGGCGCCCGCACCTCGGGTTCGGATCTGGTCGGACGTCACCGGTATGACCTGAGATTCGCGACGCCATTCGGCGCCCAAAGGAGCCGCACCGAGTGGGACGCCATCTACCGCTGGGCAGGGTTGGGTAATCCGACCCTGACCCTCGATACGGGACAGGATTGGGTAACTCAGACACCCGTACTTGTGTTTCCCATCGAGGTCGATCAGCTAGAAGCGCTGCCGGATACCTTGCTGCCCGCACGCAGAGAGCGGTGGGTAGGGGGCGCCGCTGATTTTACCCGCCAGCGCGCGCGCAGCACGGGCATTCTCTCACTCGGCGGTAGGCTCATCTCCCAAAGGCCCCGACTGCTCGGATTCGACGGTCAGGACAGCTCGCGCTTCGGACTCCTCCGGCCATCTGCCAGCCTCGCAGAAGTCCGGCTCTCGATGCTCCTGTCGACAGCTCGCGCCTATCCGTTTTCCGTCTCTAGAGAGGATGGGATCACCGCATCGGTTAGGCTTCGGGAGAGATGGGACCGCACGGTTCCGGATAGTCTAGCGGGTCGAGTAGGCTTCGACGGTGCATTGCGCGAAGTGGTCGCATCTGTCCACGCCTTTCGGGGGATTTCAGGGCCGGGGTATTCAAATCACGTCTTCGCTCTGCGGGCTGCCATCGGTACTGCCGACGGCCCCGGCTCGAGAGCAGGCCACTTTAGCGTAGGAGGTGCTGGAGGGGACGGACGAGGCGTGCTCGGATTCACACTGGGGGACGCCTTTCGCCGCTTCCCGATACGGGGGAGGCCCGCCGGGGCACTCCGTGGGGACAAAGCGTGGAGCGCTTCGGCAGAGTGGCGCTTCCCCGTTGCGATGGTTCACGCGGGGGCCGGCTCGTGGCCTCTTCACGTGGATCGGATTGCGGGATCCCTATTCGTCGATGTTGGTGGCGCAGGTCGCGAAGCCGAGGGGCCGGGAACGGAGTGGAGGACGCTGAGCTCGCTCGGAGCCGAACTCGTAGTCGTCGGCTCGCTCCTCTTCGAGGCGGTCGATCGAGTTCGTGTCGGGGTCGCGGTGCCTCTCAGGGTCGAGACCGGTTCGACTCGGCGTGCGTCCGTCTACCTACAGACAGGATGGTCGTTCTAGGCCGATGCGCGCCTTAGGTCGAAGGCGGTCGAGTATCGGGCATACCTGCCTCTTGGCCTGCCGCGACACCCATTCGGTCAACCGACGCGTGCATCTCCGAGAGAACAGCCCGATAGCGCTCCCAATCTGAGGCGTCCGAGGAGGAGCGAGCATCGACCGCGGCTGAGTTGAGGTCGGGTACTCGGGACATGAAGGTCTCAACCTCGGCTCTGAGCAGCAGGTATCGGCGAGTGGACGGCAGGAACGGGTTGGCGAGGTTCCAGGCTCCTACCTCGATGAGGAGAATGCCGATAAGCACCGCGAAAAGCCGGGGAAGGTCCTCTTGAACGTAGATCGCTCCGCCGAAGGCGACGAGCATTCCAACGAGAGGTAGACCAAATTTGACGGTTCGACGGATGCCCTGCATCTGCGTGCCCTCCAGGTGTGATCCGGACTTTCGGATTCAAATGTCCCAGAACCCCGGAAGTATAGGGGCATCTCCCATCCGAGAGCCAGCCACACCGCAAGACCGGATGAATCGAGCTGCGAAAAAATTCCTTGACCCACTACATATCGTGCCCTATTGTAAGAACCGCAACAACATTTTGTGGTTGCCGTCCCGGATTTCCACGCGACGACCGGCGTGGAATCAAGGGTCTTTTCGCTTCTCCACCAGCTAGCTCTGGCTTTCCACGTCATTTCCACACGGACTTCCACACGCGAAACCAGCCCCACCCATCGCGCTCAGCCGAAGGAGCCCTGCGACATGCCCTCCAGAGAGGAACGAGCCCACCCTCGAGGCGCCCGCCTCTTCAATGATCAGGTTCCGGATGATCTTCCCGCGGCACCGATGACCGAGAACGCCCGGCTCGTTCTAGCGCGTCGATATCTGAAGAAGGACGAAGCAGGAAACCCGACTGAGGCGACTGAGACCATGTTCTGGCGAGTGGCCCGAGTAATCGCGGAGGAGGACCGCAGCCACGGCGCCTCCGAAGCGGTGGTGGAGGAGCTGGCGCGCCAGTTCTATGAGCTGATGACTACCGGGAAATTTGAACCGAATTCGCCCACGCTGATGAACGCGGGCCGGCCGCTGGGGCAGCTTTCGGCGTGCTTCGTACTCCCTGTAGACGATGCGCTTTCGAACGGAAAGAGCGGGATCTACGACACTCTGAAATCGATGGCTCTGGTGCATCAGTCGGGCGGTGGCACCGGTTTCTCGTTTTCACGGATTCGCCCCACGGGGGACACCGTCCGATCGACAATGGGCGTGGCGTCCGGTCCCATCTCGTTCATGCGTTTGTATGACGCTTCAACCGAGGTGGTGAAGCAGGGGGGGACCCGGCGCGGCGCGAACATGGGGATCCTGCGCGTCGACCACCCGAACATCCGAGACTTCATCACCTGCAAGGATGACACCTCTCAAGTCACCAACTTCAACATCTCTGTGGCGATCACGGACGTCTTCATGGAGGCTGTTCGCACCGACTCGGAGTACGAGATGCTGAGCCCACGTACGGGTGAGCCGATGGGCACGGACAACGCCCGCGAGATCTTCGACATGATCGTCCACGGTGCGTGGAAGACCGGGGAACCGGGAGTGTTCTTCATCGATCGGGCGAATGAGTTCAACCCGGCTCCTGCTCTGGGTGCATACGAAGCGACGAACCCTTGTGGAGAGCAGCCTCTTCTGGCGTATGATGTCTGTAATCTGGGGAGCGTCAACGTCGGCGGCTTCGTCACGAAGGATGCCCCGGAGGCGGCAACACCGGAGGAGCGGATCGACTGGGATGGGCTGAGCCGAGTCGTCCACCTCTCGACACACTTCCTCGACAACGTTATCGACGCGAACCGCTATCCCCTTGCGGAGATCACCGACCTGGCGCAGATGATTCGAAGGATCGGGCTCGGCATTATGGGGTGGGCGGATCTGATGGTGCGTGTTGGCGTGGCGTATAACTCGAAAGAGGGGGTCCAGTTGGGTCGTCGGTTAATGGAGTTCGTGAACGAGGAGTCTAGAGTTGCCTCGGAGAAGTTGGCCGAAACCAGAGGTGTCTTTCCAGCCTGGGAGGCGTCGATCTGGGGTCCCGAAGAGAGTTGTGCCCGCCGAGCTGACGGCTCCCGTATCCGCCCAGAACGCCGGCTCCGGAACTGTAACCTCACAACCGTTGCGCCAACCGGGACGATCTCAATTTTCGCAGGATGCTCGGGCGGAATCGAGCCCCTCTTCGCCGTGGCTTTCATGAGGAATCAGGCCGGAGCGCTGATGCCTGACGTCAATGAAGACTTCGTGCGCGTCGCGAAGGCGCAGGGGTGGTACTCGAAAGAGCTAATGGAGCGGATCGCCTCAGAGGGGCACATTCATTTCGATGAAGTGCCGGACGAGGTCCAGCGCATCTTCGTCACCTCGCATGACATCTCGCCGGAGTGGCACGTCCGCATGCAGGCGGCTTTCCAAGAGCACACGGACAGCGCGATCTCGAAGACAACGAACTTCGCGAATGAAGCAACCGAAAGCGAAGTACGGGAGATCTACGAGCTAGCGTTCGAGCTGGGGTGCAAGGGTGTCACGGTGTATAGGGACGGGTCTCGGCCGATGCAGGTTCTCTCGACCGGTAAGACGGGCAAGAAGGAGGTCTCCAGCGAGGAGAGGACGGCACTGGAGCAGCAACTTGCGGACGCTCGCGAGGAAGCACACCGGGTGCGGGTCGAGATGGAACGGCTCCGGGGACAGGTGGAAGAGCAGGATCAGGACGCCAGAGCCGGTCGTCACAAGCGCCAACGCCCATCGCTACTTCGCGGACGAACGGTCAAAATGCTCTCTCCATTGGGCGATCTATACGTGACGATCAACGAGGACGAGAAGGGTCGCCCCTTCGAGGTATTCACGACGCTCGGCAAGGCCGGTGGCGCGGCGATGGCGGACGCGGAGGCGATCGGCCGGCTCGCCTCGCTCGCCCTCCGGTCCGGGATCCCAATTACGGCGGTACGCGACCAGCTCCGCGGGATCTCGTGCGACCGCGCCGTAGGTGTAGGTCCGAACAAGGTGCTCTCTGCTCCTGACGCGGTGGCCCAGGCGATCGAGCGCTATCTTGCCGAGCGAGAAGGCGTACAGGAAGAGCTGCCGATCACCTCCCCCTCCGTGGTGGGCAGCATCGGTGCCACTCGGCCCGAGTCGGAGGATCGACTTTCCAACACGCGAGTGGACCACTCCTTCCTCGGCTCCTGTCCTGACTGCGGTACTGGACAACTCGCCTATGAAGAGGGTTGCGTGAAATGCCACGTGTGCGGGTACAGCGAGTGCGGATGAGCATCGCCTGGCCGCGCCTGATCGGCGCAACGCCACCGCCAAGGCAGATTCGAACGTGATGATCACCGTCTTTCGCTCCCGGCTGAGGCCCGAAGCTCAGGACGAATACGAGGTTTGGGCGACGCACATGAGTGAGCTGGCGGCAGGGATGCCAGGCCACCTTTCTCACAAGACCTTCGTAGCCGAGGATGGGGAGAGAGTCACCCTTGCGGAGTTCGAGTCCGAGGAGGCCCGAGCCCCGTGGAGCCGGCAGCCCGAGCATGTCGACGCCCAGACCAAGGGCCGAGAGGACTTCTATCTCGAGTACCGCATTCAGGTCTGCGAACTGCGGCGCACCCACGAGTTCTCACATCCAGGCGGTGGTGAGCCGTAGGGAGGCTGGGTACCTGCACGACGCTGGGTGCTCTTCTAGGCGGTCTTGTGCAGCACCAACAGGTGATATCCGAGGAACCCTTCCTTAAGGCCCCTCTGTAGGGCGTTTCCCCCGATCATGTTCCCGAAGAAGGGGACGTCGATCAAATTCAGCGTGCGGAACACCGGACTCAGGCGCTCGATCACTCGATCCCTGAGTCGACCGAGCCGCACGAGGCCCGTGAGATCCGCGGCCTTCGCCAGATCCAGGCCACATGCTGCTGCTTCGCGAGCGAAGTCCTCGATGGTGCACAGGCTTGGCGCATGCCATCCTGCCTTGAAGTCCGAGATGTGACGGCCGGCTGGACTCTTCACGTCGCCACCTTCGGCCAGAAAGTCATCCACGATGATCACGGTCCCTCCCTGCCGAAGGTGCCCGGCGGCAACATCGATGAAGCTCCCAGGGCGTTCACTGTGCACGAACGATTCGATCGCGATGATCAAATCCACGTCGTGACCGAGCCGCATGGTCTGGAAGTCGCCCCTCACGAAGGTACATCGGTTCTGAAGCTCCTTCCGAGCACAGAGCCCCACTGCGATGTCGTACTGTCGCTGACTGATGGTGATTCCGACGAAGTGGCTGTCTCGGAATCTATCCACCAGCTCAAACATGGTGCCTCCGATTCCGCATCCCATGTCGATCGCAGAGAAGGGACGCCACAGGCCCAGCCCGCGGATCTCGTCCGCGATAAGAATGTTGATGTAGCTCGACGCCTCCTGGACAGTCGAGACGCCCGGACCCCAGAGTTCACGATGGATTGAGTCGCTTCCCCAGCCACCCCCGACTAATAGAAATCGAAGGGTGTTCCGGTCATAGTACCGGGCGATGTCTCCGTCAGACCTCATCTCTTGCGGCCTTTTCGAGGACGACTCCCGGCCTACATCGAAAGAAGGTATGTCATCTTGATGATCAGCTGGCGCTCGCGGAACTGCTCCACCCAGGGCGAAATCGGGATGGCGTCGTCGCGACGGACCTCGTCGTAGACGATGTAGATGTCGCTCCCTGGCCGATAGATGTAGCGGAACCTCGCGCTCGTGCTCCACTGCTCCGAAGCCGAGTTGTATTGCGTGATGCCTCTCAGAGACATCGTCGGCGACAGGGCGTAGTCGAGCTGAAAGGACGCGAGATCGGCGGTGAAGTCGCCGGCTGGGAGAGACACCTCGTTCCGGGAGAACCGGGCTGCCGTGGCGAGTTGATCGGTCACGCGCAGGCCGGCGTTGAGCGACCAATCCGTCCGGTCGCCATCATAAAACGTCTGGGGACCGTAACTCAGCCCGTAGAAGAACCTACGGGCTGGGTTGCTGCTGAAGCTGATGCGCAGGTCCCAAAAGGAGTAGTCGCCCGGGTTGATGACCACATCGTTGGTAACCCTAAATGGGTCGTCCAGCCGCTCGAAGTTGCGGTTGAAACTGAAGTTTAGATAGGCAGCGTTGTCGAAAGTCGTTCCCACCATGTGATGATACCGGCGGCTCACCAGTCGGCCGCCCTGGTCCGTGAAGTACTGCACTTGCCACATGGGCTCCATCATCCGGATCCCCCACCGCTCGGGCCTAGGATTCGCCTCAAAGTGGAACTTGCTCCTCTTTATCCCGACCCGCTCTACAAATCCAACTTCGGGGTTAAAGTTGTCGCCCAGGTCGGTGTATTCGCCGTAGATTCGCCATGACTCATCGAGCCAGCCCGCGCGAAGGTGGCCTGCCATCTGTTCATCACGAAAACCCGGCGTCGAGGTCCCGGCGAGGAACCCGTCGACCGTGAGAGAAGGTGTGAGCGACAGCACCATGTCGGCGGCGTAGGTTCGGTTGTAGTACCCGCCTTCGCTGGCCTCCTTATTGATCAGGATCCCCCCGATCTTCGACCGGTCGAGGATGTCGCGGCTGTAGCGCGCAACCAGGAAGTTCTCCCCTGGTTGATCACCGACGTCGTCCGTCTGGAGGTCCAGGATCGCGATGTTGTTCTGACCGATTTTTCCCGTCAGCCGGGCGCCCCCCAGGATCGGTACTTGGGCACGCGACTCGGAGATGCCGATTCGCCGACTGAAGAAGAGGTCGGCGATCCGACCCGTCGAGTTCGTCGTGCCAACCGCAAACTGGCCTGCATTCTCCAGGAAAAACTCCCTCTTCTCGGGGAAGAAGAGGGCGAAGCGGGTCAGGTTTACCTGCTCATTATCCACCTCCGCCTGGGCGAAGTCCGTGTTGATCGTGACATCGAGGTTGAGACTCGCGGTCACACCGTACTTCACATCCAGCCCCAGATCGCTCTGCGCTGAGTTATCCGTGATCCCGCTCTGTAACTCGCTTCGGCCTCCACCGGTAACGTAGGGCTTAATGCGGAGATCACGGCCACGATTGAGGGACTCCAGATCCGTCAGGCTGCCGGCCAGGCTGACTCTGGTGAGGCCGAACTCCCTGGGGATCGGAGCCCAGAATGCCTGCTCGTTTTTTCGGCTGATGTTCCGCATGAAGTTGATCCCCCAAGACTGGGGATCACTGTCGGGGAACCGCAGGGTCACCATGGGGATCTCGATCTCGGCGATCCAACCGTCGGGAGTCGGCGCTGCGACTACGGACCAGACGCCGTCCCAGTCCCGGTTGATGGCGGAGGCGGTCGCCCGCCCACGGCCCCCCTCGTCGAATACCTGTTGGTCGAGCCCCGCGCCCACGGGGCTAACGACGAACATGTAGGCAGACCGAGAGTCCATGAAGGTGTCGAGGATGATCTGAAAGTT
Source organism: Longimicrobiales bacterium (assembly GCA_965197485.1). Lineage (GTDB taxonomy): Bacteria > Gemmatimonadota > Gemmatimonadetes > Longimicrobiales > Gaopeijiaceae > JAAXGI01. The sequence goes on from CBDANG010000011.1 coordinate 728,673, forward strand.
GTCCTCCTCGAGGATCCGATCCCCGTCTCGCCGCATTTCCGTCGCGAGCACAGCCTCGGGCGCGGAGTCGAAGGCGTGGACACCGAGGTAGAGGCTGCTCCCGTCGTAGAGCACCCGCACTTCGGTCGTCTCGGTTACTGCAGCTCCCTCCTTGGGCTCCTGCTGAATGAAGTCGCTGATAACAGCAGCGGCACCCCACACGGGCTCATCCAGGACTCCGTCGATGTCCGGACCCTGATCCACTCGGACCGCGCCGATCTGATAGAGATCCCAACTCTCCTGTGCGGCTCCCGGCTGGATCCACCCCAGTCCGAAAAGAACCAACAGGCAGGATGCGACTGACCGAATCGAGCGCTGTGTAGCGACGGCTGCCCCGCTCGAGGGGGCGGCATGGCCGTAAAGATGTGAGATGACGGACATGATGCCCCATGCCGAAGACAAAAGAATTCCTCGCCGGGGGGGCCAACGGCGCTGCGCGAGGAGGGCCGACCTGTTTCAGGAATAGCTGCGACCAGAAATGAATATACTAATGGACCGCATGCTGCCCAGGGTTACCGCAGGAGCGGGTCCCCGATTCCCACCACGTAAATAGCCAGCATTCCCAGGATCCCGATGACCAGGAGGTAGTAGATCGTCGGTAGGATCGTCTTCCTCAGGGTTGCGCCCTCCCTGCCCAGAAGGCCGACCGTGGCCGATGCGGCGACCACATTGTGAATCGCGATCATGTTTCCAGCCGCCGCTCCAACGGCCTGTAGGGCAACGATCATCATGGTCGAGATCTCCAACCGCTCAGCTACGCCGTACTGGAACGCGGAGAACATTAGGTTGCTCACTGTGTTCGAGCCCGCTATGAAGGCTCCGAGCGCCCCGGTCATCCCCGCGAACATCGGCCACACGCCTCCCACGCTGGTGGCGACCCATTCGGCCATTTCCAGTGGCATGCTAGCCAGACCGGCACCGTTGACATCCGAGTTGATGTACACTCTGACCATCGGAACCGTGAAGACCAGGACAAACCCAGCGCCAACCAGGACCCGTGCTGCATCCCGCGTGGCCGCGACCAGAGACGGACCGGTCATCCGGTGTAGGAAAAAGGTGATTCCCACTACGACAATGAGCACGAAGCCCGGCAGGTATAGAGGTGTAGTGCGCGCGTCGATCCCGGTTCCAAGAATGTTGGCCCAGGCGATCGCAGGCCCCTGAAGCAACCCCTGGACTGGAAGCTGCGGAAGTCTCGAGAGCACGAGTAAGAGCCCGAGCAGCGCGTAGGGCGCCCATGCAACCGCACTCGAGATCTCCCTGCCTTGTGGTATCTCCTCCTCACCGACCTCCAGCCCGCTCACCCAATCCGAGGGCCATCTGGAAGCCTCGGGGAACTCCCAGGTGTCCTCTGGAATAAGGAACCCGCGCCTCGCGGCGAAGATGACGATCGCGAGACCAATCGGAGCGCCCAAGAGAGAGGGAAACTCGGGGCCGAGGAGGAAGCCGATTGTGATATAGGGAACAACGAAAGCGAGTCCACCGAAGAGGGTGAACGGTAGGATCGAGAGGCCCTCCGTCCATGACCTCCGCTCCCCGAAGAACCGGGTCAACATGACGACCATGAAGGTCGGCATGACAACGCCCGCGATTCCGTGAAGTACCACGATCCGGCGGGTGACGAGCCTCAGATAGTCGATCAGCTCCATGCCCGCCCCGGCAAGGGCCGCATTAAAGGCCTCTCCTCCCAACCCCCCAGAGAGGCCGACCAGCACCGGGGTTCCGACAGACCCGAAGGTGACCGGTGTGCTCTGGATCATCATACCGATCATCACTGCGCTGGCTGCGGGAAACCCCATCGCAACCATCAGCGGTGCCGCCACCGCGGCAGGGGTCCCGAATCCTGCCGCTCCCTCGATGAACGCGCCGAAGAGCCAAGCGACGATGACCAGCTGTACGCGGCGATCATCGCTGACGCCGCGGAAGCTCCTTCGGATTGCCGAGACTCCTCCGGAGCGCTCGAGGGTGTGAAGGAGTAGGATCGCGCCGAAGATGATGAAGAGAAGATCGAAGGAGATAAAGAGTCCTTGGATCGTAGCCGCCACGAGACGGACGGCCTCCACCTGCCAGGCGGTGATGGCGAGTACCACTGCCACCAGGTATACAATCGGCATCGCGAGCTTCGCCGGCACGCGAAAACCGACCAACAGAATCCCCGCGATCAGGATGGGGAGGACGGCGAGAAGCGCGGCTAGGCCTGGAGTCATAATCGTGCCACGGTAAGCTTCCGGCCGATACAGGGCAACCTCGAAGTCCGCCTGCCAACCGAGGAGGTGTTGGGCCTTGATCGGCTTGCAGGTACTGGGGTAGACTCGAACAGTTCTTGCGAAAGAAGCCACCTCCAGTGAGAGGTCCGAAGGCGTGACTGAGTCCGTGGAGATCAATAGCCAGGCTCTCATCGACGGCCGGGTCCTCATGGACGAGGCGGAACGCTGGGGCGCTCAGAACTATCAGCCTCTCCCCATCGTCTTAGATCGCGGGGAGGGGGTGTGGGTTTGGGATGTCGACGGCGATCGCTATCTGGACATGCTTTCGGCTTATTCCGCTCTGAATCAAGGACATCGGCACCCCCGTATTCTTCATGCAGCGCGGGAGCAGCTCGAACGCTTGACCCTCACCTCCCGAGCGTTTCACAACGACCAGATGGGACCCTTCTTGGCCGAGCTCTGTGAAGCCACCGGCTTTGAGAAGGCACTTCCGATGAACACGGGAGCCGAGGCGGTCGAGACGGCGATCAAGATGATTCGGAAGTGGGGGTTGGAGGTGAAGGGCGTCCCCGAAAACGAAGGGGAGATCATCGTCTGCGAGGGGAACTTCGCCGGCCGCACGACCACGATTATCTCGTTTTCATCCGAAGAGAGCTACCGCACCGGCTTCGGGCCCTTCACGCCCGGCTTCCGAATCATCCCCTACGGGGATGTGGGGGCGTTCAAGGCAACGGTGAACAAGAACACCGTGGGCTTCCTCGTCGAGCCCATTCAGGGCGAGGGGGGCGTCGTCGTGCCGCCCGATGGCTATTTGAGTGCGACTCGCCAGATCTGCACGAGCGAGAATGTGCCGTTTGTAGCCGACGAAATCCAGACAGGTCTCGGGCGCACGGGGCGACTGTTCTGTTGTGACTGGGAAGATGTGCGCCCAGACGTCCTCGTTGTCGGAAAAGCCCTCGGGGGAGGGGTTTATCCAATCTCAGCCGCGATCTCAGACTCCGAATACATGGGCGTCTTTCGTCCAGGTGAGCACGGTTCGACGTTTGGAGGTAATCCCCTCGGGGCGGCCGTGGCCCGCGCTGCACTGAATGTGATCTTAGATGAGCGTCTCTCTGAGCGGGCGGACTCCCTGGGCACCTGGTTCAGCCAGGAACTGCAGGGCATCGCCTCGCCTCACGTGGATCACATTCGCGGGCGGGGTCTCATGGTCGGGGTGGTGATCAAGGAGTCGTCGGGTCCGGCCAGGATCTTCTGCGAGGCTCTAATGAGGCGCGGAATCCTGGCGAAGGAAACACATCACCAGGTCGTGCGGTTTGCTCCGCCGCTGATCATTCGGAGAGAGACTCTCGAGGATGCTCTAGAGGACATCGCCCCGGTTCTTTGCGGTGAGGGAGTGGCTCTCCCCTGAGAGCTGACTAGATCGCAGCCACGGAGACGGTTGGGGTGATAACAGACCGGCCTCACCACTCGATCGTGCCTTCCTTGGACGTATCTACCTGCTCGGCCTGGCCCTCGCCGAGGAGGACTTCGTCGATCTGCGAATAGAGGAAGTCTCGCGACTTCTGTTCACGAGGATCAAGGCCGTAATGGTTGATCAACAGAGTTTGGTGCTGCAACCACTCCCCCCAACAGTCGGCACAGACTTCTGCCTGGATCTTTGCTCCCCGTTCAGTTCGAAACGGTGGCCTTTCGAGGGCGGGTTTCTCGTCCCCGCAGCGCCTACAGAGAATGGCTTCCAACGTTCCTCTCCACAGTGGACTCCCGTCCGTCGAATCAGTATTTTCCCATGCTGCTTTTACGGTGTGGGCCGGGTTTCTTACTTTCGCAAGCTACCCGGGCTGCCTCAACGGGTTTCTTTCGCGCGGAAGGATCGGATGTTGAAAAAGGCGCAGTTGGAGCATATAGAAAAGCGACTATTGGAAGAGCGCTCGAGGGCACTCCGGTCCCTCGGGCTCTTCGATCAGATGGCGAAGGCCGACCGAGAGTCGGCGGACTCCGACCTTTCCGCTTACACGGACCATATGGCCGACCAGGGCACCGAGGCCATGGAGCGCGAGAAAGCGGCCCTCTTCGCGACGAAGGAGGGCCGGTATCTCTATCGGATCGAAGAGGCGCTTCGTCGGCTCTACGACGATCCGAAAAACTTCGGGAACTGTCACACCTGTGGAGCTTCCGTGGGATTTGAGAGGCTCGACGCCCTTCCTCACGCCCGATACTGCATCGACTGTAAGGTCAGAGAGGAGGAGTCGGTGTAGCGTCGGGAGATCTAGCCCACCTCCTCGAGTTCCTCCTCCTCTGCGTCCACCTCGTGTAGCGGGCTCGTGTCTCTCCAGAGCTCCTCTATCTGGTAACGGATATTCCGAATCTTCGTCTCGATTGGCTGATCCTGAAGGTGGTATCGTGCCGCACTTAGGGCCCGATAGGCACGCCAGAGCGCCGAGGATGCCGGAGTTTGTTCGTGACTGCGACGCTTCTCTCCCTTCACTCGCGCCAGCACCCACTCCGTCATCTCTTCGTCCAGGAGCATTACATCGCCTTCGGACTTCGATTCCGAGTCCACGAACTTCTGCAACTTCTTCTTGAAGCTCTTTGGGACCCCTGCGACCACGTATATGGAAAGGTCTTCCCGCTCAAGCATCTCCGAAGCCATGCGACCTCCGGTTTCCTCTCAGGTAATCAGTCAGCGCCGCCGGTTCGCTTCTCAACAGGGAGAATCGACGGCCAACAGTCGTCTTAGAGTGAAGCAATCAGATCATCGGCCAGGAGCTCCGCTTGCCAGCGTCGCATCCCGGCTACCCCAGCCAGATCGTCAGCGGAGGACAGCGGGGACTCCGCAATCAGCTGTAGGACCGCGTTCGAGAGCAAAGTGCCTCGATCCACTCCGAGGTTTTCCGCTCGCTGATTCCTGACACCCTTGAGCCTCACCATTCGCGCTTCGACCTCGATGGACCGTCGCCTTCCAAAACCATTCGAGCCGACGGGCCCGACCGGGTAACCCACCAGCTCTTCCTCAGGCCGAAGGTCTACCTCGCGGAAGCGCAGAATGAGATCCTGGCCCCACTGGCTAGCGAGGGATCGGCTCATGCCTTTCAGGGCAGCAACCTGGTCAACCGTCCCGGGGTTCCGCCGAGATGCCTCCACGAGCACTGCATCCCCGACCACGCGGAATAGCGCTCGATCCAGCTCTCGCCCGATCCGATCTCTCCATACTAGCGCTTCCCTCAAGCGATCTACCTCCCTCGGTCCCAACTCCCGAGCGTCTTTGAACCCAAGCACTGGATCGCGCCCGTTGGACTCCTCGAAGCGAACTTTCTCCAGTTCGTTGAACTCCTCCACGGCCCAGCCGAGACGGCCAGATGCTACCAGCCCCTCCCGCAACCGATTCGCCAAGGCAGGTAGATAAGTCGTGTCGGCGGCGGCGTACTCCCGCATTTCCGCGGGGAGCGGACGTCTCGCCCAATCCGCCTTTTGGTACTTCTTTGAGAGCTGGATCCCGAGCCGACTCTCCACCTGGGAAGAGAGACCGACAGCCTGGTCGCCTAGGAGGGATGCTGCGATCTGGGTGTCGAACAGCCCCGCGATGCGGATACTTAGATCCCGGTCTAGGAGCCGGATGTCGAAGTCGGCACCATGCATGACGACCTCGATCCCGGGATCCTCCAGGGCCGGGCGGAGCGCAGGCTCCGGATCGATCTCAAGGGGATCGAGGAGATAAGTGCTACTTCCAGTGGTTAACTGGACGAGGCAGAGGCGGTCAGAGTAACGGTGATACCCGGCGGCCTCGCAATCCAGAGCGATCCGTTCTGCGGTCGCGAGGGTCGAGCGCACGGCTTCCACGCCCTCCTGGTCGTCCACATACCGAATCTCCGTCCTTCTATCTATTGAGTCACCCCTTCCTGATGCTGGTCTGAGGGCCCCCCGGGCAGTACTCGGGAGTCCAAGAGACAGACTGGCCCCCTAGAGGGCGGTCCCGCGAAGCGTAAGAATGATTCAATACCCTGAGTTATCCTTTGAGTTCCGAGGAATTTGGGCGTTTCTGGCGGCTTGCATGGACTATGGGTCGCGAGCGAACTTCGGAGTTCGGTCGCGCTTCTCACCGTCCCGATCCGCCCCCTAATGCTGAGAACAAAGATCATCTGCACGCTCGGCCCGGCGACATCGGACTCGCAGGTCATCCTGGATCTGGTCCGAGGAGGCATGGACGTAGCCCGACTCAACATGGCTCACGGTGGTCAGGGCTCGCATAGAGAGATGATTGAATCCGTACGGGCCGCAGCCAGCGAGGTCGATCGCCCGATCGCCGTTCTAGCGGACCTGCGGGGTCCGAAGATTCGTGTAGGTCCGCTAGCAAAGCCGATGGAGCTCGAGCCGGGGGATGAGGTCGTGATGGCCTTCATCGAACACTCCCTACCCAGTCAGATCCCCACCACCTACGAGAGCCTGGCGCGCGACGTGCAACGGGGGGATTGGGTGCTCATCGATGACGGCCTAATTGAGCTCGAGTGCCTGGGAGTGGAGGGGGAGGAAGTGGCGTTCCGAGCCCCGCGGGGCGGCGTAGTCAGGAGCGGCCAAGGAGTAAACATACCCTCCGGTGCACTCTCCGCTTCGAGTCTGACCGACAAGGATGTAGCGGATCTCGAGTTCGCCCTGGAGCTCGGAGTGGAGTACATAGGGATGTCCTTCGTCAGGGCAGGCTCCGACGTGGTGAGTCTGAAGGAGCGAGTGGCCGGCCGCGCGCTCGTTGTAGCCAAGATCGAGATGGCGCTCGCGCTTGAATCCATCGACGACATCCTCGAAGCGTCTGACATGGTCATGATCGCGAGGGGCGATCTCGGAGTGGAGCTTCCGTTCGAGCGGGTTCCGTTGGCGCAAAAGAAGATCATTCAGAAGGCCAATTTCCACGGGCGGCCAGTGATCACCGCCACCCAGATGCTCGAGTCGATGATCCAACACTCGCGTCCGACCCGAGCCGAAGTCTCGGATGTCGCGAACGCGGTGATAGACGGAACGGACGCCGTGATGCTCTCGGGAGAGACCGCGGTAGGGCATCATCCGCTCCCGGCACTCGAGGCGATTTCGCGGATCGCGCGCGAGATCGAGGGGAGCGGCGTACTTACTCGGGGTCCCAGGTACCTCGAGCGTCCGACGGACGAGGATCGCTCCGGTGCCACCCGCAGAGAACATGCAGTTGCACTCGGCACGGTGGACGCGGTCCAACACCTCGGAGCCCCGGCCGTACTGGTCCTAACTTCCAGCGGATTCTCTGCGCGGCTCGTCTCGTCTCACCGGCCTCCAGTACCCATCTTCGCGGTGACCACAGACCTCAGAACCTACTGTCAGCTGTCCGCCGTCTGGGGGGTCCGCCCCGTGCTAGCTCCCCAGGAAGAGGTCAGCTATGAATCCCTCACTGCATTCGGAAAGCAGGTGATCCTCGAGTCTGGGGTTGGCTCTCCCCAGGATCCCGTGGTGGTCACGGCGGGCTTCCCCTTTCACCAGCCGGGGACCACAAACACGTTACGGGTGGAGAACCTCTGATTCTTCACGAACCCGCGGCCCGCGAGTCTCGCGGCATCGGCAGGAGCGTGGTGTGAGACTCACCTTTCTCGGTACTGGCACCTCCTTTGGCATCCCGGTCGTTGGGTGTCAGTGTGAGGTGTGCCTCTCCGAGGACCCAAGGGATCGTCGAACGCGGCACGCAGCCTTGATTTCGTGGGACGATGGGCGAACAGTGCTCGTGGACACCCCACCCGAGCTCAGGCTACAGCTCGTTCGAGAAGGCGTCACCCGAGTGGATGCGGTGTGGTTTACACACCTTCACGCGGATCATCTGCATGGCATTGACGACCTCAGGATCTTCTCTCTCCGCAATCAGGAAACCGTTCCCGCCTTCGCCTCTCAGGATTCGCGAGCCGTCTTGGAACGGCGGTTCGACTATATCTTCGACGCATCGGTCCGCCCCGATGCGGGATCCTCCAAGCCTCAGATCTCCCTCCACACTCTTCATGCTGGCCGTCCGGAGACTGTGGTCGGCGAGCGGTTCCTTCCGCTTGAGGTGCCACATGGATCGCTTCGGGTGCTGGGCTTCAGGGTGGGGATCTAGGCTACATCACGGACGCGAAGCGGCTCCCAACGCAGACCTCGGCAGTTCTCGCGGGTGTCAAGGTGCTCGTGTTGAATGCGCTCTGGTGGGGGGATCCCCACCCGACCCACTTCAATGTGGAAGAGGCCATAGAAACCGCCGAGCGGTTAGGCGCCGAGCGAACGTTCCTCACGCATCTCACCCATCGCGTCTCCCACGAAGGTCTCGTCAGCCGCCTCCCGCCGGGGGTTTTCGGGGCGTACGACGGTCTTACGGTGGAGATTCCGAACGGTCTGAGGGCTGAGCCGACGACCAACGCGGGTGCCAGAGACCCGGGCGCGCCAGACTCGGCCTAAGGGTGCAGCCACTCGGAACTCCCCCCCGGGAGCCCTGTATTCTCAGTCGGTTCGGCCCTACTTTCCCCTTCCCGGGAAGGGTGGCGTCTGAGCGCAAATCGACCCAGCGGAGGGCCTAGCATGCGAGACCGCGACGAGATCCCCTACATCGTAGTGGAGAGAGACAGTGGCGGAGTGGGTGCCTTTCTCCTCGGCGCGATCCTTGGAGCTGGTGTAGCCCTGCTCTTCGCTCCCCGTTCGGGCGAGGAGACCCAGCGAGAGATTAAGGAGAGGGCGGTGAGGCTACGGGATGCGGCCGAGCAACGGGTTCGAGACGTCCAGCTGCAGGTCGAAGAGCGACTCGAGCAGGCCCGAGGCGAGGTCATGGAGCGTGTAGATGCGATTCGCGAAGCTGTTGATTCGGGTCGAGAGGCGGCAAAGGAGGCTAGGACCGAGTTAGAGGACCGAATCGAGAGATCTAAAGCCGCATATAGAGCCGGCGTCGATGACGCGCGCGAAGTGGCCCAAGGCGAGCAGGAGGAGGAAGGCTGACCCTCCCCTCAGCGGGGACCGAACCCGGGACTCCGCCGTCCCGGTCCATGTGGCTTATCTCCGAGACCGGGGCTTTCCTGAAAGCGCTCGCGACTCTCGCCGGCCGGAGCGATCTTTTCTTCTGGGCCGGCGGCATCACCTTCAACGTGCTCGTTGCGGTCGTCCCGCTCCTCCTCCTCGTTGTCGGGCTCGCCGGCTTCTTCCTCAGCGCCCGGTTCGGACAGCCGGCCACGGACCTGCTGGACGTCCTGGTGTCGTATCTACCGGTCGTCGAAGGCGACGTGCAGCTGACTGAGGCAGTAAGGCAGCTCCTGAACGGACTCGTTGAGGAGCGCGCGCCGTTGTCCCTGATCGGTGGGTTCATCCTCCTTTGGATCTCGACCCGACTCGTCGCGAGCCTTCGCATCGTCCTCGGACAGGTGTTTGAGTTGGACTCCGATCGAGGTCCTGTCCGCGGCAAACTCTTCGATCTATTCGTCGTGTTCCTGGGTGGGGGATTCCTCGCAGTGAATGTGGGATTGACCTTCGCTTTGGGTGCTTTACAGGCTCTTGGGGTGGAGCTCTTCGGGGTGAGTGGAGGGACCGCGATCGGGGTTCAGACGTTCCTGGGTCGCGCGTTGTCGTTTGGCTCGGCGTGGGTGCTGTTCTTTCTGCTCTACTGGTATCTGCCCGCCCGCCGCATCCCCTTTCGCAGCTCTGCTGTGGGGGCGACTTTTACCTCGATAGTCTACGAGTTGATGAAGGGAGGCTTCGCCTGGTACGTCACTTCCCTCGCGAGCTACTCGAGCCTGTATGGAAGTATGGGGGCGGTGGTGATCCTTTTCTTCTGGATCTATTACAGCGCGGTGGTGTTCATCCTCGGGGGTCAGGTCGCCCGAGTGCATGAGGTGAGAAGGAGCGAGCGCATGGGAAGACCCGCGGATGCTCCCGATGGGAGGGGCGGGGTTGGGGCGGGACTGGGCGGAGCCCTTCTCATTACTGTGACCCTGTGCCTACCTTTCTCTGCGATTGCGCAATCGGTGGCCCCATTTGGGGGTAATGGAAACATCGCGGGGTTCCTGAACGGGAGCGAAGGTGTGGTCTTAGCCGCCAGCTCTCTCGAGCGGGATCTGACCCTGGACCGCCCTCTCGTGAATACCGAAGGTCCCTATGTCGTCGTTCACATCGCGGAAAGCCGAGTCTTGTTGTTGGAGGGGACCGAGGTCGTCTGGTCCGCGCCTGCGGGAACGGGTCACGGGTTCCAGCTCGAGGGTCGAGGGAGATCGTGGACCTTCACAACCCCGGTGGGCATGTTCCGGGTCCTGCGCAGAGAGAAGGACCCGATATGGATTGCCCCGGACTGGTACTACATCGAACAGAACCTTCCCATCCCTCCCGCAGCTCAGCGAGCCCGGGTTGCTGGCACCTTAGGCACATCCGCTCTGTTTCTCGGAGACGGGATCGCCATTCACGGCACGAACCGCCCCGACCTGCTGCTCGACCCCGATCCGGACGCCAGGAGAGTCTCTCACGGTTGCATCCGGCTTACGAACGAGGCGGCCCGGGAGCTTTACCACCGTGTCGAGGTGGGGACTCCCGTCCTCATCTTTTGAGGGGATGCCCGACGAGGCTGGGGGCCGGCGGATCGTCGCCACGAACCGAAAGGCTCGCCGCGAATACCACGTGCTGGACAGCTGGGAAGCCGGATTGGTCCTAGCCGGGCCGGAGGTGAAATCGCTCAGAGCAGGAAGGCTTTCTTTCAAAGATGCCTTTGCACGGGTGGACCGTGGTGAGGTGTGGCTATACAACCTCCACATCTCTCCCTATGACTCTGCCAACCGCTGGAATCAAGACCCAGAGCGACCTCGTAAGCTCCTCCTCCACCACCACGAGATCCAGAAGCTGGTTGGCGCCGTCGAAGAGAAGGGTCTCACCCTAATTCCTCTGGAGGTCTACTTTCGCGGCGGATACGCTAAGGCTACGCTGGCCCTCGCGAAGGGAAAGCAAGCCTACGACAAGCGCGAGAAACTGCGACGGCGTACCCAGGAACGAGAGGCGCAGCGCGCCTTGCGTGGCGAGTAGGCGAATGATCCATCCCCTTCTGCGCCTCGGAATCGTCGCCCTACTAGCGGTCGTGGGCCCCTGGTCAGGACCGTCTCCAGCAGGCGCACAGCTCCCTGGCTCGATTCGGGTGAATCTCCCGGGCGGCGGAGATTCGACCCTCCCGGTGGAGAGCGATGCCGGATACCCAGCGGTTCCCGCGAGCCGTCTGGCCCCGCTCGGCTGGACAGTGGTTGGCGAGCCGGATGGGGGTGATGTCGTGCTTGCGCACCGGACCGGTTTGGAGCTTCTCTTTCGCCCTGCATCTCCATTCGTGGCCTGGGAGGATCAGCTCGTTCACATGGTCGATGCTCCATACTGGAGCGAAGAGATCTTCTATGTCCCGCTCCAGCTCATTGTCGACCTCTTTCCTGGGTTGCTTCCGACTGCCTACGAGTTCGACGAGGCGCAGTATCTTCTCATCGTCGAGGGGGCGACGTCCGTCGAAGCGCCGGCATCCGCTCCTTCAACGACCGCCGGCGCTCCAGAACCGTCATCGGTCCCACCCGCGACTCCGGACGGGGTCTCCCTCCCTCCTCCGCTGCCTCCACGCGCGAACGACGGAGCGGCGGCCGTGGTCATCATCGATCCCGGGCACGGCGGGGATGATCCGGGAGCGATCGGCCCCGGAGGTCTACGGGAAAAGGAGGTTGCCCTGTCGGTGGGCCTGGCACTGGCGCGAGAACTCTCGAGGAATCCGGGGATCGAAGTGAGACTCACCAGGGACCGAGATGTGGAAGTTCCCATCTGGATGAGAGGGGAGCGGGCGACGGAGTGGAAGGGAAGCCGACCTGGAGCGTTCATCTCTATCCATGCGAACGCCCTTCCGGATCGTGCGGGTGTCCGCGGGTTCGAGACCTATTTCCTCTCAGAAGCCAGAACCGAACATGAGCGGCGCGTGGCGGCCTCAGAGAACGCCGCGTTGGCACAGAACCGCGATCTTGCGCCTGGGTTCGACCCTCTCCTCGGCGGGATTCTCACCGATTTGCGAGCTTTGGACTACCAGCAGTGGTCCGCCCTCCTTGCGGAGGAGGTGCAGCGAGAACTGAGCACGTTTCATCCCGGTACTGACCGAGGGGTGAAGCAGGGGCCATTCGCCGTGATTACGAATACGCTGATGCCAGCGGTGCTTGTGGAGGTCGGCTTCATAACAAATGCGGCAGAGGAGCGGTTACTTTCGCGCAGCGAGTTCCATAGGGACACCGCTCAGGCCGTCGCCGCGGCACTCGCGCGATTCCTCGACCGCTACTCCGCGGGAGGAGCCCGGTAGAGGATGGATCTCGGCGTCGAACTCTTCGGTGTCGGGTTCAAGAACCCTGTGCTTCTCGCCTCAGGTACATGCGGATTCGGGGCGGAGGTGCTGCCCGTCACACGCCTCGAGGCGCTCGGCGGTCTTGTCACCAAATCGGTCACACTGGAGCCCCTTCGGGGGAACCGCGCGCCCAGGGTTGCGGAATTCAGCGCCGGCATGGTGAACTCGGTTGGGTTAGCCAATCCGGGCGCACGGGTGGTACGCCGCGAGAAACTCCCCTGGATCGAGCGAAATCTTCCTCAGACGCACGTGTTCGTGAGTGTTGCAGGTCACAGGATTGCCGAGTATCTGGACGTCGTCGAGATTCTCAATGATGGTCCTGGATTCATGGGCTTCGAGCTCAACTTCTCCTGCCCCAACGATGATCGAAGAAGCGGACCTCCCTTTGCTTTGGACCCGGACGCTCTGCACCAGGTTGTGGCTGGGGTCAGAACACGTACGGAGCGGCCGATCCTGGTCAAGCTGGCTCCCAACACCCCCGACCTGGGGCCGGTGGTGCGGGCTGCCGAGGAGGCTGGTGCGGATGCGCTTACTCTGGTAAACACACTCCCTGGACTCGTCTTGGATCCGGACACCGGGCGGGCTGCGCTGGGGGCTGGCTCGGGGGGGTTGAGCGGACCGGCACTGCGGGCGGTTGGACTCCATGCCGTCTGGAGTGCCGCTCAGCTTACTGATCTTCCCTTAGTCGGCGTGGGAGGAATCGGGAACGGGAGCGCCGCAGCTCAATACATAGAGGCTGGTGCATCTTTGGTCCAGGTTGGAACAGCCTCGTTCTGGGACCCACGCGCGGCGGAACGGGTAGTTGACGAGTTACGTCGCCTTGGACGGCTGCGAGGGATTCGGCAGGTCACCGAGCTCAGAGGGACGGCCACGGTGCCCGGATCTCCGCAGGTAAACCTACGGGAGAGCGCGGAATCGGATCGCGAGCGCGCGTTCAGTGGCTGAGGTTGCCATCGCGCTGGATGTCCCCAGCCGGGCAGCGGCCTCCGATTTGGTCGATCGACTTCAGCCACAGGCGAACTTCTTCAAGGTGGGACTCGAGCTGTTTGTGCGGGCCGGTCCCTCGGTCGTCTTGGAGCTCCGTTCGCGGGGTCGGCGGGTGTTTCTTGATCTTAAACTCCACGACATTCCGAACACTGTTGCTGCGGCCGCGAGGGCGGCGGCTGACCTGGAGGCAGAACTCCTGACGGTACACGCTCTCGGAGGTCGCCGGATGATCGAAGCCGCGCGTGCAGCGGTCGAGGGTTCGAGCACGCGTCTGATTGCGGTGACCGCACTGACGTCCCTATCGGGAGGTGATCTTGCTGCAACCCGGGGAACTTCAGGCGCTGATCGAGGCGAAGAGGTTGCCCGTCTCGCGACCCTGGCCATGGAAAGCGGAGTGCACGGAGTGGTCGCGTCTCCGATGGAAGTACCGATCCTCCGGGACCGTCTCTCTCCTGGTTCGGTGATTGTGACCCCTGGGATTCGACTATCGGGCGACGGCCCCGACGACCATACGGGTGTTGCAACCCCCGCGGAGGCGGCGAGGGCGGGCGCAGACATTCTCGTAATCGGCCGTAGCGTGACCCGGGCAGCGGATCCCCGCGAAGCACTTGCCCGAGTTCAAGCGGAGCTGGAGGACGCATGAGGACGTCTGCTACAGACCGTAGGCGATCGATCGCGACGGTCCTACTCACTCTCTTCGCGTGGACCCTGACGGCGTGGACGATCTCGCCCCCTCTTGCACGGGCAGATGGCGGAGGCAGTATCCGCGGGGACACCATTCGAATCGCCTCAAACCCGCTCGAGGCCGCCTCACTTGGATTCGCCCGGGCTGTGACTGGGGACTCGGAAGACTTTTCGAGATTCTTCGCGGCCGACGGGATCCGGCTCCAATTAGACGGCCCCCCGCACGCCGGAATCTCATCCAGACAGGCTATCGCCTCTCTCCGAAAGTTCCTGAGGCGATTTGACGGAGGTCAGACGTTCGTGAGTCGAGCTTCTCCCGTCGACGGCTCGCCGGAGCGCGCTTTCGCGGAGGTTTTGTGGTCGGCGTATGCCGCGGGCACGTCAGACGAAACCCACCGAACCCTCTTTCTCGGGCTGTTTCGGGAGGGGGACGATTGGAGGGTGGACGAAGTTCGCCTGCTTCGTTGAGCTTCCCGCTGAGACCACCAGCCTAATTTCCCACGGCCCCCCAACGGCCCTGTGTCCCAATGCGTCCACCCACCTTCGTCAACCTGATGGGCCTTCGGCTATTCAATACGCTCTCACGGCAGGTGGAGTCTTTCGAGCCCCTTGATCCAGAGAGAGTCGGTGTCTACGGGTGCGGCCCGACGCTCTATGGACCCGCTCATATCGGCAACTTCAGGACCTTCCTTTTCTACGACCTGATGCACCGATACCTGGAGTGGAGGGGGTTCGAGGTGCACTTCGTGATGAACTTCACGGATGTGGACGACAAGACCATAGACGCAGCGCGGGCCCATGGCACCTCCCTCCGTGAGTACACTGCCGCCTACCTCGATGGAATCCTTGAGGAGTCGGACGCTCTCGGCGTCAGACAGTTCGATTCGTATCCGAAGGCGACCGAATTCATCGATCAGATGATTGAGCTCGTGCAGCGGCTTCTGGATCGCGGTTTAGCCTACGCCACCACTGATGGATCCGTGTTCTACGACATCTCGGCCTTTCCCAACTACGGGCAGCTCTCTGGGAGGGATTTGGACGAAGGCCGGACCGGTGAACGGGTTGCCGAGGACGACTACGGCAAGGACGATGCTCGTGACTTCGCTGTTTGGAAGGGCGTGAAAGAAGGAGATGAGGAGGTCGGAGCGGCGTGGGATGCGCCGTGGGGCCGCGGCCGTCCGGGATGGCACCTGGAGTGTTCCGTGATGGCGCTATCACAGGCTAGCGACACCCTCGACCTGCATCTCGGCGGTGAGGACCTGATTTTCCCTCACCATGAGGCCGAGATCGCTCAGTCGGAGGGGGCCACCGGGAAACCGTTCGTACGCCAATGGATCCATGCGAAGCATCTCAGAGTCGATGGGCGCAAGATGTCCAAATCACTGGGCAACTTCGTGACCGTGAGGGATCTCCTGGACGAAGGCGTGTCCCCTGCCGCGATCCGGCATCAGCTCCTGTCCGCTCAGTATCGGACCGAATTGAATTTCACCCGCGAAGGTCTCGACGCTTCGATGCGTGCCGTCGATAGACTCCTTGACCTGGAGGCTCGCCTCTGCAGCCATGCAGACAGCACGGATGCGCCAAACACAGACCTTCCGATGGTCTCGGACGAGACGGTCAAGGCCTTCACACGAGCGATGGACAACGACCTGAATGTCTCAAGGGGGATCGCCGCCCTCTTTGGATTCCTGAACCAGTGCAACTCGATTCTAGACGCGACCCCCGCGCTCCAGCCGGCTGAGCGCGCCCGTGCCCTCGCGGTTCTCGAGTCGCTCGACGAGGTCTTGGGATTCCTTCAAGTTGGACGGCCGACTCGACAGGTAGACTCGAAGCTGCGGGAGTGGGTGGAGGAGCGAATACAGGGCCGTATCCGGGCAAGGGCGGAGAAGGACTGGACGGCGGCCGATGCCATTCGGGATGAGCTTGCTGAGCACGGGATCGTGCTGGAGGATGGGCCGTCTGGAACCCGCTGGAAAAGTAGGGAATCGGACGTTGACACCCCTGAACCCCCAAACTAAAATGAAGTGCTCTGTTTCTTGCTGACGTAGCTCAACTGGTAGAGCAGCCGCCTTGTAAGCGGCAGGTTGTGGGTTCGAGTCCCTCCGTCAGCTCCTTCGTCGTGTGCCAAAGGGCCACGGCGAAACGCTTGTGAGGGTCGGCCGGATGTAAGCGCATTGCCCTGAGCCGACCGTACGGTGGGGTACCGAAGCGGTCAAACGGGGCAGACTGTAAATCTGCTGGCTAATGCCTTCGTAGGTTCGAATCCTACCCCCACCATGGCGAGCCGGCGCCCCAGACACTTCGGAAGCTTTGAAATAGGGACGGCAGCAAGGTTTCTTTGGAACGCCATGCGGGAGTAGCTCAGTTGGCTAGAGCATCAGCCTTCCAAGCTGAGGGTCGCGGGTTCGAGTCCCGTCTCCCGCTTCCCGACGCCGGATCCTCGAGGAGGACGGTCGGTGGCGAGGCTCCGGTAGCTCAGTGGTAGAGCGCTTCCTTGGTAAGGAAGAAGTCGAGGGTTCAATTCCCTCCCGGAGCTCTGGTCATAAGGATGGCGACTTCCGTGGGTTGTGCCACGAGCGCTGGGAAAAACGAACCGCTCCAATGATCTGAACGAGACACCAAGAGGCGAGCAAGGCGATGGCCAAGGCGAAATTCGAGCGAACGAAGCCGCATGTAAACGTGGGAACGATCGGGCACGTAGACCACGGAAAGACGACGTTAACGGCGGCGATCACAGAGGTACAGTCCAAGAAGGGACTGGCGGAGTTTGTGTCGTTCGACAACATCGACAAGGCGCCGGAGGAGCGGGAGCGGGGGATCACGATTGCGACGGCGCACGTGGAATACGAGACCGACAACCGGCATTACGCACACGTGGACTGTCCCGGTCACGCGGACTATGTGAAGAACATGATCACGGGTGCGGCACAGATGGACGGAGCGATCCTGGTGGTGAGTGCAGCGGACGGACCGATGCCGCAAACGAGGGAGCACATCTTGTTGGCGCGGCAGGTGAATGTACCGAACATCGTGGTCTACCTAAACAAGTGCGACATGGTGGATGACGAGGAGCTCCTGGAGCTAGTGGAGCTGGAGGTAAGAGAGCTACTGAGCGAGTACGATTTTCCTGGAGATGACATACCGGTGGTGAAGGGGTCGGCGCTGGAGGCACTGGAGAGCGGGGATCCGGAGGCAGAGGAGACGAAGAGCATCGGGGAGCTAATGGAGGCGATCGACTCGTATATCCCGGAGCCAGAGCGAGACACGGACAAGCCCTTTCTGATGCCGGTGGAGGATGTCTTTACGATCACGGGCCGAGGGACGGTGGCGACGGGGCGGATCGATCGGGGGATCATCAAGGTGAGTGAGGAAGTGGAGCTAGTGGGGCTGAGTGCGGAGAGGGGGACGAAGACGGTGGTGACGGGGGTGGAGATGTTCCGCAAGTTGCTGGATGAGGGACGAGCGGGAGACAACGCGGGAGTGCTGTTGCGGGGGACGAAGAAGGAGGATGTGGAGCGGGGGATG
Source organism: Longimicrobiales bacterium (assembly GCA_965197485.1). GTDB lineage: Bacteria > Gemmatimonadota > Gemmatimonadetes > Longimicrobiales > Gaopeijiaceae > JAAXGI01. The sequence goes on from CBDANG010000011.1 coordinate 746,472, forward strand.
GTGCTGGCGAAGCCGGGCTCGATCACACCGCACACGAAGTTCAAGGCGGAGGTGTACGTGCTGACGAAGGAAGAGGGGGGACGGCACACGCCATTTTTCGATGGATACCGACCGCAGTTCTACTTTCGAACGACGGACGTGACGGGGTCGGCGCATCTACCGGAGGGAGTGGAGATGGTGATGCCGGGCGACAATGTGCAGATGGATGTGGAGCTCATCAGCTCGATAGCGATGGAGAAGGAGCTGCGGTTCGCGATTCGTGAGGGTGGACGCACGGTGGGTGCGGGGGTCGTCACCGAGATCGTGGACTAGGGAGGCGGGGAGGGGGCCCCCGCCTCCGATAACCGGAGAGGGAACCGAGATGCCGCGCGATCGAATCACGCTCGCTTGCCCCAAGTGCCACGAGAGGAATTACGATCGCACAAAGAACAAGCGGTTACACCCCGAACGAGTGGAGTATCGCAAGTTTTGCCCACGTTGCAGGGAACACACGATGCATAAAGAGACGAAATAGGCGAAATGGCCAACCAGTTGAAACAGGTCACCGAGTTTGTCGAAGGTAGCTGGGATGAACTTCAGCGGGTCACGTGGCCCGATTGGCCGCAGCTCAAGAACGCGACCTTGGTGGTCATTTTCTTCTGCATCCTGGTTGCCCTGGTGATTTGGATCATGGATATCACGTCTCGGTTCGTCATCGATTTGATAATGGGAGTTTTCGGGGCCTAGGCGATCGCAAAGAAGCTCGAGAGGTGGGGCATGGTGGAGGCCAATTGGTACGCGGTGCAAAGCTACTCGGGCAATGAGAACAAGGTTCAGAAGCTTGTGCAGCTGAAGATCGACGAGGAGCCGGGAGACCTCGCCGAGGAGAAAGAAATCCAAGAGGTTCTGGTGCCGACCCAAGAGGTCACCGAGATCCGAAACGGGAAGCGAGTCAGCGTCAGCAGGAGACTGTACCCCGGCTACGTCCTGGTCAGGATGCTCCTAAATGAGCGTACGCAACACGCGATCAGCAACATTCAGGGGGTGATCAAATTCGTCGGATCCGGTGCGGACCCGCAGCCGTTGAGACAAGAAGAAATCAACAAGATCCTTGGAATAGAGGTTGAAGGCAGTGAGGAGCAGGAGGAGGAGGTCCCGTTCCACCCTGGGCAGGTCGTGGAAGTGACGGCAGGTCCCTTCACAGATTTCTCGGGGACGATCCAGGAGGTCTACGCGGACAAGGGGAAGGTGAAGGTGCAGGTCTCCCTCTTCGGGCGTCCTACCTCCGTCGAACTCGACTTCACCCAGCTTCTTGGGTATTAACTGCAACCCGCCGGGGCGCTAAATGGCCAGAAAAGTCATCGGCTTTATCAAGCTCCACGTTCCGGGTGGTCGAGCGAATCCGGCGCCTCCGGTGGGGCCGGCCTTGGGGCAGCATGGCGTGAACATCATGGAGTTCTGCAAGCAGTTCAACTCGCAGACTCAGAGTCAGCCGGGGGTCACGATTCCTGTAGAGATCACGGTGTATGGGGACCGTTCGTTCACATTCATTACCAAGACTCCTCCGGCGTCGGTCCTTCTGCGAATAGCTGCCGGACTGGACAAGGGCTCAGGTGAGCCCAACCGGGAAAAGGTGGCCAGCGTAACTCGGTCTCAGCTGCAGGAAATCGCAGAGACGAAAATGGAAGACCTGAACACTCAGGATGTAGACTCGGCGATTCGGATGGTGGCCGGGACAGCCCGCAGTATGGGGATTACTGTCGAGGAATAGGACTCTAAGGGAATCATCAGGTCCCCGGCCCGCGGGACCGAAACCGGCGTCCGGCCGGCGTCCGCGGAACCACTCGATGCGAGCCGCCACGAGTGGGAGGACGACACGGGACGGCTCGTGATCGATGCCTAAACTGGGAAAAAAGACCCGGGACGCTCGCGCTAAGGTGCCCAGGGCCGGGCGGTTGGCACCGGCGGAGGCTCTGGATCTCGTAAAGGAGCTCGCGTTTGCGACCTTCGATGAAACGGTCGAGATCGCGACCCGACTTAGCGTAGATCCACGACAAGCCGACCAGATCGTTCGAGGCACCGTTGTGCTCCCTCATGGAACGGGGAAGACCACTCGAGTTCTCGTTATCGCAGAAGGTGACAAAGCTCAGGAAGCTGAGGACGCCGGGGCGGACTATGTTGGCGTGGACTACCCTGCCAAGATCCAGGAGGGTTGGCTGGACTTCGACGTCGTGGTTACGACACCGGATCAGATGGGTAAGGTAGGGCCCCTCGGTCGCATTCTAGGACCTAGGGGGCTGATGCCGACTCCCAAAGCCGGCACGGTAACGATGGATGTGTCCCGCGCGGTATCGGAGATCAAGGCCGGAAAGATCGAGTTTCGCGTCGATCGGACCGGGAATGTCCATGCCCCGATCGGGAAGGTCTCGTTCGAGCGTGGCCAGTTAGAAGAGAATCTGACCGCGTTCATGGAATCAATCGTGCGGGCGCGCCCCGCAGCCGCAAAAGGGTCCTATATCCAGAGCGTAACGGTTTCCAGCACGATGGGTCCCGGCGTGTCGGTCGACGAGAACATCTATCGGCGGAGGGCGTCTTGAACCGAGAGCGCAAAGAAGCCTTCGTCGAGGAATTCCGGGAACGGGTTAAGCGCACCCCGGTCTTCTACCTTACTGACTTCACCGGGTTGGATGTGCAGTCCATAACCCAGCTCCGCCAGCGCCTTCGAGAATCGGGCGCTGAGTACACGGTGGTAAAGAACCGCCTAGTTGTTAGGGCCCTCCAGGAGTTGGAGCTGGATCTCCCTGACCTCACGGAATACCTGACTGGCCCGACCGGTGTGGTGATGGGGTCGGATGGGCCCGTGGAGCCAGCGAAAGCTCTGAACGACTTCGCGAAGGAAAACCGATCTCGGCCAGTGTTCAAGGTCGGGATCGTGGATCAGCAGCTCGTGGAGGTTGCTGAGTTCCAGCAGCTGGCCAAGCTCCCACCGCGGGCGCAGCTACTGGCCGAGCTGGCCGGGGCCCTCCAGGCGCCGATGGCCTCTTTGGCGGCTGCGTTGCAAGGGAAGCTGCAAGAGGTCGTGGGTCTCGTGGAGGCCCTCCGGCAGGAAAGGGAGTCGGGGGAAGGGTAGAACAAGGTCAATCCCCGCGACTGCATCGGGGAACACCAAGGAGAGACCAGACACATGGCTACGAATCAGGAAAAGCTTCTGGAGACGATTGGCGGCATGAGTGTGTTGGAGCTTGCAGAGTTCGTGGAGGCTTTCAAGGACAAGTTCAACGTTACCGCAGCGGTTGCCGCAGCACCCGCGGCCGGGCCCGCTACCGCAGCCGCGGAGGCGGAAGCCGAAAAGGACGAGTTCGAAGTTGTCTTGTCCGGGGTGGGGGACAAGAAGATCCAGGTGATCAAGGTCATCCGGGAGATCACCAGCTTGGGGCTAAAGGAAGCAAAGGACCTGGTGGATGGAGCCCCGTCGACAGTCCGAGAAGACGTCGGCAAGGAGGAGGCCGAGCAAATCAAGGCGAAGCTGGAAGAGCAAGGAGCTACAGTCGAGCTCAAGTAGGGTCGCTGACTGAACCTCCGGATTTGCGGGGACCTCGGGTATGAAGCCCTAGCAGGCCTCCGCAGTTAACGCACACGCTGTTTCATCTTCCCGGACGCTGTTTTCGGTCCGGCTCGATAAGGGGGAACCCGCTTGGAGACTCGGAACGCTTCCCGGCCCGTGGTGAACTTCGCCAAGTTGGCGCCGGTCATGCCGATGCCCAATCTCTTGGACGTCCAACTCCGGTCTTTCGAGAAGCTCGTGGAGAGGGAGCAGAGTCCGGGGAGACAGTGGGACTTCAGTCTCGACCGGGTATTCGGCGAGATCTTCCCCATCAGCGACGTCAACGAAAACTTCACACTCGAATACGTCTCGGTTGATCTTGGTGAACCCAAGTACTCGGTTGAGGAGTGCATCGAGCGGGACATGACCTACGCCTCCCCGCTGAAGGCGGTCCTTCGACTGGTGGTGTGGGAGGATCTGGAGGACGGCGAACGCCGCCCTAAGGACATCATCGAGAAGGAAGTCTACCTCGGTGATCTGCCCCTCCTCACCGAGCTTGGAACCTTCATCATCAACGGAGCGGAGCGCGTAGTCGTCAGCCAGCTGCATCGCTCACCGGGAGTGGTGTTCGAGGAGAGCATTCACCCCAATGGGTCGCGGCTCCACAGCGCTCGGATCATCCCTTTCCGAGGATCGTGGGTCGAATTCACCATCGACATCAACGACGTCTGCTACGTCCATATCGACAAGAAGAAGAAGTTCCCCGCGACTGCCCTCCTGCGCGCGTTCGGATATGGGGAGGCCGAAGACATCTTCCTTCTCTTCTTCAAGAGCAAGGCGATCAGCCTGAAGAAGAGTCACTTCGAGGCCAACTCGGAGCTAGAAGGGACTGTGCTAGCAGAGGAGATCGTGGATCGCAGCACTGGTGAAATCCTCTTGGAAATTGGGTCGGAGTTGACGGATGAGGCACTGCAGCAGCTTCAACGGCTGGAGCGGAAGAGGATCAAGGTCTACGTGTCTGAAGAAGAGTCGGACCGAGGCCAGAGCCAGATCGTCAAGCGGACCATCCAGAAGGATCCCACCAGCTCAGAAGAGGAGGCGCTTTACGCCATCTATTCCCTGCTTCGGCCTGGTGACGCGCCGAATGTGGAAACGGCGCGGGAGGCGCTGGATCGGGTCTTCTTCAATCCAAAGCGGTATGACCTCGGCCGTGTGGGCCGCTACAAGATCAACCAACGCCTGGGGCTGGAGGTGTCCCGCACCACGACGGTTCTGACTCGAGAAGACTTCGTCGCGATCTTCCGTTACCTGATCGGCCTCAACGAGGGCCGGGGCTTCACGGACGACATCGACCACCTGGGGAATCGCAGAGTCCGGACGGTGGGTGAGCTTATCGCCAACCAGCTATCGGTCGGACTGTCGCGAATGGCTCGGCTGGTGCGCGAGCGGATGTCGATCAACACCGACCCGGAGAAGATCTCGATCGACGACCTCGTCAACGCTCGCACCGTTTCGGCGGTGATACAGGCGTTCTTCGGGTCCTCCCAGCTCTCACAGTTCATGGACCAGACGAACCCCTTGGGCGAGATGACCCACAAACGCCGGGTGTCTGCGCTGGGTCCTGGTGGCCTGTCTCGGGAACGAGCCGGCTTCGAGGTAAGAGACGTCCACTACTCTCACTATGGCCGCCTCTGTCCAGTCGAGACCCCCGAAGGTCCGAATATCGGGCTGATCTCCTCGCTAACCACCAATGCTCGGGTGAATGAGCTCGGGTTCATCGAGACCCCCTACCGCACGGTAGTGAAGGGGAAGGTGACGGAGGAGATCGAGTGGCTCTCCGCGAACGAAGAGGAGGAGGCACGAATCGCCCAAGCGAACGCGCCTCTCCTCCCCGATGGGACCTTCCGAAACGAGTTCGTCCTCTGCCGGGAACGGGGAGATTTTCCCCTCCTGAGCCCGGGGGACATTGACTACATGGACGTGGACACGGATCAGCTCGTCTCGGTGGCGGCAGCACTGATCCCATTTCTCGAGCACGACGATGCGAACCGGGCCCTGATGGGCTCGAACATGCAGAGGCAGGCTGTCCCACTCCTCTTCACAGACGCTCCGCTGGTTGGAACCGGTCTCGAGGGAAAGGTGGCCACGGACTCAGGAGCGGTGATCACGTCGAAGCGTGGGGGTGAGGTGATCCACGTAACCGCCGACGAGATCGTTATCGATACCGGAGCGGTGGGTGCTAAGAACACGGATGAGCCGCTGGCCCGCCTTGCGCAGTTCGATCGCTACCGCCTCAAGAAGTTCTGGCGTACGAATCAGGACACGGCGATCAACCAGCGTCCGTTGGTCGCGACCGGTGAAGCGGTTAGGGCCGATCAGATCATCGCCGATGGACCTTCTACGGATCACGGCGAGCTCGCACTAGGGCGTAACCTGACCGTCGCATTCATGCCCTGGTTTGGCTACAACTTTGAGGACGCCATCATCCTCTCTGAGCGACTGGTCAAGAGGGACGATCTCACGTCGATCCATATCCAGGAGCTGGAGCTACACGTCCGAGACACGAAGCGAGGGATGGAGGAGATCACACGCGAGATCCCGAACGTCTCCGAAGAGGCGTTGGTGGATCTGGATGAGCGCGGGATCGTACGCATCGGAGCGCGAGTCAAGTCAGGAGACATTCTCTGTGGGAAGATCACGCCCAAGGGCGAAACGGAGCTCTCTCCAGAAGAAAAGCTCCTCACAGCGATCTTCGGAGAGAAGGCGAAGGACGTAAAGGACTCGTCGCTTCGGATCCCTCCGGGGATGACAGGTGACGTAATCGACGTAAAGGTGTTCTCACGCCGAATCGATGACCCCTTGCTGGAAAAAGAGCACGGCGCCCGGATCGGTGAGCTTCGCCAGTGGGAACGTGAAGAGACGCATCGGATTGGCGAGGCTCGGGACGAGGAGCTCGCGGAGCTTCTACACCTCCAGACCGTGTCCCTCCTTCTCAAGAGAGGGACAGTCGAGCCGCTCGTTACCGAAGGCACCAGGCTCACGAAGGCAGACATCGAGGATCTGGATCTTCGGAAGGTTGATCTGCAGACCCTCAAGGTGCAGAACAAGGAGGCGTCGGAGCGAATCCGGCGGCTGGTCGACGAGGCCCAGAATCGGATTGACGCCGTCAAGGCTCGGACCGAGGACCAGATCGATAAAGTCTTCCAACCCGACGAGCTTCCGCCCGGAGTCGTCCAACTCGTGAAGGTCTATATCGCCGAGAAGCGGAAGATCGCGGTCGGGGACAAGATGGCAGGTCGGCACGGGAACAAGGGGATCATCGCGCAGATCGCGCCCGAGGAGGATATGCCCTTCCTTCCCGATGGTTCTCCGGTGGACATCGTGTTGAACCCGCTCGGAGTGCCGTCGCGTATGAATGTCGGTCAGATTCTCGAGACCCACTTGGGCTGGGCATCGAGGATCCTCGGATTCGAGTCTAAGACTCCGGTTTTCCAAGGTGCGTCGGAGGACGAGATCGGGCTTCTTATCAAGGTGGCGGGGGTCCGGTGGGCAATGGAAGCGAAGCGGCTCGAGACCAGCTTTCCGCTCGAGAATCAGGAGCAGGTCAAAACACTTATCAAGGCGGCTGGCGTCCCGAGTAAACCGGCGAGTGGTCGCAAGGCGAAGGCGCCCTCGTCCAACGGTTCTGGCAACGGTGCCGGACCGGAGGGGGGTGTCCGGGGGCTAGGCCGAGGTTTCGACCACTACCTAGCACTTGATCTGCCCAAGGATGTGCGCGCGAAATTGGACGGCCTGGCCAAGTTTGTGGTGGAAGCGGCCACAGAGTCCGTGAGCAGGAGCGGCGAGACGTTGGCCGATGCCTTTCCTGCCGTGGCTGCAATTGCCAAGAAGAAGAAGCTCAGGGAAGGGCTCGACGCTGCGGTCGTCGAGTTCATGCTGAGCGCAGGGATTCGGCCAGACGGAAAGATTTGGCTTCGGGATGGCCGCAGTGGCCGTCAGTTCGATTTCCCTGTGACTGTGGGCTCCATCTACATGTTGAAGCTCGCCCATCTCGTCGATGACAAGATCCACGCAAGGAGTATCGGCCCGTACTCCTTGGTGACCCAGCAGCCGCTCGCGGGCAAGGCTCAGTTTGGTGGGCAGAGGTTCGGTGAAATGGAGGTGTGGGCCCTGGAGGCATACGGCGCGGCTCACACCCTTCAGGAGATTCTGACCGTCAAGTCGGACGACGTGACCGGACGGTCGAAGGTCTACGAATCAATCGTCAAGGGTGACAACCTCCCCGATCCCGGGATCCCGGAGTCCTTCAATGTATTGGTGAAGGAACTTCAGGCCCTGGGGCTTTCGGTGACACTCGGTCGTGAAGAATAGTCTGTGAACGTTCGTGCAGTAGCGCGACTAGTACGAGTCGGCAGGACGTCTAAACGCTATCCCAATGGGGTGTCTAACGCATGATCGATTTTCCCCGCTCCCGAGACCCTCGCGGTTCGGACTTCGATTTCATCCAGATCAAGATTGCCTCTCCTGAGGAGATCCGGAGTTGGTCTTACGGGGAGGTGACGAAACCGGAGACGATCAACTACCGGTCATTTAAGCCCGAGAAGGACGGCCTCTTCTGTGAACGGATTTTCGGTCCAGTAAAGGACTGGGAGTGCCACTGCGGAAAATTCAAGCGGATCCGGTTTCGCGGGCATGTCTGCGACCGCTGTGGGGTGGAGGTAACGCTCTCGAAGGTCCGCAGAGAGCGCATGGGCCATATCGAGCTTGCGGTTCCGGTCTGTCACATCTGGTTCTTCAAGACTCTTCCCTCCCAGTTGGGCTATCTGGTTGGCATGTCTCTTCGGGACCTTGAGAAGGTCATCTACTACGCGTCGTACGTTGTTGTGCATCCGGGAAAGCAAGAGCTGGAGTTTTTGGATCTCCTCGATGAGGACGAGTACTACGATCTCCGCGTAAAGGCGAAGGAGGACGGAGACGAGGAATTCAAGGCCGAAATCGGGGCGGAGGCCGTGCGGACCCTACTCAGGCTCCTGGACTCGCCAGATCGGTCGGTTTCCCAGAAGAACAAGGACGGAAAGGGACTGGATCGTTTGGCGGAGTGGCTCCGGTATGAGATCCGGACTGAGACCTCTCAGCATCGGAAGAAGAAAAAACTGAAGCGCCTGAAGGTTGTCGATGCTCTACGCAACTCCGGAAGACTTCCGGACGAGAGGAATCGCCCTGAGTGGATGGTCATGGACGTGGTGCCGGTGATCCCTCCTGACCTTCGACCGCTCGTCCCTCTCGACGGTGGACGGTTTGCCACCTCGGATCTGAACGATCTCTACCGCCGCGTCATAAACCGGAATAACCGGCTGAAGAAGCTCATCGAGATGCGGGCTCCGGAGGTCATCCTTCGGAACGAGAAGCGGATGCTACAGGAGGCGGTCGACGCACTGTTTGACAATGGTCGGCGATCCAAGGCGATTCGGGGCCGTGGAAAGCGCCCACTCAAGTCCCTTTCGGACATGTTGAAGGGAAAACAAGGACGGTTCCGGCAAAACCTCCTCGGGAAGCGAGTGGACTACTCTGGCAGGTCGGTGATCGTGGTCGGTCCGGAGCTCAAACTGCACCAGTGCGGGCTTCCGAAGGCGATGGCGGTTGAACTTTTCAAGCCCTTCATCATTCACGAGCTTGAGCGCCGAGGGGAAGCCGAGACGGTAAAGAGAGCGAAGAAGATCGTCGAGCAAGACGACGCGAAGGTCTACGAGGTCCTAGAGGACATCATCCGGGACCACCCGGTTCTATTGAATCGAGCGCCCACGCTCCATCGGCTGGGAATCCAGGCTTTCGAGCCCGTTTTAGTCGAAGGGAAGGCGATCCGAGTGCATCCATTGGTCTGCGCGGCCTTCAATGCCGACTTCGATGGCGACCAGATGGCAGTTCACCTTCCCCTGTCGTTCGAAGCACAGCTCGAGGCGCGTGTTCTCATGCTCTCGTCGAACAACGTGCTTTTGCCGTCGAACGGGCGGCCCGTGGCGGCTCCGACTCAGGACATGGTCATGGGGTCTTTCTACCTGACGAAAGCCCCACTGCCCATCCAGGATCTTGAGCGGATTGCAGCCGACACGTCCACGGGGAAGTCAGCCCGGGCAGAGGCAGCCGAGGAGTTGGAGTCAGCGTATGCCGACGCCCCGCGGTATGCGAGCTACGGGGAGGTCGATATTGCGCTAGTATCTGAGGCGGTCGGGTTCCACACCCTCTGTTGGTACTGGTTCGTCAAGCCGGGCGAGGAAGGAGATGACAAGAGAGGACCGGGGAAGTGGATTACGACGACGGTTGGCCGGGTCGTCTTCAATTCGATTATTCCCGATGAGATTGGATTCCTGAATCTCGCGTTCGGGAAGCGCGAGTTAGCGGATCTCGTCTTCGACTGCTTCACGGAGGTGGGGCTTGCGAGGACGACTGCGTTCCTCGACCACCTCAAGGACTTCGGGTTCCGGTACGCAACCCTAGGAGGAGTTAGCGTCGGGATCGACGATCTGGAGGTACCGCCTGAGAAAGCAGCGATCCTCCGTGATGCAGAAGAGCAGGTCTCCCGGTTCCAACGAGCCTATGCTTCCGGGTTCATTTCGAATGGCGAGCGATACAACAAGGTCATCGACACCTGGACACACGCGAATAACGATGTGGCGGACGCTATGGTGCGGCGGCTGGAGCGCTCTAAGGACGGGTACAATCCCGTCTACATGATGATGGTATCGGGAGCTCGCGGGAACCGGGACCAGATGAGACAGCTTGCAGGAATGAGGGGGCTGATGGCGAAGCCTCAGAAGAAGCTCACGGGTGGCATCGGCGAGATCATCGAGAGTCCGATCAAGTCGAACTTCCGTGAGGGACTGAGCGTCGTTGAGTACTTCATCTCCACGCACGGGGCCCGCAAAGGACTGGCGGACACGGCGCTGAAGACGGCGGACGCTGGATATCTTACTCGACGCTTGGTCGACGTGTCACAAGATGTCACGGTCACCGAGGAGGACTGCGGCACAATCCTCGGACTCGAGATGACCGCACTCAAGGAAGGCGAGGACATCATCGAACCTCTCAAAGACCGTATCGTGGGGAACGTAGCGCTCGAGAAGGTCGTGGATCCGCTGGATGGGGAGGTTCTCGCAGAGGGTAGCGCCGTAGTCGACGAGGCCACGGCAGACGCTGTCGAAGAGGCCGGGATCCAGATGGTCAAGATTCGCTCGGTTCTCACGTGCGAGGCGCGGAGAGGTGTGTGCCGGATGTGCTATGGACGAAACCTCGCGACGATGGGGCCAGTGGACATCGGCGAGGCGGTTGGGATTCTAGCTGCACAGTCGATTGGGGAGCCGGGGACACAGCTTACGCTTCGCACTTTCCACATTGGCGGTACCGCCGCGCGTATCGCCGCGCAGACCCAGCGCAAGTCGAAGATCGACGGCATCGTAGCGCTCGAGCGAGTTAGCACGGTCGACAGCGCGGACGGAGACCGAGTCGTGACTTCACGGGAGGGACAGATCGTGCTCAAGACCGAGGGGGGGCAGGTGCGAAGCCGCCTCTCGGTGCCGTATGGGGCAACGCTCTCGGTGGTCGAAGGGCTGGAGATCGAGGTCGGAAACCTGATCTTCACGTGGGATCCTTACTCTGAGCCGGTTGTCGCCGATGCGGCAGGAACGGTCAGGTTCGTTGATATCGTGGACGAACAGACAGTACGCGAAGAGTTGGATGAGTCGACGGGTCGACGTCAGATGGTGATCACGGAGGACCGGAACAAGAAACTCCACCCGACGATCCAGATCTGGAGCGGTGGAAAGAGGCCGAGGAAGCTCCGCGAGTTCATCGTGCCGGTTGGGGCTCAGCTGATGGTGAAGGACGGCGACAAGGTGAGCCTGGGTGCGACTCTGGCCAAGATCAACCGCGAGGTCTACAAGACCCGCGACATCACCGGCGGTCTACCTCGCGTCGCGGAGTTGTTCGAGGCGCGTCGACCTAAGGATCCTGCGGTAATCACGGAAATCGATGGGGACGTCAGATTCGGCGACATCAAGCGCGGCAAACGCGAGGTTCTGATCACCCCGGACTCGGGTCCACCGCGAACGTACGAAGTGCCGGTAGGAAAGCACATGCGAGTGCACGAAGGCGATCAGGTGCGCGCAGGAGACAGACTCTCTGAAGGACCGATCAACCCGCATGACATCCTGAGAATCAAAGGGCCTCGAGCGGTTCAGGAGTACCTCCTGAACGAGATTCAGGAGGTCTACCGACTCCAAGGAGTGAAGATAAACGACAAGCATATCGGAGTCATCGTTCGTCAAATGCTTCAGAAGGTGAAGATCATCGATCCAGGCGACACGAGCCTGCTCGAGGGTGAGCACGTCGACCGCGTCGAATTTCGGGAAGTGAACCAGACGACGCTCGATGGCGGGGGTAACCCTGCCCGATCGGAGCCACTCCTGCTCGGGATCACGAAGGCTAGTCTCACCACCGAGTCGTTCATCTCAGCCGCCTCCTTCCAGGAAACGACCCGGGTCCTTACCGACGCCGCAGTTAGAGGGGCCCGTGATGACCTCAAGGGACTCAAGGAGAACATCATCATCGGTCACCTGATTCCGGCGGGGACGGGGATCCACCGTTACTCTGGCATCGAATTCATGGTGGAGGAAACCTTCTATGATGAGGAGATCCTTCCGCTCTCCGAGCCAGGTGGGCTGATTCCGGGCATGGAGGAGGAGCCGACCGAGGAAGCGGCCGTGGACTGAGCCCGCGCGTCGGCTCGGTTCACCCACGTCGTACGGTGGCGACTGACGGCCCTTCCGGAGACGACTGGGTCGATCGCGACGAGTATCCGTTTCGCTCTCGATATCTCGAGATGGAGGGCGGACGGATGCACTACGTGGACGAAGGCCGGGGACCTCCGATCCTCATGATCCACGGCACACCGACCTGGTCGTTTCTCTATCGTCACCTGATCCGCCACTTCTCGCAGAATCACCGTGTCGTAGCCTGCGATCACATCGGTTTTGGGCTCTCCGACAAGCCTGAGGGTTGGACGTATCGCCCGGAAGACCACGCCAAGAACGTGGAGCAGCTCATTGACGAGCTCGGGCTATCCAGCCTAACCCTCGTCGTCCACGACTTCGGAGGCCCGATCGGGCTCGCGTATGCCCTCCGGCATCCTCAAGAGGTCCATGCCCTGGTCCTCTTCAACACATGGATGTGGTCACTTGCCGGCACTCCCGCTGAGTGGATGAGCCGCGTTATGTCCAGTCGCCTCGGTCGATTCCTGTATCTACGAATGAACTTCTCGCCGCGAGTTCTCCTCAGGGTGGCTTTCGGAGACCGACGGAAGCTTACTGCCCGGGTGCACGCACACTATCTGGAGCCTTTTCCATCTTCCAGGCACCGCCATGGTACCTGGGCGCTGGCCAGGGAGCTGCTGGGCTCGTCTGCCTGGTATGAAAGCCTCTGGGAATCCAGAGAGCGCATCGCTGGGAAACCCTGCCTTCTACTATGGGGGATGCGTGATCCCGCCTTCAAGGCAGATGCACTGAGGCGGTGGGAGTCGGTTTTCTCCCATGCCCGCGTCGTGCGGCTCGGCGAAGTCGGTCACTTCGTGCCAGAGGAAGCGCCCTCCGACGCCGCGACCGAGATGGAAGCCTTCCTGGCTGATCTGTCGCGTCCTACATTTTCGTAGGCTTTCCCTCCAAGCCGACCGGTAAGTAGGATTACCTCGGGCCCAGAGCCGAGCGCTTACATTGGTCAAGTCGTTTTCTAGTATAGGATTGAGTGGATTTCACATGGGGCGCATGGGGTTGGCACGGGAATCGCAAAGGCTCACGCGCGAAGGGGCGTCGTGTGCGAACGCGGAGCGCCCTCCCGAACGGAGCGCTGCACATACCTTGAGGAGATCAAAGAGATGAGGAAGATCATCGGTACGGCAACGATCATGGTGGCGCTGGTCGCGCCCCTCGCAGCTCACGCTCAGGAGGCCGAGGTCACCGCAAACGCCGGGTGGCTCAGCCAGTATTACTACCGGGGGATCCTCCAGAAGACATCCTCAGCGAGCGCCGGGTTGGATGTCGCGGCGAACGGCCTATACCTCGGAACCTGGGCGGCTGACGTTGGGGACGGGGCGGAAATCGATCTCTACGGCGGTTTCGAGGTCGACGTCGACGATCTCAGCCTGAGCCTTGGCGGCACCGGGTACTTCTATACGGGGGATTTCGACGAGACCTACCTTGAAGCCAACCTTGGGGCAGGATACGGACCCTTGAGCGTCGAGTTCTCCATCGGCCAGTACGATTCGCCCCCGGAAGGGGGGAGTACCGGTGACAAGTCGGACTATTGGTTCCTTGGGATAACCGCGGAGCATGAGGGGTTCTTCGGAACGTTTGGGACCTTCGGCTCCGACTTCGAAGGAAGCTATGGAGAAGCCGGGTACGGGTTCTCGGGGGCGGACTTCGACTTCACGATCTCCGGGATCCTGAGTGACGAACACCTCTCATCTCAGACCGATGCTAACGATATGGATACGGAGGAGCTCACCCTCGTCTTTGGCGTGAGCAGGACCTTCGGCCTCAACTAGATACCAGCTGTCACTTAGCCTGGAGCGCTCGGTCCGGTCGCGGCAACACCAGCCGCAGAACGGGCCGGGCGTTTGGGTATCGGGGGCATCGACGCCCCCGTGGGGTAGCCGAAAAGCTCTCATCCTACGAAAATGTAGCCCCGCGGAGGACACGATGCGGGGGAATTGGGGGTTAGCTCAGGAACATGTTGGTCACTTCAAACGAAGGATCTCGCTCGCTCTCGCTCCTACATGAGGCGAGCACCCTCCTGGACGAGGCGCCGGATCTGCCGTCTTCCGTACAGCCCATCCTCGCAGCGCTATCGCGTCAAATGGACGTGGAGTGCGCTACGTTGACGGTTCTCAACCGTAGAACGTCGGAGATCCTCGTTCACGAGGCAGTCGGCTTAACGGAGGACCAACGTCAGCGTGCCCGGTATCGTTTAGGCGAAGGCGTCACGGGGCGCGTGGTGGAGAGCGGGGCTCCAGTCGTCGTCCCTTCGATCGCAACGGAGCCTCTCTTCCTGAGCCGCACCCGCCCTCTCGAGGAACGTCGAGAGGCAGAGATGGCTTTCGTGTGCGTCCCCGTCCGGTTGGGAAACGAAACGATCGGGGCTCTGAGTGCGGAGCGGCCTTACGGTCAGCAGCGATCATTCGATGAGGATATTCGCGTCCTTTCCGTCCTCGCCTCCCTCATCGCACATGCTGTGCGACTGCGTCAGTTCGCGGAGGAGGAGAAGGCGTTGGTTGCCGAGAATCAGCGCCTACAACGGGAGCTGGCGGATCGTTATCGGCCGGCGAACATCGTGGGAAAGTCGAGGGAGATGGCGCCTGTCTATGAGATGATCGGTCAGGTCGCCGCGAGTGATGCGACGGTCCTCATCCGAGGCGAGAGCGGAACCGGAAAGGAGCTGATCGCCCAGGCGGTCCACTACGGAAGCCAGCGGTCAGAGGGACCTTTCGTGAGAGTCAACTGCGCCGCGCTCCCGGAGGCACTGATTGAGAGTGAATTGTTCGGGCACGAGAAGGGGGCTTTCACCGGAGCAGTCCAACAACGCATGGGGCGATTCGAGCGAGCTGGCGGAGGAACCATCTTCCTGGATGAGATTGGTGACCTTCCAGCATCGGTCCAGGTGCGTCTTCTCAGGGTGCTTCAAGAGCGCGAGTTCGAACGGGTCGGCGGAACCAAGGTCCTCCCCGCGGATGTGCGTGTCGTAGCGGCCACCAACCGCGACCTGGAAAAGGACATCGACTCGGAGCGCTTCCGGACCGACCTGTACTATCGCCTGAACGTGTTTCCGATCCATGTACCGCCACTAAGGGATCGCCGGACCGACATCATCCTGCTGGCAGATCATTTCGTTGGGAAGTACAACGAGCGACACGACCGATCGATTGTCCGGCTCTCCACTCCCGCCATCGATCTGTTGATGGCCTACCACTGGCCTGGCAACGTGCGCGAACTTGAGAACGCGATCGAGCGGGCGATTCTCATGGCCGATACGGACGTGATCCACGCACGCCTTCTGCCGCCAAGCCTCCAGATGGCCAATGCAGGGGACAAGCGGTCGGGACCCATGAACGCTCAGATCGATGCGCTGGAGAAGGAGCTGATCGTTGACGCTCTCAAAGCGAACAGGGGGAATCGTGCAGCCGCGGCTCGGGAGCTCGGAGTTACCGAGCGGGTGATCGGCTTACGGGTGGAAAAGTACGGTCTGGAATGACTCGCTCTCGGATAGCCTACAATCTCGTAGGTGCCTCCTAGCATCCTACCTTTTCGTAGTTTGAGTACCCCCTCAGAGACTCACCGATTCACCGCTGGGATTCCTGTAAGACAATAATAAACATGGATTTATAGGTTATCCCGCTCCGCTGGCACATGGCTTGCCCCTAAACCCGACTCGAATCCTCGCGGGCTCGCGATGCCGCGATGCGTTGTCCACCTGACCGATTCGGAGGGAAACCAGCCATGCGGCTCCTACGCAAATCCGTAACCCTGCCCGCGATGCTTGTAGCCGCGTTTCCTGCAGCTGCGGCCGCACAAGACGCCTCGGCGGCGGATGCGATGTTCGCGGTCAATAACACGTGGATGATGGTGGCCACCTTTCTGGTCTTCATCATGCACCTCGGCTTTGCGACGCTCGAGTCGGGGCTGACTCAGGCGAAGAACACAGTGAACATCCTGTTCAAGAACATGGGAATCATCTCGATCGGGTTGCTCACCTACGCGATCGTCGGCTTCAACCTGATGTATCCGGGCGAGTTTTCCATCGGCCAGTTCTTCGGCTTCGCGGGATTCGGGGTTGGTACTGACCCATCCGGCCTGACAGCCGAGTACAACCCGGGGTACACCTACTGGACGGACTTCCTCTTCCAGGGGATGTTCGCGGCAACGGCGGCCACAATCGTTTCGGGTGCGGTCGCGGAGCGAGTAAGGCTAAGCTCCTTCCTGCTCTTCTCGACCCTCTATGTGGCCCTCGTCTATCCCTTCCTGGGTTCCTGGAAGTGGGGCGGTGGGTGGCTTGACGCATTGGGGTTCTATGACTTCGCGGGATCGACGCTCGTGCACTCGGTCGGCGGATGGGCAGCACTCGCTGGGGTGATCTTCCTGGGGCCGAGGCTTGGCAAGTATGTAAACGGTACGATCCGGCCGATCCTCGGACACAATCTGCCTCTCGCTGTAATCGGGATGTTCCTTCTCTGGCTCGGGTGGTTCGGCTTCAATGGCGGATCCGTTCTGAGCGCGGATCCGGGGCTCGTGTCCTTTGTGCTCGTGACCACCTCCCTTGCTGCTGCCGCGGGGATCCTGGGTGCCATGACCACGACATGGATCTTCCACAAGCATCCGGATGCTTCGATGGTGTTGAACGGAGCTCTGGCGGGCTTGGTCGGAATCACCGCTGGCGCCGATGTGGTCAGTGTGGCCGGGGCAGTGATTATCGGCCTGATCGCGGGGGTCATCGTGGTCTTCTCGGTGGAGATCATCGACCGGGCGAAGCTGGACGACCCGGTCGGCGCGATCTCCGTCCACCTGACCTGTGGAATCTGGGGTACGCTCGCCGTTGGGATATTCAGCCCTGATTTCAGCCTGGTCACGCAGCTGATCGGGGTGTTGGCCTACGGCGCCGTGGCATTCCCCGCGGCCTCGCTGATCTTCTTCCTCCTGAAGTCGACGTTGGGCTTGAGGGTGTCCGAGGAGGAGGAACGCCGCGGGCTCGATCTGTCCGAGCACAATATGGAGGCCTATCCGGACTACACCATCTTTACGGCGCGCTGAGCACTACACCTGCCTAACACGAACGGAGTGAATGATGAAACTTGTGATCGCATACGTTCAGCCTGATCGGCTTAACAACGTAAAGGACGCGCTCGCCGAGGTGGAGGTCGGCCGGATGTCAGTAACGAACGCGCTGGGGTGCGGTCAGCAGCGCGGCTTCACGGAGAGCTACCGGGGAACGGAGTTCGAAGTTCAGCTGCTGAAAAAGGTCCGCTTCGAGATTGCCGTGAATGACGACTTCCTGGAGCGTACGAGGGAGGCGATCGTCAAGGGAGCGCGCACAGGAAACTTCGGAGACGGCGTAATCTTTGTTGTAGACCTGGCCGAGTGCTACCGGATCAGGACGGGAGAGCACGGGGGTCCAGCTGTAGGCTGAAGCCGGCTCGTAGAAGCGGCCATCGAGAGCCGAAAGGCCGGCCCCGGGGGCTGCCCGGGTCGGCCTCGGTTAGCTCCCGCGGGCAGGGGTAAATCGGTGCCCTGAGTCGTCTGGCCGGGAATGCCTGGGGCTGATACACTGTAGGGCCATTTGAGAACATCCATCGTAACCAAACGGATTGAGCGCCATGACACCGGAAGACTTCTTCAAGTTTGCCAAGGAAAACAATGCCCAGATGGTGGATCTCAAGTTCACCGATCTCCTCGGGACCTGGCAACACTGTAGCTTTCCAACGGAAACGTGGGATGAGGGCACGTTCGAGGATGGGGTAGGCTTCGACGGATCCTCAATCAGAGGCTGGCAGGCGATCAACGTCTCCGACATGCTTGCCAGGCCGGATCCATCGACGGCACAGCTGGACCCGTTCTTCGCCGAACCTACCGTGAGCATAATTGCCGACATCGTGGATCCAGAAACCCGTGAGGACTACACGCGGGACCCAAGACACGTCGCCAGGAAGGCGGAAGCGTACATGGTGAAGAGGGGTGTGGCCGACACGTGCTATGTCGGGCCGGAGCCGGAATTCTTCATCTTCGACCATGTCGCCTACGAGCAGAACCAACACCGCGGGTTCTATCAGATCGACTCGATCGAGGGGGCGTGGAACACGGGCCGCTTCGAGGAGCCCAACCTCGGTTACAAGCCCAGTCACAAGGGCGGCTACTTCCCGGTTAGCCCCACGGACACGTACCACGACCTTCGGAGCGAGATGGTCTACGAAATGTCGAAGGTCGGAATCGTCGTCGAGGCCCATCACCACGAGGTGGGCACCGCCGGCCAGGCCGAGATCGACATGCAGTATGCACCTTTGGTCCTAATGTCGGATCAGTTCATGTGGTACAAGTACATCACTAGGAACGTGGCCAAGAATGCTGGTAAGACGGTCACTTTTATGCCGAAGCCGATCTTCGAGGACAACGGGAGCGGGATGCACACGCACATGTCCCTCTGGAAGGGGGGCCAGCCGCTGTTCGCAGGTGATGGATATGCGGGCCTCAGCGACACGGCGCTCCACGCAATCGGAGGGATCCTGAAACATGCGCGCGCGATCTGCGCGTTCGCCGCGCCCACGGCGAACTCCTACCGCCGGCTAGTCCCGGGCTATGAGGCGCCGGTGAACCTGGCAATGTCGAAGCGGAACCGTTCCGCCGGCGTCAGGATCCCCATGTACTCCCCGAACCCGAAGACGAAGCGCCTCGAGTTCCGGTGCCCGGACCCGAGCTGCAACGGGTACCTCCTGTTCTCGGCCATGCTAATGGCGCTCCTGGACGGCATCGAGAACCAGATCGACCCGGGGGACCCGCTCGACCGCGACACCTACGAGATGACTCCAGAAGAGCTGGCACTCACCCAGAAGACGCCAGGGTCCCTAGAGGAGGCCCTCGGAGAGTTAGATGCCGACAACGGGTTCCTTACGAAGGGGGATGTCTTTACGGACGACCTTATCCGGACGTGGATCGACTACAAGACTGAGAACGAAGTGGAGGAGCTGCGTCTGCGTCCCCATCCGCACGAGTTTTTCCTGTATTACGACAACTGAGCGCGGAGAGTGGGATCCCGAGGAGCTCGAGACTGAAGACGAGGCGGGCCGGCCCCCCCTGAAGTTCTTGAGGCGGGCCGCCCGTTTCTCATTCAGGTGTAAGATCACTCCAGGGGTGAAACGAGCCGAGGATCCGCACTGAGTGCGCTCGCTCACGTACATCCGACATCGCACGACCTACCGGATCATCGACGGGACTGCCCTCGAATTCGAGGACGAATCGGTAACTCCACGGCGTCGGTCCTGGACGGGATTCCAGCTTCGAGAGATTCACACCTTCCCTGGACAGGGGGAGGAGAATCTCGACGAGCGAACCCGGACGATTCTCAGTCTCTACGAGGAGCGCCGTCTTCCATCCGCGGTCCGACCCTCTGGCTTCACCAGCCAGAGGGTCCGTGTCATCTCGGCGGATCACCAGAAAACGGGTCTGATTGTCTGATCGATCCTGCAAATCTGCGGCGAGAACATCGAGTCGGTACCGCTCCGCGGCCTCGAAGGACGCGACTGCGCCAAGGGTCGGGTCCTGCCTTTCAGCCACTTCGCGAGCTGCGCCGGCAGTGTCGTATACGGCGACGGCTTCGAACTCCGGGTGTTGAGAGAGGAATCCCCCGCACTGGGCAAGAGCGACCGGATGAGAGATGACCCGCCGCAGTCCCTCCAATGCAGCGCCAGGAAGCCCTAGCAAGAAGTGGCGAATGGGTCGAATCACCTCGCCGACCACGCAGAGCCCGGGCTCCATAAGGACATCGTAGGCTGGCTGTACTGTGCCGGCGAGACTGTTCTCTACGGGGAGAAGCCCTGCCGAGGCACGTCCCGATCTGACGGCATCACCTACCTCGCGGAACTCCCGACAGGGGACAGCTTCCGCTTCTGCACCGAACCAGGTCCGTACTGCATCCTCGCTGAAGGCCCCCAGCTCGCCTTGGAATGCGACGGTGAGTGACATCATGAGCCCCCGCCGTAGGGAACGGGCTGAGCGCTATGGCCCAATCGGGGCCTCACCCTGCAAGATCCCGGGCTTCTTCAAAGGCCCGGATGTCATCCAGATGTTGCAGCGCGAGGCCGATATCGTCGAGTCCTTTCATGAGGCACTCCCGCCGAAAGGGGTCGAGCTCGAAGGAGGCCCTAAGTCCTTCTTCGTCACTGACTAAACACCTATCCAGATCGACCGTCACCCTGTGGCCAGGTGACGACTCCGCGCGGTCCATCAGGGTTCGGAGAGGTTCCTCGGGGAGGGTCACCGGGAGCAATCCGTTCTGAAAGCAATTGATTCGAAAGATATCGGCGAAACTAGGCGCTACCACGGCCCGAATCCCGAAGTCCGACAGAGCCCACGCGGCATGCTCGCGGGAGGATCCGCATCCGAAATTCCTCCCCGCAAGAAGGATCGGTGCATCGTGGTACTCGTCTCGATTCAAGACGAAAGCGGGCTCGCGCGAACCATCTGCCCGGAACCGCCAGTCAAAGAACAGAAAGTCACCATATCCAGTCTTCTCGATCCGCTTGAGGAACTGCTTCGGGATAATCTGATCGGTGTCCACGTCCACTCGATCCAGGGGCACCGCGGCTCCGGTCACCTTTCGAAACGATTTCAACCCGGTCCCCACTGCCGGACATCGACGAATCGGCCTTCTATGGCAGCGGCGGCCGCCATCGGCGGGCTGACCAGATGCGTCCGGCCTCCTCGGCCCTGACGGCCCTCAAAATTCCTATTGGAGGTGGAGGCGCACCGCTCTCCGGGTCCCAGGATGTCGGGATTCATCCCAAGGCACATTGAGCATCCTGCCTCTCGCCACTCGAAGCCAGCATCTGTGAAGACCCGGTCCAGACCCTCCTTCTCAGCCTCTCTCTTTGTTTGTGTGGAACCCGGGACAACCATCCCTCGCACATCCGGGTGAACTCTCCGGCCGCGCACGATCTCTGCCGCGCTGCGAAGGTCCTCCAGTCGGGCGTTGGTGCACGAGCCAATGAAGATGCGGTCGAGACGAATGTCTTCTATGGGTGTGCCTGGAGTGAGTCCCATGTACTCCAGGGCGCGCCGGGCCGCCTCCCGGTCGCTGGGATGCGCAGCCTCGTCGGGATGCGGGACCCGACCCGTCACCGGCACTACCATTCCCGGGTTAGTTCCCCAGGTTACCGTTGGGGCGAGCTCGGACGCATCGACCGACAGGACCCGATCGTATTCTGCTCCTGGATCCGAGGCGAGCGTTCGCCAGCGAGTGAGGGCCCGCTCGAGAGCTTCTCCCCTCGGTGCGTGCTCCCGTCCGCGGACGTAATCGAGCGTCGTCTCATCGGTCGCGATCATGCCCGCCCGCGCTCCTCCTTCGATGGACATGTTGCAGACCGTCATACGGCCTTCCATGGAGAGCGAGCGGATCGCCTTACCTACGTACTCAATCACGTGCCCTCGGCCTCCGTCGACTCCGAGCACACCGATGATTCCCAGGATCAGATCCTTGGCAGTAACTCCCGGACCGAGCGAACCCTCGACGTCCACCTTCAAGGTTTGGGGCCTGTCCATCCACAGGCACTGGGTCGCGAGCACCTGCTCTACCTGCGAGGTCCCGATCCCGAAGGCGAGAGCGCCGAACGCCCCATGCGTTGACGTGTGGCTGTCTCCGCAGACGATGGTCATTCCGGGTTGCGTGTATCCGAGCTCAGGTCCTATGACGTGAACGATTCCCTGGCGGGCGTCGCTCATGCCGTAGAAGGTGATCCCGAACTCGTCCACATTCTTGCCTAGCGCCTCTATCTGGCGACGAGCCACATCGTCGCGGACCGGAAGAGACCTGGGCCAGGTGGGCACATTGTGGTCGACCGTTGCCACGGTAAGGTCAGGTCGCCGCACCGCGCGTCCCGCTACCCGAAGTCCGTCGAAGGCCTGTGGAGAGGTGACCTCATGAACGAGATGGAGGTCGACGTAGAGAAGATCCGGACGTCCTTCATCGCTGCGGACTCTATGCGCATCCCAGATTTTCTCAAAAAGAGTTCGGGGGCGCGCCGCTTCACCAGGTCCCTGCGTGGCGCCAGAATCGATCATGGCACCCATCCGCCTCGATTCATCCCGTGACTCGCGCTCCGGTTGACGCGGTCGCAGCGTCCGCCGTTCGCACAGGGGTGAGCCACTCGTATGGGTCCGGACGGGCACCCTTGGCCAAATCCATCAACTCCTTGCGCAGTCGGCGGGCGATCGGGCCAGGCTCGCCTTCGCCGACGGGAATACGGTCCACGCTCCGAATCGGGCTGATCTCAGAAGCCGTTCCGGTGAAGAACAGCTCGTCTGCGATGTACAGCGCCTCTCGGGGGATCTCCTCCTGGACAAGCGAGACGTCTAGCTCACGTGCCAGCGTCATCACGCAATCCCGAGTGATCCCCGGAAGCATGCTTCCATCCAGAGGGGGCGTGTACAGAACACCGTTTCGGACGAGAAACAGGTTCTGTCCACTTCCCTCGCTCACGACTCCCTGGGTGTTCAGTGCAATCGCTTCGGCATATCCGTTCGCCACCGCCTCCATCTTCATGAGTTGCGCGTTCAGGTAGTTCCCCCCTGCCTTGGCCAACGTCGGGAAGGTGTTCGGTGCCGGCCGCTGCCACGACGAGACACACACATCCACGCCACTACTCACCCCGTCTGCTCCCAGGTAAGCCCCCCACGGCCAGCAGACGAGATAGGTCTCGACCGGGCTCTTCATCGGATTGAGGCCAGCGGCACCGTAGCCGCGGAAGGCCACGGGGCGGATGTAGCACTCCTCGAGCTGATTTCGGTCGATAAGCTCGAGAACGCTGTTACACAGCTCTTCCCACGAGTACGGGAGATCCATCCGATAGATCCGTGCCGAGTCTGTAAACCGTCGGATATGGTCTTGTAGACGAAGGACGGCCGGTCCCGATGGCGTCTGATAGCAGCGGATCCCCTCGAAGATCGATGATCCATAGTGGATCACGTGGGACATGACGTGGACCTGGGCCTGCTTCCACGGGATGAAGTCACCGTTTCGCCAGATCCACCCATCCTCCTCTGGATACGGGACGCTCATGCTCCCTCCTCTCCCTGCCGGAGCCATCCCATCCGGGCCCGAAGGCGGGCCCCGACCTCCTCGACCGCGTGGGCCCGACCCTCTTCCCTGAGGCACTGGAACTCCGAGGCATCGCCTGCGGCCTCATCAATCCAACGCTGGGCGAATTCGCCGGACTGAATCTCAGCCAGAATGTCTTCCATTGCCTGCCGACTCGCGGCGCCAACGACCCGTGGCCCACTCACGTAGTCACCCCACTCCGCCGTGTCGCTCACCTCTCTTCGCATGCCGCTAAGCCCGGCCTTGTAGGCCAGGTCCACGATGAGCTTCATCTCATGAAGACACTCGAAGTATGCGAGCTCTGGCTGGTATCCTGCCTCGACCAAGGTATCGAAGCCGTTCTGGATGAGAGACGTGAGGCCTCCGCACAGAACGGCCTGCTCTCCAAAGAGATCGGTTTCCGTCTCCTCGGCGAAGGTCGTCTCGAGCACGCCGGCTCTCGTCGATCCGATACCATGTGCATAGGCGAGCGCTAGGTCTCGCGCTTGCCCGCTCGCGTCCTGATGTACGGCGATCAGCGCCGGCACGCCGTTCCCCTGACTCGCTTCCCTATAGAGCATCGCACCGGGGGATTTCGGGGCCACCATGATGACGTCTACATCCTCCCGCGCCTCGATCTGACCGAAGTGCACGTTGAAGCCATGCGCAAACAGGAGGGTATCGCCAGGCTCCAGGTACGGCTCGATCTCCTCGTGAAAGACCTTGGCCTGAACGGTATCGTGAATCAGGATGCTGATGAGGTCTCCCTGCCTCGCGGCCTCTGACACGGTTACCAAGGGGATTCCGGCCCTCTCGACTCCGCTTGCGGACGCACTTCCCTCCCTGAGCCCGACGCGGACGTCAAACCCCGCCTCATGCAGCAGCTTGGCGTGAGCTCCGCCCTGACTGCCGAAACCGATCACGGCCACCTTCTTCGCCGCAAGGATGTCGGGGTTCGCGTCTTCTACGGTCAGGATCTGAGCCGTGCTCATCAAGGTCTCTCCTAGTATTCAGGGCCCCATATTCAGGGAGGGGTGCTAGTGAATGTGCCAACTTGTCCGCGCCGGTTCAATCAGGCGTTGACGATCGCCTCGGTCACCCTCTGCGCGACTTCACTCGTCCCGGATGGAGCACCCCCCGGGCCAGCTAAGTCCGCGGTGCGGATACCCGACGCAAGTACGCCTTCGACTGCATTCTCGATCGCTTGCCCCGCGTCCGGCCTTCCGGCGCTGTGATGCAGGAGCATCCCGACCGAAAGAATCGCAGCCAGGGGGTTGGCAATCCCCTTGCCCGCAATGTCCGGTGCGGATCCATGAACCGGCTCATAGATTCCCGCTCCCGTTCCGAGGCTTGCGGAAGCGAGGAGGCCGATTGAGCCAGTGATCGCGCCTGCTTCGTCACTGAGGATGTCTCCGAAGAGGTTCTGAGTGAGAATCACGTCGAAGTATCCAGGGCGAAGGACCAGCTCCATCGCTGCCCGGTCTACGAGCATGTGCTCCAGCTCGACCTCCTTGAAGTCTTCAGCGACCTCTGTCACCACCTCTCTCCAAAGTCGCGAGGTCTCGAGGACGTTCGCCTTATCGACTGAAACGACCCTTCCGCGTCGCGACGCAGCTGACTCGAATGCGACTGCGGCTACCCGTCTGATTTCCGACTCGGAGTAGCGCAGCGTGTTCACAGCCTCACCGGCGCCGCGATCCTTTGATCGGGGTTCCCCATAGTAAAGGCCACTAGACAGCTCACGCACGATCAAGAAGTCTGTTCCTCGTATCCGCTCGGATCTCAGCGGAGACGAATCGATGAGCGATTCGAGGGCTCGCGCGGGCCTCAGATTCGCGAAACAGTCCAGCGTCTTGCGAAGCTCCAGCAGGCCGGACTCCGGTCGCAGGTGGGGGGGAAGCTCATCCGCCTTCGGATCCCCCACCGCTCCAAGGAAGACAGCGTCTGCCTGGAGCACCGCGGTCCTGGTCTCCTCCGGCAGAGGGCTTCCCGACTCCTGGACTCCAGCCCAGCCCACGAGATGGCACTCGGTCTCTATCCCGATGCCAAATCGCTCCGCGGTAGCCTCGAGTGTCTGGAGCCCCGCGGCGGTGACCTCTGGACCGATCCCGTCACCAGGAAGAACCGCGATGCGAACGGCCTTCCCCACCTTAGACTCCGCGCAGCTCGGTGGCCTTCTGAACGGCTTCCTCCTCGAGCTGTTGCGCATGTGCGGCCTTGTTCAGCGCATGGAGGTAGGCCCGCACCGAGGCGTCCACGACGTCTGTCGATGCGCCCCGGCCTGTGAACGTCTTTCCGCGCACTCGAGCCCTTAGGGTGACTTCTCCCACAGCATCTCTTCCTGGTGTAGCCGCTCGAATGGCGAAATCCTCGAGCTCTACCTCCCAACCCACAGCCTCGTTCACTGCAGCAAAGGCCGCGGCGATCGGTCCGTCACCCCTACCCTCCGCCTCTATCTCCCCATGGTCCTCTTTCTTCACGGTGACCGTGGCGTGAGACCACTCCCCTCCGAATTTCCCGGTCATCGCCTCCAGCCCGAACGTCGTAGGGATGTCCCTCATCGCCCCGTGGTGAAGGATCGAGAAGAGGTCCTCGTCGAGAATGTCTTTCTTCTGATCGGCGAGAAGTTTGAACAGCGTGTACGCCCGCTCCATCGCCTCTTCGTCCAAATCGAACCCCAGCTCCTGGAAGCGGGCCTTGAGCGCGTGTCGGCCGGAGTGCTTCCCAAGGATCAGACGGCTTCCGGGAACGCCGACCATCGCTGGGTCCATGATTTCGTACGTCGACCGCTCCTTCAGCATTCCATCCTGGTGAATTCCCGCTTCGTGAGCGAATGCATTCCGACCGACGATGGCCTTGTTCGGCTGCGGATGGATGCCCGTGATCTGTGTCAGAAGCCGGCTCGTAGGATGAATCCGATCCGTATGGATCCCGGTCGTGAGATCGAATAGGTCTTTCCGGACCCGGATGGTCATGACGACCTCTTCGAGCGCTGCGTTCCCCGCGCGCTCGCCGATCCCGTTCACGGTACACTCCACCTGTCTGGCGCCGGCCTCGACAGCGGCCAACGAGTTCGCCACTGCAAGGCCCAGATCGTTGTGGCAGTGGGCGGAAAGCACGACTCCATCCAGGCCTGGGACATTCTTCCGCAGCGTTGAAAAGATCTCCGCCACTTCGCGGGGGTGGGTGTATCCAACCGTGTCGGGAATGTTGATGGTCGTCGCTCCCGCGTTGACCGCGAGCTCAAAAACCTTGCACAGGAACGAAAGCTCCGTGCGCGTCGCGTCTTCCGCGCTGAACTCGACGTCGTCGGTATAGCGTCTAGCCCGCTCAACCGCCTCTGCCGCCTGCTCCAGACACTCTTCTTCAGAAATCTTGAGCTTGCTTTGGAGGTGTACTTTGGAGGTGGCGATGAATGTGTGGATTCGTGGGTTCTCCGCGTCCTCGATCGCCTCAGCAGCCCGATCAATATCGCCCGGACGGGTCCGCGCCAAGGCCGCAACGACAGGCCTCCGGACCGCGCGGGCAATCTTCCTGACGGCACGGAAGTCGTCTGGTGAGCTGATCGGAAAACCCGCCTCCATGACATCGACCCCGAGTTCATCAAGGGCGTGTGCAAAGCGGAGTTTTTCGGCGGTGGTCATGCTCGCCCCTGGCGACTGCTCACCGTCTCGTAGGGTGGTGTCGAAGATGATGACTCGGTCGTTCATGGCCCTTCGTACGCTCCTTCTCCCGATCGGGACCCCATCAAGCCTGTCCACGGGCGTATCCGGGGGGAAAAAAGAAAGCGGGCTTCTCAGTCTGGAGAGGGCCCGCTCGCTTCTGGCGTCCTATTGGGTCGAACTAAGGTGGTCCGACCGGGCGCACCTGCGAGCCCCCTCCCCAGGGTACCCCTCCGAGGAGGTCGGGCCCGAGAAGAATGAGCGATAAACTGAGTGCGCCAAAAAGCATCTGAGTCACAGAGCGCTTCCACATCGATTCGCCCCAAACGACACTTCCTCCCACATCATAGAGAGAGAGTCCTCTTTGTCAAGCCTTTCCCCTTGGTATGCGCGGTCTTAGGGGACGTGGCCCGAAAACTGAATTCCGGACCGCTCATCTGGCCCTGCGTCCCTTCCCGTAGGCCCGAAGACGCCCGCTTCACGGGCCAAATCGATGGCTAGAAGCCCGTTGACACACTTAGAGCCGACCCGTAGGTTTCTGAGTCTCTTCGAGAGGCTCCGGAGCGGCCCCGGCGGAGAGAGTCGGGGCTCCCAAAGAGGTGTCCTAAACCCGCGCTACGGCGGTTATCCGTGAGCGCGGTTTTTCACCATTAGGATGTGAGCGTTCATGCCGACGATCAACCAGCTCGTCCGCAAGGGTCGGAAGACGGTGGGAAAGAAGAACAAGTCTCCGGCCCTCCAGGGGAATCCGCAGAAACGCGGTGTTTGCACGCGTGTGTACACCACCACACCGAAGAAGCCGAATTCGGCACTTCGCAAGGTAGCACGTATACGGCTCACGAACGGATATGAGGTTACCTCTTACATCCCTGGGGAAGGCCATAATCTGCAAGAGCACTCGATCGTGCTCATTCGAGGTGGCCGGGTGAAGGATCTCCCGGGGGTCAGATATCACACCATTCGAGGTACGCTGGACGCATCCGGAGTGTCCGAACGTCGACAGGGGCGTTCGAAGTACGGCGCCAAGCGGCCCAGGAGCTAGCGTGCTCCGGGCCCCGAGAAGAGTGTGTATAGATGAGCCGTCGATCTAGAGCTGAGAATAGGGAGGTGCTTGGGGACCCGAAATTCGATTCCTCGGTTGCCGCCAAGTTCATGAATACCTTGATGGTCGATGGCAAGAAGTCGGTGGCGGAGTCGATCTTCTACGAGGCCTTGGACGTCATCGAAGAGCGATCCGGTCAACCCGGCCTCCAGATCTTCAATCAAGCTGTTCAGAACGCGAAGCCGGCGCTTGAGGTGAAGAGTCGGCGTGTCGGGGGAGCCACCTATCAGGTACCCATCGAGGTTCGGCCCGAGCGTCGCAACGCCCTTGCAGTCAAGTGGCTTATCGGGTTCGCACGTAGTCGCGGAGAGAAGAGTATGGCCGATCGGCTCGCGAGCGAGTTGATGGCTGCTGCTCGCAATGAGGGGTCCACGATCAAGAAAAAGGAAGACACGCACCGGATGGCTGAGGCGAACAAGGCTTTCGCCCACTATCGCTGGTAGTCCAGACCGCATCACCTAAAAGGGCGCGCAGGGCGCCGAAGCGGCGAATCCAATTGGGTTCGGTCCCGATCGAGGTAGCGCGGCTGGGCTGGTGGCCAGAGTGGGAGGTCACGGCAGGAGGCTGCGCGCTTTCCGCTTCATTGCCTCTGCGCGTTTGTGTGCAAGAGGGGTTAGGGGGACCGGCGATAACAGGCTGGCACATGGGAGTCAGTGGCCGACCACGGCCGAACGGGGAGAACGGAAGATAGATCGATGCCTAGGCAGCACGAGCTTCCACGGTTCCGAAACATCGGGATCATGGCGCACATCGATGCGGGAAAGACGACGACCACGGAGCGGATCCTCTTTTATACGGGACGCCTGCACCGCATGGGCGAGGTGCATGATGGTGCGGCGACGATGGACTGGATGGAGCAGGAGCAGGAGCGCGGAATCACCATTACCTCTGCTGCGACGACTGCATTCTGGAAACGTTTCGACACCGAATACCGGATCAACATCATCGATACGCCGGGCCACGTCGATTTCACCGTCGAAGTCGAGCGTTCCCTCCGCGTACTTGACGGAGCCGTGGCTGTATTCTGCGCGGTGGCTGGTGTAGAGCCGCAGTCAGAGACCGTGTGGCGGCAGGCTGACCGGTATGGAGTCCCCCGAGTGGCCTTCGTGAATAAGATGGACCGGGTCGGGGCGGACTACGACAACGTCATCGAAATGATGCGGGACCGGCTGGAAGCCAACGCACATCCCGTCCAGTACCCCATCGGGGACGGGGAGACCTTCCGTGGAATCGTCGACCTGATCCAAGGGAAGGCATGGATCTACGATGATGAGCTCGGATCGCAGTTCCACGAGGAGGACATCCCCGCCGAGCTTTCCCGGAGGTGTGTCTCTCTGAGGGAGAAGCTGATTGAAGCGGCGGTCGAGCATGACGACTCGGTGCTGGAGAAATACCTCGGCGGTCAGGCATTGACCGAAGATGAGATTCGCTCTGCCGTTTGGAGCGCCACGATCACGGGAGCGCTTTTTCCGGTCTTCGCCGGCTCGGCATTCAAGAACAAGGGGGTCCAGCATCTGCTAGACGGCGTCATCGATTACCTCCCCTCACCGGTCGATGTCCCCCCGATCCGAGGGAGAGGTCCCAGAGGCAGCGAAGCGGAAATGGAGAGGAGAGCCGATGATGCCGAGCCGTTCTCAGCGCTCGCGTTCAAGATCATGACCGATCCTTACGTCGGGAAGCTGACGTTCTTTCGCGTCTACTCTGGCTCGATTCCGGCGGGTAGCCACATTCTGAATGCGACCCGCGAGAAGCGAGAGCGGGTAGGTCGCCTTCTTCAGATGCACGCGAACAAGCGTGAAGAACGCGACGAAGTGTTCGCGGGAGACATCGCGGCAGCGATTGGTCTGAAGGACGTCCGAACCGGCGACACCCTCTGCGACCCCGGGCACCCCATTGTTCTGGAGAGCATGGACTTCCCAGAACCGGTCATCTCGGTGGCGATCGAGCCGAAGACGAAGGCCGACCAGGATAAGCTCGCTGGGGGTCTCGCGAAGCTGGCCGAAGAGGATCCCACCTTTCGGGTGAGTACGAACCCGGAGACGAATCAGACCATCATCTCGGGAATGGGAGAGCTTCACCTCGAGATCATCGTCGACCGGCTACGGAGGGAGTTTAAGGTCGTAGCTAACGTAGGCCGGCCGCAGGTGGCATACCGGGAAACCGTCCGGCAACCAGTTGAGAAGGTTGAGGGCAGGTTCGTTCGTCAGACCGGTGGTCGAGGCCAATACGGCCATGTGGTCATCAATGTGACCCCGGGAGACGCTGGTTCGGGGTTCGTCTTCGAGAACAGGATTGTCGGCGGCACCATCCCGCGGGAGTTCATCGCCTCCGTCGAGGCCGGGATCCGCGACGCTCTAGACAGCGGAACGCTTGCAGGCTACCCGATCATCGATCTCGCGGTGGAGCTCGTCGATGGCTCCTATCACGACGTTGACTCTTCGGAGATGGCCTTCAAGATTGCCGGCTCCATGGCGTTGAAGGAGGCCGTGCGCAAGGCGAGGCCAGTGCTTCTGGAGCCCATCATGGATGTCGAGGTGGTGACCCCGGCCGACTACATGGGCGACATCATCGGCGACCTTTCGGCGAGGCGCGGAAAGGTCGAGGGGATGGACGAGCGCGCGGGTGCCCGTGTAATCTCGGCCTTCGTCCCGCTCGGGGAGATGTTTGGCTACTCGACGATCCTCCGTTCCATGAGTCAGGGGCGAGCAGTCTATACGATGCAGTTCGGCCATTACCATGAGGTCCCGAAGAATGTGGCCGAGGAGATCATGAGTGTGAATGGGGGCAAGCCCAGACGCTGAGCCCGGGTGATCCCCGGCCTTCTAGTTCATCCGAAGACACCAAGAGGCGAGCAAGGCGATGGCCAAGGCGAAATTCGAGCGAACGAAGCCGCATGTAAACGTGGGAACGATCGGGCACGTAGACCACGGAAAGACGACGTTAACGGCGGCGATCACAGAGGTACAGTCCAAGAAGGGACTGGCGGAGTTTGTGTCGTTCGACAACATCGACAAGGCGCCGGAGGAGCGGGAGCGGGGGATCACGATTGCGACGGCGCACGTGGAATACGAGACCGACAACCGGCATTACGCACACGTGGACTGTCCCGGTCACGCGGACTATGTGAAGAACATGATCACGGGTGCGGCACAGATGGACGGAGCGATCCTGGTGGTGAGTGCAGCGGACGGACCGATGCCGCAAACGAGGGAGCACATCTTGTTGGCGCGGCAGGTGAATGTACCGAACATCGTGGTCTACCTAAACAAGTGCGACATGGTGGATGACGAGGAGCTCCTGGAGCTAGTGGAGCTGGAGGTAAGAGAGCTACTGAGCGAGTACGATTTTCCTGGAGATGACATACCGGTGGTGAAGGGGTCGGCGCTGGAGGCACTGGAGAGCGGGGATCCGGAGGCAGAGGAGACGAAGAGCATCGGGGAGCTAATGGAGGCGATCGACTCGTATATCCCGGAGCCAGAGCGAGACACGGACAAGCCCTTTCTGATGCCGGTGGAGGATGTCTTTACGATCACGGGCCGAGGGACGGTGGCGACGGGGCGGATCGATCGGGGGATCATCAAGGTGAGTGAGGAAGTGGAGCTAGTGGGGCTGAGTGCGGAGAGGGGGACGAAGACGGTGGTGACGGGGGTGGAGATGTTCCGCAAGTTGCTGGATGAGGGACGAGCGGGAGACAACGCGGGAGTGCTGTTGCGGGGGACGAAGAAGGAGGATGTGGAGCGGGGGATGGTGCTGGCGAAGCCGGGCTCGATCACACCGCACACGAAGTTCAAGGCGGAGGTGTACGTGCTGACGAAGGAAGAGGGGGGACGGCACACGCCATTTTTCGATGGATACCGACCGCAGTTCTACTTTCGAACGACGGACGTGACGGGGTCGGCGCATCTACCGGAGGGAGTGGAGATGGTGATGCCGGGCGACAATGTGCAGATGGATGTGGAGCTCATCAGCTCGATAGCGATGGAGAAGGAGCTGCGGTTCGCGATTCGTGAGGGTGGACGCACGGTGGGTGCGGGGGTCGTCACCGAGATCGTGGACTAGGGAGGCGGGGAGGGGGCCCCCGCCTCCGATAACCGGAGAAGAGATGGCATCCAGGATTCGGATTCGGCTGAAGGCATTCGACCACTGGGTTGTCGACCAAACGGCGTCCGACATCGTGCGCACCGCTGAGAAGACCGGCGCCATTGTGAAGGGACCGATCCCACTGCCCACCAGACGGGAACGTTGGACCTTGCTGCGTGGACCGCATATCGACAAGAAATCCAGAGAGCAGTTCGAACTCCGGACTCACAAGCGGCTCATCGATATCATGGACAGTAGGACTGCAACTGTGGATGCACTAACCAAGCTGGATCTTCCGGCCGGAGTGGACGTCGAGATCAAGGTCGATTGAGGGCCGAGGAGCTTACGGAGGGCCCGAATACTCCCTCGTATCCAAATGGAGAGGGACATTTCGGGACGTATAAGGATTCTGGTGCGATGGCTGGACTGATAGGACGCAAGATCGGGATGACCCGCATCTTTGATGAGGCGGGTGGGGCGGTGCCGGTGACTGTTGTAGAGGCCGGCCCGTGTCCAGTCGTCCAGCTCAAAACGGAAGAAACGGACGGTTATCGGGCGATGCAACTCGGGTTCGGTCGCAAGAAGGAGAGGCGTAGCAGCAAGGCCGAGATAGGTCACGCTGCTGGTGTGGGCCTTGACTACGCGCCGCGCGTTCTTCGCGAGTTCCCAATGGCCGAAGATGGGGAGGTGGAGACCGGATCCGAGCTCACGGTCGACATCTTCGAGGTCGGCGATCGTGTGAAGATTGTCGGCACCTCGAAGGGACGCGGCTTCCAGGGTGGCGTCAAACGTCACGGCTTCGCAGGTCGCCCAGCGTCGCACGGGCACCCGATGTCACGCAATCCGGGCTCCATCGGCCCGGGTACGGATCCGTCCCGCGTGATCAAAGGAAAGAAGCTTCCGGGACAAATGGGAGCTGTGCGGAAGACGGTCCCAAATCTGGAGATCGTAAAGGTGGACCCGGAAAAGAACCTCCTCTTCCTAAAGGGCGGTGTCCCGGGCGCCCGAAACAGCTACCTCTTCATCTCGAAGTAACGAAATGGTCAAGGCTCGCTACTACAAGGCGGATGGGAAGAAGGGGAGAGCTAGGCCGCTGCCCGAAGCTCTGTTCGGGGGGTTAGTGAACGAGTCGGTCCTCCACACAATGGTGAGGGCTCACCTCGCGAACCGACGTCAGGGGACGGGGTCGGCGAGAAACCGCGCCCGGGTGAGGGGAGGAAGCCGGAAACCGTGGCGGCAGAAAGGGACCGGCCGGGCTCGGCAGGGGACCATTCGGGCAGCTCAGTGGGTGGGTGGCGGCAGAGCGTTTCCACCACAACCCCATTCATGGCGCCAGCGTGTCCCGAAGAAGGTAAAGGCGCTTGCAAGGCAGTCGGCTCTTAGTGCACGAGCCGGTGAGGACCGCGTGGTCTTGATCGATCCGTTGGTGTTCGAGAAGCCCTCTACGAGGAGTCTCGTGAAGTACTTCGAGGGAATCGGGGCCGAGGGGAAGGTGCTTCTGCTCACCCACGAGTTGAACGGGACCGTCGTGCTGTCGGCTCGAAACGTTCCGGAGGTTTTGGTCCGACCGTTCGGGGGAGAGTCGACTTACGACATTCTTTGGTCGACCACGGTGGTCATCGAACGGTCTGCGGTTGACGCGTTGGGTGGGGAGTCTAGCGCTGAATCCGTGGGAGATGTCGAGCCGGATACCGATTCGGCGGCTGAGGCCCTGTCCACTGAGGGCGAGGAGACGAACGATGCGTGACGTCTATGACGTGATCGTGGCTCCAGTCGTGACGGAAAAGGCCACGGCCCAGCAGGCGGAGCATAACGTCTTCACCTTCATCGTCCACAAGGACGCCAACAAGCTCCAGATTGCCGACGCTGTCGAGACCGCCTGGGATGTCGTAGTCGAGGATGTAAGGACGGCGCGGTATCCGGGCAAAGCACGTCGGGCATTCCTGGGACGCTTCAACCGGCGGGCACCAGTCGGCCGCCGTCCAGGGTTCAAGAAGGCTATGGTTCGCCTGGCTAAAGGCGACCATATCGAGTTCTACGAAGTGGGCTGAGGGAAGGCGTATGGCTCTCAAGAAATTTAAGCCCGTAACGAGTGGTAGCCGGTTTCGGTCCATTGTGGACAGTTCCGAGATCACTCGGAAGGGACCCGAGCGCTCTCTGACTGAGTCACTGCACGGCACTGGTGGCCGGAACCACCACGGCCGGATGACGGCCCGGAGAAAGGGTGGCGGCCACAAGCGCCGATATCGCAGAATCGACTTCAGGCGGGACAAGCACGGAGTCCCGGGGCTCGTCAGCGAGATCGAATACGATCCGAACCGGTCCGCGCACATTGCCCTGGTAGCATATGCGGACGGTGAAAAGCGCTACATACTGCGTCCTCGAGGACTGAAGGTAGGCGATGCGATCCTCTCAGGGCCCAAGGCCGACATCGCGGTTGGCCATGCGCTAAGACTGTCCCGCATCCCACTGGGGACGATCGTTCACAACATCGAGATGAAGCCGGGCAAGGGCGGGCAGATGGCCCGGTCTGCTGGCGCAGGGGCCAACGTAGTTGCGAAGGAGGGGGACTATGTAACGCTGCGGCTTCCGTCGACCGAGGTTCGTCGCGTCCATCGGGATTGCATGGCCACGATCGGACAGGTGGGGAACCAGGATCACGAGCTGAGATCATTGGGCAAGGCCGGTGCCACGCGTTGGCTTCGCCGGAGGCCCAAGGTCCGCGGAGTCGCTATGAACCCCGTGGACCATCCTTTGGGTGGAGGGGAAGGCCGCAGTTCCGGGGGGCGGCCTCCGGTGTCTCCTTGGGGGAAGCCCGAAGGCGCGAAGACTCGTAAGCGAAAGAAGAAGTCCGATCAGTACATCGTTCGCGGACGCCGTCGGGGGAAGGCGACCAGGTAACTACTGTAACGCCCGGCCCGCACCAGGGTCGGCTGGAGATGGAAGGCGTAGATGCCACGCAGCGTGAGGAAGGGTCCTTTTATTGACGAAAAGCTCCTCCTGAAAGTCGAGGACATGAACTCGCGGGGAGGGAAAAGGGTGATCAAGACCTGGTCCCGGTCGTCTACGATCTCGCCGGAGTTCGTGGGACACACGATAGCTGTGCACAACGGCAACAAGTTCATACCCGTGTACATTACGGAGAACATGGTTGGGCACAAGCTCGGAGAGTTCGCGCCGACCAGACTCTTTCGCGGGCATGGTGGAAGGCTGGCCGACAAGCGGGCGAAGCCCAGCTAGGAGGCAGTTAACGAAGAATTGCGGGTCCCGCGCAGGGGTCTTGTGAGCCCCGGACAGGGAACTCGCGGAGGAGGATGATGGAGGCGAAGGCAGTCGCACGTTTCATACGGATGAGCCCCCGCAAGGTAAGGCTAGTCGTGGATCAGATCCGAGGATGCTCGGTGAACGAGGCGTATGCGGTGCTTCAATTCTCGAAGAAGGCGGCCGCCGAGCCGGTTGGGAAGACGCTGCGCTCGGCCGTCGCGAACGCCCAATACAGGGCGGAGGACCAAGGTGAAGTGGTCGATATGGACGACCTCATCGTCCGAGAAGCGTTCGTGGATGGGGGTCCGACGCTTCGGCGATACCGGGCGGCGGCGATGGGCCGGGCCGCCCCGCGCCGCAGACGGATGAGCCATATCACTGTGGTCGTGGATACCAGGGAGGAGCAAGGACTTAGCTAAATGGGACAGAAGACACACCCGACCGGATTTCGTCTGGGCGTCCTCAAGGACTGGAAGTCGCAATGGTACGCGGAGAAGGACTTTCCGCGCCTCCTCCAGGAGGACGAGACGATCCGAAGGTATCTCGAGCGCCGGCTCGCGCATGCCGCGATCTCAGCGGTAGAGATCGAGCGGAAGCCATCGAAGATTGTTGTGACCGTCCACACCGCACGGCCGGGAGTGGTGATCGGGAAACGGGGCTCGGAGGTGGACAAGCTCAGAGACGAGCTCGGGGTCCTCACGAACTCAGAGGTTTCCGTCAACGTTGAGGAGGTGAAGCGCCCTGAACTGGACGCCAGGCTCGTGGCCGACAACGTGGCCCACCAGATCCGGAACCGCATTTCCTTCCGAAGGGCCATGAAGAGAGCGATCCAATCTTCGCAGCGTGCTGGGGCGGAAGGAATACGGATTCAATGTGGCGGTCGGCTTGGGGGCTCTGAGATCGCTCGGGTCGAGGGGTACAACGAAGGGCGCGTGCCACTACATACCCTTCGTGCGGACATCGACTATGCGAGCGTCGAGGCGCACACCACCTATGGCACGGTCGGCGTGAAGTGCTGGATCTTCCTCGGCGAGGTTGTGGACGAGCGTCGGGGCCGAACCTACTCGACGGACAGTTGAATCACGGGGATATCGGACGATGCTCTCGCCGAAGCGGGTAAAGTACCGCAAGAAACACAAGGGTCGGATGCGGGGCGCCGCGCAAAGGGGGAACCGGGTTTCCTTCGGAGAGTTCGGGCTCCAGGCTAGCGAGCCGGCGTGGATCTCCAACCGCCAGATCGAGGCGGCACGAATCGCGATGACCCGTCACATCAAACGGGGCGGGAAGGTTTGGATCCGGATCTTCCCAGATAAGCCGGTCACACAGAAGCCCGCGGAGACCAGGATGGGAAAGGGGAAAGGTAATCCGGAGGGATGGGTGGCAGTCGTAAAGCCTGGCAGGGTCATGTTCGAGATGGAGGGTGTGCCCCGTGAGATCGCCGAGCATGCCATGGCGCTGGCCGCGGCGAAGCTCCCGATTAAGACGCGTTTCGTCATTCGAGAAGAGGAGCTCTGAGGCCCCGGCATGGTAGACGCCGCTGATATTCGTGACATGACCGACCGCCAGATTCGTGAGCGGATGGGAGAGCTCAGAGGGGAGCTCTTCAGACTTCGGTTTCGGGCTGGCCTGATGCAGTTGGAGAATCCCCAGCTGCCGGGACAGATCCGCAAGGAGATCGCGCGAATGAAGACGATCATCCGAGAGCGAGAGCTTCAGGCGCCGACAAGCTGAAGAGGACGAAAGAATCCGAGATGACCGAAAGCGAAACAGAGACCAACCCCGGGACTGCACGAGTCCAACGGAGTGGTCGCAAACTCCGTCAGGGAACGGTGGTGAGCGACCGTGGTGACAAGACCGTCGTCGTCCGCGTAGACCGTCGGATCCAACATCCGCTCTACAGGAAGGCGATGATTCGCTCCAAGAAGTATCACGTGCACGATGCGGAGAACGAGTACCGCATCGGTGATGTCGTGCGTATTCGGGAGACCCGCCCTCTGTCCAAGCTCAAGCGATGGCGGGTCGTCGAGCTTGTAGACCGGCCGGAGAGGATCTGATTCGTGCTGAGATGCCGCTAGAGGTAGACGGGAGCTGAACCATGATCCAGCAGGAGTCGATCCTCAAGATTGCGGACAATACCGGGGCCAAGCGTGCCCTCTGCATCCGCGTTCTGGGCGGATCGGGTCGGAGATACGCTC
Source organism: Longimicrobiales bacterium (assembly GCA_965197485.1). GTDB lineage: Bacteria > Gemmatimonadota > Gemmatimonadetes > Longimicrobiales > Gaopeijiaceae > JAAXGI01. The sequence continues at coordinate 784,176 of CBDANG010000011.1, forward strand.
GTGTTGGGGACGTGATCGTCGTCACCATCAAGGACGCGCTCCCGAATGCCGGCGTTAAGAAAGGAGAGTTGGCTCGGGCCGTCATCGTCAGAACCGCCAAAGAAATGCGTCGAAAAGACGGTTCCTACATTCGCTTCGACGAAAACGCGGCGGTTCTGATCAGTGATGGCGGTGAGCCAAGGGGCACCAGAATCTTCGGCCCGGTCGGGCGGGAACTTCGGGAGAAACGCTACATGAAGATCGTCTCTCTGGCTCCGGAGGTGTTGTGATGGCGACTCAGCAGGAATCCAGACGAGCCAGGCGCTCGAAGGGAAAGACGCACATCGTCAAGGGAGATCGGGTTCGCGTCATTCGAGGAAACTTCCGTGAAATGGAGGGCAGTGTCCTCAGAGTCGATCCAGCGGAAGGCCGGGTGGTAGTCGAGGGCGTCAACATGCGTAAGCGGCACCAGCGCCCCACGCAGGAGAACCCGGAGGGAGGCATCATTTCCTTCGAAGCACCGATCGATCTCTCGAATGTAATGTTGATCGATCCCGAGTCGGCGGAGCCGTCACGGATTCGGATCCAGCGTGACCGGGATGGAACGAAGGAACGAATCGCTGTGCGAACGGGCCATCCCGTTCCCCGGCCATGAGCAAGGTTCGGTAGGGTAGGATGGAATCGAGACTACAGAGACACTACGTGGAGAGGGTGCGTCCCAAGCTCCAGGAGGAGCTGGGCCTTACCAACGTCCATCAGGTTCCCGAGGTCCAAAAGGTGGTCGTCAACGTGGGAATCGGTGAAGCCGGGCGGAATCAAAAACTACTCGATTCCGTGGTCGACGAGCTCGGCCTGATCACCGGTCAGAAGCCGGTTGTGACGATAGCGCGACGCTCGATAGCCGCGTTTTCGCTCCGAGAGGGCATGCCCGTCGGGGTCTCGGTCACGCTGAGGAGGGGGCGTATGTACGAGTTTATGGATCGGCTGGTCAGCGCGACGATTCCCCGGATCCGGGACTTTCGAGGAATCCCGACTCGCTCATTCGATGGCAGGGGGAACTACACCCTTGGCGTAAAGGAGCAGATCATCTTCCCGGAGATCGAATACGATTCCGTGCAGCAGGTGCATGGAATGGACATCACCGTGGTGACCTCCACCGATAAGGACGACGAGGCGTACGCGCTTCTCAGGGAAATGGGCTTTCCATTTCGCGGTGCGACGCCGGTGGGGATCGGAGCGTAGGAGAGGCAGAATGGCGAAGAAGGCTTTGGTTGAGAAGGCTAAGCGCGAGGCGAAGTATGGGGTGCGCGCGTACCACCGATGCAACCGGTGCGGCCGTCCCCGTGCGTACATTCGTAAGTTCGGGATTTGCAGGATCTGCTTCCGTGAGATGGCGCTCAGGGGAGAGATTCCCGGCGTTCGCAAGGCCAGCTGGTGAGGAGCCGAGGCACACCAGTACTCGCATACGCTCTATAGGACGATCGCAGACTATGATGACCGATCCCGTTGCCGATATGCTCACCCGCATCAGAAACGCGGCCCAGGCTGGCCACCGCTGGGCGGATATGCCGATCTCGAAGCTCAAGATCGAGGTGGCTCGGATCCTCAAGGAGAACCACTTCGTATTCGACTACAAGGTCCTCGACGATGGTCGGCACGGAGTGCTCCGCGTGTACCTGAAGTATTTCGAGGGCCAGCCCGTGATCCGTTACCTGAAACGGGTGTCGCGACCGGGACTCCGTCACTACGTAGGCGCTGAGCAGATCCCGAAAGTTCGGAACGGGATGGGGATGGCGATCCTGTCCACTTCCCGGGGTGTCCTCTCTGATCGCGGCGCACGAGAACATGGGGTAGGGGGAGAGCTGTTAGCAGTCGTATGGTGATCCTGTAGAGATAAGATCTGATCTGAGAGCTGAAGATGTCGAGAATCGGAGGGCGACCGATCGAGGTGCCCAAGGGTGTGGAGATCCGGATGGACACAGACACCATCCATGTGAAGGGTCCGAAAGGCGCACTCTCACTTGAGGTCCACCCGGAGGTCAATCTCGATGTATCCGATGGAGTCATCACGGTCACGCGACCCTCTGACCAGAAACGCCACAAGTCCCTCCACGGCCTGACCCGTTCTCTCGTTGCCAACATGGTCACGGGCGTGACCAATGGCTTCACGAAGAAGCTCGAGATTCAGGGCGTGGGATATCGTGCCGAAAAAAGAGGACCCGGGATCACACTGCATCTCGGCTTTTCTCACCCAGTTCAGTACCCGGTCCCAAAGGGGATCGAGATCGATGTGCCAACACAGACCGAGGTGATCGTCACCGGACCGGACAAGCAGCTCGTGGGTCAGGTCGCCGCCGAGATCCGCGGCATTCGGCCCCCGGAACCATACAAGGGTAAGGGCGTGCGTTACTCCGGGGAGCAGGTGCGTAGAAAAGCGGGCAAGACTGCGACCGCCTGACGCCTCTTACTCGGTGATCGGTCTCATGAGGAGACGAACGTGGTGAAGGTCAAGTACCGTAAACTGAAGAAAAGTCGGCGCCTTCAGCGGATGCGACGGCATCTTCGCGTCCGGAACAAAGTGGCTGGTAGTGAAGAACGGCCGCGGCTCGTGGTTTTCCGGTCACTGCGAAACGTCGAGGGTCAGCTCGTGGACGACGACGCCAGTTGCACGCTCCTCGGACTTTCGACCCTTGCCCCGGTAGTCCAAGCAGTGGAGGTGTCTGACGAGCCGCCGAAGATCGCGCGGGCCTTCGCGGCCGGGAAACTCCTCGCAGAACGGGCCCGTGAACAGGGAATCGAGGTCGTTGTTTTCGATCGAGGCGGATACAAATATCACGGTCGGGTGAAAGCATTTGCCGACGGTGCCCGCGAGGGAGGTTTGAGGTTCTGATGGCCAGAGACAAGGAAAGAGCGCGACGTGAGTCCGATCTCGTCGAAACCGTGATCCACATAAACCGCGTCTCGAAGGTGGTAAAGGGCGGGCGGCGCTTTTCATTCACTGCGCTCGTTGCGGTCGGCGATCAAAAGGGAAGTGTGGGAGTGCAGCTGGCAAAGGCGAACGAGGTCGCAGAGGCGATCCGCAAGGGGATGGAGCACGCCCGTAAGGAGATGTTCGATGTCCCGATCCTGAACGGGACGATCCCGCACGAGATTATCGGGGAGTGGGGAGCCGGGCGCGTGCTTCTTCGGCCGGCTGCTCCCGGGACAGGGGTGATCGCTGGTGGACCCGTGAGGGCGGTCGTCGAAGCCGCGGGCGTAACGGATATTCTCACGAAAAGCCTCGGAACGAACAATCCGATCAACGTCGTCCGGGCAACGCTCGATGCGCTACGTCGGCTCGTCACCCCGGAACAGGTGGCCAGAGAGCGGGGCATCTCGGTAGAGGCTCTCGAGGTGTATCGTGGCTAAGAAGAAGGGGCCCAAGCGGATCGCGATTACGCAGGTTCGCAGCAGGATTGGACGGCCGGAGGTCCATCGCCGAACCCTCCGAGCGCTGGGGTTCACAAGGCACCAACAGACCCGGATTCACGAGGACTCGCAGGCGATCAGGGGGATGATCCGCCAAGTGAGTCATTTGGTGTCCGTTCGAGACGCGGAGGAATAGGACACGATGGCAGAACTCCACGACCTTCGTCCTGCAAGGGGCTCTCGGGCAAACCGCAAACGGCGCGGTCGCGGGCCGGGATCAGGAACCGGAAAGACCAGCGGCAGGGGTGAGAAGGGTCAGGGCTCGCGCTCGGGGGCGTCGATCCCGGCGGGCTTCGAGGGTGGACAAATGCCGCTCCAACGACGCGTGCCCAAGCGCGGCTTCACCCCACTGCGCCGCATCGAGTACCAGATCGTCAACCTTCGTGCACTCGAACAGATCGATGGGGCTGACATCACGCCCGAGGTGCTCCGGAACTACGGCCTTATCGGGTCGCTGAAACGTCCGGTTAAGGTGCTCGGGGACGGCGACATTGGGCGGGCCGTGAAGGTCTCGGCACATGCCTTCAGCAGTTCCGCGAAGACGAAGATTGAGGCGGCGGGAGGCACCGTGTCGCACGTAAAGCCCTAGAGCCCACGGGATTTCGCGGATGGCCAACCCGATTCAGAATCTCCTCCGGTTTCCAGAGCTCAAGGACCGGATCCTCTTCACCCTCCTCATCCTCCTGATCTATCGGATCGGCGCGCACATCACCGCCCCGGGGATCAACCTCGCCGCGTTGCAGGCACAGTTCGGACAGCTCTTCGGGGGAACCCTCTTCGGCGTATACGACATGTTTGTCGGCGGTGGACTCTCGCGGGCCACGATCTTCGCTCTCGGGATCATGCCGTATATTTCCGCGTCGATCATGTTCCAGTTGCTGGCAGCGGTCTTTCCGACGATCGAGAAGCTCCAGAAGGAGGGAGAGGAGGGTCGGAAGAAGCTGACCCAATGGACCCGATATACGACAGTCGTTTTGTGTGTGTTGCAGGGCTACGGATACTCCGTATTTGTTGGCTCCATCGAGGGCGCGGTCATCACTTCGGGGCTGGTGTTCACGGTCAGCACCGTGATCACGCTCACGGTCGGTGGCGTCTTCGTGATGTGGCTCGGAGAGCAGATCACTGAGCACGGCATCGGGAACGGAATGTCGCTCCTGATTTTCTTCGGGATCATCGAGGGCCTCCCAAGCGCGATCGTTCGGACGTGGGAAGCGATGATGGTGGGGGAGATCGGCCTGATCTCGACTGTCGTGCTTCTGGCGGTAGTCGTCGGGGTAACCGGTGGCGTGGTCTCGATGACGATGGGCGCCCGGCAGATCCCGGTACAGATCCCGCGCAAGGTCGTTGGGAGAGGAAGGGTTCAGGAAGGTCAGAAGTCATACGTCCCGATCCGGATCAACGCGGCCGGGGTAATGCCGATCATCTTTGCCCAGTCGTTCATCATCGTTCCTGGAACGATTGGTGCTCTCTCCGCCTCTCCCTTCTTTCAAGATCTCAGCAACATGTTCCAGCCAGGGAATTGGCTCTACTACGGGACCTACGGGCTGTTGATCGTCTTCTTCACTTATTTTTACACTGCAATCATCTTCAATCCCGTTGATCTCGCTGAGAATCTGAAGAAGCAGGGGGCCTTTATCCCGGGCGTGAAGCCCGGCGCGCGGACTGCAGAGTACATCGACCGGGTGCTCACGAGGGTGCTCGTCCCTGGCTCCATCTATCTGGCCATGATCGCGATGGTGCCATTTTGGATCTTCGACATCTTTAACATCCAGACATTCTTCTTCGGCGGGACCGGCCTCCTCATCTGTGTCGGCGTCGGGCTGGACACCGTCCAGCGCGCGCAGCAGCATCTGCTACTTCGCCACTATGACGGCTTCATGAAGAAGGGACGGGTGAAGGTTCGCGGACGCCAAAGGTACATGTGATGGTCGAGGGTCGTGGCCTGGCCGTGATCATTCTCGGGCCACCGGGGGTGGGAAAGGGCACCCAAGGCTCGCTCCTTACCGAGTCCCTGGGATGGGGTTACATCGCCACGGGCGACCTTCTCCGGGCTGCGAGCCGCGACCGGACCGAGCTCGGCAAGAAGGCCCAAGGATTCATGGATTCAGGGAACCTGGTCCCGGACCACCTGATGGTCGCCCTGGTCCGGGAGCGGCTCGAACGAGTGGCCGCGGAGCGCGGAGTCGTGTTCGATGGATTCCCCAGGACCGTCACGCAGGCAGAGGCCCTTAGCGAGGCTCTCGACGAAGTCGGCCGCGCGGTAGATGCCGTGATCCTCTTCGAGGCAAGTGATCAGGTCCTCGTGGAGAGGATCAGTGGACGAAGGAGCTGCTCCCTGTGCGGACGGATTAGCAACGTCCACTTCGACCCGCCGGTCGTGGAGAGCACCTGCGACGAATGTGGTGGCAGGTTAGATGCACGCGGGGACGACGCCCCCGAAACGGTTCGTCACAGGCTCGAAGTGTATCGGGAGCAGACGCAACCGTTGGTAGACCATTACGAAGATGGCGCTATCCCGGTCCTACGCGTAGATGGAGAGGGTTCCTTGGAGCAAGTCCGAGCGGCGATACAAACTAGCCTGGTTGCGCACTTCGGGGTGGAGGCGTGACCGGTTGATCGAGCTCAAGACACATGACGAGATTGAGAGGATCGCCCGAGGCGGCTCGATCATCGCCGAACTGTTTGGAGAGTTGGCGCCGCGGGTAGCTCCGGGCGTCTCCACCCTCCAGCTCGATGCATTCGCCGAAGAGTTCATCCGGTCAAACGAAGGGGCGGTTCCCGTCTTTAAGGGGCTTTACGGCTTCCCCGGATCACTATGCACATCGATCAACGAGGAGGTCGTGCATGGGATTCCTTCCGCTAAGCGGGTCCTTACCGAAGGCGACATCATCTCGATTGATGTTGGCGTCAAGCTGAATGGCTGGTGCTCAGATTCGGCGCAGACCTTTCCCGTGGGACAGGTCGACATCAAAACGAAGCGTCTTCTCGAGGTCACGCGACAGGCTCTGGACCGGGCCATTGAGGCAGCGGTGCCTGGTTCACACGTTGGCGACATCGGTCACGCCGTTGAGCGAATAGTCGCTGGTACGGGATTCTCTATCGTTCGAGATCTCGTGGGGCATGGCGTGGGACGGAAGGTCCACGAGGATCCGCAGGTGCCTAACTACGGACGTCGCGGAGCGGGGCCGAATCTCGAGGCGGGGATGGTGCTCGCAATCGAACCGATGATTGCGGCCGGGACACACAAGATCCGAACGCTCGCCGATCGGTGGACCATGGTCATGGCTGACGGATCTGCGTCCGCGCACTTTGAGCACACCGTGGCGCTGACCTCCGACGGTCCCCGTATTCTCACAGTCGAAGGGTCCCCTGTCGAAACCCATTGAGGAACGCTGCCAAGGTTCCAGCGCGGGAGGAAATCGCCTTGAGAGCCTTAGATCGACTGGTTATACTACCACGCTCTGCTATGAACGGATGGATGAGGCTGGCATGAAGGTCAGAACAAGCGTAAAACCGATCTGCGAACACTGCAAAGTGATTCGCCGCCGGGGCGTCGTAAGGATTATCTGCAAGCGCAACCCACGCCACAAGCAACGGCAGGGGTGACCCTCTTGGACAGGGTCGTCTAGGGATCGGGCGGGGCGATGGCACGGATCGCGGGAGTCGACCTCCCCAGGAATAAGCGCATCGAGATTGCGCTCACCTACATCTATGGGATTGGGCGCCCGAGAGCCATCGAGATTCTGGAGGGTGCCGGCGTGGACGGAGAGATGCGTACGCAGGATCTCACCGACGAAGATGTGAGCCGGTTGCGGCGAGAGATTGAAACGAACTACAAGGTGGAGGGCGGGCTACGCACCGAGACCTCCATGAATATCAAGCGACTCATGGATATCGGGTGTTATCGGGGGATCCGTCATCGGAGAGGACTTCCCGTGCGGGGCCAGAGGACGAGCACCAATGCTCGGACCCACAAGGGGAAGAAGAGGGCAATCGCGGGGAAGAAGAAGGCGCCCAAGAAGTAGGGTCTTGGCGTCCAGCCCAGACGCTCTGAGTCTGCAAGAGGAGTGAGGCCTTGTCCAGTAAGGGTTCGAGTGAGAAAAAGCCAGGAGCTCGGAGCAGGCGGAAACGCACCGTCGAGGCAGAAGGTGTGGCCCATATCAAGGCTACCTTCAACAACACCATCGTGACGATCGCCGATAGCAAGGGCGACGTGATCACCTGGGCGAGCGCTGGTAAGGCCGGATTCAAGGGTTCTAAGAAGTCGACGCCCTTCGCCGCCACCCTGGCAGCAGAGCAGGCAGGGCGTGAGGCCTACGCTCTTGGTGTCCGAAGGGTGGATGTTCGGGTTCAAGGACCCGGGTCGGGGAGGGAGTCAGCAATCTCGGCCCTAGCGGCAGCGGGGCTTCAGGTGAAGTCGATCCTGGATGTGACGCCTCTCCCCCATAACGGATGCCGCCCTCCGAAGAAGCGTCGCGTTTGAAAAAACCGAGATAGCGTATTCCTGCACCTATAGGGCGCTCCGTGGCTGTTTCTGGTCGCGGTCTCCAGGGAATCTTCAGTAGAGACGATTTGCGATGGCTCGATATACGGGATCGGTCTGTAGGCTCTGCCGCCGGGAGGGACAGAAGCTGTTCCTGAAGGGGCAGAAGTGCTACACGGAGAAGTGCCCCGTGGAGCGAAGGGCCTATCCGCCCGGGCAGCACGGCCCAGCGCAGGCTCGAAGGAGGAAACAGTCGGACTACGCTCTCCAGCTTCGAGAGAAACAGAAGGTGAAGCGGATGTATGGTCTGCAGGAGAGTCAGTTCCGCAGCCTCTTCCGGTACGCAGCGAAGAAGGGAGGGGTCACCGGCGAGAATCTGCTGGTTGGTCTCGAGACTCGTCTGGACAACGTCGTTTTCCGGCTCGGCTTCGCATCAAGCCGCAGTCAGGGGCGGCAGCTGGTCCGGCACCGCCACGTGGATGTGAACGGCCGTACGGTGGACGTACCCAGCTACGAAGTGAGGGCGGGCGACGACATCGCCATCCGGGCCAAGTCGCGAAACTTGGATTTGGTGGAGGCAAGCCTCGAAGCGCGCACGCGCCCGAAACTCACAGAGTGGCTCACCTTGGACGAGGCGAACAGGGTTGCCCGGGTAGTGCGAATCCCCACCCGGGATGACATCCCCATGGAAGTTCAAGAGCAGCTGATCGTGGAGCTTTACTCCAAGTAAGCAGCCCGAACCGGGCGCCCGCGAGGAGGTTCAAACCGCGGGTTCAGACCGGTGTCGCGCCCCAGTCGCACGGAGGAGTATGGTGGAGATTGATCTTACAGGACTGGTTCTTCCAGAGAAGGTCGAGCCGGTGGGGATCACCGAGGACGGGCGTGTCGGAGATTTCGTCATCGAGCCCCTCGAGCGCGGTTATGGCCACACCCTGGGAAACTCCGTCCGCCGCGTGCTCCTCTCGTCCCTTCGGGGCGCTGCGGTCTGGGCTTTCAGGATCGATGGCGTGGTTCACGAGCACCAGACGATCTCAGGGGTGGTTGAGGACGTTCATCAGGTCATTCAGAACTTGAAGTCGTTGATCATCGTCCTTGACGACGATCGGGACGACGTGACGCTCGAGGTGCTTGCTAAGAAGGCGGGGCCGGTCACCGCGGCCCACATAAAGGAAAAGGGTGGAGTCCAGGTCCTTGATCCCGATCATCGGCTCCTGACCCTTCAAGAGAACCGGGAGTTCCGGATGGAGCTTCGAGTAGACAAGGGTCGAGGATTTGTTCTGGCAGACCAGCATCGGTTGGGGAAGGGCGAGCCAGTGGATCTGGTTCGGATCGACTCTGTCTACAACCCGGTTAGGAGGGCCAACTTCCAGGTTCTGGAGACTCGCGTTGGTCAGCGGACCGACTTCGACCAGCTTACCTTCTCGGTGGAGACCGACGGGTCCATCGCACCGGAGGATGCCTTAGCCACCGCGGCTGGGCTGGTGCGTACGCACTTGGAGTACCTGCTGTACTTCGGACAAGACGGCATCCCCCAGCCTACGCCCGAAGGAGCGAGTCCGGTCTCGGACGTGGTACGGGACCTTCTCGAGCGGAGGATCGAGGACCTTGCGGAGCTCAGCGTCCGATCTCGAAACTCGCTGCAGAAGGAGAACATCAGCACTCTTGGAGAGCTTATCCAGAGGACCGACAGCGAAATGCTCGAAATTGAGAACTTCGGCAAGAAGTCGCTTCAGGAGATCGAGGTGTTCCTTGGAGAGCACGGCCTCAGATTTGGGATGAAGGTCAAGCAGGGTGACGATGGACAGCTCTTTTTCGTGGACGAGCAGACCGGAGCGGCTGCTGAGACCGGGGACAAGTAGACAGGACAGGTCCCCCGTGGTATATCGATAGCGCACAGGAATTACCAGCATGCGGCATAGAAAGAAGGGTCGACAACTCTCCCGAAGCGTGTCTCATCGGCGCGCCACCCTCAGGAACCTGGCCACAAGCCTGTTTCAGCACGGGAGGATCGAGACCACGACAGCGAAGGCAAAGGAGTTACGCCCATATGCGGAGCACCTTGTCACCCTTGCGCGAAGGGGGGATGTTCATTCCCGCCGGTTGGCAGCGAAGAAGATCCACGACCGCGATGTGCTTGGGAAGCTCTTCGACGACATCGGCCCTGGATTCCAGGGACGACCGGGGGGTTACACTAGGATCCTGAAACTGGGTCATCGTCGAGGGGATGCCGCGGAGATGTCGCTGATCGAACTCGTAGGCCACGCGGAGATCTAGCTATCTAAAGAGGACCAGCGGGAGACGACTGATCATGGCGAGACCCAAGAGGGGCGCATTCAACCTCATCTCAATGGTTTTGGCGTTTGGGGCCATTGGAGGATTCCTCTACTGGCTTACGATTACCGCAGTCCCGACGGAGATTGCGGTGGCGGTCGAGGAGGAGACCGCTCAGGCGGTCTCCCTAACAGCCTTCGGTCAGAATCCGACCATGTACGCGGACAATCTCATCGCCGTGGACGGGATCGAGGTGGAGAGTTTGCTTGCGTCTCGGGCCTTCTTCGTAGCCCTGCCCGACGGCAGCCCCTATCCGATTCGCCTCGATCCCTCGCTCGGAGTGGGGCAGGTTGCCCCTGGTGATCAAGGAAGAGTGACCGGGACGGTCCACATGATGACCGATAGCGTCCTTGACCAATGGGCACAGGAAGCAATCTTCGCAGATGACGAGCAGCGAGAGGCGGCTGGCGCGTCGGGCTCCTTTCTGCTTGTCACAGAAGTGGACCTAGCAGGTGACACCCAGGGCGGGGACGGTGGGCCCGACGCCTAGCTGACTCGAGGATCCGGGACGATGGCACGAGTATGCTATGTGTGCGGCAAGGGGCCGCGAGCGGGTAACCGCGTAAGCCACGCGCACAACAAGACGAAGCGTCGTTGGCTTCCCAACCTCCAGTCCGCGAGGATCATCGACGATCAAGGGATTCGCCGGCGAGTCCGGGTTTGCACGTCGTGCATCTCCGCGGGGAAGATCCGAAAGGCGCCGGCCCTGGTCGAAAGGAGGTGAACTGAGTCCCGACTCCATTGACCCAGACGACAGCTAACCATGGATCCCTCGACCAGCGATCGGTGGAAATACGCCCCTAGGCGAAGAGACGTCTGGGGCGTTTGCGTTTGCGTAGATTCGTGCGGGTAGCGACCAGCTCGAGCGGCGAGTCTTTGGCCGGTGTCAGAGTTGCGGTCACCCGGTCTGTCGGGGGCGAAGCTCACGATCGGCTGATCCGACTTCTCCTCGAGTGTGGGGCCCGACCGATCGCGGTTCCACTCACAGATACGGAGCCGCCCACCAATCCCCAGGCCCTCGTGCTAGCGTTTCAGGACCTCGCCGTGTACGACTGGCTCATCGTGACTTCGTCACGGGCCGTACCGCCACTGCAAGATGCCCTTCGAGGCGCTGGGCTCTCCGCCGATCAGGTGCACGATCACAAGGTCAAGATCTGTGCGGTCGGTCCTCGAACCGGAGAGGCGCTGACCAGGGTTGGGCTGGAGCCGCACCTGGTCCCGGATCGATTCAAAGCTGAGGCGGTGGCCGAGTCGCTGATCGGCCGCGCGAGTCCGGGCGAGCTGCGGATCCTCTTCCCCCGGGCCGAAGAGGGGCGAGATGTCATTCCGCGAAGACTCCGCGACGCCGGAGCCCAGGTTGACGTGGTCGTCGCCTATCGTACCGTCCCGATACCAGGGGCCGGGGACCACCTGAGCGAACTACTCGTAGGAGGCGAGGTGGATGTCCTGACCTTCACCGCAGGATCCGCGGCGAAGGCCTTCACCGAGGCTTGGGCCAGCTATCGGGAACGGCATGCAGAGGTTGGAAGCGCTCAGACTCACGCGGTTCCAGATGGGGTCGGGGTGGTGGCTCTTGGGCCCGCTACCGCATCGGTGCTAAGAGAGAGAGGTGTGACGGTTCACCGGGTCGCAACCCCTCACACATTCGAGGGTTTGGTGGCTGCGCTAAAGCACTGGGCCGGCAAGCCCTCAGGTGAGAGGTGAGCGAATCCGCGAGCTACCGGGGGGTCCTTGCTCTCCTCCGCACCTTCGTTGCTTCTCCATTGGATCTCGGCGATATTTTTCGCCGCCCGCCCGCTCGATTGGTTCACGCAAGGTCCACGAACCCGCCCAATCAATCAAACGGTCGCGCGCTGTAGAGCACACCCGTGCAACCGGTCAGGGCCACAGACTCCATGGCGGCATCCTCCTCACCGACCCGTTTCAGAGATGACGACCTAACCTACGGTGTCATCGGCCTTGGGTATGTCGGTCTTCCACTCGCCGTGGAGATCGGACAAAGCGGGAGTATCGCGCTGGGTTTTGACGTGAGTGAGGGCGTGGTCGAAGGAGTGAACCGAGGACGAAGTCACGTCCGAGATGTTTTGAGTGAATCAGTCGCCAAGCTTCGGGAAAACGGACTTCTCGAAGCTACCGCCGAACTGGACCGCCTATCTGAGTGCGACGTGATCTGCCTGTGCGTCCCCACGCCTCTTTCCAAGACGAAGGACCCGGATATCTCGCACATCTTGGCTGCCGGTAGCGCTGTGGCAAGGACGTTGCGAGAGGGGCAGCTGATCGTGCTCGAGTCGACCACCTACCCCGGGACCACGAGGGATGTGCTCTTGCCGCTATTCATTGCGCGCGGTCTGGACGTGGGAGAGGACTTCTTCCTCTGCTTCTCTCCGGAACGCGTCGACCCTGGGAACGAGGTGTGGAAGACCCGGAATACACCGAAGGTGATCGGAGGAATCACCCAGGCGTGCCTGGCGGCTGGCTTGGCCGCCTACGAGAGATTCATCGAGAGAATGGTGCCAGTTTCGTCACCTGAAGCCGCTGAAATGGTGAAACTCCTCGAGAACACATTTCGTGCGGTGAACATAGCCCTCGTTAACGAGACTGCGCAGATCGCCGACCGCCTCCAAGTCGATATCTGGGAGGTCGTAGAGGCGGCGGCAACGAAGCCGTTCGGGTTCATGAAGTTTACACCGGGGCCCGGGCTGGGCGGCCACTGCATCCCGGTTGACCCTCACTATCTGTCTTGGAAGATGCGCACCCTGGAGTATCGGACGCGCCTCATCGAGCTTGCCTCGGAGATCAATGCCGAGATGCCTCGTTTCGTGGTCGGCAAAGTGCGAACCGCGTTGAACGTGGATCACAAGTCGGTAAACGGAGCCCGTGTCCTAGTGTTGGGTGTGGCCTACAAGAAGAACATCGATGACATCCGGGAATCTCCCTCGCTGGATATCATGAAGGAGCTGGAGCGAGATGGCGCTGAGGTGGTCTTCCACGACCCCCATGTTGCGAGCTTTGAGGAAGACGGACGGACCTGGACCGGCGTTGAGCTCACCGACGACCTCTTGGATTCAGCGGATGTTGTGCTGCTCGTCACCGATCACGAAGGTATGGATCTGGAGCGGATCTTCGATCGGGCGCGAATCCTGGTGGATTCCCGAAACGCCACCGCTGCAATCGCGATGGATAGCGGGGTCGGGCGGTCGGAGGGCTGGATCGTCAAGGGTGGAGAATCCACAGCGATGCAAGAGTCGGCCGCAGGAGCAGAGCCGGTGGGAGCCGAGTAGTAGTTCGGGCTCGAGGAGACCGTGAACTGGTACCTAGCAAATCGGGAGTAGTGGAGGCCCTAAGGGGTCGCGCAATTCCTCTGACCTGCCGATGAGGGTTCGAGCTTGAGCTTCTCACTCGTATTCACCTTGCTGGTCCTCGTCGCTGCTGGGGCTGCGATGATACGAGATGTCCTGCCCCCGACGGGAGCGATCCTCGGCGCCGTTGTCACGCTTCTCTTGGGGGGAGTGATCACCCCCGCGGAGGCCCTGAGTGGGTTCAGCAACCCGGCGCCGGTGACGGTGGCGGCCCTCTATATAGTTGCCAGAGCGGTGGAAAAAACGGGGGCGCTCCAACCCCTGATAAGACAGACCCTGGGCAACACGACGGGTAGCCGAGTCGGCCTCGCGAGGCTCTTGGCTCCGGCGGCCGGCGCCTCGGCCGTCCTCAACAACACGCCGATTGTCGCGATGCTGAGCCCGCAGGTATCCGAATGGGCACACGCACGCGGAAGGCCGCCCTCTGAGTACCTCATGCCGCTGTCTTTCGCAGCTGTGCTAGGCGGGACGGTCACTCTCATCGGCACCTCCACCAACATCGTCGTTTCGGGGCTCTTACAGGATGCTGGAATGGAGCCTCTGGCCATGTTTGAGCTAACAGTGCTCGGACTTCCCCTTGCTGCTACGGGAGTTGCGATTCTTGTGGTCCTGGCCCCGATTCTGCTCCCAGATAGGAAAGGTGCACGTCAGGAATTCGAAGAGCGGGCCCGTGAATTCGTCTTCAGGATGGAGGTGGAGGCGGGAGGCGCCTTGGACGGGGTCTCGGTAGAGAGCGGGGGCCTGCGACACCTAAGCGGAGTGTTTCTAGCCGAGATCGAGCGTGAAGGAGAAATCGTGCTCCCTGCGCGGCCCGCCATGCTGCTGCGCGGCGGAGATCGTCTGATCTTCGTGGGCCGGGCCGATGACGTAGTGGACCTGCAGAGGATCCGTGGCCTCAAATCGACCGAGCACGAGCACGCACTCGATTTCGCCGAGCCGGGCCACACCTTCTTCGAGGCGGTCGTCAGTGCCACCTCCTCTCTCCCGGGTCACACCCTCAAGGAGGTGGGATTCCGTGGTCGATATCAGGCCGTCGTTCTCGCAATCCATCGCTCAGGGGACCGCATACATGCCAAGCTGGGGGGTGTGCGAATCCGGCAAGGGGATACCCTCTTACTTCTTGCCGACGAAGGATTCTCTGAGCGTTGGCGCGACCGAGACGACTTCCTGCTCGTCTCCCACCTCGGGGGGTCGCCGCCTCCGGGGACAAAGCGCGCTATCTACGCCGTGGGCGTGACGCTCGGGATGATCGCCGCTACCGCTACAGGGCTCCTGCCAATGTTGAACGCAGCACTTTTCGCTGCGATCCTCATGGTGGTGGGCAAGGCACTGACGCCGACGGACGCGCGCAGGGCGGTCGACCTCGATGTGATCGTTCTAATTGCGGCGGCATTTGGGCTTGGAGCCGCTATCCGCACCTCGGGAATTGCAGAGATCCTCGCAGAAGGGATCGCCGCCGCTTCACAAGCGGCCGGGCCCGTCGCGGCGCTCCTCGGCGTTGCCGTGGTTACGATGATCCTAACCGAGCTGATCACAAACAATGCGGCAGCTGTGCTGGTCTTCCCGATCGCGATTTCGACCGCCGCGGCGGCAGGGCTGGATCCGCGGGCCTTTGCGGTGACGGTTGCAATCGCGGCGTCGGCGTCTTTCCTGACCCCTGTCGGATACCAGACCAATACGATGGTCTATGGTCCCGGTGGATATCGATTCCTCGACTATATTCGGCTGGGCCTTCCTCTGAGTGTGCTTGTTCTTCTGTTCATCGGCCTCTTGATCCCGGTGCTCTGGGCCCTGTGAGTGGATCGGAGATCCCGATGGAGAGCCTCGCGGAATTGGTGTGTGAGGCAGGGAGAGAGATTCTCCGCTGGTACGGAGTTCCTGGGGTTGTAGAGCAGAAAGGGGATCAGACACCACTCACCGCGGCAGACCGGGCTGCCCATGTACACCTTTCGGATGCGCTCTCAAGGCTGAGCCCATCGATTCCGGTGCTCTCGGAGGAATCTCCGCCGGATGCCATTTCCGGTCGAGAGAGTTGGGGACGTTTTTGGCTGGTCGATCCCCTAGACGGCACGAAGGAGTTCCTAAAGGGCACAGGCGAGTTCACCGTCAACGTCGCGCTCATCGAGGCGGGCCGGCCGATCTTGGGCGTGGTGCATGCTCCGGCACTGCGGTGCACATACCAGGCATCGGAGGAGGGCGGAGCCGAAAAGGCAAACGACGATGGCCGATTCTGGTCCATTCGTACACGCCGGTTCGACGAGGATATGCCCGTCCTAGTGGGGAGCCGGGACCACGCTGGCCCCGCGGTCGGGCAGCTCGCGCGCTCCCTCGGTCCTGCGGTGGAGTTCACGAGCATGGGAAGCTCCCTTAAGTTTTGTCTTGTGGCTGAGGGCAAAGCCGACCTCTATATCCGTGACCGCCCGACCATGGAGTGGGACACTGGGGCCGCGCAGTGCATCGTTGAACGAGCCGGCGGCGGAGTTTTCGCGCTTGACGCCCCCGAAGAAGAGACGCCGCTTCGGTACAACAAATCAGACCTTCGTAACCCTCATTTCCTTTGCGTCGGGGACCCGGACGGGCCTTGGAAAGATCTGATCCGTCCCGCCCTGTCAGCTGAGTGAGGGGACGTATCATTCGATGACTCGAGGAATCAAAGGCCATCTGCAGGCTCTGGAAAACGAGGCGATCTACGTCTTCAGGGAGGTGGCCGCTCAGTTCGAGCGGCCCGTGCTCCTATTTTCGGGCGGGAAGGATTCGATAGTGATGGCTTGGATCGCCCGGAAGGCGTTTCGACCGGCGCCCGTTCCGTTTCCGCTCCTGCACATTGACACTGGACACAACTTTCCCGAGACGATCGCCTTTCGCGATCGCTTCGTTGAGGAGATGGGTTACGAGCTCGTCGTGCGGTATGTCCAGGACTCCATCGATGATGGCCGGGTAAGGGAGGAGGAGGGCCCAGAAGCGAGCCGAAACGCTCTTCAGACTGTGACTCTGCTCGATGCCGTCAGGGAGCTGTCAGTGGACGCAGCGATGGGGGGGGCAAGACGGGACGAGGAGAAGGCCCGCGCGAAGGAGCGCTTCTTCTCCCACAGGGACCGGTTCGGTCAATGGGACCCGAAGAATCAGCGTCCTGAATTGTGGAATCTGTACAACGGTCGAAAGAGCCCGGGAGAGCACTTCCGGGTGTTCCCACTCTCCAACTGGACGGAGATGGATGTCTGGCAGTACGTCCTCCTCGAATCAATTCCCATCCCAGACCTCTACTTTGCTCATGAGCGGGAAGTCGTGCGACGGAACGGTGTGCTCCTGGCCAGGACCGACTTCATCGAGGTGACGAAGGAGGATCGGGTGAGTATCGAAACCGTCCGGTTTCGCACGATCGGAGACGCCACCTGCACCGGGGCCTCCGAGTCCGGCGCTCGTTCCGTAGAGGCGATCATCCTCGAGACAGCGGCCGCGAGGGTCACCGAGCGGGGCGGACGTAGCGATGACAAGCGCTCGGAGGCCGCGATGGAAGATCGGAAGCGGGAGGGGTACTTCTGATGCCCGGGACACGGGCCCTTGCCGACATGGACCTGCTCCGCTTCACTACCGCCGGGAGCGTGGATGACGGAAAGAGCACACTGATCGGGCGGCTGCTCCACGACACGAAGTCGATCTTCGAAGATCAGCTGGAACAGATCGAGGGGGCCAGCCGGAAGCTCGGAGACGAGGGCCTAAACCTCGCTTTGCTCACGGACGGGCTGAGGGCCGAAAGGGAGCAGAAGATCACCATCGATGTTGCGTACCGCTACTTCGCAACCCCGCGGCGAAAATTCATCATCGCGGATACCCCCGGCCACGTGCAGTACACCAGAAACATGGTTACCGGGGCGTCGACGGCCGAGCTCGCCGTGATCCTGGTCGACGCGCGACACGGCGTCCTAACCCAATCGAAGCGACACGCCTTCATCACATCTCTTCTCGGAATCCCTCACCTCATCGTCACCGTTAACAAGATGGATCTCGTGGATTACTCCGAGGAAGTGTATGACCAGATCCGCGCTGATTTTGACGCGTTCTCGACGAAGCTCACCGTCAAGGACATCTCGTACGTACCGATCAGCGCCCTCCACGGCGACAACGTCGTGACGAGGTCGGACCGCATGCCATGGTTCAACGGGGGAGCGCTCCTGCACCGGCTGGAGACCGTCAACCTCGGTGCGCGCCGCAATCACATCGACTTTCGATTCCCAGTGCAGTATGTCCTCCGTCCGAACCAAGAGTTCAGGGGTTACGCGGGAACGGTTGCGTCAGGCACTGTCAGCCCGGGGGAGGAGGTCGTGGTGCTGCCCTCCGGCGAAGGCACCCGGGTCCGGACGGTCGAGACCTCCAGCGGTTCCGCAGAGGAAGCCGTGGCCGGGGAAGCCGTCGTGCTCACGACCGAAGACGACCTCGACATCTCGAGAGGAGACATGGTGGTCCGACGCAAGAACGTCCCTACCGTCAGCGACCGCTTTGAGGCGTACCTCTGCTGGATGAATCAGGAGGCGATGGAGCCCGGCCGTGCCTATCAGCTCTCGCATACCACCCGCCAGGTGCAGGCCTTCGTAGACAGGATCGAATACCGCGTAGACGTCGACACCCTTCATCGAGAGGATGCGGGTTTCCTCAACCTGAATGAGATCGGTCGCGTGGAGATCTCGACCTCTCGTCCCCTCTTCTTCGACTCCTACCGGATCAACACGGCCACGGGGAGCTTCGTCCTGGTGGACCCACATACGAACGTCACGGTAGCCGCAGGAATGATCCGTGGGATGGTCAACCGGTTTGTCGAGGAGACGGCCACCGGGGGGCGGGCCGCGGCCCGGAACGTCTCTCCGGACGTGGTCTGGGAGGGTGTAAACATCTCGAGGGAGCAGCGAGAGTCACAGGAAGGCCACCGAGCGGCGCTGGTTTGGTTCACGGGCATGTCGGGCTCAGGAAAGACAACGGTTGCCCGTGCCGTCGAGCAGCTTCTGTTCGAGCGCGAGATCCGCACTATGCTCCTGGACGGAGACCAGGTGCGTCATGGCCTGTGTGGCGACCTCGGGTTTTCCGATCGCGATAGGAGCGAGAACATCCGGCGAGTGGGGGAGGTGGCCAAACTGTTCTTCGAACAGGGGTCTGTGGTTCTGTGCACCTTCGTCTCACCCTTCCGGGCGGATCGGGAGGTCGTTCAGGAGCTTTTCCCGGCCGATCAGGTCTTGGAAGTCCACGTGCATGCCCCCCTCGAAGTGCTTCAGGATCGCGATCCCAAGGGGCTGTACCAGCGCGAAGCCGCTGGCGAACTCCAGCTTCCCGGAAGCGAATCCGCGTATGAGCCTCCTGACCAGCCAGACATCGACCTTGACACGTCGCTGGTTGAGACGGACGAAGCCGTGGCCCTGGTCGTGAAGCGGCTGGAGCCGCTGCTCTTCGGCTGAGGAGCGGCGGTGGACGCAGTCATCCGGCTCGCACTTCTCCACAGGCCAATCCGCTAGTCCGTCCCCGTTCACGCCTCAACCCCGAGAGACTACGTTCGTGCACATTACAGTCATAGGGACCGGTTACATGGGCCTGGTCGTCGGCGCTGGGATGGCGCACTCAGGACACGATGTAATCTGCGCAGACATCGACCAGGACAAGATCGAGCGCCTGAATCGGGGCGAGATCCCGATCTATGAGCCGGGTCTCGAGCCGCTTGTCGAGGAGAACTTGCGGCAGGGGAGATTGAGCTTCACCAATGACGTCGGCGTAGCGGTCGTCGCGTCGGACGTCCTGTTCATCGCGGTGGGAACGCCACCCGGGGAAGACGGATCCGCCGATCTCCAGCATGTCCTCGCCGTCGCTGAGACGATTGGCCGAGCCATGAATGGCGACAAGGTCGTGGTTACCAAGAGCACCGTCCCGATCGGGACCGCGGCCCGGGTTAGGGAGACGATCGAGGCCCTGACGGAGCATACCGTCCACGTGTGCTCCAACCCCGAGTTCCTGAAGGAGGGAGCAGCGGTGGACGACTTCATGAAACCGGATCGCATCGTTGTTGGGGCCGATAGCGAAGAGGCTGCTAGGGTCCTCACGGACCTCTATGCGCCCTTCATCCGGACCGGGAACGACGTGCTACTGATGGATGTCGCCTCCGCCGAGCTGACCAAATATGCCGCGAACGCAATGCTTGCCACGCGAATCTCATTCATGAACTCGATCGCGAAGCTCTGCGACGTAGCCGGCGCCGATGTAGACATGGTGCGCCGAGGCATCGGTTCCGACAGGCGGATTGGCTCGTCATTCCTCTTTCCCGGAGCGGGTTACGGGGGGTCCTGCTTCCCGAAGGACGTCAAGGCTCTGATCCGCACGTCAAGGGAGCTCGGGGTCGAGCCGTCCATCCTCCAGGCAGTGGAAGACACGAACACGGAACAGAAGAGGCTGATCCTCGGACGAGTGGTGGAGAGATTCGGTGCGGACCTGTCGGGCCACACCTTCGCCGTGTGGGGACTTGCCTTCAAGCCCAACACCGACGACATGCGGGAGGCGCCGAGCCTCGTGACAATCGAGGGGCTTCTCGAGGCCGGGGCTCGGGTCGTGGCGCATGATCCGGCCTCTATGGATGAGGCAAGACGGATACTCGGAGATCGTATCGAGCTCCGGGAGGTGAACTATGCCGCGTTGGAGGGCGCGTCGGCGCTACTGATTCATACCGAGTGGCACCCATATCGGCGTCCTGATTTTGTGCGAATTCGAAAGGCATTGACGCCGCCGGTCGTGATCGATGGCAGAAACCTCTATGCTCCCGATCGGATGCGGGCGCTGGGGTTCGAATACTACTCCGTTGGGCGCCCCCCGGTGGGGGAGCCCGTGTCTGACGTGTCCCCCGCCTAAAGAGCCTCGATGTCTGTTCTGGTCACAGGAGCTGCCGGATTCATCGGATCCCACCTGGTCGATCGTATGCTGGAGAGCGGGGACGAAGTCATCGGCTTGGACAGTTTCGACGAGTTCTATGGCCGGGAGATCAAGGAAGAGAATATTGCCCGCGCTGCAGACCACGCGCGGTTCACCCTGCTCGAGGGTGACATCCGAGACCGAGCGACATGGACCGGATTCCCGGACTCGATCGACGCCATCATACACCTCGCGGCCCGGGCTGGGGTCCGCCCCTCAATCCGCGATCCACTCCTGTGTGCGGACGTGAACCTCATGGGGACCGCGCTGCTTCTCGAATTCGCTCAACAGCGGGGGATCCGATCGTTCGTGTTCGCGTCCTCTTCATCCGTGTACGGAAACAGCGAGAAGGTCCCCTTCTCCGAGAGGGACTCAGTCGATCGGCCCATCTCCCCGTATGCGGCAACCAAGAAGGCGGGTGAACTCCTTTGCCACACGCAGACGCATCTCTACGGGACATCCTGCACCTGCCTTCGGTTCTTTACCGTGTACGGTCCCAGACAGCGCCCCGACCTCGCGATTCGAAAGTTCTCCCGGCTACTCCTCTCCGGGCAGCAGATCCCTCGCTTCGGCGACGGGACGACTGCTCGTGACTACACCTTCATTACAGATATCATCGATGGCGTTACCGCGGCGCTAGACTTCACACGTCGAGAGGAAGGCCGCTTCGAGGTCATCAATCTTGGCGAGTCCCGCACCGTCGAACTCTCGGAGATGATTCGCGTCGTTGGAGAGGTCTTTGGCCTCAAACCGCAGATCAAATCGCTCCCCATGCAGCCCGGCGATGTGGAACGGACGTGCGCCGATGTGGCCAGAGGGCGCGAGCTCCTGGGATACAGACCCTCCACCGAATTCGTAGACGGTGTGAGGGTGTTTGCCTCGTGGTATGCGGCGGAGGGTGCTAGGCAGGACGGAGTGGAGTTCCAATGAGGATCGTTCTCACCGGTGCCGCCGGATTTCTCGGCTCCCATCTGGCTTCGCGCCTCGTCCGAGACGGCCACGAGGTGCTGGGAGTAGACAACCTCGCTACCGGTTCGCTCGAGAACGTGACCTGGCTGCAGGAAGAACCGGGCTTCCGCTTTCTAGAGCACGACGTGTCGACCCCGCTCTTCTTAGATGGGGCCGTGGACGGCGTGCTACACTTCGCGTCGGCTGCAAGTCCTGTGGACTACCTCGAGCTTCCGATTCAAACTCTCAAGGTAGGAAGCCTTGGAACCCATAATATGCTGGGGCTGGCGCGTGCGAAGGAGGCCAGATTCCTTCTCGCATCCACCTCCGAGATCTACGGTGACCCCGAGGTTCATCCTCAGGTAGAGGAGTACTGGGGGAACGTCAATCCGGTCGGTCCGCGGGGAGTCTACGATGAGGCGAAGCGGTTTGCCGAGGCGATCTCCATGGCATATCATCGCGCACATGCGATTCCGGTGCGGATCGCACGTATCTTCAACACCTACGGTCCTCGGATGCGGCCCGGAGACGGAAGAGTCGTGTCAAACTTCCTCGTCCAGGCACTTCGTGGGGATCCGCTCACGATATACGGTGACGGGGGCCAAACCCGTTCCTTCTGCTACGTTGACGACCTAGTTGAGGGACTCGTCCGGCTCTTCGGATCGGACTACGCCGGCCCGGTGAACCTCGGTAATCCCAACGAGCACACCGTCCTCGAGCTTGCAGAGGCCGTTCTTCGAGAGGTCGAGACCGGCTCGGAGATCGAGTACCGGTCGCTCCCGGAGGACGATCCAAAGGTCCGCCAGCCAGACATCTCACGGGCGCATGGGCTGTTCGGATGGGAGCCTAGGGTATCTCTGAGAGACGGCCTGCAACGTACGATTCCATACTTCAGAGAGCGGGTGGAGCGCGGTGAGGCGGACGCACGGCCACTTTCCTAATTGAGCGGCTTGACTCCGCCATCCTCGGGGGTCCGCATGGGCGACGAACGAGCTGCCCTAGCTCTCGGATCCATCCAGAGCCGCAGGTGTTTCACCTTCCCAACGGCCGTCCCGCACCCGGGCCTGCGCGCGGGTCGTCGACCCGCGTGCGAGTTGCTGATCCCTCGGAGGAGCCTGAGCCTATGGTCGAAAGTCCTGCGGGATCCGAGAGTCGTCGAGTGACTGACGCTGGGAGGCGGGGCCTATTTGGTGTGAGGCAGCTCATCTCTCGAGCGGAGGCCGCCTTCGACCAGGATGAATACGCAGTGGCACTCCTCGATCTGCGAGGGGTGGTGGCGGAGCACCCCGACTTTGCGGACGTCAGGAATCAAGCCGGACTTTGCCATGCCATGCTCGGAGATGCGGAGGGAGCTCTCGAAGAGTTTGGCCACGCGGTGCGACTGAACCCGGACTACGCGCAGGCGCATCTCAATCGCGCCCTCGTCCTGAACGACCTCGCTCGATTCGACGAGGCCCGGGAGGCCTTCGCCCGTGCTACCGAGGTTGATAGTCGGCCAGGGGACCCGCTCCCTGCGGAGCTCGGAAACCGGATCGCTACCGGCCATGCAGGGCTCGGCGACCTCTACATGGATGCAGAGCAGCCGGCCGCGGCGGTCGAGGAATACACGAAGGCGCTAGAGGTGCGCCCCGCCTTCGTCGATATCCGAAGCAGGCTGGCTCGCGCTCTTCTGGCGATGGGGAACGTCGCGCAGGCAGTGGCGGAGTTAAACCACGTCCTCACAGGGCGTCCCTCCTACCTCGATGCGAGACTCATTCTCGGCACGGCGCTTCGCCGGATGGGTCGTACGGATGAGGCGATCCTCGAGTGGCGTAAGTGCCTCGAAATGGAGCCGAGCAGCGAGCGAGCGTTGGCGTTCCTGGCCTCGGCAGGGGTTCCCAAGACAGACGTTGAGTCTCCCGAGAGCGAGGAAGGAAGCGGGACATGAGGAACTCGTGGAGCTTGGTCTTCCGCCTAACCGCCGTCTTCTCCGCCGCGGGGTGCACCGCGGCGGGATCGGAGGGAGAAGCCCTGCGCCGGGGTGACGAGGCCTTCGCGCGTGGAGACATCACCGAGGCGTTGGCAGAATACCGACTTGCTCTCGCGCAGGGGGCCGTGGAGGTGGAGGCTCTGCTCCGAACCGCGCATGCGTACGCGCAGACCGGGCGCGTCGATGAGGCCCGAGAGTACTATCGGCAGGCGGTGGAGCTCGACGCCGGTTTGGCCGACCTCGCCGCCTCCGATCTACTGTCCGTGGCGAGGGCCGCGATTGCCCGCCAGGATGGGATCGCCGCCGCGGCTGCGGTCGAGGCCGCAATGGATCTCAAACCCGGCGTCAGTCTCACCGGAATCTCCCTCCCCCTCGCGCGGCATTTTGCACGGAATGGTCGCTACGGTCAGGCGCTTCCCTTCTTCCAGAAGGCGCTGCGCGAGGTGGATTCAGATCCCAATGTCGTCTTCGAGATGGCGCTGGCACACGAAGAGCTGGCAGACTGTCGGCGGGCTCTGGTCTTCTTCGAACAGATTCGGGAGGAGGTGACCCCAGCTCGGCGTTCAGAGGTTGATTGGAATATTGGAAACTGCTCGGCAGATTTGGCTGAGGAGGCGCGAGCGGAAGAGGATCTGGACGAGGCGCTCCGACTTTATCAGGCGACGATAGATCTGGGGGAACCTCGGAACCGACTCGCACGCGCCTGGTTCGAGATCGGTGAAATCCTGGTGGCACAAGGTGAATGTACCGCTGCAGTTGCGGCCTTCGATCAGGTGCCACGTCAGGACCTTCCGGGCGGCTTCATGGTGGATCGTGCCCGTGCCCGCGTGGATGAAATCCGGTTTCGGCGCGGGGGAGAGGGTCCCTGCTGAACACGTCCTCTCAGTCGAGCGGTCCGGAATCGAGGGTGACCGCACGCGCCAATCCCGGGCAAGATCAAACTTCTCTCAACAGCGGTGTTCCACTTCTCGATCTCAGGCCTCAATACGAGGCGATCAAGAGTGAATTGGACCAGGCGCTGTCCCGCGTGATCGAGTCCCAGTCCTTCATCTTGGGGCCTGAAGTCGAGGCCCTCGAAGACGCGATAGCGGAATCCGTCGGGGTGCGGTACGCGATCGGGTGCGCCTCGGGAACAGATGCGCTGCTTCTGACGTTGAAGGCTATGAGGCCATCGGTCGGCGATGAGGTCGTCCTCCCTGCTTTCACCTTCTTCGCGACCGCGGGCGCTGTCTGGAACGCGGGATTCCGACCGGTCTTCTGTGATATCGACCCGATGACGTTCAACGTGACGCCGGAGACCGTGCAAGAGGTATGGTCGGAGCGCACGCGAGCAGTGGTACCGGTTCACCTCTTCGGTCAGATGGCGCCCATGGCAGGCCTGAGCGCCTTCGCACAAGACCGGGGAGCGAGGGTACTCGAAGACGCTGCCCAGGCGATCGGGGCCCGGCAACGGGCGGGACCTGAGCCGGGCTCCCAGTGGCTAGTGGCGGGAGCCGCGGGAGACGCCGGAGCCTTTTCATTCTTCCCCACGAAGAACCTCGGGGGATTCGGGGAGGGAGGCCTCGTTTCGACATCGGATCCCGAGCTGGCCGAGCGGGTCCGCAAGCTCAGAACGCATGGTGGCCCACAGATGTACAGCCACGAGATGGTCGGCACCAACTCACGTTTAGACGCGATACAGGCGGCCGTACTGCGAACCAAGCTGCCCTATCTGAGCCAGTGGACCGAAGCTAGAAGAGAGAACGCCTGCCGATATCATGGATTGCTCTCCGGCCTCGAAGAGGTCGTCCCGCCCGCAACGATGGATGGCAACGTGCACGTCTACAATCAATACACCATCCGTGCCCAGCGACGGGACGAGCTCAGGACGCACCTTCAGCGGCGAAAAATCGGGAGCGGAGTGTACTATCCGGTGCCACTCCATCTTCAGGAGTGTTTTTCGGATCTGGGGGGTCGACCGGGTCAGTTTCCCGTGGCCGAACGGGCTTCCGAAGAGGTTCTCTCACTGCCAATCTTTGCAGAGCTTGGGGAGGAGCGGTTGCAGAAGGTCGGTCTAGCGATTCGGGAGTTCTACGAGTGACCAGGCGACGTGAGGCCTAGCGACCTCGGGGCCCGCGAGGGCAGATGGATTCTCCTGGGAGTTCTTCTTCTGGGATTTTCGTGGGCGTGCGCATCGGCGCCCGCCTACCTTCAATTGGGTGAGGACGAGCTCTGGGAAGATGGGGTTCAGGCGTTCGAGGAGGAAGACTGGGACGCCGCGATTCAGTTGCTGCAGCGCCTGGTACTCCAGTACCCGGGCTATCTGCAGGCACCCGAGGCGCGGATTTACATCGCACGGGCGTTCGTTGGGCGGGGGGAGTACATCACCGGCGCCTCGGAATTCGAGAGATTCCTCCAGATCTACCGAAACCACGGCCTCGCGCCGGAGGCCTCGTTTGGCGTGTGTCAGGCGTACGCCGCGTTGGCGCCCCACCCCCAACGCGATCAGTCGCACACTGCCCAGGCGCGGGAGGCCTGTGAGGAGACTTGGCTGAACTACCGCGGTTTGACGGTGGCGCAGTCCGCAGACTCCATCCGGGCTGAGATGGTGAGCATCCTCGCGCAGAGCGACTATCAGAACGCGGACTTCTATCAGGACTACGACATGCACAACTCCGCGATAATGGGCTTCGAGGAGGTTCTCTCTCTCTACCCAGAGTCGGACTGGGCGCCCCGGGCCTTGCTGGGGATCTACCGCTCGTACGTCTCCTTGGGATGGGACCCTGAGGCGGACGAGACATCTGCGCGCCTGCTCGCTGAGTACCCGGACTCAGAGTCTGCAAGGGAGCTCCGGGTTGAGTTGGATGGTGAGGCAGGTGCTTCCCGGGATGCTGGAGTCGATCGGTAGAGATGCCCCCGGCCTCGGCGGCGAAAAGACTTGGCGTGTTTGGGGGCACTTTCGATCCGATTCACGCGGGACACCTGATCACAGCGCAAGATGTACTCGAGGCCCTCTCGCTGGATCGGATCTTGTTCGTTCCAGCGCTACACTCGCCTCACAAGCGCTCCGCGCCTCAGGCGTCAGCCGCCGCGCGCCTTCGGATGATTAGGGGTGCGATAGACGGGGACCCGCGCTTCGAGGTCAGTGACGTCGAAATCGAGCGCAACGGACCATCGTACACGGTGGAAACCTTGCGCGCGTTTTCGGCTAGGTGGCCTGCGAGCCAACTCGTGTTGATCCTCGGCGCGGATCAGTGGGCGCAGTTCGACCAATGGAGAGAGCCTCGCGAGATTGCCTCGAGGGCCGAGTTGGTCCTCATGACGAGAAACGGGCAGCGCCCTTCGGAGGTCGACTCTAGGTCTCTGGACGGATCCACGCTGACCTTCACCGAGGTTTCTGTGACCCGGATCGATCTTTCCGCAACCGTGGTCCGGGCTCGGGTCCGCGAGGGGTTCTCGGTACGGTACCTCGTTCCCGAGCCTGTCAGGCGGATCATCGAAGCCGAGCGTCTGTACCTAAACGGAGCTTGAGGGCCACCCGGAGTGGAGCTCCCGTTCAATCGGGGTGATCCAGGAATCCCATGGACATAAAAGGCGCGATCAAGAAAGTCATCGGCTCCCAGCATGAGAGGGAGGTCCGTAGGCTTCAGTCCCTGGTTGACGAGATAAACGAGCTCTTCGAGGAACTGGCGGAGCTCTCCGATGAGGAGATCAGAGCCAAAACGGGGGAGTTTCGCGAGTACATCGCGGACCGGGTTCGCTCGACGGAGGAGCAGATCCGAGAGGTTCGCAGCAAGAAGGCTCGCTCCACCTCGGTCGTAGAGAGAGAGGCTCTCTCTGTAGACATCCAAGAGCTCGATGCCCAGTTGAATGAGGAGCTTGACGCGGCTCTCGATGACCTCCTGCCTGAGGCATTCGCCGTGGTCAAGGAGACGTGTCGTCGGCTCCTAGGCACCGAGATCGTCGTGACCGGGCAGAAGCTTGAATGGGACATGGTCCCCTACGACGTGCAGATCGTAGGGGCGATTTCCCTACACCGGGGCGCTGCAGACGAGATGGCCACAGGGGAGGGGAAGACCCTGGCGGCGACTATGCCACTCTACCTGAATGCCCTTACGGGGCACGGAGCCCACCTCGTCACGGTGAACTCCTACCTCGCCGAGCGCGACGCGATGTGGATGGGGGCGATCTACAGCTTTCTCGGAATGGAGGTCGGGGTCATCGACCTGCATCAGCCGGGAAGCGAGGAACGCCGGCAGGCGTACCGAGCCGACATTACCTACGGGACTAACAACGAGTTCGGATTCGACTACCTGCGCGACAACATGGTCCACTCCCTCGATCGACGAGCCCAGAGGGGACACTACTACGCGATCATCGACGAGGTGGACTCGATTCTAATCGACGAGGCGCGAACTCCACTCATCATTTCCGGTCCCGTGAGCCGGGACACTCAGACGAGCTACAAGCAGTATCGCCCAATGGTCGACAAGCTGTATCGCGAGCAGCTCAAGATCGCGTCCAAGCTGATCGCAGAGGCAGAGACTGCTCTGGAAGACGGAGAGGAGTGGACCGCCGCTCAGAACCTTCTAGCAGTGAAACGGGGCACGCCGAAGCACAAGCAGCTCCTCAAGATGTTCGCCGACGACCCGTCCATCCAAAAGATGGTCCAAAAGGCGGAGGCGGATCTCATGCGCGAGAAGCGCCTTCACGAGCTGGACGAGAGCCTTCTTTTCGCAATGGACGAGAAGGGGCACAACGTACATCTGTCGGACCGCGGGATCGACGAACTGAGTCCCGGCGATCCGGATGCCTTCCTCATTCCGGATCTATCCGAGATCATCGGCGCCATCGAGGAGGATGAGGAGCTGAACGAGCAGTCCAAGACGGAGCGCGTCGAAGAGCTCGAGGCGGAGTACGCTCGGAAGAGCGAGCGGATGCATGTGATCCACCAGCTCCTGAAGGCGTATGCGCTCTTTCAGAAGGACGAGCAGTACATCATCGGTGAAGACGGCCAGGTAGTGATCGTGGATGAGTTCACTGGGCGCCAGATGGCGGGTCGAAGATGGAGCGACGGACTCCACCAGGCGGTTGAGGCGAAGGAAGGAGTCGAGGTCAGAGGAGAGACGCAGACCCTCGCTACCGTCACGATCCAGAACTACTTCCGAATGTACGACAAGCTCTCCGGCATGACCGGTACCGCGGAGACCGAGGAGAACGAATTCCACCAGATCTACAGCCTCGATGTCCTCGTGATACCGACAAACCAGCCGGTGGTCCGGGACGACAACAATGACCTCATCTTCAAGACCAAGAGAGAGAAGTTCAACGCCCTCATGGACCAGATCGGTCGCTACCACAAGATGGAGCTGCCGGTTCTCGTCGGGACTACGAACGTGGAAGTCTCGGAGACGCTGTCGCGGATGCTCAAGCGGAGAGGGATTCCGCACAACGTACTGAACGCCAAGCAACATCGCCGGGAAGCGGACATTGTGGCCGAGGCCGGACAGCTGGGGGCGGTTACGATTGCGACGAACATGGCCGGGCGCGGCACAGACATCAAGCTCGGAGCAGGGGTTACGGAGGCCCGAACAGTAGGCTGGGCGCGGTCCAGATCGTTGGATCTCGATGAGCTCGTTTCAGTCGATCCGAACCGATGGGAAGACCTCTCCACGAAGCCCGATGACCATGTGATCGAGGTGGGTGGGCTTCACATCCTCGGGTCAGAGCGACACGAATCCAGGCGTATCGACCGACAGCTCAGGGGAAGGGCTGGTCGTCAGGGAGACCCCGGAGCCAGTCAGTTCTTCCTCTCACTGGAAGACGATCTGATGAGGCTTTTCGGCTCTGACCGTATCGCAAGTGCCATGGAAAAGTGGGGTGCCGAGGAGGGCGAGGTCATCACCCACGGTCTGGTTACGAAGTCCATAGAGCGGGCCCAGAAGCGGGTGGAGGGAAACAACTTCGAGGCCCGGAAGCGCCTTCTTGATTACGACGACGTGATGAACCAGCAACGTGAGGTGATCTACGACCTCAGGCTCTTCGCACTTGAGGGCGGAGAGGATCTGAAGGGTGAGGTCTGGGAGACGGTCGAGACGGCGATCACCGACTTAGTCGACGAATACACTCCGGACGAGGTCCCCTATGAAAGTTGGGAACTCTTTGCCCTCCGCCGTCGTCTCCTCATGGATTTCTTCGTGCATGTCGACGGGCTGCCGGAAAGAGAAAGGGATGAAAGCGATTTCGTAGATCAGGAAGAGGTGCTGGACCTGGTCCTCCCAGCGGTACGAGAACAGTTCGAGCGAAAGGTGGACAGCTTCGGCGAGCACGCTGAGCGACTCGAGAGCTGGCTCCTTCTCTCGGTCCTGGACGATAAATGGAAGGACCACCTGTACGATCTCGACTCTCTAAAGGCCTCGATCAGCTTCCGGGGTTGGGGTCAGAAGGATCCCCTTATCGAGTACAAGAAGGAGGCCTACGACATGTTCGTAGACCTCATGCAGGACATCCGCCGGAGCGTCACGAGCCTATTCTACCGGGCGCAGCTGGGGCAGCCACAGGCCCAGCAAGTCCGCCAACCTCAGCGCCTGCAGTATACCGGGCCCCAGGAGACCGCGGGGGTCGGTGTTGCAGCTGCGGCGGCGCAGAGCGAGCCTCAGAGAGGCCGTTCCCGTCTCGATCCAGTCGGCGTATCCGCCGGTGCGAGGGTCGGGGCGGCGGATCCGGGCCAGCTTGCGACAAACCGTGGCGAAGAGCGCTCGAGAGAGCCCATCACCGTTGCGGACGAGCCGGGACGCAACGACCCATGTCCATGCGGGAGCGGAAAGAAGTACAAGAAGTGCCACGGGGCCAATGCGTAAGATGTTCTGGTACATGGGGTTTGCGGTGTAGCACAGGCTGATTTGTGCCGCGTTTGTGCCGTAACTAGAGACGAAAACGGGAGCCATCCACGTCGGAACGAAGCGGGGTGGGCGACTCATAGATCGCAAAGTCCATCGATTGGCGGGCACGCTGTTCGTCATCTCCAGGAAAAGGCTAGGTGCCGCGACTGCTCAGGCTCTTGAGACGCAGCCGCCGCCCGAGCCGCTGCGTGACGCGATGGAGCGAGGGAAGCCGTTGAGCATCGAAGATGCTCTCAAGATCATCGAGAAGGTCGCCTCAGCCCTCAACTACGCGCGCAAGCATGGCCTTGGGCATCGGGAAGTCGAACCCGAGGGGGCACTCCTAAGTGCTGAGAGTGAGCCGACCGTAGCCGACTTTGCGATCGCACCGACGGCTCAGGTGGCGAGAGAGAAGCTGCTGACGCAGCCGAGGCCCAGTGCAGGCCCGTTCTGCATGATCTCCGAGCCGGCAGCGAGTAACCGCGACATCGGTTCCCGGTCGGATGTTTACGCATTTGCGTCCGTTCCCTACGAGATGCCCACCGGAGAGCCACCATACATGGGCACGAGCGAGGCACGGCCCGACAAGTCCAGGACACCCGCCAGGCCGGTTCCTTTCGAGTATGTGACTGATGAGGAAGAGGACCACGTGGGCTTGGACGCGGAGGACGTCTCACAACTCGCAGCCCTCACCGAGGCCGTCAAAGTACGGCCGTGGACCTTCCACCAGTGGCTCAACGGCGGGCGTCTCGTAGAGGAATTAGTGCAGGTTTCGCACGCGGACACGATCGAAGACCCGATGGAGTGGTGAACCAGGCGGTTCGATAGTCGGTTTCCAGTCTCCATGACCTCTTCATTAGGTCCTCAGCCAGATAGACCGTAGCCATCCCGCCTTCGCCTAGTTCTCGCTCGACGCGGTAGCGGCCTTCCAGGGCGGCGTTCAGGCGGGTGATGGGGTCGGTCATGGCGCTCGCTGTCCCAATATCGAATCGTTTGCCCAGGCAGTTAGGCCCTTCGCCACAACAGCTCGCCCTAACCTCTGCTGGCTAATCCGCGATGTAGGGCCCACCGACCTCTCCCCAGCCCCACTTCGGCATCGGCTGATTCTCCTCTACGTCCACGCCCGGCTCGGAATTGATGACCGCGAGCCTTGAGCCCCATTCGAGGTAGGCCACAAGCGCGGATCGGAACTCAGGATCATCCGGAATCCCGACCTTGTCCGCGGTCTGGAGAAGGAGGCCAGCAAGCGCCCCCGCAGCCCCTCCGCGTGTTCCCACCACCAGTCCATGCGGGTATCACCGTTATCATGCGCCGGGATTCGGAGCCATGTACCAACCCCACGTTGTGCCATCTTTGCGGACATGAAGGCTGAAGACTCGGCAAGCAGGCCGTCATGAGAATCCTGATTAGCCTCATCTTCTATCCCAGGGGGGGGAGCGCGCAGGTGGCCCGCTATCTGTCGCGGGCCCTGATTGAGCTGGGCCACGAAGTGCGTCTGATCACGGGCACGCTGCACGACGGTGACCCGCAACACGACGCCAACGTGTTTTTCGAGGAAATCCCCCTGACCTTGGTCGACTATACCGATGCGTGGCGCGGATTCGAACAGGGTGAAGATCCGCTATCCGACAAGTGGGAAATCCCCTTTCACCCAAGTTATGAAGACAAGACCGGCGTACCCGACCGTGTCTTCTACAAGCTCACGGATGCCGAGTACAAAGCATTGTTGCGGTGCTGGACCGGAGTATTCGAGGACGTGAGGGAGCGCTTCCAGCCCGACCTTCTCCACCTCCACCATCTCACTCACGCGCATGTTGCCGCGGCGCAACTCTTCCCCTCGGTGCCCAAGCTGACGCAGCTCCATGGGACGGAGATCAAGATGCTGGAGCATCTCGACGAGCTGAGTGAGGAGTTTGGCAGTCCAAATAGCATCCTCACCGACGCAGTCGACATAACGACCCACTTTGCCGCTGTCAGCCCGGACATTCGTGAGCGGGCGATCGCACGCTTTGCGATCGACAAGGAACACATCACCACGATCCCGAACGGCGTGGACACCTCTCTGTTCCAACCGCTGTATTGGTCCACAGATGAAAAATGGAGTTTTCTACAGAAGATCCTGGTAGAGGAGCCGCTGGGCTGGGACGAAGGCGGTGTCCCGGGAAACGTGCGGTACGACCAGTCCGACACCGAGAGGTTCAAAGACGAATCAGGCAATTTGAAGCCGCTGGCGATATTCGTTGGTCGCTTTCTCGACTTCAAACGCGTTCCGTTGTTGCTCAGGGCGGTCTCGCGAGTCAATCAATCGTTCGACAGTAGCAATCAGCCCCCGTTCAACCTGCTTGTCTGGGGAGGGATGCCCGGTGAATGGGAAGGCGAACATCCTCACACGGTTGCCCGCTCCCTCGACTTGCCGAACGTGTTCTTCTGCGGGTGGCTGCCGCACGATGTTCTTTCCGAAGGACTCAACCTAGCCGATGTTCTGGTTGCACCGTCCTACAACGAACCGTTTGGCCAGGTATACCTCGAGGCGATGGCAACTGGAGTTCCAGTGATCGCAACTCGAAGCGGCGGGCCCCTCGATTTCGTGGTTGATATCGGACCGCGTGCGAACGGCTGGCTTTGCGAAGTCGACGACCTGGATTCCCTGGCGGTGACATTGCACCAGGCGCTAATGAGTGAGACAGAACGTAAACGCCGCGGCGCAAACGCACTGGCTCTCATCCGTGGCGAGTACGACTGGAAGGAGATCGCCCGTCGGTACACCGAGGTCTACAAGCGCCTGATCCGGTGAAAGCCGTGACCCAATCGATTTGGGGGAGCCTCCGTCCACCTCAGTAGCAGTCGCTCTCACTCCGGCACCACATGCCTCAACTCCTCGAAGAAGTTCTAGACGAGGATGTCTACGGATCCAGACGTCCGTATCGCCATCAATCGTTGGTCATTGGGTGAGGGGTCAAAGTGTCGGTTTCCGACCGCAAAATATGTCTCTGAGACCGGCAAAATCCGGCATAGACTCAGAGCGAAACCGGCATAGCTCCCCCCGAAAACGTCCTAACTAGGCCAAATCCGGCCAAATCGCCCCCTTCGCCTTCGTCTCCTTGCAACGTGCGTAAGTGGCCAAGATGTTGAATGCGTAGGTTTCACCTTGGGAACGACTCCCGACAAAGGACCTCGCGATGACCCCCACGCGAAGAGGGTTCCTCCTCGGTGCCGCAACGGCAGGCGGCGCCTCCTTGGTCCGGCGCGTCGCGGCGGCCATAGGAGGCGGACCGGCAGCTGCGTTCGCCGCTTCCCCAGCCACACCCGACGCCCAATTCGGCATCACACACGGACCGCTCGTTGGTGACCTTACGATGAGCAGTGCCAGGGTATGGGCCAAGTGTTCAAACCCAGGCATTTATGGGCTAACTGCGCGTCGGATTGATGGGCGGGAGGAGCTGGTCGCGACTGCGGAAGCGACCCGAGAGGGCAATTTGTGCGTCGTCTGGCGCGTGACCGGTCTTCAAGCAGATACAAGATACCACTACGAGATCACTTTCCAGGATCAGCTAATCTTCAGTGAGGAGGCCGCTTTTTTTTCGACCCCTCCCGCCGAGGATGCGCCCACCATCACGCGGCTGGCGGTCGGATCTTGCGCTCGCGAGGACCCAGGCTCGGCCGCGGTCTCGCGTCGAATGTCGGCTTTGGATCCGCACGCGGTAGTGCTTCTCGGAGATACTCCCTACATCGACTCGACGGACCTCGAGTTTCAGCGTACTCGACACGGCGAGTTCGTGGCGGTCCCAGACTTCTCCAACCTGGTCCGCAACAAGCCGCTTTACGCCACATGGGACGACCACGATTTCGGTGGGAACGACACTGATGGGCGGCTCAACGGCAGGGAAAACTCGCGCCGAGCATTCATCGAACATCGCGCCAATCCGTCATATGGGGACGGCAACGAGGGAGTCTACACCAAGTTTCGATTAGGTGGAGTTGAAGTCTTTCTACTCGACACCCGCTATTTTGCGGGGACCGGGCCCTCGTCGGTTGCGCCGAGCGGGGTGACGCTACTTGGTGAGAGTCAGTGGGAATGGCTACGGCAGGAATTACGGACATCGACTGCTCCGTTTAAGTTGCTGGCCTCCGGGATGATCTGGAACCAGGCAGTGCGACCCGGTAAGCTGGATCATTGGGGAACCTATCCCCATGAGCGAGAAGCGGTGTTTCGTTTCATCGGACAGGAGAGAATACCAGGGGTCCTGCTAGTTGGGGGTGACATCCATCGGACCCGTGTCCTTCGATACGACACGACTGAGACGGCGGGGTACCCACTCACCGAACTCGTCACCTCGCCTGTCCACGGGAGTGTCATCAACGCCAATAATGCTCCGCACCCTGCGCTGCTCCACGATTCGGGTGAGCCGCACGCCTTTCTCCTTATCACCGTCGATACGACCCAGACACCCGCGACCTTGGTCGCCCAGTTTCAGAACTCGGCGGGCCGCGAGCTGTATTCAGTGACGGTGACTTCCGACGCGCTGTCGGCGGTATGAGAGGCTGAAATACGCCCGAAGAGGATTACCCTTGAGGAAAGTTGAGACCCATGAGCGTTGGCAGTAGCAATCCGATCGGTCGGAGGGACTTCCTGAAGGGAACAGCCGGGAGCGTGTAGGTCGATGAAACCCGGAGCCACGACCAATCCGGACACATCGACGACATCTTCGCCCTGCAGCGGCAGGTCCGAGATCTCTACGATCCGATCTGCACGAATACCGACGTTGCGGGTGGCGTCCAATCCCGACTCAGGATCGACCACACGACCACCCTGAGGTACGAGATCATACGTCCCCGCAGGCTGGGCTTGGCCCAACTCCGGTCCTGATATCAACGAGCACCCTGGGGAAGAGGTCGAAGCCTCCGTCAGTCGGACTTCTGGATACGTTGTAGCGGTCCTCCGATCAGCAGTCACGCTCGATGGCGTATCGGCCCTCAAGGGCAGCGTTCAGGCGGGTGATGGGGTCGGACATGGGGTGGCTAGTTGGGACGGATCCGGAGGTAGTACTCGAAGGCGATTCCAGGGTTGAGCGCCCGGAAGCCCGAGTAGAGGCGGAGCATCTCCTCCAGATACCGCGCAGCCACGAGCGGTCCCACGTCGAGTGGTTCGAGACCTATATCGCTGACGAGCCGTGCCACTCGTCCTTTCGCCGCCGCATCGTTCCCTGCGATCGGAACTGTCACCGGTCCCCCCGCCCGCGAGGGATCCTCCATGATCCTGAAGTTGAGGGTGTTGAACGCCTTGACCACAATTGCCCCTGGGGCAAGGGCCTGGACCTCCTCGGCGAGGGAGTTCCGCGGATCGCGAGGTGACACCGGGTATCCGTTCTCGAACGCCAAATAGTTCGTGGGATCCACTACGATCTTTCCGGTGAGGTCGCCGAGGGCCGCGATAACTTCGGGGATCGCCGTCGGAGGCACAGGGATGAGAACGATCTCCCCCTGCGACGCGGCCGCACCCTGGGTAGTGGCCGTCGCGCCGTACCCGGTCTCGGTGACCAGGGCACGGACGCGCTCTTCGTCTGGGGTGCGAGAGCCATAGATGATTGTGTGTCCGGCTTCGGCCCAGATCTTCCCGAGGGTGGACCCCACGTTTCCTGTGCCGATGATGGCGATCGTCTCCCCGCGGGTCTGGGCCTCGGCAGAGGATGTCGTCCAGCCGAAGAAGAGGACTGAAGGCGGTAGCGTGAGGATCAACGCGGTAACGGCCCGAGTCTTCATGCTCCCCCCCCGTCCCGGTGGATGCAGCGACCTTCACCGGGCCTTACCACGCAATCCCCGCCTCTTCGAGTAACGCCGGGTATTGGGGGTCGTCGCCGAGGAATCACCACCCCTCCTTGTACATGGTGTGGGCCAAGCTGAGGATAGTGACCTGTCTCACCGAGTCGTCGACCCTCTCACTGACCAAAGCGTCCGCCGTAGGTCCCACCCACTTCTGGCCCGCCCTGAGAGCCTTGACGCGCTCCTTGATGAGCTGGGCGGCCTGAGCTGCGAGCCTGACCTCGTTCTTCTTCAGCCCCTTCCTCCTGATCATCATGTCTACCGTTTCCACAACATCAGATCCTCAGCCAGATAGACGACGGCTATCCCGCCCTCACCAAGCTCACGCTCGACGCGGTACCGACCTTCGAGGGCTGCGTTCAGGCGGGTGATGGGGTCGGTCAAGTTCATTCCCCGAGCGGTATGCTGATCCCTGCCATGACCCCTACGAACGAAGTGTTCGAGTCATCGATGCTGGCATGCGTGACTCGTCCCTCTACCCATCCATTGATACCGCCAAGCGGGAAGCCGTAGCCCGCTCCTGCGCCGAACCCTAGGCCGGAGTCTGTCGATTCCTCGAATTGGTCTGAACTGAACTTGTGCCAGAGGATACCCAACCCGCCGAACATGTATACTCCAGAATCCGCGTCTGCCCCAAAGTCATACTCCAACCCGCCCATAACGCCGTACGGGCTCGTCTTGTCCCCGTCGAAGTCCGGGTGATTGTTCTGACCGTAAAACCCCTCCGCAGTGATACTCAGGCCACTGTCTCCGATCGGGTAACCCCCCCCGCCCGTGATCAGGAACCCAGTGTCCGCATAGTCCCCGTAGTCGCTCACGGGAAACGTTGCTCCACCTCCGAGCCACACAAACTGGGCAGAAAGAGGATTCGAAGTGGCCACAGGGCCAAGGATTCCGACTACTACAGCGGTCACGATCGGTTTCATCGAGTGCCTCCCCTTATGAATGGGCGATGGACTACGTGTACCTCTGCGAGAACTGATCGTGGGGCGAGATACCGGCCTTCGAGGGCGGCGTTCAGGCGGTTGATGGGGACGGTCATGGGGGTCCTCGACTCGGGTCGCGGTCCTAGGCGGTAAGATCCCGCACGCGGCTACTGATCCGCAAGCAGATCGGCGGTAGGCAGGAAAGTGGTGTACTTCTTCGCGTGCAGGAACTGGTCGAGGGGTGACGTCCTGATCGCCGTCATTCGCTCCAAGCCGATTTCCTAGACGAGCCACCGGCCATCCGAGGCCTGGACGACCACGAAGGGCACGTCCACGAACTGCTCGGTTCCACGGGCGAGGTCGACGCTGACTCGCGTGGTTGGCCGGCTCCGCCCGGGCACGGCAGATTCAGCGCGCACGCGATAGTCGTCGTGTTGCAGGATCACAGCGATGGTGTTCATCCGAAGTTCGATCTCGGCCCAGGACAGGCAGCGCCCCCCGAGGCCTATCCAGGATCCCATCCGCTTGAAAGCACACGCGAAGGTGTTGCTCGCGCGTTCGGCAATCGGACCGTCGGCGTTGCCGAAGATGCGCGCCATCGCCTCGAGGTCTCGAGTGTTCGCCGCCTGGAGGAAACGCTCTACTGAAAGCATCGGGGCAACGCCGGCCAAGGAACCGGCTTGACCGACCGGCGCGGACGGGCACCCTCCCACCGCCGTCCCAAATAGTGCCGCCGCCAGAAGGGATCGACACATGATTGAACTCCTCTCGCCAGTCGTCGAGGGGCTCGGAGACGGGGGGAGCTCCTGACGCAAGCGCGAGCCAGCGGGAATTGGCGTCAACCCTCCCCCACCGGCTTGGACAGCGCTACCTCGAATCGCGCCTCTCGAGTCCGTGTACGGGTTAGGCGGTTTATTTTACACGAAAGTAATCTGGTCGCCTTGGCTGACCTGCCCCGAAGAGCGGTACCACATCCTATGTTAGTCCCAGCAGCTGTGGAGGGCCGTGAAGGACGGGCATCCTCAGGAACCAGGGCGACGGCTTAATCGCCTCAGGGGCCGGGGGAAAGCCGCCGCAGGCGCTGTGGGGTCGGACGGTATTGTACTCGCGCCTCCATTGCTCGACCAGCACGGCCGCCTGCGCCAACGAGTAGAAGATCTCCCCGTTCAACAGCTCGTCCCTGAGCTTGCCGTTGAAGCTCTCGTTGTAGCCGTTCTCCCACGGGCTGCCCGGCTCGATAAAGAGCGTCTCGACGCCCACGCGCCCCAACCACCGCCGCACGAGCTTCGCGGTGAACTCCGGTCCGTTGTCCGACCTCAGATACTCGGCAGGCCCGTGTCGGACGAACAGATCGGCCAGCACCTCGAGCACGTCGTGCGAGCGGATCTTGCGAGCCACCACGATCGCCAGGCACTCCCTCGTGTGCTCGTCCAGCACTGTCAGCAGCTTCAGCGCACGCCCGTCGTGCGTCCTCGAGGCCACGAAGTCGTACGACCAGACGTGGCCCCGATACAGCGGCCTCAGCCGGATGCACGATCCGTCGTTGAGCCACAGCCGACCTCGCTTCGGCTGCCGCTCCGGGACCTTCAGCCCCTCCTGCCTCCAGATCCGCTCCACCCGCTTGTGGTTCACCCCCCAGCCCTCGATGCGGAGCATGTCCGTGACGCGTCGGTAGCCGTAGCGGCCGAATCGACTCGCGAGTCGCACGATATCACCTCGGAGCGCCCCCTCGTCACTCGCCACTTTCCTCGCCCGGCGCTGGGTCGTGCGTGGCTGCCCGAGCACCCGGCACGCTCTCCTCTCCGACGCCCCGAGCTGCTGACGTACACGCACCACACAACGTCGTCGGCGCTCGGGGCTCAGAAGTTTCCCTGGGCCGCTTCCTCCACGATCAGCTTGTCCAGTGTCAAGTCCGCCACTGCTCGCTTCAAGCGCCCGTTCTCGCGCTCGAGCTCCTTCAGGCGCCGTGCCTGGCTTACCTTCATCCCGCCGTACTCCCGCCTCCACCGGTAGTACGTCTGCTCGGTGATGCCCAGCTCCCGGCTGATCAGCTTCACGGATTTGCCGCGGGCCAGACCGACCTCTGCCTCCCGCAGTCCAGTGATGATCTGCTCCGGAGTGTGTCGCTTCCTTCCCATCCTGACCTCCTCGCTGAAAAGCTTCAGACCAGCTCGATCCTAATATTGCTCCTGGTCTCGTTTCAGCGGGTCAGGTCAGTACCGGCACGATCCAGCGACCGAGGTCGTGGCGTTCACAGCAGCCCAGATCCCGCATATCGCAAACCGCCGCTATCCCCCGGTCCTTTCAGGCGCACTTTACCGGAACGGAATCGGCATATGGCAGGCGGATCAACTCGATGAATTGATCCACAAACGGGGCGTCGACGAGGCGATCTTGGCGTTCTCCGACGTGTCCCTTGCGGAAGTGGACAGAACCCGTCGGCGCGTCGAGGCAGCCGGAGCTGTCTTCCGGACCTATGACGTGACAGCAGCCCTGCTGCCCGTCTCACGGCCCTGTGTTGCCGTATGTGCCGTGCGCACAGGGTGTGGGAAGGGAGGTGTGGCTCGTCACCTGTCCACGGCACTCCGTCAGATGGGCCACCGAGTGGGCGTGATTCGCCATCCCATGCCCTACGGAAACCTCGAGAAACAGGTCTCGCAGCGCTTCGCTGTCATAGAGGACCTGACCCGGTACGAATGTACCATCGAGGAGATGGAAGAGTACGAGCCCCATATCGAGGCAGGGAGCGTGGTGTATGCGGGGGCGGACTACCTCAAGATTCTGGGGGTCGCGGAGGCCGACTCCGATGTGTTGATCTGGGATGGGGGCAACAACGACGCGCCGTTTCTGAAGCCGGATACGCTCGTAACGCTTCTGGATCCACTTCGGGCTGGCCATGAGCTTCAGTACTTCCCCAGTCAGTGGAACCTCGATCACGCAGACGTTTTGGTCGTGGCTAAGAGCGACCACGCCACGGACGCGGAGATTGACGCGGTGCTACAGAGCGCGGCGGACCGCAATCCTACCGCCGAGGTGGTCCTTGGGAGATCTCCCTACACGCTCGATCGACCCGAAGCCGTGGCTGGCAAACGCGTGTTGGTCGTTGAGGACGGCCCCACCACCACACATGGCGGGATGGGCTATGGTGCCGGACTATTGGCCGCACGGGCGGCTGGGGCCGCCGAGATCGTGGACCCAAGACCGCACGCCTTGGGTGAAATCGCGGACGCCTTCCAAGAATACCCGCACCTGCATAGCATCCTGCCTGCGCTTGGTTATGCCGGGACCCAACTCGAGGCTCTCGAGCAGACGATCAACAGTGTAGACTGTGATACAGTTGTTGTGGGTACGCCTATCGATCTCTCCCGCGTGGTGCACATCGAGAAGCCTACCGCCAGGGCTTCATATCGCTACGCGGACGCCGGAGACACGGCACTTTCCGACGTGGTCCTCGCCCGATTGCTGCCCTGAATCGGTCGGTATCGCAATTGGAGCTCCGCTCCTGGCGCCGCAAGGCTAGGCTTCGCCCTAGCCTGACGCGTCGGCCTCCCACTCGGGTGCAAACCCACGACGCATCGTGTTCTCCGTAACGACTCGAGTGACGGAGAATTGCCGGAGATAGTCGGGGCCGCCTGCCTTATCTCCAGTCCCGGACATCCCGAAGCCGCCGAAGGGCTGACGACCGACTGTTGCTCCAGTGATGCCCCGATTCAGGTAAAGGTTTCCAACGCGGAAGGCTTCGCGTGCGGGCCGCAATTCTTCGAGGATTCCGGGAGTAGACTCCGCCAGTGAGAGCGAAGTCCGAATGCAGGGCGAGGTCTAAAGCTTCCTCGAACGAATCAGCACCGAAAACCGTAAGGACCGGGCCAAACACCTCCTCGCAGGAGAGCCTCGAATCAAGGGGAACGTGTTCGAAAACGTGAGGCGCAACGTAGTGGCCCTCACCAGACGGGATCTTCCCCTTCGCAAGTAGCCGGCCTCCGGCTTCACCGATGGCAATAAAGGTCTCAACACGCGCGCGCGCTTCGGCGGAGATGAGGGGTGGTACGACGGTGTAGGGGTCCTCCGGTGGGCCGACAGGAAGACTCTCGACAGCTCGGGCGAGCCGTCGTCGAAACTCATCGTAGGCGGAGCCTACGATGATCAGACGGCTGGCAGCGCTGCACTTCTGCCCAGCGTACCCGAACGCAGAGTAGACGACGCCGTCGACCGCGAGATCAAGGTCCGCGTCGTCGTCGACGATTATCGCGTTCTTGCCCCCGAGCTCTGCAATGAGCCTCTTGAGTCCGCGCTGCCCGCTCCGGACGACGGCTGCGGCACGCGCTATCTCGAGGCCGACAGCATTGCTGCCGGTGAAAGCAATCATATCGACATCGGGGTGCTCGACCAGGAGCCGACCCACCTCTGATCCGCGGCCAGGAAGGTAATGGAGTACGCCGTGGGGAATGCCTGCCTCGTGGAGGATAGAAGTGAAGTGGCTGGCGATGATCGGCGACTGTCCCGCAGGTTTGAGGACCACGGTATTGCCGGCTGCGAGCGCAGCGCTCGCCATTCCCCCGAGGATGGCAAGAGGGAAATTCCACGGTGCGATCACGCCAACGACGCCGCGTCCCTCATACAGGTAACGATTCGTTTCTCCCGGCACGATGGTGAGGTCGGCACCGCGGCTGAGCCGGATAGCCTCAGCCGCGTAGTATCGGAGGAAGTCGATCGCCTCCGTGACGTCAGCGTCGGCCTCGCGCCAGGGCTTTCCGCTTTCGAAGACCATTGTGCCAGCGAGTTCCGTGCGGCGCGCGCTCATGAGCTTGGCTGCCCGCAGGAGAGTTGCGGCGCGCTCCTGGGCCGACGCATTGCGCCACGCCGGTAAGGCGTTGCGGGCCGCCTCCACTGCCGCGTCGGCGTGTGGGGCTCTCGCAATTGCTGCACGGCCTATGAGCGTCGAGGGGGCAGACGGCGCGCGGACCTCTAGCCACCCGCCGGACTCGACATGCTCACCTGCGATGATCAGTGAATAGTCGCCGCCAAAGAACTTGCAGACCCGGGCAACTGCCTGGGCCATTTCCGCGCGCGGGCCGGGGAGGTGAAGCTCGAGAGGGGGATGGTTTTCGAAGCCGCGCGATCGCTCCGGTGGCGATGCGGCTGACGCCCTGGGGGGCTGCAGCGCCTGTCCCGGATCGATCTGCTCGTACTTGTTAACCAGCCACGACTCGTTGGACGTGTTCTCGAGGAGGCGGCGAACGAGGTAGGCCATACCAGGGATGATCTCCCCGGCAGGAACATAGACACGGGTGCGGTAGCCATGCGAGCGAACGGATGTGCGTAAGCCCTCCGCCATCCCGTAGAGCATCTGGAACTCGATTTCCTCGCGTGGAATGTCGGCACGCTCGGCTCGCACCATCGCCTGAGCGATGCCGCGCGGGTTGTGACTGGCGAAGGCAGGACGCAGATGGGGGTAGGCGGCTAGGATGAGCTCAGTGCACCGCTCAAAGCTCAGGTCCGTCGCTGCCTTGTCCTCGAAGACGGGGATGGCGTGGCCATTCTGACGGGCCACGATTACCTCTTCGTCCCAGTAGGCTCCCTTTACGAGCCGCACCGTAGTCGAGACGCCGCGCTTCCGGGCGAGCGCCTCGAGCCGGGCGACGTCCTCGGATGAGTCACGTAGGTAGGCCTGGACGACGATCCCGAGGTCAGGCCAGGTACGGAACTCGTCTTCATCGACGAGCCGCTCCAGGACTCGGTACGTGAGATCCTTATAGCGGTACTGCTCCGTGTCCACGTTGACGAACGCACCGATGCGCCCGGCCAGCCGGAGGACAGGCAGCAGCCTCTCTCGTATAGAAGCGTATGTGGTGGCGGGCGCGGCGGGCTCAAAGTGGGCGGTAAGGGCCGAAAGCTTGATAGAGATGTTTGGCTTTCTAACGGCAAGCGGTGCATCCCAGGCCGCGCTGTCCTCGAGGGTCTCTAGTAGTACCAGATAGCGATCGCGATGGGCGTCGGCCTCTGCATCAGACAGCGTAGCCTCGCCCAGGAGATCCACGGTGTAGGCCGTGCCCCCTTCGACGAGCTTGCGGAGCCGAGGCAGGGCCGCGGCTGGGGTGGCCCCGACGATAAAGCGATCAGCCATGGTGAAGACACCTTGGCGCACGGCTCGCGAGAGCACGGGCCTGAAGATACGGGGTTTGCCGATCGTGGAGCCGAGGCGCGCGGCTGCCGGGGCGTCCTCGCGGAAGTATTGACGAACGTGGTCAGCGATGGCCTCGGTCGTCCGGAGGGAGGGAAGGACGTCGACAAAGCGGAGAAGCTTGACACGAAACTCGGGATCGCTTGTCGCCCACTCCATGAGTCGTTCCTGCCACCAGGAGGGGCTCATCCTTATGAGCCGCTGCGGCTCGACCGCAGCGAGCATAGTGCGGCCGCACTCCTGGATAGCAGCCTCCAACTCTGGGTCTGCGCCTACTTCCGGAGC
This sequence comes from Longimicrobiales bacterium, assembly GCA_965197485.1. Taxonomy (GTDB): domain Bacteria; phylum Gemmatimonadota; class Gemmatimonadetes; order Longimicrobiales; family Gaopeijiaceae; genus JAAXGI01. The sequence goes on from CBDANG010000011.1 coordinate 827,724, forward strand.
CTTCAAAGGGAGTAGATCCTTCTGTGGGAGCTCAGGTACCCGCCTGTTGCGAGAACCGGAGCTCGATAGGGCGAACTAGCCGCTCGTAGTCGCGAAAGGCCATCCGGATCAGCTCCGTGTGCGTGCCTGCGTTGAAGGCGATGTACTTGTCCTCAGCCAGCCTGGTCGCCATGAAGACATCCATCCCATACAGGTTACCGAACGGGGGCATCGCTCCCAGCTCGCAATCTGGAAACAGGTCGCTGAACTCCGCCTCCGAGGCAAGGTCGACGGCGTTCGCCCCCATGTCCCACCGCAGGTGTTCGAGGTCGACCTGGAACGTAGCGGGCAGCACCGCCATCGCCATTTTTCCATCGACCGTGACCATGACCGTCTTGGCAATCTCTTTTGCCGGAATGTGGGCCGAGACGGCAATCTCTAGCGCCGTGAAGGCGGGCGAGTGGCTGATTGTGGCGTACTTGATCTCGTGCTCGTCAAGGAATGCTTTGAGCTTCTCGATCGGCATGTGCGCACCTCCCTCGGAAACTGAGAGTCTAGTTTGAGGGGCACGCAAGAAAGGCCGTCGCACTTTGCGGAAGCCGAGCAGGTGACATTCTTCTCACAACCGGTGCTCGTGGACGAAGCGGGAGTGCAGCAGATCGTGCGGTCCAAGCTCCACCACGACGCGGTCGATCTCGGGTCGGACGCTGTGGTTCCGGCTGAAGATTTCGGTTGAGCGGAACGGCGCGTCCAACGACACAATGGGTGTTCTGTCCGGGTCGGATGCCGCGTACAACAGTCCCTGCCCTCCAAGCGGTCGCCCCCGGTATACGAGCTGCCTCCCGTCGGGTGTCCAACGTGCGTCGGACAAGAGTTCGCCTTCTCAAGGCGAAAGGCCCGCTAGGACGCACCCGAGAGGCCGAAGCATCAAGAGTCCTTACGTCGTTGTTCGGGGGAGTCCGGGTGGGGCCCCACGGTCTCTGGACAAGAGCCGACTAAAGGAAGGGAAGGGGATATCCTTGGTCCCGCATCAGAGTCCGTTGCTCGTCGAGGAACCGTCGGATCACGGTCATGGGGACCGAAAATGTGATACCGTACCTGATCTCCTGGGCGGGCTGGAGATAGATGGGACCTTCGTAGGGTCGTCGTGGGTCCTGGGACCGCTCCGCCCATTCTTCTGCCACCACACGGTACTCTGTCCTAGCCGCAGCGGCCCGCGCGATACCGACCCACTCTAGGCCGCCAACATCCCCCCGTATGGCCAGAATTGGAGAGCCGCTCATCCCTTCGTTCCATAGGCCGTCGGTCAAGAACGAGGCGTTCCGGCCTCGGTCGCGCTCGCTCACCATCCCATGAGTCACCATCTCGGTTCCGGCGGGATGGCCGATAATGTACACGAGGGATCCTAAGGACAGCCTCTGCGGATCCCCGGCGGGCAGCATGGAAGGAGGAAGATCGCTCTCAACACAAGGCTCCAGAAGCCGAACGCCAACACACGGTTCGATTTCGTCGGCGAACGTCACGCCGATTAGGGCCAGGTCTTCGGCCTGGTTCCGGGCCAGGATCTCAAAGGGGTCGACATACCGCGGGCCGCTGACCACGTTCTCCTGCCGAGTCTTGATCGAGATACGCTCGATGGCTCGTTGGTCCGGCTCCAGACCGGCACCCCTCCCTTCTGCGCCGAAGTAGTTGACAGTCGTATCAGGGAAGTGAGTCGAGTGATCAGTGGTGAGGATTGTGAGCCTCCTAGGCGATGAAGCAATCACGACACCCGTCGATACCGTGGTTTCGCGTGACGAGACGGTGTCCACGGCAAGAACGCGAACGTCGCTTCCCGGACTTTCGAGCTGAAGCGTCGTGGGAGCGTTATCCTCAGCGAACAGATAGGTCTCGTACGAGCGCTGTACGAGGATCCGCACGGCCGAGGCCGCGGCGCGCTCCAGCGCCTCTGACACGTCGCGGATTGGAAACCCCGTCCGGTAGTAGGCCTGTCGCCCGGGGTCACCGGCGACCTCGACGTACTGAGTACAGCCAGCGGGAGTGAGGCTGGCAACGAGAAAGACCAGAGTGAAGCGGCGGGGAAGCCGACCGCCGACGCGCCTGATGGCGGAGGCGGTCAACACCCTCATCGGCCCGTCCCTTGACGCAGCGCCCTTGGCGCTGCCCAGGGAGCCATTTCCGCAAGCGATATCGGCCATTGCGTCGAGCACGTTGCAGCCATCGCTCATACGATGGTCAGACACCAAGTTTCGTCCCCATGAACATCACTTCCCAAAGAAGCTAGATTTCGGCGGGCTCTTTGAGCAAGTCGAGGCAGTGGCGTCGGAACGTGGGACTGTGTCCCAACTGTGTCCCGAGGCCCGGCTAAACCCGGCAAATGACACAGGCCAACCCGGCCAACCGACTCCCCAGAAAGGCTCGGCTAAGCGACACCAGCCGGAATCACCCCCTTCCCGCCGAAGTCTCGCTTCAACGTGTAGAGGGTGGCGTGCGGCAGCTAGGCTGGGCTCCGGACCTCACCGTGACATCATAGTCCCATAACTCCTGTTGCAGCGGGATAATCACATGCCCTGGGAGACTTCGATCACCGTCTCCGAAGTCGTCGGGGTCCGCCCTGGAAGCCGAAGCGAGACGGAGAGCCGGATCGACCCGGGAGAGAGCGAGGAGAGGTCGACGACGAGCCGTCTGAACATCAGTGACTCCGTGCTTGTGACCTCCTGCGGCTCCAGCGCCTCGCTCCAGTCGATCTGCACGGGCGATACGGGCTGTAGGAGTCCCAGGACCTCTCCTGCCCGGCGAAGGAACCCCCGCCCCTCGCGGGCTGCCGTCAGTTGGAAGGAGAGCGTCTCTTCCTCGCCCGAAAGGCCGTAGACTTCCCAGGCGACCTCCACACGGCCTCTGCTAAGCGGTGCGCCGGGAAGAACCCTCCCCAGATGAAGCTCCAGAGCATCCCCCTCCGGTGATTCGGCGGGTCGTCCGTCTGCTGCAGCACCCCGCGGCTCGAGAAGGAGGAGATCGGATAGTGCGATGACCCCCTGAGGGAGCGAATCCTGAGCGATCCCCTGCCTGGCCCGCCACGCGCGGTGGCCGGGAGAGTCCAGAAGCTCGAGCGACATGAGGTACTGTCCTTCGGGTACCCGTGCAGAGGCGACGCCGCGAAGCCCGGAGCCACCCACGGGGCCCGGATCCTTCCCATGCAGCGTTACCGTCGACGTCCCATCCTCCGGCTCCATCCCCGGGTCCGAAAGCAGAAAGAGCCCCATATCGAGGGCTCGGTCGCCCTCGAGCGGATCTGCCTGGCGCTCTGACCCTGCAGCGGCCCACCCTAAGACCACGAGGAGGTCATCACCCCGGCGGAAACGGGCCCGTTGGACCTCAAGCGCCCCGATCAAGGAGGCATACGGAGGCACGTACCGAGACCGCCCCCCCGTATCGTCCGTCCGCCATGAGCCGGGGGCGACCCGCCCTGGGAAGCGGAAGTGGTCCTCGAGCGGGAGGAACCGGGCGCTCGCCGGATGGAAGTGTCCGATCACTGACGTGGGGCCCGCGACACCGCGGGAGGCGCGTTCCTGTTTGTACGCCACCTCCGGCCCGTACCGGACGAGGATTTCCGTTAGGTCATCCCCCCACCGCATCCCATAGGGGTTTCGGGCATCGGCACGAGCATGGGCCAGCGCGTGTCTGGCAAAGTGCTCGGTCTCACGGTCCCGGCCCGGCACTAGGAAGAGTGGATCCCCCAGGACCCACAGCCGATCCTCGAGTGCCGCGAGAGAGTCCGCGTCCGTATCCTCGAAAAGGCTCCGCAGCCCGGAGTCAACCAGGCGGTCCAACCCCAAGCCACTGTGCCCCCGTGTCGTCGGGCATCTCGGCGAGTGCGTCGTCGAAAGCTTCGCCTGCTTCCTCAAAACGGCTGAGGTGATGCAAGCTCATTCCTTCAAGCGCTGAACACCACCAGCGGCTCTCCGCCACCAAACCGCACTCCCGAGCGAGGCGAGTCGCCAACTCCCAGTCACCTGCCTCCCCAAGGTACACCACCCTCTGACCCAATATCCAAGCATCCCCAGGGACTAGCTGGCCGATCTCGTCGAGAGCATCCAGAAGGGCTCGGCGGGCCTCGATCACCCGGGAATCTTCGGGGGGAGGATCCCGGTCGCTCGGACCGTCGTCATCGAGTCGAACGCACATCCTTCCAATGCGCTCATCACACGGGCCCCCGAAGGAACCCCAGACTCGTGCGGTGTATCGGACCCGGGCTCGCTCGAAGCGAGCCTGTGCGCCGCGGGCCGCGTCGTGGAGGTCGGATGAATCCGGCTTAGCGGTGGCCGAGATTCCAGAGGACCCCTGCTGTCCGGCCCGGAGTTCGCCGGCGAGCAGGACCGAAACTGCGACGACAGTGCGGAGGAGGCGATAAGGCACGAACGGAACCCACCTTCGACTCAGATCAGGGACTCGGAGGGCCTGGGCGGATTCGGATCCCACCGCGGGTTCCAAACGCCTACCCAGGCTATCGGTCTCTATCCCTGCAGCTCCGGAGCGGTTCCTAGTCGGTCTCTCGCGCGCTTCCAGGACCACGACACGACTCCGTTCGTTCGTCGTGGCCGCATCGAACGTTTCATACACGCTCTTCTCCAGACCCTCGGACTGGCTCTCGGTCAATAGGCCGACGGGGGACCGGTCCGAGTCAGCTCGAACCTGCATCCCCCGTCTGCCGAACTCTTCCACCGGTGCTTCTCGGCCGGCGGCCTCTTGTCCCCTAATACACCGGCGAACACTCGTTGCCAGTCACTTCGCCACGAATCCACGCCGCGAGCGTCTGCCACTCCGGATTACTCCTGTTCTGCCACCGCCTCACGCCGTTGTGGGCATACGAACCGCCACCGTCCGGGTGCAGGGGCTTCAGCAGGAACCGACTCTGCTCGGGATTGCCAGGCACGATCAGTCTCTGGAGCGCCTCGAATCCCTGTCGGGCTTCCGCCTCCGTCAACGCGCCACCGCTGGCGCCGACCGGGGCGAACCCTGCCAAGCCGCCTGCATGACACGACGTGCACGGGAGCTGCCCATATCTCCCGACGCTGAGCACCTCCGGGTGGATACAAGCGCGATAGAACTGGAAGTCGACGGCCGCCTGCTCGTCCGCAGGCGTGAACTCCGCCGCCGGGAGGGTACGGATCCACTCGAGTACGACTTGATACTCGGGGTCCTGCATAGAGCCCCAGTGGTTGCCGCCCGTGTGAGGCAGCCCGCCGGCCACCTGCGCCAACGGCTTCAGTAGAAACCTGCTGGACTCTGGGTCGGAGGCATTGACCAGTTGGGTCACGACCTCGTAGTTCCGGCGAGACTGTTCCTCTGTCCAGGCCCCTCCGCCCGCTGTTTCGGTCGGCTCCTCGAGGGAGAAACGAACGCTCGTTTGCCACACGTGGCACATGACACATGCGGCGTTGCCGTCAGTCGCCCCCGGGTAGCCGCGTGGGCTTAGAAACAGTGGCTCGACGCTCTGCCGGTAGAAGTCGAACGGATCTTGAAGCGTCGCTCCGTCGCTGGACGCGTCTGTGGCGGCTTGTAGCGGCTCCGCCAACCCTAAACCTTCCGACGTTAGGCCAAGACCCGCACAAATGCCCACGGCAGCGATCAGAGAGAAGCCGGCCACCCATCCCACCGAGCCACGCCCTCCAGTGTCCAGGTTCATGCTTGTCACCACCTCAAGTCGTAGGTCGACGCCCCAACTCTGGAGCCCAGACAGCCCGCTTCAGCGGAAGAAACTACTGGCCCTGAGTCGTCGTGTTCTCCACGCGGTCCAGCGGAAGGACCGCCGTGTCGATGCGCTTGGGCCCGGCGCCTACAGTCATTCTCGCCACCACTTCGAGCTCCTGGAGGTCGACGGCAACCGTATAGTCAGCGCCCGAGATGGCCACGTACATGTACCGGCTGTCCGGTGTCGGCGTCATCCAGTTCGCAGCGGGCCCCACCTCGACTGCGCCGATGTACTCGAAATCAGGCAGAGACCACCCGTAGATTCGGCTATCCAAGCGGCTCGACGCCCAGACTGCGGAGCGATCCGGGAGGACTTCCAAACCATGCATCGGAGCGCCCTGGTTGGATTCGGCGCTCTGCTTCCACGGAGGCAGAGGGGGTGGGTAGAGGATTTGGTCCGTCTCCCCGGTCTCCCAGTCGACCACCCACACTCCATTGACGGCGGCGCCTTGCGCCAAAATCTTGTCCGTCGAACCGTCCTCAGCGGCAAGGAACATCATTGGCCGGACCCGGTGGATCTCACCCCTGGGACCGGGTAGCGAGATCTCTCTCACCACTTCATCGGTGCTGGCGTCGATGACCTGAATAGACCCCTCGTTCCGGCCGTTCAAACCGGCAACCACCCACTTCCCGTCCGGGCTCACATAAACGTTGTGAATTCCGGTTGCCACCGGGATGCTTCCCAGCCGCTCGTGGGTGTCTAGATCGAATACATCAACAAAGGGCGCCCTAGCGATCCCCACGTAGATCTTACGGTTGTACTTGTTGTAGGCGGCCTTGTTCGGACGATCCGTGAGCGGGAGCTGCTCGACCAGCTCCAATGTGACCGTATCGAAGACGTCGAGCGTGTTTTCCTCTTCGTTCGTGCAGTAATAGTAGAGCCCGTCGGGATGCGAGAAGATGTTGTGAGCCCGCGGACAACCCTCCAAGTACCCGACGACCTCGTTCAGAGCCGGATCGATGATGGCGTGAACGTTTCCGGCATTGTTGCTCTGCAGCATCCGAATCGCGACCCCCTCGTAGGAGTCGAGCCGTTCCACTTTTTGAGCGCCGAGCGGCGATCCCGCGAACATCAGCCCCGCCAAAATCGGAAACATTATGGTTGCTCGCGTGCTACGCATCGTCACCCCCGGATCGGGAAGTTTGTAGGCTGCCACTTCTGCGTACACACGCTAGATGCCAATGCTCGGCAAGGCAAGTGAGCGGCTAGGCGCCTATAACGCAGCGGGCAGATCGAGGCGAGCTCCATCATGAGACCCTGTCAACGGAGGCAAGGTTGATGAAGCGCCTACTGTTCCTCCCTTTCACCGCAGTCGTTCTGCCGTCCGCCCTGTGCGCCCAATCCGCTGACGCAGATATCGAGCGGACGCTGCTCGCCGCGCCCACGTCATTGCGTGCCGAGGCGACGATCCTCGAGCTCCGTCCTGACGGCAGCACAGCGGTGCTCCGCGGGGGCAGCAACGGCCTGATCTGCTGGGACAATGAAGGCCGTCCCGGTCAAATGGCCCCCCTCGACGTCCAATGCACCGCCGAAGCCAATCGTCCGCGATTGGAGCAGAACCATGCTTTCGAGAGCGCTGGAGGGACAGTGGCTGAAATCCTGGCTCGCTTCGAGCGGGCCGAGGCGGACGGAACTCGTGCCTTGTCTCTATGGGGAAGTATCTACTACCACGTGTATGGGGACTCCGCCGAGGATTACCGAACCCACACCGTGGTGGCCGTGCCCCACGCCACCCGAGACCTCGGCTTCCCGATTGCTCGCGGTCCGGCCATGCTTTGGCTCATGGAGGCAGGTACGTCCGGCGCGCATCTCATGGTTTCGGGACGATGAGATCCCAACTCCGCTCCCTCTTTTCAGCCACTCGTCAGGAACCCTCTCGCCTCGCCGAGCTCCGGCCGAGTGCCGCGCGATCCATCAGATCGATGATGCCGCCGTTTTGTGCGGCCAAGTTGGGGGCGCGCCGAATCGTCATGAGGGACGTCGCTTCCCATGAAGCCAATCCATACCAGTTACGTAGAAGCAGAGACGCTCGTGTTTCCAGGCGCCATTACGCTCAAGATCCTGCTGTCAGGCCAAGAAACAAACGGTCCCAGGCCATCTTCGAGGACATCGTTGAGCCTGGCATTGGACCTGGCCGCCATATCCACCAGCCGTGCCAATATAATTATAAAGCATTGTTAATAATAGAGATAGAGCTTATAACCTGGCTACTATCCCCTCATTACACCCCTCTTTCGATACGGGAATCCACTAGACCATCGAAGAGGTCCGCGGACGAGTTTGTCGAGTGGCAACCGTTGAATCCGGCAGGTTGACGCTTCAGCTGGCACGTCCCCGGCGATCGGCGGCCAGCGGGAGCCGCCGGGCTCTTGAGCGACGACGGACGGCTCGCATGGGAGTGCACCTGCGTCCGCGCGTTCTCAGGAGGCTATACCGAGGACCTGAATGCCGGTGTGTCACTTCACTAACGAGAGCGGTGCTTAGACGCCGTTCGTTCGATATCGATCGATGCCGGGCGCCAATGTCGGGCTAGCGCCAAGAGCGGACTTAGGTGTTCAACTGGCGGCTTCTATTCTGCCTTGGAAAGCAATACGCAAGGGTCGTTCTTTGGGGTCAGAATGGTGGTTCTCTGTTTGCCGCGCGTCACGCTGACACGGAGGTTGTGTCGGGCTTGGTCATTGATTCTGGCACGGGCGTTGAAACGCACGATACGGTCGAAATTCGCAACGATCTGACCCTTGGCAACGCGTGGCCAACCCTCGAAGACGATCACCTCGCAGAATTGTTTTCCCTTCGCCTTGTGCATGTTCATCACCACCACGCCCCTTTCCGGCTTGGCGTTGGTGGAGAAGTGTTCCTGCACGAAAGCACGTTGCGTGATTGCCAGGGCGTTGGCATAGAATCCGTTGTCTCGCCAGTCCTGCGAAAGGTCCTGTCGCAGTTGCGTCCCGCGCTCAAGAAGGCGAATATTTCGGACTTCTTCCGCGAGTCTCTTCAGTCGGGAACATGCTCCATGCTCTAGGATGCTCCGCATCTCTCTCCAGTCCTTGTCGGGATCACCCGTAAGCGCAAGTACTCGCGCCTGAGCATAAACGGCCAGCATGGCGACTAGGATGCTGCTCCTCCTGATCTTCTTGCCGGCCGCTTGCCGGGCCAGCCATTCATCGTAGGCTTTCTGAAGGCTTGCGGCTTCTTTGAGGTCAGCCTGTGATGGGGTGTCGCCTCCTTTGCCGTGGAAGTAGTTGCGCATCAGTGCAATGAACTGCTCGAAATGCCGCCCATCGGCATCAGGCTACATCAGGAAGGCGATTATCTCAGCTGCCAGAATAGCCGCCTCCAACTCTATGGCGGCGACATGGGAAATCGCAGTCATCCCCGCCGGCGGCGCGCGCAAGGTATCGGACACGAGACGGGTCATCTACTTGGTAGGGACGAGGATAGCCAGAGACCAGTCCTTTCGACCGGCATCGACAAGCCGCTTTCGCGCGGCATAGGCGGTCGTAACCATGGCTGTCAGGGGCTGAGCACCATATGGCTCATACAAACAGCAATCGATACCGTTGTAGCTCCTCTGCCGGAACCTGCCAGATAGTAGGTCATTTCCGAAGATTCCGATGTCTGTACCCGCACTGCGATGGTTGTCCGTACTGAGGTCAACCTCGATCGGCGTGAACACGGCCCTAAAGTGGTTCAGGCGCTCAGGGTCGGCGCCAATGAAGTCGTATATGCGCTGCTCCGGATCAGCTAGGGCCAACAGGGTGCTGAACTCGCCCAGCGCCTGAACAACGCGCCATTGCTCGGCGTTCGTGTCCTGGAATTCATCGAAGATGATCATGGGATACATCGCGGCTAGGAGCGTGCGAATGCGCGCACTGCCATGGAGTGAACCGGTTCCGATTTCTTGGACAAGGGGGCGGCTTAATCATGCCGCCTTGCGGGTGAGCTCCTCGCGGGCCTGGGCCGGGGTCCGGTAGGCGTGCCGCTCTAAGAGCCATCCGTGGTTGTAGGATTCGATGAACTGGCCGATCTCGTGTCTGGCTTCCTCGAGGGTCTCGAAGTCGTGGAGGTAGAGGCACTCCTCCTTGAGCGTGCGGATGAAGCGCTCCGCCACACCGTTGCACTCCGGCTCCCCCACATAGGCCGCGGTCGACCGGATCCCGAGCCATCGGAGCTCTGCCTGGAACTGGTGGGCCGTGTACTGCGGACCCCAGTCATGGCGTAGCCCGAGTCCGAGCGCGATCCTGGGCGCGTAGCCGGCCATATGGGTCCGCACGCCCTGGCGGACCGGCTCGAGGGCCGCCCAGCGGTCTCCCTTCTTGGCCACATGCCATCCCACGACGTCGCTGACACAGTGATCGACTGCCATGAACAACCAGCACCAGCCGTCCGCCTTCGTGTAGAACCGGGTCGCATCGGTGCCCCACAGTTCGTTGGGCGCATCGGTCGTGATCCGGCCGCTGTGGCTCCGGTCTCCTCGCGGGTGCCCGCGGCGCACCGGCGCCAACAGCCCGTTCTCCCGCATCAGCCTCAGCACGCGGTTCTTGCCCACTCCGATCCCTTTCGGCCTCAGGCGGGCTCTCACCTTCCTGTGCCCCTCACCCAGGAAGTCGCTCTCCCGGAGCACCTCGCGGATCTTCTCGACCAAGGCCTCATCGCTCAGCTCCGTCTTCGGCCCCCGCTTCCCGGGCTCCCCAACCTCAGAGCCCAGCCCTCGAGCCCGCATCCTGTATACCGTCGAACGCGCCACCCGCCACACCTCGCAGACCATCGTCAGAGGGTAGCGTCGTCCCGTCCCCGAACTCACTCGCTCCCGCGCCTCAAGAGCTTCCTCAGCTCTTGCCCGAATCCCCTTTTTTCGAGGAGTTCCGCCGCCAGCTCCATCCGCATCGTCATCTCACCCAACTTCGCCCGCGTACGCATCAGCTCCCGCTCCGCCCCATCACCCCTCCGGCTCTTCAGCCCCTGCTGGCCTCTCTCCAAGAACACTCGCCGCCACTCTTCCAGATCCACCGGCGAGACCTGAAGCTCACGGCTCACTTCCCCCAGATCTTCTCCGCGAAGCAGCCGCAGCACTGCATCCGTCTTCCGCCGTGCACTCCATCGCTCCGGCAACTCCTCCCCTCCACGACCTCCGGTCGCTTCCCTCTCCCCACTCTCCTGGGACATATCCTCTCCCCCTCTCTCTGGACCCCAACTCTTGTGGCCAATCTACTGTCCAGATAAATCGGGGGCGGTAAAGGAGGATATCCCCGATGTAGGGCGCGAACAGGTCAAAGCATACGCGCCCGTCCTCGCAGGCCAAACGCCGACGCTCCGCCATTTCCACAACCGTCTTCCCCGCTTTCTCGGCATCGGTCAGCTTCGACGCGGCGGCATACCCACTGCGGATGTCCGACAGGGCGATCGCTTCGCCCGGCGGCGTCAGTATGTCTAACCGCCGCGGCAGCCCGACCAAGTAGCCATGCGCCTTCAGGATACGCCAGAAGAAGGAATGGTAGGTCTCAACGTCAATCCGCTGCTGAAGCTCGCGGGGGATTTTCTGCTCGTACTCGATGGCATCGACGATACGAGAAACAGTCGCGCGGGCAAAACTAAGAAAGAGGACTCTCTGGCCCGGCCGCAGGTCGCTTTCGGCACTCTGCGCGGCCTTCAGGATAGCGACGGTCGTCTTGCCGGAGCCCGGCCCTCCCGTGACGAGGAGGTGCCCTTTAGCCGCCATGATCTCGAGCTGTTTCTCAGTCAGTTGCATCTGCATCGGCTTCCGGCTCGGCACCGCCAGCGGCAACCGCGTCGCCGTCGGCACGAGTATCGGGAGCGGGCATACAGATGGTTTTCAATCGAATGCAAGCGTCCCGAAGCCACTTCGGTATCTCTGCCTCGCTGCACTGGGCGAGGAAGTCGGCGATGCCCCAGTTAGCCTTCGTCCATCCGAAGTAGTCACGGAGCGCAGCGGGCGCTACCATCTCCACGTCCGGGTACTTGGTGGCAAGGTGCGGAGGCCAGTCGACCAGCCGTGCGAAACGCTTGAGCGCCTCTTCGGAGGTGTTCTTCAGGACGAGATCCTCGAAGCCCTTTTCGTCGTGCATCAAGAGCAGGTCGACCTGGGCCTCGATGAGCGCCTTGTTCTGATCGTCCTGCTTATCGCAGATGGCGAAGACGCGCTTGCCAATCTCCCGATAGAGTTTGGCCATGTCCGGGATGTTGTTATGACTGCCGGCGTCGACCATGCAGATGCCCAGCGCCTCCAGTGAGGAATAGATGTCGGACTTCAGCTCTGCCAAGCGACGACAGACGACTGGAAACGCTGCCGCCTCGGTTGCCCCTTCGCCGACGAGGATGGGACGTGCGAGCAGTCCTTCGCTGAAGCGGGTCCGGAAGTTCTGTCGGTAGGCTGCCAACTTGATGCTTTTTGGCAAAGTAACGGAAGCCTGGCTAAGCAACCCGTCGGGATTTCGTCCCAACACGACCGTTTCATCGATCGTGAACTCCTCGAGCACATAGGGCGAATGGGAGGTGAATAGAGTCTGGGAGGCCAGCTTACGTATTTCGTGGACGATTCGCTTCTGGGCGTAGGGCGGGATGGCCGTCTCCGGCTCCTCCATTGCGAAGATGACGTTCTGCTTGTCCTCAGCAATCTGCGACAGCATGGCCAGGACCAGCATGTTTATGGTCCCCGTGCCCTGCCGATAGAACGGCGCGGCATGGCTCCCCTCGCCGGTGGCGATGAAGGCGGTGATAACCTTCCGCAGGTGTTCACGGGTGAGGTTGGAAACCTTGAGGTGGGGCTCGATCCCCCACTCTCTCGGGACGTACTTCTTGAGGGCGGCGTTGATGCTCTCCAGCACGCCGGAGATGCCGAGCTCCGGGTCGCTCGCGACCGAGTAGTCAGCGAGCGTGCTGATCGTGTCTTCCCACATCTGCGGCCTTACCTCTTTCAGGCGCAGAATGATGTCCAGCAGGCTGCCCCGCTCCAGGCTCAGGGCGCGCGAACCAGTACGCCGTGATCGCAGATACAGGAAGCCGCAAACCTGCTTGTCTCTCTTGGAGAACGGGATAAGCCTCTCGCTCTCGGTGAGGCTGCGGGTGAAGTAGGTCTTACCCTCGAAGTCATCCTCGGCTGGGTCGTACCACCCATGGAAAGTGACACGCAACGCCTCGGTAATCGTCGCGGCGTCGACACCAGCCAGATTCGGCTCGCCGTACAAGGTGTTGGAGGCGGAATCCCAGAACTCGATGTAGTCGCCGAACCTGCCCTTCTGCTCCTCAGTCAGATCCGCGATCGTCACCTCGATCTCAATACGAGGGGCTTCTCCCGCAACAGCTTCCACCACCTCGACCACGCCGTCATCTGCGGCGGCGACCGCCGCTTGGGCAGCGCCCAATTCCGCATCAGCGCCCTCACCCCTAAGCGCCTCGCCAGCAGCTTCGGCGGCTTCGGCTAGGTACTTGCCTTGGAAGAAGTCGTGCTCGTCGATGGGGGGCTGACGGTTCAGGCGATCCGGCCCGAGCACGAGGTCAAGGGCCTCAAGGAGAGTCGTCTTGCCCGTGTTGTTGTCGCCGATTAGCACCGCATGCTTGGGCAGCAGCACGGAAGCCGCCTTGATCCCCCGAAAACCATGAATATTGAGGCGGCAAACCTTCAATTCCTGTCCCCCATCACTCTAAGCGCCGTCGCTCCCTGACTTACCACCTCGCCCGGCGGGGGCGCGTCCGCGAATTGTCAGCGTCACTCCGTCTGTCTCCACGACTACTTCCGCCGCATACTTCGGGGGCCTTTGGTCTGGCCAGGGGTAATCCCCCCGCGTTGTCATCCAGGCCCCAATCTCGCAGGACCTAAACGATGGGCAAGTCGTCCAGAAGGTTCTTGTCACGCTGACGGGCGCGGGCCGAGTCCTGCCGGGAAGCTCGATGGAGAGACCAGCCGTGAGCTGATCCTTCAACGGCTCGAATATCTCTGACACGTCCCGGCGGCGGACCCTAAACCCAAGAGTGCCCCATTTTCCGCCCGTGACTGTGATTTCCCTTTTCACCCCTCTACTACTCCGGTATTCCGATCACGTCGCCCTCGCAGGTTCCGGCCGCCCACGGGCTACGAACCTGCCCGGCGGGCGGGCGGAAGTCCGGATCGTACGCGTCACATGGACCCTTACGGAGACGTCGACCACGTCCCCGGGAAGCACAATGGTGAAGCCACAATTGTCGAGCCTCTCTCTATATTGACCTGACCCGCTGAAACGAGACCAGGAGCAATATTAGGATCGAGCTGGTCTGAAGCTTTTGAGCGAGGAGGTCAGGATGGGAAGGAAGCGACACACTCCGGAGCAGATCATCACTGGACTGCGGGAGGCAGAGGTCGGTCTGGCCCGCGGCAAATCCGTGAAGCTGATCAGCCGGGAGCTCGGCATCACCGAGCAGACGTACTACCGGTGGAGGCGGGAGTACGGCGGGATGAAGGTAAGCCAGGCACGGCGCCTGAAGGAGCTCGAGCGCGAGAACGGGCGCTTGAAGCGAGCAGTGGCGGACTTGACACTGGACAAGCTGATCGTGGAGGAAGCGGCCCAGGGAAACTTCTGAGCCCCGAGCGCCGACGACGTTGTGTGGTGCGTGTACGTCAGCAGCTCGGGGCGTCGGAGAGGAGAGCGTGCCGGGTGCTCGGGCAGCCACGCACGACCCAGCGCCGGGCGAGGAAAGTGGCGAGTGACGAGGGGGCGCTCCGAGGTGATATCGTGCGACTCGCGAGTCGATTCGGCCGCTACGGCTACCGACGCGTCACGGACATGCTCCGCATCGAGGGCTGGGGGGTGAACCACAAGCGGGTGGAGCGGATCTGGAGGCAGGAGGGGCTGAAGGTCCCGGAGCGGCAGCCGAAGCGAGGTCGGCTGTGGCTCAACGACGGATCGTGCATCCGGCTGAGGCCGCTGTATCGGGGCCACGTCTGGTCGTACGACTTCGTGGCCTCGAGGACGCACGACGGGCGTGCGCTGAAGCTGCTGACAGTGCTGGACGAGCACACGAGGGAGTGCCTGGCGATCGTGGTGGCTCGCAAGATCCGCTCGCACGACGTGCTCGAGGTGCTGGCCGATCTGTTCGTCCGACACGGGCCTGCCGAGTATCTGAGGTCGGACAACGGACCGGAGTTCACCGCGAAGCTCGTGCGGCGGTGGTTGGGGCGCGTGGGCGTCGAGACGCTCTTTATCGAGCCGGGCAGCCCGTGGGAGAACGGCTACAACGAGAGCTTCAACGGCAAGCTCAGGGACGAGCTGTTGAACGGGGAGATCTTCTACTCGTTGGCGCAGGCGGCCGTGCTGGTCGAGCAATGGAGGCGCGAGTACAATACCGTCCGACCCCACAGCGCCTGCGGCGGCTTTCCCCCGGCCCCTGAGGCGATTAAGCCGTCGCCCTGGTTCCTGAGGATGCCCGTCCTTCACGGCCCTCCACAGCTGCTGGGACTAACACTAGGATGTGGTACCGCTCTTCGGGGCAGGTCACCTCCTCGATCGGGTAGATGATCCGAAAGATCAGGTGATCTTCCGGGACTTCCACGATGTGGTGGTCAGGTAGGACCTGTCGGATCTTACGCTCGAAGTTCGCCCACTCGTTCGTATCCCAGAAGTCGTCGATGAAAAGGAAGCCTCCCGCAAGCAGGTAGCTTCGAAGCCCTTCGACCTCCGGGGGCGTGAGTACCATGCGACCGACTTCCAGCATATAAAGGAACGGAAAGCGGCGAAGGTGAGGATCGTCCAGCGTAATTGGGTTCTCGCAGGAAAAGATGTCCCATCCCAACGTCCGCTGCATGACGAAGAGGAACTGCCGGTCGGCCTTCGGGAAGTCCGTGGCCCAGTCTCCTCCCCCCCGGCGCCTCCTGGAGGTGTTGTAGGCGCCACGAGTGAAATAGAAACTCTGGTGGGGCTTGGGCTCCGCTCGATTGATGTATCCGGGCGGGCATTCGTCCCCTACGGCAGGCGTCAGGCTCGCCGCTTCGCTCGCGGGCAGGCGCAGAAGACCCGCAGACGCCGCGGCGCCCGAATCCCCCGTCGGGGCAAGGGCGAGGGCGCCAGCCACCAGCGCCAGGGCCAGCGCCGCTCCGCCTCCAAGCAGGCGCACAGCAATCAAACCAAACCTCACAGTCGATGGACGGTACAGGACGCTCCTGAAGCGCTCCTGGCACCAAGGATGCGAGTCAGTAGCGAGATGCGCCAGCTACGGGCATCAACTACGTGTGGTTGTGCGTGTGCGGACCACCAACACCCACACCCACATCCCCTAGAGCATTCGGAGATGACCTTCGGATTCACTCCCTTCCTTAGCAGTAGGGTCGCGTGGGTGTGTCGGAGATCGGAGGCGCAGTACTTGGGGATGAACCTCCGTCTTCTGAGTTGGCTCCAGTAGCCAGGAGGTTAGTTCAGACGGCCCTGGGTATCAGGACGTTGCCTGACGTTCAGTATCCCCAACTATCCCTAAACGACATGAAAATCGGCCCCTCAAGACACGCCCGAGAGGCCGAAAACCCCTGTATTCATTTAATGCCGGAGGAGGGACTCGAACCCCCGACTCGCGGATTATGATTCCGCTGCTCTAACCAGCTGAGCTACTCCGGCGAGGGAAGAAAACGCTATTCGGGGTGCTCCCAAGTGTCAACCCGCTACCGGGGCCCGAAGTCGGACGCGCAATCTCCTCAGCGCGTACCCCCCTGCTCCTCGCCCACCTGTGGGCTGCTCGGCTCATCTGCGAATCGGTAGAGAACCTCACCATCCCGGATCATTCCGAAGCGCTCCCGGGCGAGCGTCTCTAGCGTTTCCGCATCGTTCTCGAGTACCTGGGCGCGAAGCGCTAGCGAGTCCGTCTCAGCGTTCAACCGATCCAGGGTGACTTGAGCCTGGTCCGTCTCCAGTCGGATTCCCCACACCTCCAGGAGAGAGTATTCCCCTCCGAAGACGGCGTAATAAGCGGCGAGACCCAGCAGAGTCAAAAAAACCAACCGTCGCATCACGTCCACCCCTCCTCCCCAAGACCACCCTTCAGGAGCTGCTCCAGAGCGACCTGCCAGGATAGCGGGCGCGGTTCCCGAGCGACTCCTCGATGCGCAGGAGCTGGTTATACTTCGCCACGCGGTCCGTCCGCGAAGGGCTCCCAGTCTTAATTTGGCCTGCTTCTGTGGCAACTGCCAAGTCCGAGATGAAAACGTCTTCTGTTTCCCCCGATCGGTGTGAGATCACGGACCGGTAGCCTGAGGCTCTCGCAATCCCGATGGCCTCGAGGGTCTCGGTGAGGGTCCCAATCTGATTCACCTTCACCAGAATGGCGTTCGCCACGCCCTGCTCGATCCCCCGGGTGAGCAGTTCCGGATTCGTGACGAAGATGTCGTCGCCAACCAGCTGCACCCCATCTCCAACTGTCTGAGTCAGTGTACGCCATCCCTCCCAATCGTTCTCGTCAAGCGCATCCTCCAACGAGCGAATCGGGTACCGGGCGAGCCAATCCCGCCAAAACTCTACCATCCCGTCAGCATCTCGACGCTCTCCGGACGACCATCTGAAGGCGTATTCACCTTCCTCGTAGAATTCCGAGGCGGCTGCGTCCAGGGCCAGAACGACATCCTCCCCCGGCCGATAGCCAGCCCGTTCGATGGCCCGAAGGACCACCTCCACCGCCTGGTCATTCCCTTCCAGGTCAGGGGCAAACCCACCTTCGTCTCCAACCGCTGTGTTTCCCCCACGCTCGGTCAGGACCTCTTTGAGTCGGTGGAAGATTTCGACGCCAATGCGAAGGCCCTCGCCGAAGCTCTCCGCGCCGAGGGGCATGACCATGAATTCCTGCAGGTCGACGTTGTTGGGCGCGTGGGACCCTCCGTTCAGGATGTTCATCATCGGGACGGGAAGAAGGGTGGCGTCGTCCCCCCCCAGGGATCGGTAGAGAGGCGCTCCCTGAGCCTCCGCCCGGGCTCTGGCAATGGCGAGTGAGGCCGCGAGAATCGCGTTTGCGCCCAATCGTACCTTGTTCGGTGTGCCGTCCAAGTCGATCAGGGCCCGGTCGAGTCCTTCTTGATCCTCGGCGTCCTTCCCAACGAGAAGATCTCGGATCTCACCGCGTAGATTCCCGACCGCACGGAGCACCCCGCGTCCCAGGTATCGCGACGGGTCGCCGTCTCGCAGCTCCACGGCCTCGTGCTCACCGGTAGAGGCCCCACTCGGGACCGCTGCCCTCCCTACGGCTCCCGTGGTCAGCTCGACTTCGGCTTCCAGCGTCGGATTCCCACGTGAATCGAGGATCTGTCGTCCTCTCAATGCCTGGATACTGGTTACGCTCACCCCGTTTTCTCCTTCGCATCGTCGGATTCCGTGACGCCACCGGAAGGTGTGGACGCCTGGGCGTCTCCTCCCTCGATGAGCGCAGCCACGGCGTTTCGGCTGAACTCACGCAGCTGATCCCTGTCTCCGATGTCGCCTCCCTCGATGTGTATCGGTTCTCCGACACGGATTCGAATCTCCCCGCTCCGCACCCTGAAGGATCCCTTCGGCATGATATCGCGGCTCCCAGAGATCCCGACCGGAACAACTGGTACGCCTGTCCTCATCGCCAAGACAAACGCTCCCTTCTTGAACGCGTACAGCCTCCCGTCCGGTGAGCGCGTCCCTTCAGGAAAAAAGGTCACCGCAAGGGACTCCTCTCGCATCCGGGCTCCCGCCCGATCCAGCGACTGAATGGCCCGCTTGCGGTCGGCACGATCGATCGAAATGTGTCCGCAGTTTCTCCAGGCGCTGCCGAAGACGGGGATGCGCCCAAGCTCCTCCTTGGCGATGAATCGGACCCTTCCAGGCAGGAAGGCGGCGAGGGCGAAGACGTCGAACCAGGACTGATGGTTGGCCACGACCACGGCCGCTTCGGACCAATCCACCCGATCGAGGTCGAAGGTCCGCACGCGGACGCCCGCGAGCTTCAGAATCACCCGGGTCCAGCGGCGTGCCACCCAGTCGCACCAACAGGCCGTGTTCGGGCGAGGGCGCAACGAGTAGAGGTTGACCCACATCGAGAAGAACCCGGTCACGAGAGCACTAGCCATCAGAACCCAGATCGACCGGATCACGGGTGCGCTTCCTCGCCAAAGTGATCGTATCCGCCACGGCTGGACGTGGTCGGAGCGTCGGGGTCCCTGGATTCGAGTAGGACTCCGGCGCCCTCGGTCACCCGACCTACCGGAGTGAGAGACACCTCGAATTGCCGCGCGAAGTCGTCCGCCTTCCCATCGAGGAGACCGGGCGGGACGCAGACCATCAGCTCGAAATCGTCCCCTCCGTGGAGAGCCAGATCCGCAGCGCTGATCCCACCTGGAAGCTGGAGCCCTTCAAGCCCCGGATGGAGAGGGAGAGCGTCCCGATCGATTACCACGGCTACCTCTGACGCCGCCGCGACGTGGCCAGCATCGCCCGCCAGGCCGTCGGAGAGATCGATCCCGGCCGTAGCCCCAACCTCGGCCAACCATCGCGCCTCCCTCACCCTCGGCTGAGGCGCGGCATACGCCTCTCGAAGCGTCCTAGGCACGGCGTCGTCGCCCGCCCTCCAGAGCGCGACTCCTGCGGCAGCCCCTCCGAGGGTCCCAGTGACCCATACCTCGTCCCCGACCTTGGCGCCTGACCTGAGCAGCGGTGTGAGAGCCCGACCGACCGAAACGACGTCGACGATGAGCGGTCCGGGAGACCCGATCAAATCTCCACCTAGCAGCGCCAAGCCGAAGTCACCGACAAAGGACTTGACGCCGGTCATCACCTCCTCTGCGAGGGCTCCGTCCCCGGATGCACCCACAGAAACCAGCATCCCTATGGGCTCTGCGGCCATGGCCGCAAGATCACTGACGCCCGCAGCAGCAGTCCGGTAGCCGGCCTCTACGGGCGAGATCCAGTTGAGGTGGAAGTGGATCCCTTCGACCCCGAGGTCGGTGGAGAGGACGGTTCCATCGGCCAGGACGGCCGCGTCGTCTCCGGGGCCGACCCGGACGCCGGGCTGTCGATCCGGAAGGTCCCGAAGAATCTCCCGGATCCGCTGAAACTCCCTTCCGGGACCAAAGGCGGCCGGATGCAGCGGGGCCTCTGTCAATGGGCGGGATCCAGGTCCAGCGTCACGAACGGGAGTCCCAGATCCGAGACGCGGGTGAGCGGATCTCCGAAGGCGGCGCCTAAGTTGTCCGCCATATCGGAGGGAAGGAGCGCGTCTCCGCGCCCCGTGAGTGCGGCCGCTCTCCCCGTGAAGTGGAGGGCCAACGCTCCTGCCTCCAAGGCGGTCGCACCGCGTGCCAAGAAGGCTCCAGCAACGCCGGTGAGCACGTCTCCGATACCGGCGCGGGCCAGATCAGACGAGCCCGTTCCGCTCAGCCAGACCGTGCCTTTCTCCGCTTCGGTGATCAGTGAGGGATGACCCTTCAGTAGGAGGGCAGCAGCCCATCGCTCGGTACCCTGTTTGCAGACCCGGACCGGGTCTTCCCGTATCTCGTCGGCAGTGGCTCCTAGGCGGGCCATCTCGCCGGGATGCGGGGTGAGCAGTCGTCGAGTCGGTACGGCAGCCACGGAGAGTGCGGGCAGCCGTCCGGCACCAAGAAGTGTGAGCGCATCCGCGTCCAGCACGACCCCGCCTAACCCCTCCGTCTCCAGCAGCCCGTTCAGCCTCTCGGCAGCCTCTTCGTCCACCCCCATCCCCGGGCCCGCTGCAAGCGCGTCGCATTCGGCCGTGGCCTGACCAAGCGCATCGGCGTCCGACGCGTCGACGAACAGCGCCTCCGGGACACTTCTCTGTAGGATCTCCCGGTTGTCGGGGTGGGACGCGACCCGCACGTACCCCGCACCCGCTCGGAGTGCACCTCTAGCGGCCAGAACCGCCGCTCCGGCAACCCCTGGGGATCCCGCCAGGATGAGCACGCGGCCTTCCGCCTTCTTGTGCGTCACCGGCCGCCGTCGCGGTCTGTTGGCTTCCGCCCACACGGGTGTGATCAGCCGGACCGGGAACCGACCTTCCGGCACCGGCGGAAACCCGATCTCGAGCACGACGATCCTGCCGGCGCTTTCCCGGCCAGGGAAGAGGAGCGTTCCCAACTTCGGGGCTCCGAAAGCGATGGTTAGTTCTGCGCGGACCGCGTCGCCCGGTACGGCTCCTGAGTCCGCATCGACTCCGGACGGGACGTCCAGTGACACGATCGGAATGTCTAACTCGTTCATGGCTCGAATTACCCCAGCTTGCGGCTCCCTAGGTAGCCCGCGGATCCCGGTTCCAAGCAGCGCATCGACTACGACGCCGCCCCTCCCCAAGCCTGCCGAAAGCACTTCAATACCTTCTGGAGCCTGGTATACCGGGACGGGCCAGCCGTGCAGCAGGGGATCCGGGCTCGTACGTTCTCCCACAACCACCACCTCCACCTCCCTACCCTGAGCGGAAAGGGAGCGGGCAAGTACGAGGCCATCTCCGCCATTATTCCCGGCGCCGACTACCACCAAGACTGAACCGTCAGGGTACACACGGCTCAGAACGAGGGCCGCACCTCGACCAGCGTTCTCCATGAGGACAGGCGACGGGACTCCAGCCTCGTCGATGGACCAGCGATCGAACTCGGCCGATTCGCTCCCCGTGGGCGCATAGACCTCCGCCTGGCCATAGAACCGGGGCACGTCCCACTCGCTGGGAGGACCGAATGCTGAGGGGTTCATCGGCGAGCGTGAGGCTGGAGGAGCTCCCGGATGGGGACACCTCCAAGGAGGAGACGCAGAGGCTTACTTGTAACTTTGTCCGATCGCCCGTCCGAGGGTGATTTCCCCGTTGTCGATCCGGATGTTGAAACCGCAATCCGGGCTCGAGCAGACCCAGGCTTTGTACTGGATGGGGGCGCCTTCACGCCCGTAGTCGGACAGCGGGAGTAGAATCCCCACATCGCACTTCTGGCAGCGGGGAAACCGAAGATCCTGTTCCATGGTCGCTTCCTAGCGGCTGCGCGTTCCGGCGGTTCGACAGAACCGCCACCGGCTACTATCCCCCGGCCACCCAGGGATAGTTCCGGTCAAATGCCTCTTCAAAGTCGAACAAACCATGGAAGTCCTCAGGACGGTCTTCCTCCTGGGTGATGAGGATGCCGGCGTCTACCAGAGCGAACACCAACTCACCGACATCCGCAGTGCTGTGCACCCCCCAGTACTCCAGAACGGTGCGCGCCAGGGGGCCGAACTGGTCGATCGCAAGATCCCGAACGCCCTCCGTCAGCTCGGGTCCGGAAATGTGACGAGGCTGGTCCAATCGGTTCATCACGTGGTGCAATGCCGACAACACGAACAGATAGGCTTTCCCCTGGAAACGGGGATTGCGCTCCTTGAGGAGATCCAGGATCTCGTCGGCAAATTGAACGTCGGTCATGAGGCAAAAGTTGGCCCGCCTGTGGCTGAAGCGCCAGGCCCTGGGTCGCTGTAGACGTCGTTCACTCGGCCGGGGCACCCCCGAGCTCGGGATAAAGGGGAAAGGACCGGGTGAGCTCCCGCACCTCCGAGCGGACCCGGGCGCGCAGCTCCTCGTTCTTCCAGTCCTCCAGGATATCAGCGATCCAGTTCCCTATCGTCCTCATCTCACTCTCTTCCATTCCCCTTGAGGTGAGAGCGGGCGTACCAATTCGGAGACCTGAGGTGACGAACGGGGATCGCTGCTCGCCGGGTACGGTGTTCTTGTTCACGGTGATGCCCGCTTCCTCCAGTGCGTGCTCCGCATCCTTCCCCGTGAGCTCACCCCGATCCCGCAAGTCAACAAGGATCAGGTGGTTGTCCGTCCCCCCCGAGACAAGCTGAAACCCGCGATCGGTGAGCTGCTCACCGAGTGCGATGGCATTCTTGATGATCTGCTTCGTGTACTCCTGGAACGCTGGTTCGAGCGCCTCCTTCAGCGCGACGGCCTTGGCGGCGATGATGTGCATGAGGGGCCCGCCCTGTGTGCCAGGGAAGACGGCCTTGTCGACGGCCTTCCCGTGCTCAACCTTCGAGAGGATCATCCCGGATCTGGGGCCCCTGAGGGTCTTGTGTGTGGTGGTGGTGACTACGTCCGCATGTGGGACCGGACTCGGATGGAGGTCCGTGGCCACGAGCCCGGCGATGTGCGCCATGTCGACCATGAGAAGAGCGTCAACCTCCTGCGCGATTTCGGCAAATGCCCGGAAATCCAAGATCCTTGGATACGCGCTCGCGCCGGCGATGATCAACTTGGGACGCTCCTTCCGAGCTTGGTCTCGGACGACGTCATAGTCTACACGGCCGTCCTCCTCCCGTACGCCGTAAGCACTGACCTCGTATAAGATTCCAGAAGCATTGACCGGGGATCCATGGGTAAGGTGTCCGCCATCGCTCAGGTTCATCCCCAGAATCCTGTCGCCCGGCCTCAGGAAGGCCAGATAGACGGCCATGTTCGCCTGGGTCCCCGAGTGCGGCTGCACGTTGGCGTGATCCGCATCGAACAACCGGCAGGCCCTGGTGCGCGCGAGCTCCTCCACCTGATCCACGAACTCGCACCCGCCGTAGTAGCGCTTCCCGGGAAGCCCCTCAGCATACTTGTTGGTCAGCACCGTGCCCGCTGCCTCGAGCACCGCGCGGGAGACGAAGTTCTCGGAGGCGATGAGCTCCAGCTGGTCCGCTTGCCGCCGGACCTCCTGTCCCACGGCCCGAAAGACCTCGGGGTCCGCACTCTTCAGATGGGCGTAAGGCTCCGGCATGGCGCGGTGGTGCCTCCTACTCCTGGTAATCGTTGGTCCCCGCCGATCCCGGCGGTACTGCGCCTGGGCGCAGGCGTCTCGGAAGATGGGGATCTCGGGCTAAAGATGGAACCGCGGTCCTGGTAGCACGGTTAGGCGGCCTGAGATATCTCAGGAGGAGGACGCACGCCTGGCTCTGGCTGCATCGATGCGCTCTTCTGCGATGCGATCGGCCGCCGCGGCCGGCGTGGTGTGGTCCTCCCGGGCTAGCGCGAAGATCTTGCACAATGTTCCGAAAATCTCTTCCACCTTCTCGCGGCTTCGATCCAGTGCCCAGCCGCGCAGCTCGCCGTAGATGTTGATCAGCCCGCCTGCGTTCCCCACATAGTCCGGCGCATACAGGATCCCTCGGCTTTGCAGCTCGTGCTCGTGCCCAGGCTCGGCCAACTGATTGTTCGCTGCCCCGGCAACGACGTCGACCTTCAGACACGGCACGGTGTCGTCGTTGATCACTGCGCCTAGGGCGCAGGGAGCAAAGATGTCCGCATCGACGGAATAGATGTCCTCAGGCGCCACCGAGTCGGCCGAAAAGAGGTCCACAACCCGTGCGACCCTTTCCTGGTCGATGTCCGTGACCGTCAGCCGGCTCCCCTCGTCCGCGAGGAGTTCGCAGAGATGAAACCCGACGTTTCCGAGTCCCTGCACCGCGACATGTGTACCGTTGAGCGATCCATCGCCGTAGACCTCAGTGGCCGCAGCCCGGATTGCCTGCAACGTCCCAAGGGCCGTGAGCGGAGAGGGGTCGCCCGAACGTCCGTGCAGACCGGTGACGAACTGGGTCTCTTGCCGCACGAACTCCATATCATCGACGGAGGTGCCTACATCCTCGGCCGCGATGTAGCGCCCTCCGAGCGACTCTACCGCCCTGCCGTGGGCACGAAATATGGGCTCCCGGTCGGTGACGCGGTTATCGCCCAGGATCACGGACTTTCCGCCCCCTACCTCCAGCCCGGCCACCGCCGCTTTGTAAGTCATCGCCCGCGCCAAGAGAAGCGCGTCAGAGAGGGCTTCGTCGTCAGTCGCGTAGCTCCAGAATCGCGTCCCCCCCATCGCGGGGCCGAGGGAGGTGTCATGGATTGCGATGATCCCTCGGTACCCCACGGCCGGCTCGGACCAAAAGGTCACCTGTTCGTGACCACGGTCCTCGAGTCGGTCGAAGATCCTCAGTGGGTCGGTCAACCTTCCCATTCCCCCCGAATGGCTGGGAGCTTACCCATCGTCGTCACAAGACCATCTCCGCACATGCTCCTGGAGGCCCTGGTCCAGGCACGGTGGCGTTAGTCTTCGGCCCCCCGGACCGTTCTGAGATCCTCCTCGAGATGCCCCCAGGCAAGTTCGGTGTCATGCTCGAAGATGAGCAGCCACTCCCCGTTGCGCGCGTTCTCCCACAGGGTCCGCTTTGTTTCGAGAGACACGAGGGGCTCGATGTCATATCCCATAATCCATGGGAGAGAGACGTGGGCAGTAGTCGGACAGGCGTCCGCGAGAAAGCAGGCCGTCTCCTCGTCAGACTCGATAAGGACGCATTGATGATGTGGCGTATGGCCTGGCGAGCAGAGGAGACGTACCCCCCGCGTCACGAGCTCGTCCCCCTCAGCGACGTCCCACAACCCGGCTTCGATGACCGCATCGACGTTCCGCGGAATGTAGCTGGCCCGTATTCGCTCGTTACGCCTCCTGGAGAACTCGAGCTCACCTCTTTGAACCACATATCGGGCCGTCGGAAAAGAAGGCACGACTGTGCCGTCCTCGCGAAGGACCGTCCCCCCGCCGGCGTGATCGAAGTGCAGATGGGTCATGACCACTAGGTCGATGTCTTCCGGTTGAAACCCTGCGCTCCGAATCCCGTCCTCGAGTAGGGTCGGGCTCCCCTCATTCTCCAACCCGTAGATCTCCCTGAACTTGTCGCCCTCCTTGTTACCCGCACCGGTATCCACGAGCACCAGGGCGTCGGGAGCCTCGATTAGCAGGCAGCGTAGGGCAAGCGGGATTCGATTCCGTGCGTCGGCAGGGACCCTGCGCTCCCACAGGGGCTTCGGCACAACCCCGAACATCGCGCCCCCGTCCAGGCGTTGTCGGCCCGCATCGATAGCGTGAATGCGGATGTCGCCAACGCTCCGACTGAGGACCCCCCCGCGGTTGGCTGCTGCTGTCTGACCAGGCTCCGTCACGGGCCGTGCTCTCCAGGTTGAACCCTTGTTCGGGAGTGGCGTCGACGCCTCTGGCCGCTCAGGGCCCTGCGCAGCGAAGTGAGGTCCGAGATCCCTCTCCCGTCTGCCTCCCTCAAAAGGTGGAGCAGGAGATGGGCCGTAGCCAGGGCGTCCCCGAAAGCCCGGTGCCGAGTCTCCACCCGTATCCTGAAGTGAGCCGTAAGCGAGTCCAGGCCATAGCTGCGTAGCCTAGGAACGAGAAACCGCCCCAATCTCACTGTGCACAGATGCTCGAGCTCCGGGATCTCACCACCCACCGCGAGCAGCTCCCTTCGGATCATCCCCCAGTCGAATCGCTCATTGTGGGCCACAAAGATGCGGCCTCTCAGGCGTTCCGAGACCTGGTGTGCCACTCCCTCGAAGGGCGGAGCCACGGAGACCATACGGTCGCTAATCCCCGTGAAGCCTTGGATCCGAGGCGGAATCGGACGACCTGGGTTCACCAGCGTTTGGAAGGATGTGCCGATCGCCCCCTCGTCGATGTGAATGATGGCCACCTCAGTAAGACGGTCGCCCCGTGCTCCGAGGCCCCCGGTCGTCTCCACGTCGACGACAGCGTAGCTGAGGCTGATGAGCGGGGCCCCGGGGGGCGCTAGTTCCGGAGTCAGGCTCCAGTACCCATCCGGATCTACGCGAAACCTCGGATCTCGACCCAGGAGGGTGAAAACTGCCTTCGAGCTGCCCCCCGGGTTACCCCTGAGCTCGAGCACGTCCTGAGCCAGTTCCAAGGTGTGGCGCGGTCCCGAAGCCAATCTCTGTGCCGCAGTCTCCAGGAGCGACAACCGAGCCCCCATCCCTCCTAGCCTTTCTCCACTCGCGGGCTCGAGGACTCTGGCTGAAGCGCGAAGGTGAGTCCCTCCAGCTCGACCGTCAATCGGACGGCGTTCACCTGCACTCCCGCAGGGACCTTGATCTCGACGGGTGCGAAGTTGAGGATGCCGCGAACGCCTGCCCTGACTACGGCGTCGGTAACCGCCTGCGCGGCCGGTGCCGGAACCGTCAGGATTACGATCTCGACCCCCGCAGCTCGAAGGCGCTCCTCGAGTGCCTCTGCGGACTGAATCGTGAGACCATTCCAGCGATTCCCGATCTTGTCCGGGTCTGAGTCGAAGACCGCCGTGAATTCGAACCCACGCGTCCGGAAATGCGGGTACTCGAAGAGCGCAGCTCCCATTCGACCGGCACCGACCAAAGCCACTTTCCACGATCGGTACAAACCCAGGATGTCGCGCAGTTGATCCTTAAGGGGCGTAACGGCATACCCCAGACCACGCTTACCGAACGAGCCGAAGAAGGAGAGATCCTTTCGGACTTGGGCGGCGGTCGTCCCCGCCCGATCCGCTAGTACCTGGCTAGAAACGGTCGCCTCCCGCTCCCGCTCCAGCCTCTCGAGCACGCGGCGATAGATCGAGAGGCGTCGGATCACGGACTCAGAGACCTTACGCGAGGGAGAGGGCACGGAAGACGTCCGGATCGTTCGCGAGAGGGTGAAGAGGGCCTCGGACCGGAACCGTCCAACCCTGCCAAAGAAGCGTGCGGAACGGACTCGTCAGTCCTTGTGAAAAGCTTCACAAAAGGTAGATCCAGACGCTCGCCCGCGTCAATCGGAGATGGCTCGAGCCATCTCCTTGAAGCCTTCCGGATCGACGGTCTCAGGCCGATCGCTACGACCTGCGCCCCCAGCGAGGAGGACGCGATCCACCTGGGCTGGAGGCATCCGCAGATCGGGATGATCCCGGAGGATCTTCCCAAGCTGCTTTCTCCTCCACTGGAAGAGGGCTCGGGTAAGCTCACGAAGCCGGGCTTCCTCTTCAACTTCCAGGCGAGCGGGTGAAAACGGTCTGAGGCGAATAACCGTCGAGTCCACTTTGGGCCGAGGTCGGAAGGATCCCGCATGGACGCTTAGGACGCGTTCGACGCCGGCCACGGAGCGTACACCGACCGTCAGAGCGCCGTATTCCCGGCTTCCGGGCTCCGCAAGAATGCGGTCCGCGACCTCCCTTTGAACCATCACGAGAATCTCTCGTGGACGCGGCTGGGAGAGTAAATGGAAGAGGATCGGGGAGGTCAGATGGTAGGGAATGTTTCCGATGACCTTCAGGTCGGCAGGTGACGACGTGATCTCCGCAAGCGATAGGAGGAGGATGTCTCTATGAAGCACCTCGACTCTCGCGTTTTCCTGAAATCGGCGGCTGAGATCGGCCGCCAACTCGTCATCTAGCTCAACTAGGATCAGTCGGCCTTCCTGCTCTTCCACCTGCTCGACAAGACCACGGGTGAGCGCGCCCCTTCCAGGGCCGACCTCGATCACGGTCTCGCCCCTCGCGATCCGAGCCTCCTGTACGATCCGTGCAGCTAGGGAGCGATTCACCAGGAAGTTCTGGCTCAGGGAGCGCTTCGGTGGTTGAGCCACGGCGGTCAGACCCGTAGGACTACGGCCGTCCGATCGTCCGCCGTCACGCCTCCCCCGCGATCTAGCCTGAGGCGGTCTAGCTTGAAAAGGGAGTTCACTATTTCAGAGACAGGACGATCTCGAAGCCGTACTGCCTCTTCTACGACCCGCCTTTCTCCGGCGATTCGGGAACCCTCCTCCAGATCGTCGGAAAGCCCATCCGTAAAGAGAAGGAGAAGGTCTGCTTCCGGACGCCATTCCACGGCCCGCTGCTGATAATCCACCTTTCCGGCGATACCCATGGGCGGGTTCATCGCCTCGAGCCGCTCATCGCACCCGTCTGCGCGGATGGCGAAGGCGTGGGGATGGCCCGCATTCGCGTAAAGCAGCTCACCTCGCTCGGGGTCCAATACGCCATAAAAGAGAGTGAGGTACATCTCCGTGCTTTCGAGCTCGTCCATCAATGCCTTGCCCATCTCCTGGAGGACCCGGGCCGGCGACTGTACTTCTGTGGCATAGATCGTGGCGGCACTCATCGAGAGCGCCATGATCAGCGCCGCGGGAAATCCGTGGCTTGATACATCTCCAATCATGACCCCGTAGCGATCCCCGGGAATCCGGAAAAAATCGTAGAAGTCGCCCCCCACCAACTCCGCTGGTTCGACGCGTGCCGCAACCCGGTCGGGGTCGAAACCATCGGCCGTGGGCAGGAGCTTCATCTGGAGATCGTGCGCCAACTCCATTTCGCGGGTCACGCGCTCGCGCTCGAGGCTCTCCCGCACGAGCCTGTTGTTCTCGAGCGCAGCGCCCACCTGACTTGCGATCGCGGCTAGGAGCTTCTGGTCCGATGCGGTAAAACGGCCGCCGTGCTTACGCCCGATCAGGTTCAGGACCCCTACGGCCCGCGGCTCACCGTCGGGTGGCGTATAGCGCACCGGGACAGAGAGGACCGGCTCGTTTCCAGCGGGTACGTCGCTGGGTCGGGGCTCATCACCGTCGACCGGTTCGCCCGTGAGGATGAGGGATCTTCCCTCCCGAAACACCTTCGCGGTCACCGCGGAGGGGTCGTCCGCCCGGATGGGGTCCTCTCGTCCCTCCCGTCCGACCGACGCGACCAGATGGAGAAGTTCCCCTCCATCATCCAACACCCAAAGGGACCCCCGGCGGGCAGCCATGACGTCGCGCACCTCGCTGAGGATGAGCCTCGAGGCATCGCCGAGGGGGAGCAGGGAGCCCAGGGTCTCCGATATCGAATAAAGGAGGTTGATTTCCTCGTATCGTTCCGACACCTCGAAGGTGAAGAACCGGACCTCTTCTGAGTATTCTTGAAGATGCGCAAGTGCGGTTCGGATCACCGTAGCGGCCGAGCGCGCGGCCTCATCTACCTCTCCGCGCAGCTCTAGGATCATTTCGGGCCCGTCGCGGGTCGGCACAACTACTTGGAATGAGTCCGGGTGAGGCTCAGCGTCCTCTTCTTCGAGAGGGTAAAGGTGGGACGGTGCCCCCCCTTCGTCCGTTCTCCATAGGTGAAGGTCCAGCGAAAAGGCGCGACGGAACTTATTGAGGACCTCGACCACCGCATCGGAAATGATGTCCCCGGCGCCCCCGCCTGGGGTCATGCCAAGGCCTCGTGCGAGATCCCGTCTGGAGGAGGAAGGTGTAGGACTAGAGTGACGCAGTTGCCGCAGTCGTTGAAGCGGACTTCATCCATCAGCTCCCGCATGAGGAACAATCCGCGCCCTCGATCTTCGCGTAGGTTTCTGGGGATGGTCGGATCGGGAACGTCGAGCGGGTTGAACCCGGGGCCTTCATCCGTCACGCGCGCGGTCACCGAATCGGCCTGCAGGAAGACTTCGACTCGGACTCGCTTAGACGGATCCCCGCCGTTCCCGTAGATCATCGCATTGGAGAGCGCCTCGACGAGGCTCACCCGGAAGTTCAGCTGGAGCCTTCGCGCCACATCCTCGCAGGTCGAACAGCGGGACACTACGAAATTAACCGTCTCCTCTATACATCGGAGATCGTTGGGAAGCTCGAAGACAAGCTGTCGTTCCATAGCCCATCGGCTCAGAAGGCCGACAGCCCCTCCTGCCGCGAGTCCGCGATTCGAAAGAGGGTGTCCAGCTTGGTCAGCTCGAAGAGGGTTCGGAGGTCTTCGTTCAGGGTGGAGAGGCGCAGCTCACCCCCGACCTCGCGGATCTTCTTGGAGAGGCTGACAAGGACGCCCAATCCAGAAGAGTCGATATACCCCGTATCGGTGAAATCAATGAGGAACTTCCGCCCCCCTCCTTCCAATTCGTCCAAGACCCTCTGTTTGAGTTCCTGCCGATTGCCAACGATGAGCTGGCCGTCCACATCGACGACGGTAACGTCACCTTCCCCGCTCACATTGAACGCCATGGAATCTCCGTTAGGCCTGAAAAGAAATCGCTGGTACGAAGACAAAAAAGGTACCCAGACTCTTGCAACGGAAGCAAGACTTCAGTCCTGAGACCCGAATCGCCTGGCTAATCGATTGAGGACGGCCGGCGACACGAACGCAGAGACATCACCTCCCAGGCGGGCGACTTCTCGTACGATGGATGCAGAAAGAAAGGCCAATTGGGCATCGGGGGTGAGGAATATGAACTCCAGATCCGGGTGGAGCTCTCGATTCATCTGCGCCATCTGAAACTCGTATTCGAAGTCCGAAACGGCGCGTAGGCCCCGCACCACGAGGTCTGCTTCACACTCGCGAGCGAAGTC
This sequence comes from Longimicrobiales bacterium, assembly GCA_965197485.1. GTDB lineage: Bacteria > Gemmatimonadota > Gemmatimonadetes > Longimicrobiales > Gaopeijiaceae > JAAXGI01. The sequence continues at coordinate 858,563 of CBDANG010000011.1, forward strand.
CACCAGCAGACCACTGAACGACACGCACTCGATTCTGGCCTCCCCGGCGAAGACCTCCTCGAGCATCTCCAGGCGCTCTACCAAGCTGAAGGCCGGAGTCTTGGCCGCGCTAGAGCCCTCGGCTACGGCAACCACAAGGCGGTCCGCAACCCGCAGTGTCCGATGCGCGACATCCTCGTGTCCGAGCGTCACGGGGTCGAACGAACCCGGATAGAGTGCCGTGACCTCCTTCATTCGGGAATCTCCCAGATGGAGAGGATCGTATCGCCATAGCGCCGGTGCCGAAGGCCCGGAAGGCCTGGCATCGCCTCGTCCGAACGATGTTCTACCCAGAGCTCCCGCGCAAACGGATCCGTGGCCATGCGCGTGAAGAGCATCGCAGCGAACCCCCGGTCATAGGGCGGATCCGCCAAGGCGAGATCAAATGCACCCGTCTCAGTTTGATCCAAGAACCGGAAGACATGCGAGCGGACGATCCGGCACCGTGGACTGGCGCCAAGGATCTCGATGTTCTTCTCAAGTGATTGGAGCGAGGCATGGCTCTTCTCCACGAACACGACCTCGCTGGCACCCCGAGAAAGGGCCTCCAGCCCCAGAGCGCCCGAGCCCGCAAACAGATCCAGAACCCGGGCACCGGGGATTCGGTCGCCAAGCGCAGCCATCCACGCTTCGCGAACCCGATCAGTTGTCGGCCGGACCTTCCTGCCCTTGGGCGCCCGGATCGGGCGGCCCCTCCACTCCCCCGCTATGATCCTCACTGCGTTGGCTCTGCGGCTGGCCTCAAATCCAGGAGCCTCGCCTGGAGCGTCCGCCTTCCCCGGTACTCGTTCTGCCTTAGCTGGAAGAGGGCGTCCAGTCGGCTGCCGCCCACCGATCCCGGCGGAACGCGAGCTGCGAGGCCGAAGCCGATCGCCTCCAGCTCGTGAGGTCCGTCGGCGAGACGAAGCTTCAGGTGTCCGCCCCCTACGACCTTTGCCGACCCGACGACCCGCAGGTCTCTCGCCCAGAACACGGGACGCGGGTTCCCGATTCCAAACGGCCCGACATGCCTGAGGAGGCCGTGTAGCTCATCGCTTGCGTCGGCCAGGGCCAGCTCGTGGTCGCCTCCGACTCGAGGCCTCGGGACTCGCCCCTCTAGCTGGCTACGAACGCTCTCGTTGAAGGCGGCTCGAAAAGGAGAGAGACTCGCTCGATCCAGCTCCACCCCCGCGGCCTGAGAGTGACCGCCGAAGCGGGTCAGATACTGTCGTCCGGCCTCTATCGCCCTCAACAGGTGCACGTCCGGGATCGAACGGGCGCTCCCCCGGCCGACTTCTCCATCGAGCGCGACGACGACGACCGGACGGTGGATACGCTCAACCAATCTCGACGCCACGATACCGATTACCCCCGGGTGCCAGCCGTCCCCCGAGACGACCACGCCGAAGTCCCGATTCGGGTCAAACTCCCTCGACAAGAGATTCAGCGCCTGGTCGAGTGTCGATCGGTCCTCTTCTCGCCTCTGGAGGTTCGCGTCCTCGAGCATCTGCGCCAGCTCTGCCCCTTCGGATGCATCAGGGGTGAGAAGGAGTCGGAGGGCCAACTCTGCGTCCCCCATTCGACCCGCGGCGTTGATCCGGGGCGCCAGCACGAATCCGACCTGGCCCGCGTCCAACCCTGCGCGACTGTCGAGACCCGCAGCCTGAATGAGGGAGCGAAGTCCAGGTTTCGCGGTATGGGCGAGGTAGCGGAGCCCGAACTTGACCAGGATTCGGTTCTCACCGGTGAGTGGCACGACGTCAGCTACAGTGGCCAGGGCTACAAGATCCAGATGCGGCCAGAGCTCGTCTTCCGACACATTCGCTACGGCTGCCAGCCCCTGGCAAAGCTTGAATACAACGCCTGTACCACAGAGTTGCGGAGCCGGATATGTGCGGTCGGGTCGGTTCGGGTTAACCACCGCCAACGCTCGTGGTAGGGAGTCCGCGCGCGCTACATGGTGGTCGGTGACGATCACGTCTAGGTCCCGCCTCTTGGCCTCCTCCACGGCTTCGTGCGCCACGGTCCCCGAGTCACAGGTGACGATCAGCGAGGCGCCGGCCTCCGCTGCCGCCCGTATTCCGGCTGGTCCGAGATCATATCCGTCCCTTAGGCGGTGAGGAACGAACGGAGCGGCTACCCCACCGAGGCGTCGAATCCAGAGGGTCAGGAGCGCTGCCGCACACACCCCATCCACGTCGTAGTCACCGTGGACCAGGATAGTCTCGCCCGTATCGATGGCAGAAAGGATCCGCTCGACTGCTCTATCGAGGTCCTTCAGATCGCTGGGAGCGTGGAGATCATCCAGACTAGGACGCAGAAACTGCTTCGCACGCTCGGGATCTGTCAGCTTTCGAACGGCAAGGATACCGCAGATTGAGGGCGGAAGGGAGAGCTCTCGGGTAAGGCGCCGGACGGTTTTCGAATCGGGCGGCTTGGGGAGCCTCCACTCCGGTGGAGGAAGGGGCGGAAGGGTCGCGTCCTTTAAGGCGCGCTGGGTCACTCCTGATCGGCCTCCGGACTCTCTTCGGTAGCGTTCGGCGCCAAAGTCTCCACCTCCTCTTCTTCCGCAGAGGACGCTGCCTCGCTGTCGGGAATCGTTTGCTCGTCGTTCTCGGTCGCCTCCTCATCCTCGTCGGTCTCGGTGGCCTCCGCATCATCCTCGTCCTCGGTGGGCTCCAAATCGCCGCTGACCTCCGGAAGCTCGGCCGGGATTTCGAGCTCCTCGTCCAATACAGGTTCTGGCTCAATCGTTAGAATGACCCCGCAGTCTTCGCATCGAATCAAGCCCTCGCTGCGCCGAATCTCATTTTGAAGCTGAAGAGGGATCACGCCGAAGCAGTGGCCGCAGGCCCCGTCCTCAAGGAGGGCCGCTACGACGACCGAACGTCCGGACTGATGGAACGCATCGTAGACGCGACGTTCGGGGTCAGTGACATGCTCGAGAACCTCAGTTCGCCGTCCTAGGAAGACCTCCATACGCTCGGAGAAGGACTCCCGCTGCCCAAGGAGCGCCTCCTGCTGCGTCCCCGCCTGGACCCGCGCGTCGCGAGTCGCTTCTTCAAGTTCCTTCACCGCGTCCTCTGACCTGCGGATCTGGTCGATCAGCTGCAGCGCCTCTTGCTCGTCACCCTCAATGGCCCGCCGGATGAGGTCGAGCTCGGTCTGGACCGCGGCTTCCTCTCTCAGGTTGGACACCCGACTAAGGCGCTGATCCATCTTTTGCGCCCGAGCTCGTTTGTCGTCAGCGGACCGCTCCAGGCGACGCTCGTCCGATTCCATTTGCGCCAACCGCTCGGTCAACTGGGATAGCTCTGACTCCAGCGCTAGCGCAGGCTCTTCGACCTCGGCCAACCGATCATCAAATGCCGCAAGAGCCCTTTTGATCTCGCCAAGCCTCTCGTCCAGCTTCTGGACCTCCCGAAGGGAGCCCATCGTCGTGTACGTCATCCGCTCATCCGTTGTCCGGCCTCCTGAATCCCCGCGGGTTCATTCCCGTCGGGCTACATTCCATCGTCCCCTGCGCACGCGTCTCAGGGCATCCAGCCGCTCGAGAACCTGTCGCTTGTCGTCGTTGGAGCGGGCAGCTCGGAGATCCCTCTCCAGCTCCTCCTGCTGCTGCTGGAGGGATCGGTCCTCGAGGACCGACAGGCAGTCCAAGAACGCCTGTTGGGGGTGCTCTACGTCTTGCTGATCTTCGAGGAGCCCCTCGAGCGCTGTGGCCACCTCAGGCGAGAGGCCTTCGGAGGGGCCCTCAAGGCCGGGATTGTCCACCAGCGCTTCGAAGATGGCTCGATAGATGGGGTCGCGGAACTCCCCAGCTCCGATGCGCTCGACGGCGCGGTCCAGCCACTCTCGGGCCCGGAGCAGAATCAGTAGCAGCTGGTGCTCCGCACCAAGACGGGAGAGGTTGGACCTAAGCCCCCCCGTCGGACGTCGGCTTGCAGGAGCTGAGCGGCCTCCGGTGTGTGGCCGTCTCCCGCCTGGCCGTGACCCACTGTCCCAGCCCCTCGCTACCTCGGCCTCCAACGTCTCCCTTTTGACACCTGTGCGCTCGGCCACTCTCGATGTGTAGATGTCGCGCAGTGCAGGATCTATTGTCGCCCTCAACGTGGGGAGGAGCTTGTCAACAGCAACCCGCACACGATCGATCGACCCGAAGAATCCGTTCTCGTCCAGGAGCTGAAGTTTGCGATCGAGAACGTCCACCGCCGAATCGAGATACTTCGTGAGCCCGTCCCTCCCCTCAGCCCGCACCACAGTATCGGGGTCTTCGCCGGGAGGGAAGGTGACGACGGAGGGGTGAACACCGTAAGCCAACAGCCCGTCGGCCGCCTTGAAGGTGGCGCGCAGCCCAGCATCATCGGAGTCGAAGAGTAGGATCGCTTTCTTCGCGTAGCGCGCGAGAAGTCCAGCGTGTTCGTCCGTCATGGCCGTCCCAAGCGTCGCCACAGCGTGGTTGACCCCGGCGGCGGCCAACGCAACGACGTCCATGTATCCCTCGACGACCAGTGCGCATCCCTCACGACGAATCGGGTTCCGGTTCCACCCTAGGCCGTAGAGGACCTCGCCCTTTGTGTAAATCGCGGACTCAGGAGAGTTGAGGTACTTCGGGCGTCCCTTCCCTCCGCCGTCGAGTACCCGCCCGCCAAAGGCAACGACACGGCCCGGCACGGATTCGATCGGGAAGATGAGGCGCCCGCGAAAGCGATCGTACGGCTCTTTCGAACGTTCCGAGGTCGTCAACAGACCGATCTCGAGGAGCAAATCCTCTTGAATGTCATGCTTCGATGCGGCCGCCCGGAGGCCCTGCCAGTCGTCAGGGGCCCACCCCAACCCGAACCGCTCTGCGGTCGAGGGGTCGACGCCTCTGCCCTTCAGGTACTCGCGTGCGGTCTCGCCGGCGGCCGGGTTCACCATCCTGTCGCGGAACCACGCTTGTGCAAAGGCATTCGCCTCGTAGTGCGCTCGGAACGGCTCTTCCCCAGCTCCTGGAGAGGACACCTCCCGAATCTCTACGCCGAACCGCTCCCCGAGATGTCTTACCGTATCCAGGAACTCCATCCCCGTGCGCTTCATCAGGAACGCAAACAGATCACCCGACTCTCCGCATCCGAAGCACTTGTAGAATCCCTTGTCCGGCACGACATAAAACGAGGGAGTCCGGTCGTCGTGGAAGGGGCACTTCCCCTTCCAGTCCTTCCCGGATCGCTTGAGCTGAACACTCTCCCCGACGACTTCAACCAGGTCCGCCCGCGCCCGAACCTCCTCTACGACCTCGTCTGGGATCACCGCCGGCCCTCGTGTCTCACTTCAGTACCGCCACTGTCACCCCTGATCCCCCTTCGCCGTGGTCGCCCGGGCGAAAGACATCTATTCGTCCGTCGGAACGCAAGAGCTCCTGCACTCGAGCCTTCACAGCACCGGTTCCCATTCCATGTATGATCCGCACTTCTGCAAGGCTCTCCACCACAGCGCCGTCGAGCGCCCGACCGAGACGGAGCTCCACCTCGTCCACCCTGAGGCCGCGGAGATCGATCTCGGTGCCGCCCTCGAACCTATAGCCGCCCTCGAACGGTTCCCGGCTCCAGGCCGAAGGCGACTCTGCTCCTCCAGCCTCCGGCGTCGGCCCGGATCGGTCCTGGATCGGCTCGACCTCCTCACGGGGGAGCTGGAGCCGAATGCCTCCCACTTCGATGGTGACCCGATCCTCGAATAGCTCGCGAACCACTCCCTGAGCACCGCTCCCCACAACTCTAACGCAATCTCCCGCGGACACCTTTGCAGCTACGGGAGGTTCCCTCGATGGCGGGGCCGTCGGGGCAAGATCTCGATGCTCGCGGGCCGCCTCCTCAATCCGCCGACGTGCTCGAGTCGCGGCCTCAGAGACCCGCTCTTCCTTGGCATCCTTCAGCTCCTTGATTGCCGCCTCAACCTACTGTCTGGCTTCGAGAAGGAGGCTCCGGGCCTGCTCTCGCGCCCGTGCCTCGAGTGCGCGCTCTCGTGCTTCAAGGGTCGCTTGATGGGCCTCAGCCGCCGCACGCTTCCGTGTCGCGTCAGCCCCCGCGACATGGGCCTCTTCCAGGGCGTCAGCGAGCTCCTGCTCTCTACTCTCGAGGGTCTGGAGCAGATCCTCGAGTTTCAGTTCATCGGAGCCGACATAACCCGCGGCCCGATCCAGAAGCTCTGTCGGGAAGCCGAGCCGTCTCGCGATGGCGAGCCCGAAACTTCGGCCCGGCCTACCCTTGTGAAGCTGGAAGGTGGGCGCCAAGCGCTGAGCATCGAACAGTAGGGAGGCGTTCAGGATCCCGCTGCCCTCCGCGTCCAACCGTTTCAGGGCACCAAGGTGTGAGGTGACGAGGCCGCGAGCCCCACTTCTAACCAAAGCCTGGAGAATCACGCGGGCGAGGGCGGCTCCCTCCGCGGGGTCTGTTCCTGTGCCTAGCTCGTCCATCAGGACGAGGGTGCCCTGGCCTGCATTCGCAAGGATCTCGCGCGCGTTCTCGATGTGAGCGGAGAAGGTCGACAGGGATTCTGAGATCGACTGTCCGTCACCAATGTCTGCGAAGACATCTCGAAGGATGGGCAGCCGTGTACCCGCACCCACCGGGGGGATCACACCGCTTTGAGCCAGGAGATGGATCAGACCCAGTGCCTTCAGGAGCACTGTCTTTCCACCGGTGTTCGGCCCTGACACGACCACCACGCGTTCCTCGGCCCCTAGCTCCAAGGAGAAGGGCACGATCTCGCCTCCCTTCTCGACTAGGAGCGGGTGCCGAGCATGGACGATCGCCAGTTCGTCGCCTTCGGCCTCGATCAGTTCCGGAACGGCGGCATCCCAGGCCCGAGCGGCAAGTGCCCTCGCCCACAACGAGTCGAGGTCAATCTGGGCCTCGAATCCGTTGTCAAGCTCTTGGCGCAAGGGTCTCAGCTGATTCGTGACTTCCTTTAGCATCCGATGGATCTCTCGAGCCTCATCCCGTTCCAGCCCGTCCACCTCGTTCATGAGGCGGATCGCCAACGGTGGCTCTACGAATAGGGTCGCGCCCGTTCCGGACTCGCCCCGGATGATCCCTCCAACCTTTGCCTTGCCTTCCCGCCGGATGGGAATCACGAGCCGGCCCTCGCGGACCGAAACCGATGCGCCCTCGACCCGGTGTGCCGCAGGCAGCGTCAGCATGTAGGTCTCTAGCCGTCGGACGATTGTCCCCCGGACCGACCTGAGTCGACGCCGGATGCCGCGCAGGGAGGCGCTCGCGTCGTCGCGAATGGCGCCCTCCTCATCGACCAATGCGGACAGACGGTTGTGAATGTTCTTCCGCACTGGTAATCGGGCCCGGAGCGCTGCGATGTGCGAGAGGTGAGGCGCCGCGGTACTCGCGGAGAGGAGACCGTCGGAGTCTCTCGTGCGCGCGTGCTCGCCCAGTCCGATCAGCTGGTCCGAGAGCTGTCGGCTCGATCCGAGCAAGTCACGGAATAACAGGACATCCGCGGGATCCAGCACACCGCCCTCAACCTGGAGTGCGTCGAGCGCGGTGCGTGCATTCGGAAATTTCGGGGGAGACCAGTTCGGGTTGGATTGAAGCAGCTGGTGAGCCTCAGCGACCCGGGCCAACTCATCACGCATGGGACCCGCTTTCACAGCGGGCCGCAACGCCAAGACACGCTCACGCCCCATCGCTGTGGCGGCCCGCTCGGCAATCGTCTCCAAGACACGCTCAAACTCGAGAACTTCTAAGGCGTGCCTATTCACGGACCTCCTCTCGCCACCAGGACCCGGGAGGCCCGTCCGAGGGCGGCGGCCCGCTCACCGCGTCAACTCCTCCCGGACGATTCGGTTCGCCTCCTTTCCATCGAACCGCCCACGGATTCGGGGCATCAGCCGTCCCATGAGAGGCCCTGCCTCGGCAGCACCGTCCGAGATCAGCTCCCTGACGATCGAGCGGATCTCAGCCTCGGCGAGCTGAGGCGGCAAGAACCCCTTAAGCAACTCGGCCTCCTGTTCTTCCTTCTGGGCCAGCTCCTCCCGGTTACCGGAGCGCATCTGCTCCGCGGACTCCCGGCGTTGCTTGACCCCGCGGGCAACGACCTCCCTGACCATCTCATCATCAGCAGCCTGGCCGGCGCTGATCTCCCGATTGCGAATCTCGGAAAGGACCGTCGAAAAGACCAACGTACCGAGCCGGTCTCGCTCTTTTCGAGCCCGGTTGAGCGCGTCACGGATCTGGTCCTGGAGGCCTTTCGCCACGGCGTTCCCGAATTGCGGGGAAGGTCTGGAGGATGGGCGGTTGCCGGAGACCTGAGGCGAACCGAGTCGCACCGGACTTCTTCAGAAGCCCACCGGCGGTGAAACCTATTCCGCACTGCCGGGGCGGTCAACGCGATCCTTGCGTCGAACGACGGTCACCCAGGGGGCCATGAGAAGCGTCTCCCTCCAAGTAAATGGAAGTGCAGATGATCGACGGTCTGCCCACCGTCTCCTCCGGTGTTTGCGACCAGTCGGTAGCCGGTCTGGGCCAGACCCTGCCGGCGCGCGAGATCGCGGGCCGTGAGTATCAGTCGACCGATGAGATCCCCATCGTCAAGCTCCAGATGTTCCACCGAAGCGACATGCTTTCGGGGGATCAACAAAGTGTGTTCTGGGGCCTGCGGGTTCAGATCCCTAAAAGCCAGGAGATCCTCGTCCTCATGGAGCACGGTGGCCGGGATTTCCCCACGGGCAATCCTGCAGAAGATGCAGGTTTGATGTGATGTCTCGTTCACGTGCTCGCTCCAGATTCAAGATTCCATCAGACCCAGGGGGCGCATCTCTCCGTGGACTCCCAACCAAGCTGCGGGCCGCTCCGCCGAGGGACCCTTCCTGACATGGACGAACCCGGACCTCACAACTACGGTGTGCTCGGACACATTGTTCCCGCCCGCGCCGCGCCGGCTCAGGAGGAGGAGACCGTGGACTCACTTGCTCACACCGCTGCCGCTGTGCTAGACCGGGACGCCTCGCCAGCGCTCACTCTCGATGAACTTCACCATAAGCTCGAGGCGGAGATCCCTCACCGCGTCCCTGGTCGTGAACACCTGGTGCGTACGCTGCAGGCCCACCCCGACATCCTTCGGATCCTGTTCCGCCCGGATTGGGGGTGGCCCGTCAAGATTGGTCCGGAAGCCTGGGTGCTCAATGAGAGACCCGGCGCTGCTGAGGAGCACGCGATTCGATCGATCGGCCAGCGCTTACGGAGATCTGTCATTGCGCTGGGGCAAGAGGTAGAGCCGGGGTCGATGTTGTCCTGGGCCCGCTGGAATCGTCTCATAGCCGAGGAGAGGCACGCCCGCGAGTCATTGGGGCCCGACCGCCCGACTATGCACTGAACCCACCGGCCCACCACCGCTCCTCCACATCCGCCTGAGATAGCTCGAAGCCGATTTCCTGTGCCGTCTGGACCAGTATGTCCGACTTATGCTCGAGCACTCCACCCAGGATCAGCCACCCACCCGGTCGGATCCCGGCACGAAACCCGCCCAGCCGAAGGCTGAGCACTCCGACTTCGATCTTGGCCACTACCCCATCAAAGGGCTGGTGATCAGGAAGGAACTCGGGACCCACAGACGCTTCGACAACCTCGATTCGATCACCAACTCCGTTGGCCTCCGCATTCTCTCTTGCCGCCGCGTATGCCCAGGAATCGGCATCAACAGCGACTACCCGGTCTGCCCCAAGGAGAGCCGCGGCGATCGAGAGGATGCCTGAGCCCGAACCGATATCGGCGATCCGCTGACCCTTGTCGACAAACCGGTCCAAGAGCCTGAGACACCCTCGGGTGGTGGGGTGCTCAGCCGTCCCAAAAGCCATGCCGGGATCGAGGGAGACGAGGAGATCGCCTGCCCTCAGCTGTGGGCTCTCCCAGGTAGGGCTCACCACAAGCCGCTCCGTGAGGCGACGAGGGCCGAGTCCGTCCCTCCACAGCTGGACCCAGTCCTCGTGGGCCTGCCACCGATGTACGAGTTCGACTGATTCTCCACTGGCCGCGTCGCGCAGCTGGTCGCGGATGTCGGCCAGGAGCACTTCGAGCTCCCTGTTCAGAGCTTCAAAGTAGGCAATCAGATACCTACCGCGCTCCTCGACGCCCCGACCCGAAAGGGAGGTGAGCAGCTCTACAAAGAGGCCCGCCGACTCTTCGTCGGCGGGCCTTGGAATCTCGAGGACGAGCCAGCGATCCGGGGCTCCAGAAAGAGCCATCACCCGAGATCAGCCCGAGCTGAAGGCTTCGCGTACCTTGGACCAGAAACCGCCGGTTCCATCGCCAAACTCATCGACATGCTCCGGGGCCGGATCTTCGACCTCGTTCAACTGAGCCAGCAGACTCTGCTGCTCCGAAGACAGTTCAGTGGGAGTCCAGACACGCACTCGAACGATGAGATCGCCTTGATGCCCCCCATCTAGATCAGGGAAGCCGTGCCGCGGCACCCGCACGGCCTGCCCGCTCTGGATTCCGGCGGGCACGTCGATCGGTACCGAGCCCTCCACGGTGGGCACCGCGATCTCTGCACCCAGCGCCGCCTGACTGAACGTTACGACCACATCGACAAGGAGGTGCTTTCCCTCTCGACGAAATCTCGCGTCCTCTTCGACTTCCAGAAGCACCATGATGTCGCCGCGTGGACCTCCACGCGGGCCCTGGTTCCCCCTCCCTCGAAGCGTGATGTAATTCTCTGACGTCACGCCGGGCGGCACTTCTACTTCGATTTCTTGCTCCTTGCGAACCCGACCCTCTCTGCTGCAGGTCGGACACGGGGTCCGGATCACCACACCCTCTCCGCCACAGGTCCGACAGGTCGCCACCGAGACGAACTGACCGAAGACCGAGCGCTGGGCGATGCGCTCCTCCCCCCGTCCTTCGCAGGTGGGGCAGGTCTCAGGGCCGCCCTGATCCCCGGATCCCGTACCGGCACACGTCTCGCATGATTCGAGGATCGCGATCCGGATCTTCTTCTTGGCCCCGCGGATCACATCCCCCAACGAGATCGGGAGACGAATGCGTAGAGTCTCACCCGACCCCGACCGCCTTCGCCCACCTCCCTGCCGACGCCCAAAGAGCTCTTCAAAACCCCCACCGCCACCGAAGTCCCGCATGAAGATTTCGATCGCGTCGTGGAGATCGAACCCCCCCTTGAAGGGCTCACCGAATCCGGCGTCCCGCATACCGTCCTTCCCAAAACGATCGTATGCCGCCCGCCGCTGCGGGTCCTTCAGGACCTCGTACGCTTCCGAAAGCTCCTTGAAACGATCCTCCGCCTCGGTTGAGCCGCTGTTGCGATCCGGATGGTATTCCATGGCGAGCTTCCGGTACGCCTTCTTGATCTGATCCGAATCGGCGTCCCTCGGCACACCTAGCGTGTCGTAGTAATCTGCCATCGCCTAGCCTAGTCAGGCCTATTCGAGAATCTGAGTCACGAGTGAGGAGGTATGCTCAACGATCGCGCAAACCTTCTCGTAAGGCATCCGTGTGGGACCGATCACTCCGATCACGCCCTTGAGCCCACCAACCCGGTATTCGGCCGTAACCAGGGTGAATTCCGAGAGCGCTTCGTCTCGATTCTCCCCTCCAATGGTGATCTGGATTCCCTTTCGATGCGAGCGACTCCCCAGGGCGGTGGCCAGCAGTTCCGTCCGCTCAGTCAGCTCCATCAGCTCCTTGAGCCGCTCACCGCTGGTAAACTCGGGCTGCGACGCGAGCACGCTGGCCTGTCCCAGGTGGATGGTCGACCTCTCGGTCTCGGGCCAGTGAAACAGGTCCCCTCCTGATTGCATGAAGATATTCAGGATCTCTTCGGCCGCGGGGTCATCATCGGGCGCGGAGTCGCGGATTCGTATCGCCACGGTGTCGCGGATCTCCTTGAGTGTCAGGCCCCCGAGCCGCTCGTTGAGAAGAAGGGTGAGCGTGACCAGCGTATCCTCTGGGACCTCACAGGGCAGATCCATGAAAACGGTTCGGACGACTCCACTCCTCACGTGCGCCACGAGCAGCACCTTCTTCGAGGACACCTTCACCATCTCCAGGCGCTCCAGGATTGCGCTCGCCAATCGAGGTGCCGCCGCCACGCCCAGCTCCTGAGAGAGGAGGCCCAGAGCCCGAGTGGCACGCCGCACGAGTCGCTCGACGGCTGAGGCACCTCCAGGATCAAGCTCGGAGGCCAGAAGCGATTTCTCCTCCTTGGTGAGGGAGGCCGGCTGCATGAGCTGCTCGACGAAAACTCGGTACGCCAAGTCAGTCGGAATGCGGCCCGCGGATGCATGCGGATGAAAAAGATACCCACGATCCTCCAGGTCGCTCATCGTGTTGCGTACGGTCGCGGGAGATATCCCCAGATCGAAGCGGCGGGTCACACTGCGACTCCCTGCGGGCTCGGCGGTCTCGACGTAGGTCCGAACGACGGCCTCGAGGACCTGTCGCTCTCGCTGGGAGAGATCTGAGCTGGACTGCTCGTTCATGGTCTCCTCTGGTGTCCGATCACTCGTCAGAGGTCCACCGTACTAAGGCCCGGGAAAGGCTTCTGGCTCCCAGCCTCAACCCGGGCCAGCTCCGTTGACAGCTCGTCGAGCCGCAGCCACCCCTCCGGGGTAAGCCGGACCCGCAACGGGTCAGCCGCCGCGAGTCCCTTTCGCATCCATCCGTCTGCCGTCTCCTGCCCCCGAGCGGTGAGGTCAACCCGTGGGATTCCCTCCGCCCCCCGGAGTCGGGCCCAGAGGCCCTCCGCTGAGGACACGCATACGTTCGAAGCCTCGCTCTCTGCCTCGGGAAGCCGTCCGCTGGCAACCGCAGTAGAGTATCCCCGCCAGTCTCTCAGGTTCCGGCTATGTCCTTCAGACAGATTGCTGTGGGCGCCGGGTCCAAGACCCATCCAAGGCCGGCCTTCCAGGACCGCAAGCGCATGGCGGGATCGATGGCCCGGGCGGGCGAAGGCTGTCATTTCATAGGCCTCATACCCAGCCGCGATCAGGAGCCCATATTGGCTAAGGTATTGGTCCGCGCGACGGTCGTCCCCTGCCAACTGGACCTCTCCTGACCTCACGCTCTCCCCGATCGGGGTCCCGGGCTCGGGAACCAGCTCATACAGCGAAACGTGGGGAGGGTCTAGGGCGATCACCTCCTTAAGACTTCGGGCAGGATCGGGATCTGCCTCTGCGGGAAGGCCGAATAGGAGGTCGACGCCCCATGTCGACATGTCAGACTCGCGTACGCAGGCGATCGCCGATCTCGTCTGACTCGGAGAGTGTATGCGCCCGAGCCAACCCAAGACGGCCTCGTGCGGGCTCTGTACGCCGATGTTGAGCCGGGTTACCCCAACTTCCGTCCATCTGCTCAGTAACTCCGAGTCCACGTCCTCCGGGTTCACCTCAACGGTCCATTCCTGAACATCTCTGAGTCGGTCAACACCGACGATCGATTCGACGCCACGCATGCCTCCGACACCCAGAGTCGAGGGCGTGCCTCCTCCGACGAGAAGTGTCTCGACTGTAGATAATGCCGCCCCTGTCACTTCCCGGAGGCAGAGCTCAGAGCTCAAGGCCTCGATCCACCCCGCGAGATCTGGCGGCCCCTCCGCAAAGACCGCGTAGTCGCAGTACGGGCAGCGCCTCCGACAGAAGGGGACGTGCATGTATAGGTGTGCGACAGCTGTCATAGGACCTGACGGGTAAGGCTCCATCCGTCCTCGGTTCTGGCAACACTTCCATTTAACTCTAGCCGGGTCAGAGCTGCCAGCACCCTTGCGACTGGAAGTCCGGCGTCGGGGACGAGCCGATCTAGGGCTCGAGGTCCGGGTCCAAAAGCTGCCGCCACACGCGCGAGGTCGGAATCGGCGGCCGCGGGGGGTCGGCACAGCCGGGCAGCCGAGGGCTCCCACCCGAGGACCTCGAGCACATCCAAGCCACGGGTAAGCAGGTGCGCACCATCGCGTATGAGCGCGTTCACACCCTCGGCCTGAAGGGTCTCGACAGAGCCGGGCACCGCAAACACCTCGAGCCCCAGGTCCAGCGCGTGGTCTACCGTGATCAGCGCCCCGCTCTTGGGGGCCGCTTCGACGACCACGACACCCGCCGACAGCCCGGCTAGAATGCGATTCCTTCGCGGGAAGTGATGAGGCAGCGGGGGCTATCCCGGTGGGAACTCACTTACGAGTAGAGCTCGTGCGAGGATCTCGTGAAAGAGACGCCGATTGCCCGCCGGATAGGGGCGATCCAGACCGCATCCGAGCACCGCGATCGTTCCCCCGGCGCCAGACAGCGCTCCACGATGGGCCGCGCCGTCGATTCCCAGAGCCAGACCGCTCACGACCGTGACCCCTAGCTCTGACAGCTCCCTGGCGATCCTCTCGGCCGTTCGCCTTCCGACACCCGTGGCCCGCCGGGATCCGACGATCGCGACGTTTCTCCGGCTCAGAAACGCCGTGTCTCCCCGGAGGAAGAGAAGGGGGGGTGGGTCGACAAGGGCCAGGAGACTCGGGGGGATAGATCGGAGAGCCGAGGGACAGAATCTCGATGTCCAGGGCCTGGCAGCGCTCCAATATCTGTGTGACCCGGTGGCGCATCTTGGAATCTCGTCGTGCCCTCTCCGCCTTCGGGCCGAGCGCTTTGGCAAACTTAGCCGACGATAGGTCCAGCGTACGACGGGCGCTCCCGGTGGCTCTGAGTATCCGCGTCAGTCGGCGGTCACCGACTCCCGGAAGGAGTCGGAGGAGTATGAGTGCGCGGTGCTCCTCGACCGGGCTCAGAGCTCTTCGTCCACCAGATCCCACCAGGCCTCCTCGCCCCCTGACGTCCGATCCGCAGCCTCCGAATGGCCCCGGGAGAGCCCGTCCGAACTCGTCCTCTGCTCGCGAACCTTGGCCCACAGCGCCTCGAGAAGAGGTTCCAAGCCGGAACGCCCTACCGCCGATATGAGATAGCTTCCCCAAGCGCTCATCGCCGAAATCGAAGGCGGAACCTCGTCTGGCCCAAGAAGATCCGACTTCGTCACCACCAGGCAGTGAGGCCTTCGGCCGAGCTCGCTCGAATAGCGGGATAGCTCCTCCAGGAGTCGATCGAATGTTTGGCCCGGCTCCGGATCGTCCGTGGGAATCAGGATCGCCAAGGTGCGGGTTCGCTCGATGTGCTGAAGGAACTGATGGCCGAGCCCCCGACCTTCGTGGGCCCCTTCGATGATGCCCGGAATGTCAGCAACGACGAAGGATCGAAAGTCGGGCAGCTCGACGACCCCCAGGTTGGGCGTCAGAGTCGTGAACGGGTAGTCCGCTATCTTGGGCCGCGCCGCAGAGACCGCCGACAGGAAGGTCGACTTTCCAGCGTTGGGCTCTCCAACAAGTCCGACGTCGGCGATCAGTTTCAGAGTCAGCGCTACTGTCCTACGGACGCCCTCCTCCCCGGGCTCCCAATACCTAGGTGCCTGCCGCGTCGAAGTCGCGAAGCGGGCATTTCCACGCCCTCCTCGGCCGCCAGGGGCTATAACCAGGCGATCCGTTTCTGCAAGCAGCTCGCCAAGCAGCTCTCCCGTGTCGATCACGCTGACCGACGTCCCAGGCGGGACTCTCAGCTCGGTATCCTGACCGCGCCGCCCGGTCCTGTTGCTGCCCTCGCCATGCCCCCCGCGCGCCGCTCGATACTCGGACCGGTAACGAAAATCCAACAGGGTTGTAAGCTGGGGGTCGCAGACGAGAACCACGTCTCCACCGTCGCCCCCATCCCCTCCCGAAGGCCCTCCCCGCGGCCGCCCGGTCTCGCGTTGAAACGCCTCGGCACCGGAGCCTCCGGTTCCGCCCTCGGCGGTGATCGTGACACTGTCGATAAACATTGTCGGCCCTCGTGCTCCCGTACGGCTCCCCCAGCCAGCACCGATACCGCGACTCGGCTTTGGAACGCCCCTTCACTACTAGCGGAAGTGTGGGAGCCTAGCCATGAGATGGTGGGACCGCCGCGATGGATCCGCCTGATACGCGGCGGCACCGAGAAGCCTCAGCGATCGACGCCTGCTGCGGAGACGGCCGGGGGCTGGCCTGGGAGAGGCCCGCCGGCCCGAGAGAACAGGTCTTCGGGTGACTGCACCCCTCGCAGAAGATTCAACGCGGCTTGCAAAGGTTCATCGTAGGGGATGCGTATCTCGAACGCCCCGACTTCTCCCCAGCCCTGTTGCGCGATCTCTCGTTCGAGGTCGAGCTCCATGTAGCGCGCGGCACGCTCTAGCGTCTCGCGAGGTGTGCTCAGGCCACGTTCGTTCTGAAGATTCTCGAAAAATCCGCTCAACTCAGCATCTCCCACCTCGAAGTCGGGGCCTATCCCCGGGTTGTCCTGGAGGTATCTGACGGCGTAGTTGAAGCGACCCGTATTGTACCCGCCGGCTTCCTGGAACAGAGTTCGGACAGCCGCTTGCTCGTCGGCAGAAAGCGTGTCCATAGTAACGAGCAGGTCGGGAACAATCCCGCCTCCCCCGTAGAGGCTGCGTCCCGCCCCCGAGGTGACCGTCGGTCGACCCGTCGTATCTGCAGGAAGGGCGTATTGACCCGTGACCGTGATCGCGAGGTGATCTCCGTTCGCGAACAAATCGCTTCCCGAAATCGGTGCCAATCTGTTGTCAGACCTGTCGATGGACCTCCCCAGCGGCGTGTACCACCGCGCCGTAGTCAGCTTGAGAACGTTCCCACCCGAAAGGTTGAACAGGCTCTGAATGGAGCCCTTCCCGAAGGTACTCGTCCCGACCAATAGGGCGCGGTCGTGGTCCTGGAGAGCGCCGGCTACGATCTCTGATGCGGAGGCGCTCCCGCGATCCACGAGCACAACCATCGGCATCCCCCGATATCGATCCACATTCGATGCTCTGAGCAGTCCGTTCGGTCCGCCCTCGTCTCCGCGGGTCTCGACGACACCCGCCCCGCGATCGAGAAACAGATCAGCGACCGCAACCCCTTCGTCGAGGACTCCTCCTGGATTCCCGCGGAGGTCCAGAATGACCGACGTTGCACCGGCATCTCGGAGTGAATCGGCTGCCGCCCGAACCTCCCGGCTCGAGGTCTCACTGAAGACACGCAGGGGGATATAGGCCACATTCCCGTTGAGAATCATCGAGAAACGGACCGACCGGAGCTGGATGCGCTCCCGAGTAAGGGTGAAGGCGATCGGAGCCTCGATTCCGCGCCTCTGTATGGTGACCTCGACCGAGCTGCCGGGGCGGCCTCTCAGAACCTGAACCGCCTGCTGCGCAGACCAGCCCAGAGTAGATTCACCCGCTACCGTTACGATCAGGTCTCCCGCGCGAATGCCCGCTCGAGATCCGGGAGCCCCGGCGAGCGGGCTTACGACGGTGATGTAGTCCTCTCGATCTACGATCTCGAGGCCAACGCCGCCGTAGTCGCCTTCGGTCTGGATTCGAAAATCCTCGTAGGCACTCGTATTCAGCAGCGAGGTGTTGGGATCGCCGAGCTGCTCGAGGATCCCGTCGATGGCATAATCGTACAGGTCGTCGCGATCCACTTCATCCACGTACCGCTCCGCGATATGGTCTATCACCTCGTCGAAGAGCCGGGCCCGCAGGAAGATCCCTTGGTCCTGCGCTAGACCCTGCTGGAGGAACCATCCCCCGATCAACAAGGCCAGCAACAGGACGATGCCGGGTCCGATAGGAGTGCGCTTCGATTCCATTCAGCCTACGGAGAATTGGGGAAAGTGTAGTTGCGAGCCTACCGAAAAGGGCTCGTTCTCAACACCGCCTGCAGTCAAAGGGTTCCGGGAAGCCTGACTTCAGAAGCTCGCGGACAGTTCGATGAACTTCCGCCGCGGGAGGGGAGCCGTCAACTAACCGGACCGCGCCATCCTCGTCGGCGAGCCTCCGATACGCCTCTCTCACGGACTCCAGGAGTGCGGTCCCCTCCTTCTCGATCCGGTCCCGTTTCTTACCGGCCGTAGCCTGACGGGCCTGTCCGACGGTTACCGGAAGATCGAAGACCAGGGTGAGATCGGGACGAAGCCCTCCCGTAGCGAAGGCATTGAGCTCCCGGACCCTTTTCAACCCCAAACCTCGACCCACACCCTGGTAGGCGAGGCTGGAAAGCTCGAATCGATCCGCGACCATCACCTCCCCTCGGGCAAGTGCTGGCTGGACGATTTCATGCACGAATGCGGATCTCGCCGCAAGCATCAAGAGGAGCTCGGCCTGGGGCGCGATCTCCAGGCCATCCGATTCGAGTAGCACCCGCCGTACGGTCTCGCCGACCAGTGTTCCTCCCGGCTCTCGCGCCAACTGGTGCGGAACGTCCCGCTCTTCGAGCCACCTGGAGATCAACCGGGCTTGGGTAGTCTTCCCCGCTCCCTCTACTCCTTCCAGCACGAGGAAGAAGCCGCGATCGGTCACTCGGCTTCAGTCTCGATCAGGGCCAGCGCGAAGGGTGGATTACCCATTGCCGTAGTAGTCCAGGCCAAGGTGCGTCAGCGGCTCCTCACCGCCCAGCCAACGGAGCGTGTTCTTGAGCTTACGATGCTGGATGAAGAGATCGTGTTCTGGGTACAGTCCCTCTGCAGTCTGGGGACTCTTAAAGTAGAATGAGAGCCACTCCTGGATTCCGGAAAGTCCCGCTCTGGAAGCGAGATCCAAGAAGAGCGCGAGGTCGAGCACGATGGGGGCCGCCAGAATCGAGTCCCGACACAGGAAGTCGACCTTGATCTGCATCGGGTACCCCATCCATCCGACGATATCGATGTTGTCCCACCCTTCCTTGTTGTCTCCCCGGGGTGGGTAGTAGTTGATCCGCACCTTGTGATACAAATCGCCGTACAGCTCCGGGTACATATCGGGCTGGAGGAGGTGCTCCAGGACTCCTAGCTTGGATTCCTCCTTCGTCTTGAATGAATCGGGATCATCGAGCACGGCACCGTCTCGGTTACCCAGAATGTTCGTGGAGAACCATCCGTTGATTCCCAACATCCGCGCCTTCAGCCCTGGGGCGAGGATGGTTTTCATCAGCGTTTGACCGGTCTTAAAATCTTTTCCGGCAACCGGGACACCACGTTCTTCGGCGGCCCTTTCAAGGGCGCCAATGTCCGCCGATAGGTTCGGCGCGCCATTTGCGTAGGGGATGCCTTCCATGATCGCCGCATACGCGTAGATCATGCTGGGCGCGATCGCAGGATCGTCCGCTTCCATCGCCGCCTCGAACGCCTCCAGCGAATCATGCGCTGGTCCGGGCCGGAGAAAGATCTCGGTCGAGCCACACCAAATCATGACGAGGCGATCACATCGTTGGTCGCGCTTGAATCGCTGAATATCCCTGCGTAGTTGCTCGGCGAGCTCCAACTTGTTGGCGCCCGTCTTCACGTTCGTGCCGTCCAGCCGCCGTACGTACTCCTGGTCGAATACCGCGGGCATCGGCTCGATCCCCTCGAGGAAGCCTCGAATCGGCTCCAGATGCCTGGCTTCGAGGACACCCGCCTTCAGGGCGCTCTGGTAGCCGTCGTCTGCGATCGGATCCCACGTGGCAAACACGAGCTTGTCCAGCGGAGCCAAGGGGAGAAAGTCCTTTACTCGTGGAGTTCGCGACTCCGTCCTCTTTCCCACCCGGATGGTATTCATCTGAGTAACGGAGCCGAGTGGCCTCGCTATACCTCGACGGGCTGCCTCTACCCCGGCTATGAACGTGGTTGCAACGGCTCCGAACCCGGGAAGAAGAACTCCGAGTCGTCCGTTAGAAGGCTGAATCTGGGGTCGGTCGCTCACCTAGTCCTATCCCTCCGGTTGTGGGTCACACGCGACTCTGGGACCGAATCTAGTGGAACCCCAGAAGCATGTTGATAGACCCAGACAATTCGCTGGATCGCGGTGACGATGGTGGTCACGGCCAATACGATCAGGATCGCCTTCAGCACCAGTCCCTGCCACATCAGCCCGAAGAACAGGCATCCCCCGCCGAGCAGGAAGACCCGTTCCGCTCGCTGCATGAGACCTACCGAGCAGTCGAGACCCAGTGCCTCGGCTTTTGCTCTGGTATAGCTGATCATTAGGGATCCGCCCATGGCGAGAGCGATGACGTAGACCATCCAAACGTCGGCCAGATCCCTCCCATACTGATTGTAGAGCGAGAGCAGTCCGAGAAAGACAACGATCTCGCTGATTCGATCCAACGTGGAGTCGTAGAACGATCCGAACTTCGATGCGAGCTCGCTGATGCGGGCCACCTGCCCGTCGAAGATGTCGAGGATCCCGCCCAGCAGGACGAACATCCCGGCCCAGCGGACGTGATCCAGGTGAAATAGGGCCCCGGCGGCCACTGTGACCGCGAATCCGAGGGTCGTGATGGCATTCGGGTGCACCCGCCACTGGACCATGGCCAAAACGACCGGCTCGATCAGCCGGTAGACCGGATCCTTGAACGCCTTGAGGGAGGGCATTTCCGGCTCCGATTAGGGCGGGAGGATGATCCGGCTCGACGCCCCTTCCTGGATCCCCTTCGCAATTGTGTCGTTCACCCGCTGCAGGATCTTGTCGAAGTTAGCCTGGGAGGCCACAAGTTTCTGGTACGCGGGCCGCACCTGAAGGTCTTCTGCCAAGCCTTCGTACTTCTGTCGCGACTCGGTGTCAGGTTCCTTCCCACTCCGAAGCTGGGTCACGAGCTCTGACTCGAGCTTTTCCAGCTCGTTTCTCAACTCGACGAGCTCGCGATCCTCGTTCAGCACCGAGGCCGCCTGCTTCAGGGCCCGGTACTCGTCGGTCCGACCCAGCGCCTCGCCCAGGTCCTTCGCCATTTCATCGATATTCGGCATTCTGCTGAACCTCGCGGTCAGGCCAACTCTGTCGCGGCAAGCTTCTCCTGCCGAGACTCATCCACGCCGTCTCGATCCTGCCCGCGCCAGGTCGCTAAAACCAGTCGTTCGATCTGGCCAAGGTCGCGCAGCACCACGGGAGGGTCGAACCCGACCTGGCTGTTGATGCGTTTCGCTATTTCTTGGGCCTGCCCGGCCCCCACCTCGAGGGCAAGAAGCCCCCCATCCTTGAGCGCTCCAGGCGCTCCGGCCACTAGAGTGTAGAGCACCGACAATCCCCGTTCAGCCGCAACGAGCGCGGCCCGGGGCTCCCACGCCTTAACCTCCGCCTCCAGGCTCTCAAAGTCCTCTTCCGAAACGTACGGCGGATTCGATACCAGCAAGTGAAACCTTTCCTCCGGCCCGAGGGGGCCGAGGGACTCCCCACGCCGAAATTCGACCCTTCCTTCCAAGCCATATGCTAGCGCGTTCGCGCGCGCCACCTCCAGAGCGTCCATCGAGGGATCCGTCGCCACAACAGTGCTAAAAGGCCCTTCGCGAGCAAGTGAGAGGGCGATCGCACCGCTGCCGGTCCCTACGTCGAGCGCCCGCAAATCGCAGCCTGCCCACGTAGCCACCTGATCCAGGACTGCTCCAACCAGCCCCTCGGTCTCGGGACGGGGGATAAGGACCCGGGGATCGGTGATCAACTCGAGGTCCCGAAACGAGGTTCGTCCGAGAATGTACTGGAGCGGCTTCCTCTGCGCCCGTTGGAGAAGTAGGGGTTTGAAACGAGAGAGCTCCTCCGGGGTCACCGGACGATCGAATTCCAGGTAGAGCTGGAGGCGATCGGTGCCGAGGGTATGTGCCAAGAGGTGTTCGACGTCCAACCTCCCCCCTTTGACCCCCTTCCCCTGTAGGTATCCCGTGCTCCAAGTGACAAGGTGAAGTACCGTCCAGGGCCTGTCCCCTGTAGGTGGATCGGCCCAGGTCGACGGCCTGGAACGGGTCTGGTTCACGAGTCTCCCCCTAAGCGCTCCTCCTCATCGGCCAACCTCAAGCCCTCGAGCAGCCCGGTCAGTTCGCCATCCAAGACCGACTCCATCTGATGGAGCGTGAGGGAGATCCTATGATCGGTGATACGGTTCTGAGGGAAGTTGTAGGTTCGGATCTTCGCCGAGCGGTCCCCGGTACCCACCTGCGCTTTACGCTCGCGGGCCCGTGCTGCTTCGGTCTCTGCAATCTTGCGGTCGAGTAGCCGACTGCGAAGCACCCTTAGGGCCTTCGCTTTGTTCTTATGCTGGGACTTCTCGTCCTGGCAGCTCACGACGAGCCCCGTCGGAAGATGTGTGATTCGAACGGCCGAGTCGGTCGTGTTGACAGATTGGCCCCCGGGGCCCGAGGAGCGGAAGACGTCAACGCGGAGGTCGCCTGGGTCGATCTCTACGTCCACCTCCTCTGCTTCCGGAAGAACCGCCACAGTAGCCGCTGAAGTGTGGATCCTTCCCTGGCTCTCGGTCTCGGGGACTCGTTGTACACGATGGACTCCCGACTCAAAACGGAGGAGCCCGTACGCGCCACGCCCGCGGACGACCATGATCGCCTCTTTCACCGAGCCTGGAATGCCCTCGGAGATGTCGAGAAGCTCAACCTGGAAGCCCTGTCGGTCAGCGAATCGTTGGTACATCCGAAGCAACTCGGCTGCAAATAGGCCGGCCTCATCCCCGCCGGTTCCCGCTCTGACCTCGACCACAGCATCCCGGTCTGTGAGAGGGTCCTTGGGGATGAGCAAGCGCCGGGCCGCGTCCTCGAGCTCCACGATCCTAGCCTGCAACACTTCCGCCTCTTCCCGCGCAAGGGCACGCAGATCGTCGTCCCCCTGACTCCGAGCCAACTCCCGCGCACCCTCCAGCTCTCGAACCGCCTCCTCCAGTTCTCCCGCCAACTCGGCCACGGGGCCAAGTTCAGCGTGTTCTTGTCCCAGCTCTCGCAGAAGCGACGGATCACTGGTTACTTCTGGCTCACTGAGCCGCAGGTTTACAGCCTGAAAACGGGCCGCCGCGTCCCGGAGGCGGCCAACCAATCGCTCATCCACTGGGGGGATCTTCACCCGGGAGACGCGCGAAGGGAGGGAGACAAGTGTGCGGAAGGGGCAGGACCGACGTCCTGACCTCCGATGTCACGACTCGTCGGACTGCCTGTACTTACGGTTGAATCGCTCGACGCGGCCGGCAGTATCCACGAGCTTCTGTTTTCCGGTGTAGAACGGGTGGCACACCGCGCAGATTTCGACGCTCAGCCGACCCTTGGTAGACCTTGTCTCGATCACGTTCCCGCAGGAGCAGACGATCTCAGCCGTCTGATACTCGGGGTGGACTCCCTGCTTCATGGCACTTCTCCAGACGCCAGGCCGCGGCTATTCCGTCACCGGTCCACCGCTAATGGTGAGCATTAAAATATAGAAATCACGCCACAGCCGTTCAACCCGACGGCTCGACCTTGCGTGGGCGGCCACATAGGAGCACGGCCAGGAGGGAGAGACCTGCGAGCCCACCAACGTCTCCGTACCGGACATAGCCTGTCGCCAATGGGGAGGCCGACGGTCGCACTGTCACGATCCCTTCCCCCCCTGCCGGTCGGATCGCCAAGACTCGACCATCGGGATCAATGGCCAGCAGCTCTCCCCCGAGCGACGAGCGGACTGCACCCATGCGAGTCTCGACCGCCCGTAGAATCAGATGGGCCCGATGCTGGGCGAGGGCGGCCGACCCCACCACGGGGAGCGCAGGCCTGAGCCATGCGTCATTCGTCGGGTTCACGAGCAGATTCGCGCCCTCGTTTCGGAGTCTGCGTACGTCGCGTCCGAACGCTGCCTCAAAGCAGATCGCAAAGCCCAAATGCAGCGCTTCGATGCTGAGGATGCCCCCGCGGGGGCCGGCAACCAGGCCGGGACGTTCTACACCGGGAACGATGCGGGTCTTACTGTGGACGGTCTGAGTGGTGCCATCGGAGTCAACCAGCATAACGGAATTGCGCCGCTGCCTCGCCTCACCTTCGTCGGGAACGTGAGCGCCCAGTGTGTGTGCTCCGACAAGGATCGGGAGACTCAGCTGTCTGGCGAAGATTCGCGTTCGATCCTCAACACCCGCGGTCCAGGCGGCTGAGAACGGGGCCTCCGGGAGGACGGCTACCAACGGACCCGCGTTCGCGGTACCTACGGAATCCATGAGCCTCGTGAGAGCCTCCGCCGCGCGCTGGTCGCGGCGGTCTGGATCGAGCATCTCTTCCCGTGGGATCTGGATCTGTCCGACCAGCACGGGTGGTAGCTGGCTCATCGGCAGTCCCCGGTCCCGGACCAACCCGGCCACGGCGGGCCCAAGAGCCAAGAGAGTCGCGGCGACCGCATTGAGAGCGGTTGCTCTCCGCGCGCGGCTGACAAGCGCTTGGACCATCCCGCCATTCACCAGGGCGATCCAGAGGGTGAGGCCCCGAACGCCGACCCACTCCGCTGGCCCTGCTAGGGTCGGGGCGGCGGCCAGAGATAGGCCCAAAGGCGTCCACGGAATCGCTAGGGGTCCAGCGTAGCCGAGGATCACCTCTGTCGTCACCCAGACGGCGGGAATTGCGAGGACCGGCGCTCTTCCCCGCCGTACTACCAGGTGGTGGAGGGCTACAGCCTGGACGCCGCCGACCGCGGCGAGGATAACGATTGTCAGTGAGCCTATCAGGGCCCCGAGCGGCATCAGCCCATGGACGGTGAATGGGACCCAGTGCAAGGTGACGCCATAGAAGAGCGCTCCGAACCAGAGACCCCCAGCGACAACCTCACGGTAGTCCAGCCTGGGACGTGTGAGCGAGAGTGTCAGCGGTACCAGCGCCCCGAACGCGAGGGGCCACAGGTTGAATGGAGGGAGTGCCAGCGAGGCCAAGGCCCCGGAAAGCGCCCCGGCTCCTCGAGTAGACATGTTGTCGGAGCGTTACCCCTCGCCCGGGAACGGTGAACCGAACAAGAACTGCCCGCCCAGCCGAAACTGCAGATAACTGAGATCCTCTAGCAGCTCGTACCGGACCTCTCCGACTGCTCGAAAGCGGCGGTGGAGGGGGACTTCCAGTCCCCCGTGGATGTTCACACCGGCCCTGACCGAATCCAAGAGGTCGTCGACGAAGGTAGCGTCGATTGCGGCACCGCTACCGCGGAGGACGTGCGTACTCGCCCCCAAACCCGCGTAAGTCAGGAGGCCCAGGGGCACACGCCACAGGAAGTGTGCATCTCCGTGGAAGGCGACGTCGGACCAGGCGATCTCGCCCAGTTGTACCGTAGCGGGGCCGCCGGTCTCGTCGAAGATCAGAGATTCGAGCTTCGACTCGAGCTCCTGGACCTCCCGATCGGCAAGTGTAGAGGACCAATGACTAAAACCGGCCACGACCCTCACGCCAGGGCCTAGGAGTCCAAGATCCAATCGCCCACCGAACGACGCCGTCGACTTAATTCGCGAGGACGACACATGGCCTCCATCCAGCATCACGCCCCGAAAGGAGAGATTCTCATAGTCGAAATCCGCTAGGCCCTGGGCTCCGGCGGAGGCAGGAGCCAGTAGCAAGGCAAGCGCGACAATCGCTGCGGGCCCACAACCGCCATGGTTCATCCGATGCTCCCCGCTGCCTCTCGGGCAGCCTGCAGGGTCAGCTTGAGCTCCCTCTCGCCGTGCTGGATGGAGAGGAAGCCCGCCTCGAACGCCGAGGGCGCCAAGAAGACACCCCGCCTTAGCATCTCTCGATGGAAGCAAGAGAATCGAGTGGTGTCCGAGTCTTGCGCATCCTCGAATGATCGGACAGGACCGGGGTGAAAGAAGACGCCCCACATCGAGCCCACCACCACGCCCGTTGCGGAGATCCCTGAACCGGTCAGTGCGTCCACAAGACCCTTCACTAACCGTTGCCCGTAGCTCTCAAGATGCTCGAAGGGATCATGCTCCTCGAGCCACGCCAGCTGGGCGTTTCCCGCCGCGGTGGCGAGGGGGTTGCCCGAGAGCGTGCCGGCCTGATAGACGGGCCCCGCGGGGGCGACCCGGTCCATGATCTCTTTCCGTCCACCAAAGGCCCCCACAGGGAGTCCGCCACCGATCACCTTCCCCATCACCGTCAGATCCGGGACAACTCCATAGCGCCCCTGCGCCCCTCGAAGGCCAACTCTGAACCCGGTCATGACCTCGTCGAACACTAGGAGCGCGCCGTGGCGTTCTGTAACCTCTCGCAGACCCTCGAGAAAACCGGGCTCAGGAGGGATCACGCCGGCGTTTCCCATTACTGGCTCGAGGAAGATCGCAGCGAACTCGTCTCCGTCGCGGGCGAATAGCTCCTCCACAGCGTCAAGGTCGTTGAAGTGCAGAAGGGCGGTGGCATGCACCGCCTCGTCGAGCACACCTGGCGAGTTGGGAAGCCCTAAGGTCGCGACACCACTGCCCGCCGCTACCAGGAAGGGATCTGCATGTCCGTGATAGCATCCAGTGAATTTCAGGAACCGCGGGCGGCCCGTATAAGCCCGGGCCACTCTCAGTGCGCTCATCGTGGCCTCTGTGCCCGAGTTGACCAGCCGAACCATCTCGAGACCTGGAACCAGCCGCACGAGGCGCTCGGCCAGCTCCACTTCCGCTGCGGTAGGGGCTCCATAGCTTGTGCCCCGCGAGAGCTGGGCCTCCAAAGCCTCGATTACCGTGTGGTGGGCGTGGCCCAAAACGAGCGGTCCCCAGGAAAGCACATAGTCCACGTAGCGCCGGCCTTCGGTGTCCACGAGGTACGCACCCTCCCCCCGATCGACGAAGAATGGTCGAGTGCCCACCGACTTGAAGGAGCGCACGGGCGAGTTCACGCCACCTGGGATCAACTCGCATGCCCGTTCCCATAACCCCTCCACAGACCGGGACACTCCCGCATCCTCGGCAGCCCTATTCATCTGGTCCGCCTCAAGAGGCCACCTGGGCAATCAGGTCGTAGTCGAGGGCATCGAGAATCTCCACCTGAGCGAAGTTGCCCGGATCCAATTCACCCTCACCGCATACTCGAGTGAGGCCATCGACCTCCGCCGCCTGTCCTCGGATCCTCCCCTCGGCTACGTGCTCCGGCTCATCGTCGATGCGGCGATCCACGAGGAGTGTCTCGCGGCGCCCAATCAGCTCCTCATTTTTTTTGAGGGAGATCTCACGCTGTAGCTCCATCAACGTCTCAAGTCGGTCGCGCTTCTCCTGTTCGGACAGATGTCCGCTCATGGTCGCCGCCGGCGTACCCTCCTCGAGCGAGTACGGAAAGGCCCCCACACGATCGAATCGGATCTCCTCCAGGAGCTGGAGCATCTCACTGAACTCGGCCTCCGTCTCACCTGGAAATCCCACGATGATCGTCGTGCGAAGCACGAGATCGGGGATCGCTGATCGCAGCCCTTCGATCCTCTCCCTGATCGTGCTCTGGCGCTTGGGACGCCTCATCCGCTTCAGCATCGAGTCGCTCCCATGCTGGATAGGCATGTCCAGGTAGGAAAGGAGCCTCGGTTCCGACTCCAGCATCGCGACCAGCTCAGGGGTGATGCCAGACGGATACATGTAGAACAGGCGAATCCACGGAACCCCAGTCCCCGCCAAGATGGCTCTCAGGAGATCGGGCAGCAGGGAGGTCTGCTCGGGCAGGCCGCGCGGCCCGGCCGCTTGCACAGCGATCCTGCGAAAGTCTCGTCCGTACCAGGTCGTGTCCTGCGAGATGATGTTCAGCTCCTTCACACCGCCACCCTCGAGCTCCTGCGCCTCTCGGACGAGCTCGTGGATTGGGGCGGAGCGGTGAAGCCCTCGCATATGCGGAATGGCGCAGAATGCGCACGTGTGATCACATCCCTCGGAGATCTTCAGGTGGGACGTATGAGGTGTATCAGTGGAGAGGATCCGGAGCGGGAGCTCCATGTTCGGAACCGGCGCCAGCTGATTCGCGAGGACGCGACGTACCCTCAGCTCGGGGATCAGGCGGTCCATCTCCGTCAACCCGAGGAACAGGTCCACCTCTGGGATCTCGGCTGACAGATCCTCCTTGTAACGCTGGACTAAACAGCCGACCGCCGCGACCGCCGCGACCCGGCCCTGTTCCTTAAGCGCGCAAGCCTCGAGAATGGCCTCGACGGACTCCTCCTTCGCGGCCTCGATGAACCCGCAAGTGTTCACGATGATGAGGTCTGCGCCATCGACCTCGGAAGAGACTCTTGCCCCGTGACCGACCAACGCGGCCATCATCCGCTCTGAGTCGACCGTGTCTTGTCGCACCCCAGCGTGATCAGGCCGATCCTAGGCCCCTCCTGCGAGCCGACGGGTCCAAAGTGATGCTCAACGGCGGCAACGTCTGGGCTGACATCGGCACGTACTGGTTTCGCCGTGACGGGAAAGACCGGGAGCTCCCGGGTCCGAACGCGACCGGTCATCGCGTGATCACCTGTACATCCTGTGGGGGATCGAAACGAAAGCGATCCGCCGAGAGATCGGGATCGAGCGTGATGTTTGTCAGCTCCAGCGTCCGAATCGACTCCGACTCCTCGAGGATCTCGAGTCTTCGGATCAGATCATCCTCCACGCCGATCCAGACGCGGGCGTGCAAATAGGGTGATCGCACACGGGGTCGGAGGCTCAGGAGGTACATGTCCAGTCCATCGATTTGGCCCCGCCCCTCCAACGTGGCGGAGTAGCGCTCACCAGGGTCCGACAGGAACTCACGGTGGAGGTCGAACCGTCCCTGGGAGCCAGCGAGCGGGGTCCGAAACACCTGGCCGTCATCGGTGCTCGGGAAATAAACCCAGAGGTCGTTCCCATCTGCCACGATCCGGTCGCCCAGTGGATCGGTGAATCGCATCTCGAAATTGTCCGGACGGACTTGACACAGCTCCCCCTCGCTCCTCTTGGTCTCACGAAGGAGAGTCACGTCAATTGTCTGCTGAAAGTCCGCGCAGAACCCACTCAGGGATGCGTAGCGTTCGGCTGCCCTTTCCAACACCGAAGCGGCATCCTGCCCGGACAGCATCAGGGGAGCGCCAACCAACGCCAGGACCATTGTGACCAGAATCCGGACGCTGCAAATGCGGTAGTACTCCATCCCCCGGTGTACACGGGCTGGTGGCGAAACGTTCAGGCTCGCCCCACCTCCAGCTCCGGCGCCCGTCAGGTGGAGCTTCTAGGAGTCAACTAGCCGTCTTTTTCGGCACCGGACATCATCCGATCGAATTGATCTGAGCTCATGAGTACCTCTCGGGGCTTGGAGCCGTCCGGCGGCCCGAGCACACCCGCGTCATGAAGCTGATCGACAATGCGGGCTGCCCGCCCGTAGCCGACTCGGAGCTTCCGCTGGAGGAGTGAGGTGGAGCCCTGCCCGCTCCGGATGCAGAGCTCGGCGGCTTCCCGGAAGTTCTCGTCCCAGTCTCCCTCCAGCTCATCATCCTCGCTCTCTGATTCCTCTGCCTCCCTAGCGCGAACGACCTCGAGGATGTCCTCCTCGCCCTCCGACTCCACTCCGTCCTCAGTATCAGCAAGCTTCCGCTCTCCAACCTCCCGATACCAATCGATGAGCGCCCCGGTCTCATCTGTGGAGATGTAAGCCCCCTGCATGCGGATCGGAGAGCTCTGTCCCGGGGGAAGGAAGAGCATGTCACCATTCCCGAGAAGCGCATCCGCACCGTTTTGATCGAGAATCGTGCGTGAGTCTGTCTTCGAGGCCACACGGAAGGCGATTCGGCACGGAAAATTCGCTTTGATGAGTCCCGTGATGACGTTCACGGAGGGTCGCTGGGTGGCCACGAGTAGATGGAGTCCGATCGCGCGCGCCTTTTGCGCGAGCAGGGTGAGCGGCTTCTCGACCTCGCTCTGGACCGTCATCATGAGGTCGGCGAGCTCATCCACCACCAGAACAACGAACGGAAGGATCCCTTCCTGGTAGACCCACCGGTCCGGATCTCCCTCGTCTCCAAGCGGCTCTACGCGGCGAAGCACCCCACCCTTCCGTACACGGCGGTTGAACTCGCCCATCGAACGGACCCCGTTCTCGGAGAAGAGGGCGTATCGCCGATCCATCTCTAGAATCGCCCACTTCAGCACTCCAGCTGCATCTCTGGGATCCGTCACTACGGGATGCCTGAGGTGGGGGAGATCGCCGTACGTGGTCAGCTCGACCATCTTCGGATCGATCAACAGGAGTCGCAGAGTCTCCGGAGTGTGCCGGTAGACGAGGGAGGTGATGATGGCGTTCAGGCAAACCGACTTCCCCGACCCAGTTGCACCGGCGATGAGGCAGTGCGGCATCTTCGCTAGGTCAGCGACGTAGGGCGCACCATGAAGGTCCTTTCCAAGGGCCAGTGGAAGGTCGGCGCGGGACCGATGAAACGCCGGACTCTCCAGTATCTCTCTGACCTGCACGGTAGCCGGCACCGGGTTCGGAATCTCGACTCCGACCGCGCCCTTCCCGGGGATCGGTGCGACGATGCGCACGGTCCGAGCTCGCATCGCGAGCGCCAGATCCCGATCCAGGTTGGCGATTCGGTTGACCTTCACGCCGGGGGCTGGTACGACCTCGAACTGGGTCACCACGGGACCGGTCGTTCGTCCCCCCAGTTCGCTCTCGACACTGAAGGTCCGAAGCTTTTCGACCAATACCTGACCGAGAGCGTCAAGATCTCTCTGCATCTCCCCTAGATGCTCCCCCGTGCCCGGGGTGAGGAGGTCCATGGGCGGTAGCTCCTCGCTAGCGAGCCCGGTCCGGTCCCTGAGGTCGGGGAGGGAGAATCCGTTTTTTTTCCTTTTCCGCCTCTCTTGGGCAGTCCCGTGCTCAGCCCGCTCGGAAGGCGCGCCACCCTGGGTACCCTCAGAGTCGATCTCAGCGAACCCATCGCTGGGAGAGATCGAGTCTGCGCTCGGACCCGTCGGGTCATGGCGTGCGAGCGGAAACCTCCTGCCCTCTAGCCAATCCGCGAGCCCCCTCCATCCAGCTAACGCCCCACCCCAGGCCCAGATCGCGGGCCGCCGAACAGGGTTCCAGCCCAACGTCGCTAGTATGAGGAGCACGAAGATCGCCACGAGGATGAAGCCCGCGCCGAATGGCTCGGCAGCTGCTATGAGCGGCCGCCCGACCGCTCTTCCAAGCCAGCCCGGACCGGAACCATCGGGAGAAGTGAGCTGGGCAGCCGCCGGAACCAGGCCAAGAAGCCCTCCACTCAGTGCGGCCAGCCTGATCGTCCGGTCTTGGTCCATCCACCCACCGAGGTGGACGCCGAGGAGGCCGACTAGGAAGGGGAGGAGTCCTGCGGCGACCCCAAACATGTACACGGCACCGCTTTGGATCAGCCGACCCAACGGGCCCATTACGTTCTCCGACTCGAACCTCCCCACGCCGAATGAACCCAGCGCCCCAACTGGGATCAGCGCCAACAGCGTCAACAGGGCCAAGGCGATCAGCCCCACACCCGCGAGCTCTCGCCTCTGCTCCGATTTCAACATGACCGGTCCAACTAGGAGGGAGGGTGGGGAATGGCGCTCACCCCTTCTCGGGGAGACGGATGATTCGATCGAGCATCTCCGGAACCAACCCGTGACGATCAACGTCGGCACACCGCTCAAGATCGGCTTCCAGACCTACCTCCACCAGTGCAGCCCCCGCGGCCGTCTCTCTAAGAAGGCCAGAGTCGGCATCGTGCCCCGACGCGAGCGCCAGAGCCGACTTGGAAGCGTCATCCAGTGACAGGGCGGGCCCCGAGCCGTCCTCACCCCTTTCTGTCAGACGCTGGAGGATGAGGCCGGCGCAGAGGGCATCGTCGAGGGAGAATCTGCCTTCCTTTCCAGCACAGATGAACACCACCATAGCTGCCCCTGAGACCGCCTCGGCTACGGCTGAGAGGTTCAGCAAAGAGGCCGCCACCACCCTCTCGGCACCCTCCGCCGCAAGGAACGCCTGGGTGCCGTTGGTGGTGCTCATCACGAGTCGATTCCCTGCAACCAGCTCCGGCATAAACTCGAGGGGGGAGTTCCCGAGGTCGAACCCCTCGATTCTCAATCCCTTTCTCTCTCCACAGAGCAAGGTGTCCTCTCGCCCCAGTGAATTCGCGAGCCGGATCGCCTCCTCGCTGGAGAGCGTCGGGTACACGGCCCGCGCTCCCGCAGCGAACGCCTCGACGATGGTGGAGGTCGCCCTGATCACGTCGATGACCACAGCGGTGGCATCTGCCATCCGCGAAGCGTCCACCAACTCGGCCGCAGAGTGGTAGGTCTCGACCTTCACTCTATTCACGCCCAGCCAGAAACCGCTCCACGAAGTGCGTATCGATTTGACCGACCTGAAAGGACTCCTCACGAACAAG
The DNA here is from genome assembly GCA_965197485.1 of Longimicrobiales bacterium. Taxonomy (GTDB): domain Bacteria; phylum Gemmatimonadota; class Gemmatimonadetes; order Longimicrobiales; family Gaopeijiaceae; genus JAAXGI01. The sequence continues at coordinate 890,725 of CBDANG010000011.1, forward strand.
CTCCGAGAGGAATTCAATGGTCGTGGACACCCCCTCGATTACAAAGGAGCCCAGTGCGTACTCTGCGCGCACGAGTGCCTCCTCTCGGGTCTTGCCACTCACGATGAGCTTGGCTAGAAGCGAGTCGTAGTAGGGTGGCACGTGATACCCCGCGTACACATGAGTGTCCAATCGGACCCCCGGGCCGCCGGGTGGATGGAAGGTCGTGATCTGCCCAGGTGACGGTTGAAAGTTACGCTCTGGGTCTTCTGCATTGACGCGAAACTCAAAGGTGTGTCCACGAAGTACTGCGGGCTCCAAGGGAAAGGACAGGCGGTCGCCGGCGGCTACGAGTATCTGCTCCTTCACAAGGTCGAAGCCCGTCGTGACCTCGGTGACCGGGTGCTCGACCTGAATCCTGGTGTTCATCTCAATGAAGAAGTACGAACCGTCTCGGTTCAAGAGAAACTCCACAGTGCCCGCACCGACGTAGCCAATCGCCTGCGCCGCCCTCACTGCCGCCTCACCCATTTCGGCTCGGAGCTCGGGGGTGATCGCTGGCGAGGGCGCCTCCTCGACCAGCTTCTGGTGCCGGCGTTGCACCGAGCAGTCTCTCTCTCCGAGGTGCACGACCCTGCCATGCGTGTCCCCAAAAACCTGGATCTCCACGTGCCTCGGCCGTTCCATGTAACGTTCCAGGTAAACCGCCGAGTCTCCGAACGCGGACTGTGCCTCGTTCTGCGCAGCCTTCAGAAGCCGATCAAAGGCCTCCGCATCCGGAGCGACGCGCATTCCTTTGCCTCCCCCGCCAGCAGACGCCTTGATCATGACGGGGAACCCGATCTCTGCGGCGACCCTGAGCGCCTCGTCCGCATCGCTGACCGGTCCGTCCGACCCGGGCACCACCGGGATCTCGGAGTCGATCATCGAGCGACGAGCCGTAGCCTTATCGCCCATAGCGCGAATCTGGTCAGCCGACGGGCCGATAAAGGTGATCCCGGAGCGCCCACAGATCTCGGCAAACTCGGCGTTTTCGGCCAGGAATCCGTAGCCCGGATGAATTGCCTCCGCGCCGGTGATCTCCGCGGCCGCTATGATCCTGGGAATATTCAGGTACGACTGCGTGGACTGAGCGGGCCCGATACAGACTTCTTCTTCGGCGAACCGGACGTGAAGGGACTCCGCGTCTGCCTCCGAATACACGGCGACGGTGGGGACCCCGAGTTCCTGACAGGCGCGGATCACCCTCAGAGCAATCTCGCCCCGATTCGCGATGAGAACCTTGTCAAACACCGATGCCGCCCCTTAACAGGAGGTACGTCCGGCTCGCCACCGCAAATCGTTTGATGGTAGTAGCCCGGACCAGGGCAGAGAGAGCGTTCAGGAGGGCCGGACTCTGAATAGGACCTGTCCGTACTCGACCGGCTCGCCGTCCGGCACGCAGACCTCCTGGATGATTCCCCCCGCCTCGGCTTTCAGCTCGTTCATGAGCTTCATGGCCTCGATAATGCATAGGACGTCACCGGTCGAGATCGCCTTCCCAACCTCTGTAAATGGGCCCGAGTCGGGGATGCTGCCCGGTAGAAGGTCCCGACCATGGGAGAGGTGATCTCTGTGAGGTTCTCGCCGCCTCCCTCCAGATCCTCGGACTCGACTGCTTCTTCACCGAAGTCACCCCCAGGGGCGTCTGGTAGAGCGAGGTCCGAAGCCGTAGAAGAAGATTCGGCCGCACCCTCGCCAGAGTCCACCGGTGGACTCCGCGAGATCCGCACTCGAGTACCACCACGCTCAATCTCGACATGGTCGAGTCCGCTTTCGTCTAGCGTTCGGATCAGCTTCTCGATGAATTCAAGATCGATCATCAGACCCGCTCCAGGTACTTGTCCTCGCGGCGATCCACCCTGACCACGTCACCCTGTTCCACGAATAGGGGCACCTGAATCTCCGCGCCGGTCTCGAGGGTCGCAGGTTTGCTCCCGCCCTGAGCTGTGTCACCCCTGAGGCCCGGGTCTGTCTGAGTCACTGTAAGCTCCACAAAGTCCGGGAGCTCGACGGCAATTACATTGTCGTCATGAACCAACCCCTCGCACTCCATGTTCTCCTTTAGGTATTTGAGCTGTTCCTGACCAATGAGATCCCCCGAAATTGGGATCATCTCGAAGCTTTCCTGATCCATGAAGTGGTAAAGCTGTCCGTCAGTGTAGCTGTAATTCACCGGCCTGCGGAGAAGTCGAACACTGGTCACCTTCTCTCCAGCACGAAAGGTCTTCTCGACTACCTGT